>NZ_JBBMXF010000014.1:0-85082 GCF_037996785.1 Xenorhabdus thailandensis
TGAAATGCCACTAAACCTGACTTCTGGTGGATAGCTTTTCACCATAACAAAAGGGGTGACGCCAATCACACCGACAGTCAGACCAGTGAGGGAATAAGCACTAAATAGTTTGAGCGGTTCATGGCTGATATTGTGGTAGAAAAACCATGTTGTGGCAGCCAATAGGATGCAACCTATAATCAGCACGATACCGGCTCCCCAGCTTATCGCATAAGTATCCGGTAGAGATACAGCCAATCGCCAATGAGATAATCGCCAGACTGTTTGCTTTCAACGTCAGTGATTGTTCAAGATTAAATACTGTCTGCATATCGGTTGGCGTCATCAAGATGACAACAACAATGCCAGCAGAAAGGAGCCATGTAAGCAGCATGGAAATAGAGATGGCGCGCTTGTAATTAAAAACGACAGTTTTTAGTGGCAGCTCTTCTGCCAATGCTTTGCGTTCCTGCATTTCCTTGAAGACAGGGGTTTCATGCAGCCAGCGGCGCAGATACATAGCGCATAAACCGAAAATACCGCCTAAGAAAAATGGCAGACGCCATGCCCAATCCAGGACTTCTTGTCTGGAATAAATCGAAGTAATAATGGTTGCGACAGAGAACCAAATAAAATCCCCAAACTCAATCCTGCCGTTAAAACACCACAGGCAAATCCGATGCGTTTATGGGGAACATGTTCTGCCACAAAAACCCAGGCTCCGGGTACTTCTCCACCAATTGCGGCTCCCTGCATAATCCGCATCAGTAGCAGCAGGATAGGGGCAGCCATGCCTATGGCGTCATAGGTGGGTAACATGCCGATAGCCAGTGTTGGTACAGCCATTAACAATATGCTGAGTGAAAACATTTTTTTACGCCCAATGAGATCACCAAAATGGGCCATGATGATCCCACCTAAAGGCCGAACCAGATAACCCGCCGCAAAAATACCGAATGTCTGTAGTTGTCTGAGCCATTCAGGTATATCTGCAGGGAAAAAGAGTTCCCCAAGTGCAACAGCAAAAAAGATAAAGATAATAAAGTCGTAAAATTCCAGAGCGCCACCTAAAGCCGCTAAGGACAGTGTTTTATAATCTTGTTTATTTAATGGACGATTGTAGTGTTCTGACATAAGTTACCGATTTATAGTTATAAAATGGGTTCTGAGGTATTTATTTTCAATGTTCTGACCAGACTCAAAATAGATGAAAATAAAACTTATGCTATATTAAAAGGTATTTATTCTACAAATTTTAAAAAGAATCCATTGTGGTAATATGTCGCTTAGATTTGAACAGAGGAAGAATCTACAGCTACATATTCAGGAGAAATGTGAAATAGAAGAGTACCCAACCCACATGTTATACCACTTTCATGTCGAATATTTTTTGTCAATTAAGGGGCGAAATACTCTTCCATAACGCGATGAATTCAGAACTTACTTTGGCAGATGTTGTTTCAATAATGAAATAACGGTTTCAATATCCGGCAATGAAGGATGCCCAACTATTCGTTGTAGTGAAACATCAAAATTTTCGTGCCAAACGGGTTCAATAACGTAATAGCCATCATCACGTAATTGCGTAATATTGCGGCGTGTCACTTTTTTTCCCACATCACGTGTCCCATGACAGGAAAAAAAAGCACAGGAAATGTGGAGGCCAGAATAACCGTGGTTAATCGATTGGTTGCGCCACCACAAGCAACGGTTGCAAGTGTATTAGCGGTTGCAGGTAGGACTGCCAGAATGTCATGATCCGCGACAATACGTGAAGGTTTGTCTGTTGGCCAATCGTGTGGCATCTCTCCACTAATGACCCGATCGGCATAGAGTGCTACGGTTGAGGCGGGTAAAAAGGTGGTGGCATTGTTTGTCATCAATACTGTTAATGTACAGTCAATTGTCGCCTTAATTGCTGAAAGATATTGGGGGAGGAGAGTGATATCCACTGATCCGGTTGCCCCAATTAAGATCCGAGGTTTTATCTGTGGAATTATTTCATCATTTTTCATCGGTAAATTAGCCTCTTGTTCTAAAAATAAATGATTAGCTATATGCGTTAGCGTGTTCCAGTAATCCGTCTAGTTGTACTAAGTAAGAACCCTTATTACGACGCTCTTGCCATTCCCGCGGATATCCCAAAGAGACTTCCAAATGAGCAACATCTTGAATATATTCGAGATTGGGAATGTGTAAGTGTCCATATACCACCATACGAACCCCTTTTTTTGATGCCCATCGGTGAGTTTTTTCACTGCCACACCAAATAGAAAATTCGCTATTGCGTAAGGACTCGAGCGGCTTACGGATGATGGGGAAATGGCTTATTAGTACGATATTTTCGCCATCTGGAATGGCATTCAAGCGTTTTTGGGTATATTGGATACGTTCCTGACACCAATCGATAATATTTCTATGAGGATAGGTTTTCAGGAAGAACTCATCAGAGCTAATGACACCACAACGACGAGCGCGCTCGATGGCCTGTTCCGCTGTATAGTCACAGGTATTTCTAAATGAATAATCGTATAGGGTAAAAATAGGGGCAATGATCACCGTTGCCCCATTCCCCATGCGGTAATGACGAAACTCATCTTCAGGGGTGAGTACGTTATGTTGTCGGCAGATATTGACCAAATGTTCATAACGCAGTACGCCAGGTAACTTTAATTGATCTTTTGGTGTGCACCAAAGTTCATGATTTCCTGGTGTCCAGACGACTTGAGCAAACCGTTGTGAAAGCATACTGATGACCCAGGTAAAATCTGACTCCTGTTCTGCAACATCGCCTGCCAACAGTAGCCAATCGTCCGGTGTTGATGGTCTAAATGATTCAACGATAGCCCTATTTGTTGCGTGAGACACATGTAAGTCACTGACGGCCAACAGCATAAACTCACCTCTCTAACTTTACCTGTAAGTTTCTTTAAAAATTAGGGCGTTCCTGGAGGCGCTTCTCCCCATCCCCACTTGGGTACAGTTTCGCGACGTGAAGGGGTAGCATTGGGTTGAGAATTGGCCTCAGCTCTGCGTGAACCCCATTCGATATAACTTGCAAATGCTGAACGAAATTCAGGATCAGAAGGTAAACCGATTTCATCAGCAGATTCCATCAACAGTTCTACCCATCTTTTTCTTTGTTCGGATTGAATGCTTCTGCCTCTGTGGCGGCTTAGCATGACTTTGAAGCCGCCACGATCTTTGGTATAGCGATCTTCTCCGCCGAGCACTTCTTCCAACCACATGGCGACATGGCCTGGATGATCGGATTTCATGTTTTTGAACAGCGGAGCAAGCAGTTCATCTTTTTCGACCTTGGCATAAAAGGTGTCCATGAGTTTCATAAGCACCTCACGGCCACCCATCCATTCAAATAAGGTCGGTGTTTCATTTGCCATAACATAACCTCTCGTATGAATATATTAATGATGTTGCGACTCAGGTAATGACTACTTTTTGATACCTATTACCCTGACTCCAAAGACGCAATGGCCTTGACCTTATCCAACCGCCCCTTTGGTATGAGATTGTCACCGAATGAATAAGAATCTGAATAATTAACCATTGATATGATGGGTTGAACACCACGATAGGCAATAAAAGAAACTTCTGGATCTATCTTAAAGAAGCAGGTTGCATCGTCCACAGCCATATCCCAGTTTCCGGTCTTTGCCCAGATTAAGAATGATCGAGTTCCATTGACTAACATTGACTGATCGAATGAGACACGATTTGCTGTTCATTTGATTCATACCAACATATCCTATCCAACCGTGAATTATTGTGTTTTAAAGTCCAATTGATTTACTGATGATTTCTTGCAGCACTTCACTGGTTCCACCGTAAATAGTCTGGGCGCGGCTATTCAGCCAATTCTTGCCAGCAATGGAATCCCGCATGTAACCTAAGCCGCCGTGCAATTGTAGGCAACGATCTGCTACTTTCATTTGCAGTTCGGTCGTCCACCATTTGATGCGAGCCGCATCGACTAAACTGAAAAGCCCCTGATTAAAAAGATCAACGGCATTATCCAGGTAGATTCGGGCAATTTTTACTTCGGTATCTAATTGCGCAAGAACAAAACGGTTGTATTGAAAAGAGCCGATCGGTTGATTGAAGGCTGTTCTTTCTTTCACATATTCCAGTGTGCTCTGCAATATATGTTCTGCACTGGCAACCGCCACGGTTGAGATGCTGAGGCGTTCGCGGGGCATAGCCGACATAAAGTAATAGTTACCGAGGTTTTCACGGCCAATCAGGTTGGTGACAGGAACTTTACAGTCATGGAAAAAAAGTTCAGCCGTGTCGCTGCCATGCCAGCCAATTTTCTTTAATGGCTCTCCTCTGGTGAATCCGGGCATATCCCGTTCTATTGCCAGTAAACTGATACCCTGGCCTTGTTGCCCCTCGTCTGTTTTTACCGCTACCACGATCAGATCCGCATTGATGCCATTGGTGATGTAAGCTTTGCCGCCATTCACCAGATAGTTATTGCCTTGACGTTTAGCCACGGTTTTAATGTCTGCTGTATTGGAACCCCCACTCGGCTCCGTCATGGCAATGGCGGCAACCCGTTTTCCGCTACACAATTCTGGTAGCCATCTTTTTTTCTGCTCCTGATTACCGAGAGCAAAAATGTAGCTGGCAACAATATCGTTATGAGCAACGATCCCTGGTACAGTCACACCTGCTTTGATAAGTTCCTCTGTCAGAATGACCGCGAACCGATAATCGTTTTTTCCCAATCCCCCAAACTCAGGGCTGACACTCATACCTAATAACCCTGACTGGCCTAATTTCTCCCAAAAGGTGCGCTCAACCAGCCCATTCTCTTCCCATCTTTGATGCTCAGGGACGATTTCACGCTCCAGGAATTCACGACAGGATTTCCGGTAATTATCAAAATTATTAATCTCAATACGCATATTCACTCCAGGTTCTTTGGCGGCCCATTGTTTTATTTAAATGGTTTTATTCAGCAAGATTTGTTTAATAACATCCCAGTGGCGGTACACAGCAAAGTGATCCCCTTCAATATGGGTGAGTGAAATATCGTTAGCGGTGTAATTTTTCCAGGCTTCCATGTCTGCTAAAGTGACATAACTGTCATGAGTGGCGGAAACCAGCACCAGTGGATAGTTCACTTGTATATTGCCAAGCCGGGGAAATTGGCTGCGTATCAGGTAATCATTGCGCAATTGCCGGATGATGGGTTTTATCAGCGCAGGTTCGTTTAAAATTGCTTCGGGTGTCCCTTGATCCGCTCTGGTTTTCTGAATCAATTGCTCATCTGTCCATTCATGCCGTTCATCTTTGGGTTGACGATGAGGGGGGACAGAGCTGGATACCACGCTAAATAAAGGGGAAGTGCCATAGTTTTTCATTAACGCCTGACCCACCGCGATACTCAGCACGCCACCAAAGCTATGACCAAAGGTGATCCACTCCGTAATACCTTGCACTTGTTTCTGCTGGAAATCGGCCCAGATATCTGATGCCAGTCGTTCAATTAGGGCGTCGAGATCGTGAATTTCAGGCTCTTTAGCTAGATAACCACGACCTGGGATCGCAACGGGTTGTAAGGTTGCAAATTGGGTGGTCATGAGATCATTTAGCCAGGGGCGATAAATCGCTGTTGTTGCTCCTGCATGGGGAAAGGCATAAATCACCCGTCTGCGATTAGTTGCCATTTGTCCTCCGCTCGCTGGTGGTTTCTCTCTCTATTAAAAAACTGACAATGCGTTCAGCAGTCATAATGGTTGTCAGATTTGTTGGCATAGAGGGAATGGTGGGGAATAGAGAAGCGTCAGCAACTGTCACGCCCGTAATGCCGTGGACTCGGCCATCTTCTTGCGTGGCGCTATCAGGATCATCATGGGTGCCCATTCTGAGCGTTCCAGATGCATGCCAGCCTGGATTAACCAGGTTTTTGATTGCACTGTTCATGATTTCATCGTTATGAATCATGGAGTCTGACCAAAATTGGATGCCATCAAGGAAAACATCCACTTCTGGGTGGCGTAAAACTTGCCAAATCTTACGTACTCCCCCGACAAGGCGTGCGATATCTGATGGGGAGTGAGTCAATGGCAGATCAATTTGGGGTAATACCGTGGGCGTAGCGGAATTGATGAAAACTCGTCCTTGGATCTCTGGGCGCATTAACATGACGGAAGCACCAACCAGCATTGGATAAGTCACGCGATCTCTGAACCCCGGTACGGTGTCACTGGCAACATTGTTCAGCAAGCCAATCTGTACATCAACTTTTGCGTCATAACCGCTTCTAATACGGGCAGCAATTTGCCGCCACGGCAAGCCCGTAGTACAAACACCGGCTTTAGGCAGTGCCCAGAGTACCACGGAAGCATGGTCAGTTAGATTTTTGCCAACGGCGGGCACTTGCGCAACAACAGGGATATCTAATTTGTTCAGATGTACTGGATCACCGACACCTGAGCGTTGTAATAAAGTTGCTGAACCAATTGCGCCAGCGCAGAGAACAATTTGTTTGGCCTGATAAACCTGCTCTTCTCCCGCCTGAATAATTTTTACTCCTGAAGCGACAGTACCGTTGAAAATGATCTGCGTGACCAAGGTATCTGTCAGCACATGCAAATTTTCTCTATTCAGGATCGGTTCAAGGTATGAACGATACACATCGACTCTTTCGGCGCCGTTAACGACATTGGCGGGAACAGGGCCGACAGCGGGATCTTCACCGATATTGAGATCATCGACGTAAGGTACACCAAACTGTTCGCAGGCATGGGCAAAAGCCATATCAAGAGGGTGGATCTCGTTATTTGCTGGTCTGCGCAGACACATCGGTCCTTGTGAGCCGTGGTTATCATCACCGAGATAGTCAGTGTCATTCTCCAAATGCTTAAACCACGGCAGAACCTGCTGCCAAGACCAATTAGGGCAACCCATTTGAGTCCATTGATCGAAATCGCTTGGAAATCCTCGTAGGGCAATGGCACCGTTAATGGCGGAAGAACCCCCAAGGACTTTCCCCACGCGATAATTGAACGGCTTGCGCTCCTTGTGCTTACGAGTTTGTTGTTTGTTATCTGGTCTATGAGCAGGAAAAGCAATGAGAGCGGCGAACCGATCATCATCATTGCGCACATTGGCTTCGTAATCCCAGTTATACCCTTCCAGCACCAACCTTGACGCATCCCTGAGTGGGCTAGCAGGGTTGTGTACATCAGATCCGTGGCCTGCTTCGATCAGCAGTACGGATTTTGTGCTATTTTCAGACAGGCGAGAGGCTGCCACGCATCCTGCTGAACCACCGCCTACCACGATATAATCATATGTTTTGGTCATGCTCATTCACCGTTTGGGATTGGATGATTGTTTCGATGATGCGAGAGAAAGACTGAATATTAGAGTTCATGAACAACCCTTCGATAATGTCCTGTTCGCCAACTGGCGTAATATTAAATTCCTGTCGCAGAGCACTCAGTAAACCGACGGCATGGAGTGAATCACCGCCAATATCAAAAAAACCATCGGTGACATCAAAATCGTCATGCTGAAGCTGTGCTTGCCAGAGTTTCAGGATCTTCGCTTCTATCTCATTCGCCGGTGCAACTGGAGCATCAGCGTGTTCTTCGCTATCAGACCAGGGAACAGGCAGCGCTTTACGGTCAATTTTTCCATTACTGGTTAATGGCATATGGGGCAATAAAATGTAATAACTGGGCACCATATAAGAGGGCAACGTTTTGCGGGCAATTTCCCTCAATTGATCCTGAAAATGAGTCGGCTCATCCAACGTTTCTGGTGTTTCAGGCACAACATAGGAGACGATATGTCGTTGCCCGGTTTTGGCATGAACGGGGGCATCAATGACGACATGGCTGGCATTGTCGTGGGTTAAAAGACAGGCTTCAATTTCACCTAATTCAATGCGATAGCCATTGATTTTTACCTGATTATCTTCACGCCCTAAAATCTCTATCAAACCATCGGCAATATATCGTCCCAAGTCCCCTGTTCTGTACAGTCTTTCGCCTGTGGTGGGATGAGTAATAAAGCGTAGGGCTGTTTTTTCTGCGTCTCCCAAATAACCTTGAGTTACGCCGATTCCGCCAATATAGAGTTCTCCGGTTACCCATTTGGGGCAGGGAAGAAGCCAGTTATTCAAAACATGGAAAGTTTGATTTGCTAACGGCTTGCCATAAGGAATGCTTTTCCAGTTTTTATCAATTTTCTCAATGGGATAATGTATCGACCAGATAGAGCCTTCAGTCGCTCCACCGAGACTGATGATCGCAGTATTTGGCAAACTTTCCCGAATACGCTCAGGGAGATCGACAGGTATCCAGTCTCCGCTCATGAGAATTAGCCTTAATTGGGTTGCAGACAGTGCGGAACTATTTCTGTCTACCAATACTTTCACGGGAGCGGGAACACTGTTCCAGATCGTAATTTGGTGTTTGATTAGCATGTCTAGCCAGATTTTTGGATCATTGGCTGTTTCTGGCATGGAAAAAATAACTTTTCCTCCTGCCCCTAATAGTCCGAAATAGTCATAGACGGACAAATCAAACCCAGCAGGTGCGACAGACAACACAACATCTTTTTCTGTTACCTGAAATTTATGATTAATATCAAGCACGGTATTGGCCGCATTACGGTGGGAAGCCATCACCCCTTTCGGCTCCCCAGTTGAGCCGGAAGTAAAGATGACATAGGCCAGATCATCTAATCCTTGCATTGAAGGCATGGCAGACCAATGTGCCGTAGCTATTTGCTCTGTATCCATTGCCTGATGCATAGAACACTCATCCAGATTGATGCGAAGTAAATCCGTAAATTCATCATGTGCAAAAACCGTGCTGTCAGTGACAATCCCTTTGGCTGAACAGCGGTTGAGTAAACTCATGCGGCGTTCCGCAGGTAGTTGGGGATCAATGGCGACATAGGCAGCACCTGACATAAGAACACCCAGTAAGCCAATGACTAACTCAGGACTTTGTGGCAGGGAAACAGCGACAATATCATTGGGATGAATGGGGACAGCAGTTCGTAGTTGTTGTGCTATCGCATAGGCTCTGTTAGCCATTTCTGCATAAGTAACTTGTTTTTCGCCTTGTATAAGAGCAATGGCATTGGGAAATTTGCCAGCGGCTTGCAAAACCATTTCATGTAGCAGTTTGATATCAAGCTCGGTATCTGTTGCATTGGCTTTTGTTCTTTCCAGTAAATCTGAGGCAGGTAATTTCACCAATGATACGTTTTGATCCCAGATTGAATCGTCTTCTGCACAAGTCGTTATCAGTGCCATATAGGCATCTAACATGGTTTCCACCATGCCATCAGGGAATAGCTCATTAACTGTATTCCAGTTAATTTGTACATGCTCATCAACACGAACAATTTGGTTCTCTAACCAGATTTGTGGAGTTTGATTGCTGCTATAAACCTGGGTCGCTTCCGTCCAGCCAATATCTGCCACAACGTTATCCAAATTGGCTGTCAGGGTGTTGCTAAATACGACGGGGGCGGTTGCAGCCCGATTGCCATGACTGCGGCGGGTCAGTTCTCTTAGAACTTGAACACCATTGTAGGAACAGTGCCAGCGGTTCAGCATCAAATTAGTCTGGATCTGTACCAAACGATCATTGAGGCTTTCTTCTCCTGTACCTCCAATTCCCAGTAACATGGGTTGCAGGAAATTACCGACTACATTTTCAATACCATCAAAGTAGGGGCGGCGACCAAATTGCGTAACTGTCAGTGTAAAAGTTTGACGTTTCGACCACTGGCGAAGCACTTCTGTGTACATGCCGAGAAGTACAGTTTCTAACGTTAACTTACGTAATTCTGCTTTTTTTCTAAGCGCTAATAATGTTTCAGAAGAAATTGTTCGGCTGTAACGTTTGAATACAGGCGGAGAAATTATCTCTGGCGCATTTTTTAACGGTAACTCAGGCGGTTGAGGTAAATGCTCTAGCTGATGTTCCCAATAAGTTTTATCGCGTAATCCTTGGGGTTGTCCCTGTAGATAACGTTCTAATTTGATATAATTGGGGAAATTTAGATTGTCAGGTAGAATAGGTAGTTTATGGCCTTGATAAACTTGCCACCAGTCACGTAATACCAAACGGACACTATGAATATCGACAAACATCAAGTCGAAGTAAATATGCAGACGGGTAATATCATTATTTAATATTGTTGCCCGTATATCGAATGTAGGTGCTTTATCGACAGGTAATAATTGAGTTTCCATTTCCTGACGAAGTTTTGCCAGCCTATTGTCTTTTTCTGACTCTGACCACTTTCTACCATCCTGAATAGGAATGACGTAATTTAATGGTGCGGGTAAAATTCGCTGTTGCCCATCTAAAGATAAAGTTGCCCTTAACATAGGGTGATATTCAATGATTTTGTTTAATGCGTTATTTAATGAATTTATATCTAATGAATGAATATTTAATTCAATATATAGGCAACTGGTTAATCCTCCTAGTTCTAGTCCAGGATTACGCCCAATTAAATAGGCATATTGAATATCTGTTAGTGGGGAGTTTTCTGACTCAATCGTATCTTCTTGCGGAGTTACAGGAATAATATCATTTATTAATGGTAATCTGTTTTTGAGTATCCCATTAACCTGCTCTTTTAATTTTGATAGCTCTACTTCTAAAATTGTATTTTCTGGTTTATATAATTCAGGGAGATTAGCGGTTTCTAATCCGGATTCTTGTAATGCCTGGAGAAAATTTTGCATGCATTATCCCTTGTATTTGATTAATAGGTTAATTTATGTTTTTGAGGTTATTTTTTATCTTTGAAATAAAATAGTGCTGGAATATGGTTGAAATTATCAATAAATAATCTTTTTACAGTTCACTAATTTATTTTGGTGAAAATAAATATCATTTACTATCAGATTAATATATTGACCTGCATGTTTAAGATAAAAGCAGTGCATATTTAGACGCCTCATTAATCTTAGTAATGTGTTTAAGTTCTATTTGTTGGTTTTCTTTCGTGCAAAAATAACATGTTTATAACTAAATGTAATATCAAATAATAATGTTTTATTAACAATTCTTGTTGTCGATGTAGGTAAATTAATAACATTTTGAAATTATGTTATTGCATTATTTTTAAGTTTCTTAATGGTCATTTTATGAAATTATTGTATTTATGATTGGCAAATTCCCCATCGTTTTTCTCTCTGGTTAAATTTATTCATTAGAATTTATATAATTAATTTTTTGATTATTATATTTATCCAATATTGATTGGATAAATTTTTTGTGATTTATTTTAAGGGTTTTAATAACTGATTGTTATTAATTGATAGCTTATGTCTATCTTGCTGATAGGAAACAATTCGTAAATTGATTTAACTATAATGTTCAATATAATAATTGAATTAAGGGTGTGGGGTATTTTGCCCCCACATTTCATTTATAAGCTACATTTTAGTAACTTAAAAGTTTTTACTGAGGATCCAATATGAGTACATTAATTGAATTAACCGAAGATAATTTTGATAGTGTGGTCAGTACTAAAGGGATTTGTGTTGTTAGATTTTGGGCGCCATGGTGTGGTCCATGTCGGGCGGTAGCACCAACGTTTAATCAGTTATCAATCGATATGAAAGATAGTGCCACTTTTGGGGAAATCAATATTGATGATGCCCAAAATATCGCTATGAAATATGGTATTCGTAGTATACCAACGACATTAGTCTATAAAGATGGACAACCTGTAGATTCTCTTGTTGGGGTTGCTTCATTATCACAATTTAAGAATATGGTTTCTCAAAATTTATAGTTCAGGTCAAATTAAACTTGAGGGTTTGAAGAGCCTGCCTTACCTAACCGTCTAAACCAATATCATCATTTGTTTTTAATTAGCAAAAAACGTCGTAAAGCCCCGCTTTCAGGGCGGGGATATAAGGCGAAAAGCCCGAAGGGCTTTAAAGATCACTCTGGCGTTTCCTGTTGCCCACAGAACACCTTTGCAGTAATCGCGATCGACAATATCATCAGGGAATGAGTTAATTAAACCGAATATTTCTTATTATGAAAATAGGCATCAAGTAAAATTGGAATAATAGCTACTGTTGCTAATAGCGCTCCAATCCAACCCACAGAAGGTAACCCATAACCTGCCTTTATAGCTAATCCACCCAATAAGGGAGCTAATGTAATCCCAAATTGAAAAGCTGATACATTGGTTGCCCCGGCTAGTGTTGGCGCATCTGCTGCGATTGTGTAAACCCTATTCATCACAGCAGGGTTAACAACAAAGCCAAACATCCCAAGTAGAAATACCAAACAAATTGCCGCTATCAAATTTTCTGCCCAAACAGCCAATGCGAGAGAAATAACAATTACGCCAAGTGTTCCAATAACCAGAGTCTTGAATGGATATTTATCGGCTGTCCTCCCACCAATAGTTAACCCGATAAAAGCGCCAATACCAAAAAGGGAGAGCACTGCGGGTAACCAAGCAACAGCTAATTGACTCGTATCAATAAGCAATGCGCCTAAGTAGCCAAATGTCGCCATGTAAGCTGCTGTTGTGAATATGGTAGTGCCATACGCAATCCACAATTTGGGTTTAGCCATGACTCTTAGTTCAGTATGTAATGTAAGTTCCTGTCCCTTGCTTTGTATGTCAGGCAGCATGAACCACAAAGCAAATGCTGTAATTGAAGTTGCTACTGCAACAGCCCAAAAACCTGCACGCCAACCAGCTATATCACTGATCATGGTTCCCAGTGGCCCTCCGACAACCATTGCTAAACTTAGTCCACTCACCACAATGGATAATGCCCTAGCGGTACGATCCTGAGCCACTAAATTAACGGCTGTCGTTGCAGCAACGGCCCAAAACCCAGCGTAAGCTACACCACTTACAATGCGGGCAATCAACAATGACCAATAGTCTGGCACAAGCATTCCAATGGCAGTAGCCGCAACAAATAATGCTTGACTGATTAACAACGTTGCGCGTTTTGGCCAGCGCAGGGTTGCCACAGCCAACGGTGGTGCTCCCAACAAAACACCAATGGCAAAGGCTGAAATCAACATACCTGCGGAGGGTAAAGAAACCTGCAAGTCTTCGGCAATCTTCGGTAACACGCCTGAAATTAAAAATTCAGCGCTTCCCATTGCAAACAAACTTAAACCAAGGAGATAGACTGCTATAGGGATCTTTGATTGAGTGACATTTGAGATAGACATAGTGAACTCCAGAGTTGTTGACTAAAGGTAGAGTACAGTATTGTTATTCAATTAAACAATTTATTGTTTGTGTTTTAAGCTCAATTTATCAAAAATAAGCGCTTAAAAATAACAGTGAAAAAATAAATTTGGCCGATGAGTTTTGGCTCATCCACCTTGGGTCATCAAATTAATTCATTGGGGAAATATCTATAGGGATATTTTGGCGTCTGACTGGTTTAAATCTATCCAATATTTCTATACGCATTAAACTTCAAGTTGCAATTTACAACACGATATGAAACCTGATTTCTCCCCGCAAAGCGGGGAGAAATCACACGCATCTTGAAATTAGATTGGTATATGCGTAAGCAGTCTAAAACTTACGATAAATTCCATTCCGGCTGAAACAGCAAAAATGATGGATAAGATCCAAATTGGATAACAATAAGAAAAAGAGGTGAAAGTAAAAATGTATATTCCGTCGATAAAAATAATACAAATTTATCGACGGTTACTTAAAAATAAAATCAAGAAAATAATGTTAATAATAACGCAGATAAATATAGACCAATACCATAAATAGTATGTGTTATCAGGCTTCTTAATCTGGCTGTGTTGGGAGCCGGTGTTTTAGATGCAGCCATCCCCAGTCCCATTCCAGGTTGCATAATGAAGAAAGGGGCAACTACAGTAACGATACCGATAATTAAAGCTGGCAGAAAAGTTGGGTTTTTTGCCCAATCTAAACCATAAATGAGTAACAAAAGGCCGGCAAAAATGATGCCAATCAAATAGTGAGCAAACCAACCAATTCCGGTTTCACCTTTCACCGGTTCAGCCTGTAGAATGCTAGTATGGGTTAATTTACCTTTGGGAATATGCCCAATCCAGCGTCCTACCATGCTATAGTTCAGTGAGGGAATGCCGAAACACCGTTTTATGAAAACCGCCCAAAGATCCATAACAACCGTTGCACCAGCGCCAATCAGTACAGAATAAACAATAAACTCCAATCCTTCATTCATCTGTTGCGATCCTCCGAATTGTGGCTATCTATTAATGGTCAATCAATCAGCAAGTACTCGAAATGGCATAGAAACTCTGATACCATTACATTCAATTAATGCATTGAGTGTAATAATGGTGGAAGCGTAAAGTCAATGTTTGATAAACAACTTATTGTCGAGATTGCGGAAATTGCTAAGGTACTAGGAAATCTTCATCGGTTGGCACTACTTGAATGTTTGGTTAACACTGAACATTCCGTGGAAAAGCTATCAGAGCTTTCCGGTTTGTCAATTGCTAATACTTCCCAGCATCTCCAGCAGCTCAAACGTGCAGGGTTACTTCAGTCCCGTAAATCAGGCAAGCATGTGTTTTATCGTCAGAGCGAAGGGCCCATTATGGAGGTTATTTCCGTACTCCAGCGATATGCCGAATTTAACCGCGAAGAAATGCGCAGATTGATTGATGATTCAAACAATCAGGAAATAATTTCATGGGATGAGTTGTTGGACAGAATTAAGGAAAACAGCACGATATTACTGGATGTCAGACCCGAAGAAGAGTTTGAACAAGGCCATTTACCCAATGCCATTAATATTCCTGTTAATGAGTTGGAGAACAGACTGGATGAATTGGCTACTCATCAGAAATTGATCGCTTATTGCCGTGGCCCTTATTGCGTGCTTTCTGCCAATGCCCTCGCATTGCTGCGTGCTAAGGGAATTCAAGCCCGTCGGTTTAAAAAAGGTTTTTCGGGTTGGAAAGAGGCCGGAATGGGGATCAAAACAAAATCTTGATTTTTTAAGCACAGGCAGTGCAGAAAATGAGGGAAATGGCATGAAATACCAGATACTGGCCCATGAAATCATTGTGGGTGTTGGTGGTAAAGCAAATATTGCCAGTCTCGTTCATTGTGCGACTCGGTTGCGTTTTAAACTATGGGATCGTTCACTCGCCGATATCAATAAACTAAAAGCCCATCCCGATATCATTACGGTTGTCGAAAGTGGTGGGCAATTTCAGGTTGTGATTGGTAATCAAGTCAAAGAGGTATATCAGGTTATCCAACAAGTGTTGGCATCTTCTGATGAAACACCTTCAATGCCAAATCCAACTGGCAAGCGCGATAACTTATTTAACCATTTTATCGATATTATTTCGGGTATCTTTACCCCATTTTTAGGGGTAATGGCAGCTTCCGGGATCTTAAAAGGCTTGCTTGCCGTTACCATTGCATTTCATTGGCTAACACCTGACAGCGGTACTTATCGTATCTGGTATGCTGCCAGTATACCGCAGGCAAAAAGTTTGGGGGCAATCCATTTATTACAATGGGAATTGGCGGAGCCTTGGTACATCCCATAATTATCTCTGCTTTCGAGGCATCTATAGTTGCTGGCAGCACAACTGAATACTTTATGGGTATCCCACTCTCATTTTTGAATTATAGCTCTTCTGTGATCCCCATTATTTTTGCCTCCTGGATAAGCTGTAAAATAGAGAAAAAATTGGATTCACGCCTGCCCGCCGCCATTAAAACCTTCATTACTCCCCTTGTCTGCCTGATGTTGGTTGTTCCACTCGTCTTTATTGTCATTGGGCCAGTAGCGATATGGCTAAGCCATTCATTGGCTTATGGTTATCAGGCAGTGTATGAGTTTGCCCCGGCTCTGGCAGGGGCGATTATGGGGGCAATCTGGCAAGTTTGTGTCATTTTTGGGCTGCATTGGGGATTAGTACCAATCATGTTCAACAACTTAACGGTTTTGGGGCATGATACGTTAACTCCCTTGTTGTTACCGGCCGTAATAGGGCAAACGGGGGCTGCATTAGGCGTTTTCTTGCGTACCCGCGATGCTAAATTAAAAATGTTGTCTGGCTCTGCTGTTACCGCTGGTATCTTTGGTATCACTGAGCCTGCGGTTTATGGGGTTACCCTGCCTTACCGTTGGCCGTTTATCTTTGGCTGTATTGCTGGTGCGATTGGTGGCTCTGTGGTTGGTTATTACCAAAGTGCTGTCTATTCAATAGGACTAAACAATATTTTTACTTTTACTCAAATGATCCCGCCATCAGGAGTCGATAATACCGTATGGGGCGCAATGATTGGCACATTGCTGGCGTTTATTATCGCGACCATTTTGACGTGGTTATTTGGCCTGCCTGCTGTTACCAATTCACCTACAGAAAACAATACCGATAAAAAACCAATCTGAATTCCTACATCAGCCTTAAATATCCATGAGGGGAGGGTTTGCATGAAACAGTTTCCAACGTATTTTTTATGGGGAGGCGCGATTGCTGCCAATCAAGTTGAAGGTGCTTATTTGACGGATGGAAAAGGTTTTTCCACTTCAGATGTTTTGCCACAAGGGATTACTGGCCCCGTTGTTGAACGTGATCCTGCGGATGAAACTCGATATCTCAAGGATATTGCTATCGATTTCTATCACCGTTACCCCGAAGATATCGCCCTGTTTGCAGAAATGGGATTTAAATGCTTACGTACCTCGATTGCCTGGAGCCGGGTTTTTCCTCATGGGGATGAAAAGCAACCCAATGAAGCGGGCCTGGCATTTTATGACCGACTATTCGACGAAATGGCCAAATATGGCATCCAACCTTTGATCACATTATCTCACTATGAAATGCCGTGGACGCTAGTCAAAAAATATGGCGGGTGGGGAGATCGCAGATTGATCGCCTTTTTTGAACACTATGCGCGCACGGTATTTAATCGCTACCAGAGTAAAGTGAAGTTATGGCTGACATTTAATGAAATCAATATGTCGCTGCATGAACCGCTGACAGGTGTTGGATTATCGAGAAACAGTACTCAATCAGAGATCTATCAAGCTATTCACCATCAATTGGTTGCCAGCGCCAGGGCAGTGAAATTGTGCCGAGAGATCATTCCTGATGCCCAGATTGGTAATATGTTGCTGGGTGGTTTGATGTATCCATTAACCTGTAAACCCGAAGATGTATTGGCAACGCTTCAGAAAAATCAAAAGTGGTTGTTTTTTGGCGATGTCCAAAGCCGTGGGAATTATCCTGGCTATATGTTGCGTTATTTTCGCGAGAATGGCATTGAACTTACAATTACAGAGCAAGATAAGCATGATCTGAAAAATACGGTCGATTTTATTTCATTCAGTTATTACATGAGCGGCTGTATGACCGCAGATGAAGCGGAATACCAGAAACAGCAGGATAATATTCTGCATATGGTGACTAATCCTTATTTGCCTAGTTCAGAATGGGGTTGGCAGATAGATTCCCTTGGGTTACGCACGATATTGAATTTGCTATGGGATCGCTATCAGAAACCTTTGTTTATCGTTGAGAATGGCTTGGGTGCGAAAGATACACCGGAAGCGGATAGCAGTATTCGGGATGATTATCGTATTCAATACCTTAGCGATCATCTTATCCAGGTCAGAGAAGCGATTGAAGATGGTGTGGATATTATGGGATATACCAGTTGGGGGCCGATTGATTTGGTCAGTGCTTCAAAAGGTGAGATAAGCAAACGTTATGGTTATATCTATGTTGACCAGAATGAACAAGGAACCGGTTCATTGGCGCGACGTCGTAAGAAGAGTTTTTATTGGTATAAGCGGGTGATTGAAACCAATGGCAGTAGTTTGGGTGAGTAATTCTATTTTTTTATCCATAAGGTTCTGAGCCTGTTCAGAACCTTTATGGTATTCAATGAATTGGACTTTTAACGACGTGCACTTTTCGGCCTGAACGCGGCGACAACGCTTTCAGCCGTTTCCACATAAGGGCCATCCAGCAATTGGATGCAATAGGGAACACTGGCAAAAATTCCCGCTACCAACACCTTGCCATTTTCGTCTTTTAATCCTTCCAGTGTTTCTGCGATGGCTTTCGGTTGTCCGGGAAGGTTGAGAATCAGCGCTTGATTGCGGATCACGCCGACTTGTCGGGATAGGATGGCGGTTGGCACAAATTGGAGGCTGATTTGACGCATCTGTTCCCCAAATCCTGGCATTTCACGATCCGCAATTGCCAACGTTGCATCTGGTGTGACATCACGACGCGCAGGTCCTGTTCCCCCCGTGGTGAGTACCAAATGGCAGCCCAGTTCATCGACCAATTCACACAATGTTTGTTCAATCAGGATTTGCTCATCAGGAATAAGGCGGGTTTCTACGCTAAAAGGTGTGGTAATCGCTTTTTTCAGCCATGTTTCCAGTGCGGGCAGCCCTTTATCCTGATAAACACCGTTTGAAGCACGATCGGAAACAGACACGAGGCCAATGCGCAATACATTCATACAAACCTCAATTAATTATAATAATAGGAAAAATAATAAAATTTGTGGGTGGTAACGTGAAATAAACAAAAGGCGACCTATTTTGTCGCCTTTGTGCAAGAAAAAATAGCGTATCGCTTGAAATTACAGCAAGTCAGCGATCATGCTTTCAAGTTTGCCTTGGTCTACTGCAAACTTACGGATACCTTCTGCCAGTTTTTCCGTTGCCATTGCATCCTGGTGGTGGTTCCAGTAGAACTCAGCTTCAGTCATTGGTGCTGGGCGCTCTTTGATTTCGCCTTCATAACCCAATTTACGTTCAACTTCACCCGCTGTTTCTGACAGCTCTTTCAGCAGTGCTGGAGAGATTGTCAGGCGATCACAGCCTGCCAGTTCCAGAATTTCACCCGCGTTACGGAAACTTGCACCCATAACAACCGTGTTGTAACCGTGTTCTTTGTAGTACTGATAAATTTCAGTAACGGAAATCACGCCTGGATCTTCATGCGGTGCGAATTCTTTCTGGTCACTATTTGCTTTATACCAGTCAAGGATACGGCCAACAAATGGAGAGATCAGGTAGACCCCCGCTTCTGCACAAGCACGTGCCTGGGCAAAGGAGAACAACAGAGTCAGGTTACAGTTGATGCCTTCTTTTTCCAGTTGTTCCGCAGCACGGATACCTTGCCAGGTAGAAGCCAGTTTGATCAGAATGCGATCGTTGCTGATACCTGCTTCGTTGTACAGCTTGATCAGACGTTTTGCTTTCGCTACGCTTGCTTCGGTGTCATAAGACAGGCGTGCATCAACTTCAGTGGAGATACGGCCAGGGATCAGTTTCAGAATTTCCAGACCAATGTTGACAGCCAATTTATCGCTGGCATCAATAACTTGTTGTTCACGGGAATCGCTTTGACCACGCGCCCATTCAACAGCTTCATCGATCAGTTGGCGATATTCTGGAATTTGTGCTGCATTCAAAATCAGGGAAGGGTTGGTGGTCGCATCTTGCGGCTGATACAGTTTCATCGCCGCGATATCCCCGGTATCTGCTACTACTGTTGTCAGTTTACGCAGGGAAGTCAGTTTATCGGTCATGTTTAATATCTCATCGTTATACGTAAAATTTTTGGCAACATTGCCTCGCCATCTGGTGATAATAACATGGTCAGGCGCGGCTGTAAGGTAGGAAAATTCTCTTGCTAAGATTCTCCTCTTTTTGTCTTTTTTGCTAAAGTGAGAGAAGTCTGGATTATTAGGAAAAAATAATGCTTATTACCATTTCACCGGCAAAAACACTTGATTATGAAAGCCCTCTTGCAACCCAAAAATATAGTCAACCACTGCTATTGGCGGAAGCCCAACAATTGATTGAGATTTGCCGGACTTTAACGCCTGCGCAAATCGGCAGTTTGATGAGTATTAGTGATAAGTTGGCAGGATTGAATGCTGCTCGTTTTGGTGAATGGCAGCCCCATTTCACGCCAGACAATGCCCGCCAGGCGATTTTGGCATTTAAAGGTGATGTTTATACCGGTATGCAGGCTGAAACTTTTTCTGCTGACGATTTTGATTTTGCCCAAACACATTTAAGAATTCTATCTGGCCTGTATGGCGTTTTGCGTCCTCTCGATTTGATGCAGCCTTATCGTTTGGAAATGGGCATTAAGTTAGAAAATCCACGTGGTAAGGATCTGTATCAGTTTTGGGGCGACCGCATTACTGAAAATTTAAATGCGGCTCTGGAACAGCAAGGTGATGAGATTCTGGTCAATCTGGCATCAGATGAGTATTTTAAATCAGTAAATAGCAAAAAGCTGGCAGCCAGAGTTATCAAACCTGTTTTTCTGGATGAAAAAAATGGAAAATACAAGGTCATTAGTTTCTATGCTAAAAAAGCCCGTGGCCTGATGAGCCGTTTTATTATTCAGAACCAACTGACCGATCCAGCACAGCTGGTGGCGTTCAATCTGGAAGGATACGCTTTTGATGAATCTCTTTCTAAAGGAGATGAGTTGGTATTTAAGCGTTCTGAGCAACATTAATTTTCAATACCTGATATCACTCCACCTATAAATAGGCGGAGTGATAAATGCCATGTTATTTCGATGTTTTTTCCATCAAAAATTCACGCAATGTTGAGAAATCAGCGGGCATAAAGTGGGATAACAAGTCCAGATCTGCGCGCTCAGATAATGCTTGTGGCAAGGGCAATGGTTGGCCGAGAGTGGCCTCGACGCTTTCCTTAAATTTGGCTGGATGAGCAGTGCCCAGGAACAAGCCATATTCCCCTTCTTGTAATTGATCTCGCAAAACACGATAAGCGATGGCAGCATGTGGTTCGGAAATATAGCCTTTTGCCGCCAGTTCGCGCATGGTGCTTTGAGTGGTTGAGTCATCCACAACCCCGTTTGCCAGTTCACTCAGTGCCCAGCCTTTGCGTTTGAACAATTCTTCAATACGTGGCCAGTTATTGGGCTGGCTGACATCCATGGCATTGGATAGCGTCGGAATGGTCTGATGTGGCTGCCACTTACCTGCCGCTAAATAACGAGGAACGGTATCATTGACGTTGGTTGCCGCGATAAAACGTTTTACCGGTAGTCCTAATGATTTTGCTAGCAGCCCGGCGGTTAAATTACCAAAATTTCCGCTTGGGACGGAAATGACCAATTGCTCACGTTTTTCTGCGGGGATCTGCGCAACGGCTTCAAAGTAATAACAGATTTGTGCCAGTAGGCGGCTGATATTAATTGAGTTAGCTGAGTTGAGATGTAAAGCCTGTTTCAGTTCTTCGTCATCAAAAGCCTGTTTGACCAATGCCTGGCAAGCATCGAAATCCCCCTTGATAGCAACTGTATGAATATTGCCACCCAGAGTACAAAAGAGTTTTTCCTGCAATGGGCTGATCTTGCCTTCGGGATAAAGGATCACCACCTGTACGTTATGCAAGCCATAGAAAGCATGGGCCACTGCGGCGCCGGTATCACCGGATGTTGCAGTTAAAATCGTGACGGGCTGCTCTCCTGCAATTTGAGCAAGAATTTGTGCCATAAAACGGCCACCAAAGTCTTTGAACGCCAGTGTCGGGCCGTGATAAAGCTCCAGTGAAGCGATATCATCTTCGACAGTTGCTACAGGGGCAGGGAAGGCAAACGCGTTTTTTACGCGGGCTGCCAATTGTTCTGTGGGAATTTCATCGCCAATAAAAGCAGAGAGAATGCGTTGGCTGCGGCTGACAAAATCCAATTTCAATAAATCGTCAATTTCATTACGGCTGAATTCTGGCAAATCCTGCGGAAAAAAGAGGCCCTGCTGTTTACCTAATCCTTGTTTTACCGCCTGTGAAAAACTGACCTGCTCACCGTTATCTTTTAAGTTATATAATTTCATGGTTACTTTACCTGTCGTGCGCCTGCGAGATCCAGACGGCAAATGTGTACAAAGCCTTCATCATTCTGTACGTAATGTTGTTGCAGCCACTGTGCAACCTGTTCTGCTACAGCCATTTCATGGCAAATTGCAAACAGTGTCGGGCCGGAGCCAGAAATGCCGCACGCCAGCGCCCCTAATGTTTTGACTGCATCACGTGCATGAGCAAAGCCGGGTAACAGTTGTGTGCGATAAGGTTCTGCCACAACATCTTGCATTAATTTGGCAGCCAACCCTGATTGCTGGGTATGGCAGGCATGGATAAAGCCAGCAAAGTGACGTCCGTGCTCAATGATGTCCTCACGGGCATAGTGATTGGGTAGGATTGCACGGGCTTCTGCTGTCGATACTTTGATGCCGGGATAAGCCATTACCCATAGCCAATCAGCAAATGTGGGAACAGGCAGACAGGTGGTATCTTCCTGAGATAATATCAATTGCAATCCGCCCAAATAGCAGGGCGCGACATTATCATAATGAACACCACCGGAAATACGTCCTTCTAATTCTCCCATCATCTCCAGCAACTGGTGTTGGTTAAATGGGCGGCCAGCATATTCATTCAATGAGACTAAACCAGCGACGACAGAGCAGGCACTGGAGCCTAATCCCGAACCGATCGGCATATTTTTCTCTAATGTCATGGTAACGGGCAGGTCTTTTCCCAGTCGTTGACAAAAAAGCTGCCAGCATTGATAGACGATATTCTGTTTGGGATCGGCCGGTAATTTGCCAACAAACCGTCCTTTATTATTCAAACTGAAACTATCAGCTTCACTTACAGAGACACAATCTCCAAGTAACGAGCCATCAATGGGAGAAACTGCTGCGCCAAGCACATCAAATCCGACGCCAACGTTCCCGATAGAGGCAGGCGCATAAACCCTGATAACCATTAAACCCCCAATTTCCATGACAGAGTGCGTAATATATCAGCAAAAACACCGGCTGCCGTTACATCATTTCCTGCGCCATAACCACGTAATACCAGTGGAATGGGTTGATAATAACGGGTGTAGAAAGCCAAAGCATTTTCGCCATTTTTGACTTTATAAAGCGGATCGTTGCCATCAACAGAGACAATTTTCACTGTACAACGGCCTTGCTCAATTAAGCCAACATAACGTAATACTTTTCCTTGTTCTGCGGCTTGTTCCGCACGTTGGCTAAATTCCTGATCCAGTTGTGGTAAATGTTGCAGGAAACTATCAACATCGCCGCTGGCGTCGAACGATATAGGTAAAACGGGTTCGACATGAATATCTTCCAGTTCCAGTTCATAACCTGCCTCACGTGCCAGAATCAGCAGCTTCCGCGCAACATCCATGCCGGAGAGATCATCGCGTGGATCGGGTTCAGTAAAGCCTTTTTCTTTGGCTAGCCAGGTCGCTTGTGACAGCGTCATACCTTCATCCAGCATACCGAAAATATAGGACAAAGAACCCGACAGAATGCCACTGAACTGCACTAATTCATCACCGGCATTAAGCAGATTCTGTAAGTTTTCGATAACCGGCAATCCAGCCCCTACGTTAGTGTCATACAGGAACTTACGTTTCGATTTCTCGGCGGCCTGACGGATTTGGTGATAATAAGCCATTGATAAGGTATTGGCTTTTTTATTGGGGGTGACAACGTTAAAGCCATCGCTGAGGAAACTTGCATACTGTTCCGCAATCGACTGATTGGAAGTGCAGTCGACAATGACAGGATTCAGGAGATGGTACTCTTTTTCAAGGCGGATCAGGCGACTCAAGCTAAAAGGTTCGGTGGCTTCTGAGAGAGCCTGTTGCCAGTTATCCAGACAGATGCCTTGCACATCAGTCAATAAAGCGCGGGAATTGGCAATACCACAGACGCGCAGATCGATGTGTTTCTGTTTGAGCCAGGTTTGCTGACGACGTATTTGTTCGATCAACGCACTGCCTACCCCCCCCACACCGACAACGAAGACTTCAACAACCTGAGCGGTGTTAAACAGCATTTGGTGGCAAAGACGAACAGCTGTGGTCGCGGCATCGTTTTCAATAACGGTGGAAATGGAACGTTCAGAAGAGCCTTGCGCGATGGCAATGATGTTGATATTGGCGCGAGTCAATGCGGAGAAGAAGCGGGCAGACGTTCCTGGTTGAGTGCGCATACCATCGCCAACGACAGAAATAATGGCAAGATTACCGATCACGTCGATGGGATCAAGCACACCATCTTTCAGCTCCAGGTAAAATTCTTCTGTCAGTGCCTTTTGTGCTTTTGCCAATTCTTTTTGTGGTACACAGAAGCTGATGCTGTACTCTGATGAAGACTGTGTGATTAATACAACGGAAATACCCTTGCGTGACATGACGGAAAAGATCCGTGCCGCCATCCCGACCATACCTTTCATGCCAGGGCCAGAAACGTTGAACATCGCCATATGATTTAGATTCGTAATGCCCTTAATAGGCATGTTCTGGTCTTTTTGCCCATCATTAATGCGTGCATCGCCAATAAAAGTACCCGGTGCATCGGGATTGGCAGTATTTTTTATCAGGCAAGGAATTTGAAACTGGGCAATCGGGGCGATAGTGCGAGGATGGAGGACTTTCGCGCCGAAATAAGACAATTCCATTGCTTCCTGATATGACAAACTCTTCAGTAAGCGTGCATCTTTCACCGCCCTTGGATCACAAGTATAAACACCGTCTACATCCGTCCAGATTTCACAACAATCCGCACGCAGACATGCTGCCAATACTGCGGCTGAATAGTCAGAACCGTTGCGTCCCAACACGACCAATTCGCCATTTTCATTGCCCGCAGTGAAACCCGCCATCAGGATAATATGGTCAGCAGGAATGTTAAGTGCTGCAATGCGTTTGGACGATTCATGGATATCGACGGTGGATTCGAGACAATGCCCATGCGCTAAAAGGTTTTTGACCGGATCAATGACAGTCACTTTATGACCACGAGCCTGTAATACGGATTCCATGATGGCAATCGACAGTTTTTCGCCACGACAGATCAGGGAGGCATTAATGCTATCTGGGCATTGTTTTAACAAGGAAATGCCGTGCAGAGTCTGTTTAAGGCTGGCTAGCTCACGTTCTACTAGTCCTTTCAGACGTTCATAATCAAACCCTGGCTGTTGCTCTTTCAATCCTGACAGCAAATCAGTAAAGATTTGGCTAGCATCACTCATGTTGGAAACAATATCTTGCCCGGCAACCGTTTTTTCGATCATCGCCACCAGATGGTTTGTGATTTTTGCTGGTGCAGAAAGTACTAAGGCAACTTGCCCAAGGGATAACTCATTCTCGGCGATATCTGCAACACTCAGTACACGCTGGTGATTCGCAACTGAGGTTCCGCCAAATTTCAATACTCGCATTAACGTTCTTCTCCTGATTTCTGTCCAAAAAAAAGCCCGTATCTTGTGGGATACGGGCTTATTGTTGTTTTATGTGTATGCGTCAGCCCGCACCGCAACTCATGGTTCCGGTGGTAATCGTGGTTGTAGTAATGGTTGTAGTGGTGTTTGCAAGAACCATTTTTTTCGGGCTGATGTGGTGCATAGTTTCCTGTCTGTCTTTTTAATTCGCTTGACCCCCTATTGGTTAAATTAAATTGTGGTCAATGTCAAATATTTTTTATGGCGAAAGAAGAAAAAAACGTCATTTTCCGTATCGAAATTATTCAAAATATAGCCCAAGTGGCAAATCATTATTTGGTTAATCAGGTTATTTATCAGCATTTAATTTTACAAAAAACATATTTTGTAATTATTTTGTCTTTATGATAAAAAAGTGTCATCTGGATATTTTAATGTCAAGTGAATCTTTGTAAGTATTCACGATAATTTAACATTCATTAACGTAATTTATTCAATTTAATAACAAATGGCCTGGATAAAAATTAACAATTACAATTAATGTTAACGTGCTACAATTGATTTTGATATGTATCAACAAAAGTTAGTTTTTTTAGAAGGCAAATGCATTACTAGCTGTTATATTGCTGTTAATAGACTAATATAGAAGCCTCGTTTAATCGGGTATGTGCCCTCTAGGAAAGCGACGCTAGCTTTTAGCGTAAAACATATCAAAACGTTTATTTCGGGCATAAGCTGGTTTTCTGTCATTCAGAACAAGATCAGCATATTTTCTTTTAATAATAGCAGCTTGTGCCATACAGATTCTGTTTTTTAGCGATTTTAGGTAGCAACCATGCAAACCCCGCACATTTTGATTGTTGAAGACGAAATTGTCACACGCAATACCCTTAAGAGTATTTTTGAGGCTGAAGGGTATGTTGTGTATGAAGCCAATGATGGTTCAGAAATGCACAACATTTTGTCAGATAACGATATCAATTTAGTCATTATGGATATCAATCTGCCAGGTAAAAATGGCTTACTTCTTGCCCGTGAATTACGTGAGCAGGCAAATGTTGCGTTGATGTTCTTAACCGGCCGTGATAATGAAGTGGACAAAATTCTTGGTCTCGAAATCGGTGCTGATGATTATATAACTAAGCCATTTAACCCACGCGAATTAACCATCCGTGCACGTAATTTGCTTTCGCGGACAATGAACCTGAGTCATCCAGGTGAAGAGCGTCGCCAAGTTGAAAGTTATAAGTTCAATGGATGGGAGTTGGATATTAATAGCCGATCTTTGGTTAGCCCGATGGGAGATCATTACAAACTGCCGCGTAGCGAATTCCGTGCGATGCTTCATTTCTGTGAGAATCCAGGAAAAATCCAAACTCGCGCAGAATTGTTGAAAAAAATGACGGGCCGTGAACTGAAACCTCACGATCGTACTGTTGATGTGACTATTCGTCGTATTCGTAAACATTTCGAATCGACACCAGATACCCCAGAAATTATTGCGACCATCCACGGTGAAGGTTACCGTTTCTGTGGTGATTTAGAAGACTAATTAATACTTTTTAGTAAGTAGATTTTCTACATGGCGTATCTTAAAAGCCCCGTATGTCTTATGGCATCAGGGCTTTTCTTGTTTCGGTGATGAGTTATTCACTCTTTCCACGGCATAATCGGCACAGCACTGATTGCATTTTTAGGCGAACCATCGATGACTTTGTCAGAGTAAGTTAAATAAATTAGTGAATTACGCTTTGGATCATAGAAGCGGACAACCTGCAATTTTTTAAATACCAAGGAAGTGCGTTTCTGGAAGACGACTTGCCCTTTTTTTGGGGATTTCTTTATCTTATCTGCTAATTCAATCGGTCCAACTTGCTGGCAGGATATGGCTGCATCAGATGTATCTTCTGCCAATCCCAACCCTCCCTTAAGCCCTCCTGTCTTGGCTCTGCTCAGATAACAGGTGACATTTGTCACGTCAGGGTCATCAAAGGCTTCTATTACTATCTTGTTATCGGGACCAAAAAGTTTGAACACTGTGTCAACAGAACCGATCTCTTCGGCATGCAGAACTACAGGCAAAAAAAGTAAGGTAGCCGCTATCACTATTTTCTTCATTATTACCATATTTAGTCCAATTGAATTAAATAAATACAGTGAAAATATCTATTATTCACATATAATGTAGCCCAATGAATTTAATTAAATTATTTTCACTGAAAATGTATCTGTGATGGAAAACCAGGGCATTATAGCTGAATATGTATCCAAGACGAGTAAGTCATGGTCTTTAAAATTTAATACCATTGAAATTAGGTCGACATTCATCACATTAGTAGAAAATACATTTTACTTTATAATTTAACAAGTTGAATTATTTTCCAAGACAATGCTTGACATATTGCTAATTCTACTATTAATTTATTCCAAGGAAAACCTTGGTTAATTTTATTGATGGTTTGTTGGTAGCATCAATGTAACAATCAATATTCTTAATGGAATAATCTTAGCATAATTGTACACGCGGAATTACTTTCATTAAGTAACAGTAATAAAGGGTAATTATTTCTGGAATAGGTATATTTTGGGAAAAGTATAGGTGTTGATTATTGATCAAATTAAAGAATATCCTTTTTTAGAAAAGTATTTGTTTTTCAATCAAATAAGTTATTTTACATTTGTATAATTTTCTTTTTGTCTTAATGACTGAGGGAGATGTATGGATCAAACCAACATCATTCGGGACTTGCTGCATTGGGTAGATAATAATCTGGATCGTCCGTTGTCTCTTGATAACGTTGCAGCAAAAGCAGGTTACTCCAAATGGCATTTGCAGCGTATGTTTAAGGAGGTAACAGGCCAGGCAATAGGTTCTTATATCCGTGCGAGAAGGTTATCCAGAGCTGCCGTTGCATTACGTTTAACCAGTCGTCCTATCTTGGACATTGCCTTGCAATATCGCTTTGATTCTCAGCAAACTTTCACAAGAGCTTTCAAAAAACAGTTTGACCGAACGCCGGCAGCCTATCGTCGAAGTGAAGAGTGGCGTGCAAAAGGAATATGTCCCCCTATCTTGCTGGATAACAAACCTCTGCCAGAGCACAAATTTGTCACATTGGAAGAGAAATCACTTATCGGCACTGAGCATACTTGCAGTTACACGCTTGAGCAATGGTCAGAAGATTGCAAGAATATGCGTTATGAGTTTTGGATTAACTATCTACAGAATGCTGAGGTATTACCACCGAGACTTTATGGGTTATACCATACAGCCCCCTGTATGGAGAATGAAGATGAACAAACGGTGTTCTATACCACGGCTATAGAGCCAAAATATGCTACCTTTGATACCAAAGATAGCCGTCCAGTCGTCTTGCCGAGTGGGGATTATATTTCATTTAGTTATTTTGGTGATAAAGAGCAGTTACAAGAATTTCTCTTTACAGTTTATGGCGTTTGTCTGCCTACACTAAATATAACTCGCAGAAAGGGATATGATGTCGAGCGATATTACCTCACTAATCTTGAATGGAAAAATCTTGGGAATGAGACACAAAACCATGTTGTGGAATTTGAGTATCTCATCCCAATTGAACGTTAACCTTGTAATTCATCCAAGGCGGGCATATCCAGATGAGTGATATCGCCCGTTGTTTCAACTATCCAACCTGGGGCCAGCCATGGACTATCCTGGTAATCTACCCGTGAAATGGAACAATTTCTCAACCGTAGACGGCGTTCTGAGTTAGCGGGAAGGCCCAGAATAGAGCCGATCAAACTGACGAGGGCTATTCCATGACTGACCAACAGTGGGCGGCTACCCGCAGGCAGGTTAAGGCAATTTTCCAGTGCGGCACGCATACGGGTAGACACTTCATGCATCGACTCACCTTCTGGGATCCGCCCATTTGGTGTACCATCCACAAGACTTTTACGCCAAGATTCTTCTTCTGGTGTGAGGGAAGTCAGTTCGCGATTTTCCAGAATACCCATATTTAACTCTCGCAGGCGTGGTTCCAGTATGATGTCGCAGCCACAAGCTTGAGCGATGATTTCTGCTGTTTGGCGTGTCCGACCAAGGTCACTGGTGATAACATGAGTAATGTTTTCTGATTTAACTTTCTGCGCGACCAAGTGAGCTTGACGCCGGCCAGTTTCAGTCAGAGGACTGTCAGATTGTCCCTGAATACGGCGAGCCACATTCCATTCGGTTTCGCCATGACGAACAAGATAGACCTGTAACATAGTTATTTTCCGTTATACTGCATCATGAAATAGTTCAAAGGATAATTTATTTATATGTACCACGTTATTGCAGCAACAACTAACCCTGCGAAGATAAAAGCGATTAGCCTTGCATTCGATGATGTTTTTGGCCCAGGCACCTATCATATAGAAGATGTAAATGTAGATAGTAGTGTACCTCAGCAACCCATTGGTAATACTGAAACTCGCACAGGCGCACGTCATCGAGTTATGGCTGCTCGCCAAGTCCGGCCAGAAGCTGATTTCTGGGTTGGGGTTGAAGCAGGAATTGAAGATGACATGACGTTTGCCTGGATGGTTGTTGAACATAAACAAATTCGGGGAGAATCGCGTTCTGCTAGTCTTATGTTGCCAGAAAAAGTCTTGGAAGGTATTCGTAAAGGACGCGAACTTGGCCATGAAATGGCGAATGTAACTGGCGTCGATAATATCAAGCAGAAAGGTGGTGCGATTGGCTTTTTCACCCATGGTATCCTGACGCGTACCAGCGTTTATCATCAAGCTCTGATACTGGCTCTTGTGCCTATCCATCATGAAATTTACAAAGAGTTGAGTAACTAATTTTTACGATACTTAGTTGTGTGGGGGTAGGATTAGATGCCCCCACTGAATTATTTCATTTGTGATTTTATCGTAGCTATTATCAATCAGTTAGTAACTGATCCTCCAGCCATTTCTTAACATGAGCTGGTGCGTTCTTTAAGCTGTTTGAACCACGTGTAATTGTTGCAATACCAACGCCTAGCTCATTTTTCAGTTCGCGCTGGCTCATTTGCCCACGCATTAATTCCTGAACAATCCGAACCCGCGTTGACAGAGCTGTACGCTCATCGGGAGTCAATAATAGCTGCAAAATAGAATGTTGCAAATCTTGTTCAAACGCTTCTTTTAACAACTCGACAAAATTGAGCCAGTCATCACTACCTTCTGGGGAAAGTGCCGGATCAATCAAATGATTTTGTGTCATAATTAGCTGCCATACTATTTAACTAGTACGGCAGCATACCATATTTATTTTAAATTAATAACGTCTTTGCCATTCAGCACTTGTCAGTACATTTGACATTTTCCCCATAAAATTATGGTAGAACATGTCGTAGGCAAGAACATTTTTGACATAAGTACGCGTTTCCGCAAAAGGAATGCTTTCAATAAAGGCGATGGGATCAATGTTTCCAGCGGTATTAGTTAACCAACGCTCAACATTTGCAGGGCCGGCATTATAAGCGGCGCTAGCAAGAATACGATTATTGCCAAAACGCTGATAGACAGACTCCAGATAAGCGGTACCAATTTCAATATTCGTAATCGGGTTCATTAATTGATTGCTGTTGACATAACCCTGAATTTTCTTACTCTTCACGGTATGCTCGGCGGTTTTTGGCATGATTTGCATTAATCCAGTGGCTCCTTTGGAAGAACGAGCCTGTGGATCCCAGGCACTTTCCTGACGGGCAATTGCCATGGCGTAACTTTGTGAAATATTTTTATCTAACGTGAAGTTTGCAAATTCGTTTTGCCATGCCATCGGGAAACGCTCTTCAAGGTGATCCCACATTTTTCCCGCAATGGTAGCTTGTACACTGAATGCGGGCCAATGCTGCTCAAATGCATAACGGGCCAACTTTTCTTGTTTCACGCGATCTTGCGAAGAAACCAGGAGGAGCCATTCTGAGCGTGCCAAATTATCCATATTCCAATACAGTAATTCCCGTATGCGCTTAATTTCCGGCATAGTGGTGATGGAAAGATCTGGCCTCTCTGATTTGTTGATGGTCAGAGGATAAGAAATATCTAATTTCTGGGCTGCCGCCATGGGATAAAAACCACGATGTTCGGTCAGCTTACGTAATATCGCGTTGCCTTCTGCGCTTTTCCCTTGATTGAGCAAAATAATAGCATGCCAATATTGCCATTCATCTTGTTGCAACGCTTTTTGTGGCAGTAACAAAATCCATTCTTCAAGCCCAGAATGATCGCCATCCCTCAGTGCCAAGCGGGCACGCCTTTCAATCAATTTGATAGAGTGTGAGTCACGAATGGTATCATCCCGCCATTTTGCCTGCTCTGGTGTGACGTTTCCCATCAATTGCCATGCGACGATGTCTTTTAATTGTTGTCGCTCGGCGTGATTCATCTTTTGTGCGTGGACAAGGGTAGGGATGCTTGCTCTGGCAAGTTCAGCATTTATGCGGACAAATTGAGAAAAGGTCGTTATGGTAACTGAGCGGGTGAAGTCGGTTGGTGTGGTAGTTGTGGCAAACTGTTCAATTAATTTTGGATCACGTTGCAGCTTCAGCAAGCTCGTACCCAAGCCCTGATAGCGTAATGGCAAGCGTTTGGCAAGATAGGTAACCAGTGTGGTGTTATTGGCTTTCATAGCTAATTCGATACGCTGTAAAATTAAATTGGTAGACAGGTATCCAGCTTGCTCCCAGGCAGTGAGTAGTTTATCGCAGCTACCAGGTAATGCGTTGCCATTGAGCCAAATTTCTTGGGCACCTTGCCAGGCGACTTGTTGATGTCCTGTGGCCCATTGCGCAAAGTAATAATCACAGCGTTCTGCAACGGTATTTGGTGGGTTGGGACTGAATGCCAAGATGCCGCGCCAATCATTATTGTTTGCTAGCACATTGATAAATCGTGATGCTAGCGAACGAGCTGGTGGCAAGGTAGGGTGAGTATTAATAAAGTGCTGAACTTGCTGAGGTGTGGACGTTGCTAGATCCTGAGATAATTGACGATATTCGAGATAGGGATACAGGGGATAATTTTTCAGCGTTGGCATCAGACGTGCCACTTCCGCGCTATTTTTGGCATCCCATGCCTGCTTTATTGCTTGATATCGTTGACGTTGGTCATCCAGAGAATCGGCATGTGCCACTCCAGTAACAACAGAAACCATACTCACAGCCGTAATGAAATGCTGCCACTTACTCATTCCCACGTACCCCTTCGGAAGACTACTATCAGTGTCCAAATGCCCTGTGTCTAAATGCTTGCTCAGGTGCGTTGTCCAAGTGAATTGTTAAGATGTTATGTAATTATAATCATATTATTGGTATGAGTTATTACAATTGTCATACCAAATGGAAAACGCTGAAAAAGTGTTATTTTATAATTGGATAGGTAAAATACACCATCCAGGCTCGATAAATACAAACGATTTTTTAATCAAAAGACAAAATTCATTTGCTCCAGGCGTGCGGGATCCCAGCAGGAACTGCGGCATATTAAAATTGAGACGCAATAAAACAGCAGTTAAGCGGCACTAGAAAAGAGAAATCCGTATGAGTCGGGTTAGGTTATTCGAAAAAATGATTTGCGCCAATCAATGAAATCAATCGAGCCAAAACCTCGTCCATCACATCAGATTCAGCTTCAGTTACAAACTGGGATTTCCTGTCTTTCCATGGCAATGTTTGAATCAGACTTGCAGCAACAACGCTTGCTTTTGCCAGATTATTTACTGGCACTTCAGTCATTCCACCACGGATACTTGTACTAATTGGACATATCATGACTAACCCAGTTTTTTTATTGTATTCCTCACTTGAAAGAACAAGTGCCGGTCGGTACTTACCGATCTCTTTTCCTTTAACGGGTTCAAAATCAAGGAAAATTATGTCATTTCTTTTAGGTAAGTAAGGAGACATTATGAACCTAACTCCGTGCTGGTCGTGATTGCTAATTCATCCGCATGAGAATTATGCTCATTAATATCCGCAAGCAGCGCACTCTCAGAGAAGATTTTCCTTTTTCTCTTTGGGGTTAAAATAATTTTTCCAGAATCAACCTGCATATCCAGCGCTTCACCGGTTTTCAGACCAACCTGATTGAGGATATGGGTAGGTATAATAATTCCTTGACTATTTCCCCATTTTTTAATGGCAGTAGACATACAAACCTCCACTATGAACGTTTATACATAGTATATACTTCTATCTGTGAGAACGACAAGGTGATAAAAAAGGCAGGACAGTGATTACAGCGAGAAAGATCCAACTTCCTCAGTTGGCAAGTTAAAAAGAAGTCGTACAATACCAGATCCATTAAGCAGATAATCAAAAGGTAAACTACATTGGCTCAATTTGTTTATAGTATGCATCGTGTGGGAAAAGTTGTTCCTCCTAAAAAGCATATTCTGAAAAATATTTCTCTGAGTTTTTTCCCTGGAGCAAAAATCGGTGTTCTCGGCCTCAATGGTGCTGGTAAATCTACTTTACTGCGTATCATGGCGGGTATTGATAAAGATATTGAGGGAGAAGCACGTCCACAACCGGGTATTAAAATCGGCTATCTGCCGCAAGAACCTAAGCTTAATCCTGAACATACGGTTCGTGAAGCTGTGGAAGAAGCTGTTAGCGAAGTTAAAAATGCGTTGACTCGCCTGGATGAAGTTTATGCTGCTTATGCTGATCCAGATGCGGATTTCGATAAGCTGGCAAAAGAGCAAGGTGAACTGGAAGCGATTATCCAATCCCATGACGGCCACAATCTGGATAATCAGCTTGAGCGAGCGGCTGATGCTTTGCGTCTGCCTGCATGGGATGCGAAGATTGAACATTTGTCTGGTGGTGAACGCCGTCGTGTAGCGATTTGCCAGCTGTTGTTGGAAAAACCAGACATGCTGTTGCTTGACGAACCCACTAACCACCTTGATGCTGAATCTGTCGCATGGCTGGAGCGCTTCCTGCACGATTATGAAGGCACAGTGGTTGCGATCACCCACGACCGTTACTTCCTTGATAACGTTGCTGGTTGGATCTTAGAGCTTGACCGTGGTGAGGGTATTCCGTGGGAAGGCAACTACTCTTCATGGCTGGAACAAAAAGATGCACGTCTGGCACAGGAAGCGGCGTCAGAAGCGGCTCGTCGTAAATCCATTGAGAAAGAACTTGAGTGGATCCGCCAAAATCCGAAAGGACGTCAGGCAAAAGGCAAGGCACGTTTAGCGCGCTTTGAAGAACTGAATAGTGTTGATTACCAGAAACGTAATGAAACCAGTGAATTGTTTATTCCACCTGGCCCACGTTTGGGGGACAAGGTGCTGGAAGTCACCAATCTAACCAAGTCTTATGGTGATCGTGTACTGATCGACAACTTGAATTTCTCTTTGCCAAAAGGGGCTATTGTTGGGATCATCGGCCCGAACGGTGCAGGTAAATCAACGCTGTTCCGTATGTTGTCCGGTCAGGAGCAGCCAGATTCTGGTTCAATTACACTGGGTGAAACGGTTAAATTAGCTTCTGTTGAGCAGTTCCGCGATAGCATGGATGATAGCAAAACCGTTTGGGAAGAAGTTTCTGGCGGCCAAGACATTATGCGCATTGGTAACTTTGAAATTCCGAGCCGTGCCTATGTGGGTCGCTTTAACTTCAAAGGCGTAGATCAAGGCAAGCGTGTTGGTGAATTGTCTGGTGGTGAGCGTGGTCGTCTGCATTTAGCTAAACTGCTGCAAGTTGGCGGCAACATGTTACTGCTTGACGAACCAACTAACGATTTAGACGTTGAAACTTTGCGTGCATTGGAAAATGCCCTACTGGAATTCCCAGGCTGTGCGATGGTTATTTCCCATGACCGTTGGTTCCTTGACCGTATCGCAACACACATTATTGATTATCAGGATGAAGGTAAAGTTACCTTCTTTGAAGGAAACTTCAGCGAATACGAAGATTACAAAAAGCGGACTATGGGAGCGGAAGCACTAGAGCCTCACCGCATTAAATATAAAAAGATCAGCAAGTAAGCCTGGCAGAAAAAACGGCCTAATATTAGGCCGTTTTTTTATTGATAGTAACTATACGCATTAAACTTCAAGTTGCCATTGACAACATTATATGAAACCTGATACTTCCCCGCGAAGCGGGGAGATATCACACGCATCTTGAAGTTAGATTGGTATAACTCATTGTCATTACGACACTAAAACTCGTTGATTCAGCATGGATTCATAAGTCTTAGTTGCCTTTCCACTTGCTAAAGTGATAACGCTATCTGCATGTTGCATCAGGCGTTTATCTTGGGAGGCAATGACAACCGTACCTTTCTGCTCGTGGGCAATAAATTTAAAGATATTAATGAATGTCTGAAATACCTGATGATCTAAATTGCGTGTTGGATCATCTGCAAATAAATATTCAGGTCTTCTGACAATGGCTTTTGCCATTGCAGCCGATTGTTTCTCATTTTCAGACAGCTCTCCTGGGTAATAACGGCTTTTATCGCCTAACTTCACAATATCCAGCGATTTTTGTGCGATTTTTTCGGCTTGCTCGCGAGTCAGTGATAATCCATAAGACGTTGATAATAACAAGTTATCTAATAGAGTGAGTTCGCTAAATAAGTTGAAATCTTGGAAAATAAACCCGCTATTTTCATGATGAAATTTTCCTAATTCAACATCATTCATTAGTTTCAATTTGTTATTATTAATTAATACATCTCCTTGATCTGGTTGTAACATACCCGATGCAATCGACAACATTGTACGATTAGTCGATGCCCTTGGCCCTGTTATCAAAGTAATTTCACCTGGTACAATAGAAAATGTGATATCTGAAATCATTCCATGACTAACTGTTGCATCAGTTAAACCATATGAAATATTGATAACCTCAATCGATTTAAATTGATTTAAGTTCATATTCTCAACACAATTAAGTTAGAAGATTAAAGCTTTTTCCTTAAACATATGCTGTCTAAATTCATTCGTAACAATACTGATATCCTTATGATATTGTTAGGGTAAAAATAGTCTACATGTGAAACATATTTACTAAGGATACTCATCTTATGTCAATTATTATTTACAATGAGTATCTCATGAATGAGATGTTTCTTAGTCTTGGAATAAAAATCAAAAACATTAATGAATTATGCTTAAACCAACGTCGAAAAAATAGCATAAATTCTTTTATTTTTATTCCATTTTTATAATAAGAGAAAAAGTCACTTTATATTCCGTTAATACTTTACTATTATTTTTCTTTACCTCCGTTATCAATATAAATACCTAGGATATTTGTGGGTTTGTTAGTAATCAATAAATTTTATATAAATAAATCAATAGGTCCATTCATTAAATGACTTATTTTTCTGTAATTCAAGTCAAAACAGGAAAATTAAAGTATCAAAAAATATTATTATCACAATCTATCTTATTACATCTGTGAAAATAACCAAAGTAAACATTTAACTCATTGTTAAAATAGGGTAAATATAAAAAGAAAAAGATTACACTAAATAATAAAGAACCATCAATTAGTTGTGCTAATAATATCAGTGTAATCTATTTTATATAAAAAAGTTCGTTATTCCATTAACATCTGTTGAACCAGCTCAACGCAACGTAGAAAACGCTGATCATAATCTGGGGAATCGACACGGACATAATCGAGATTATTTTTTTTCAACAAACGTTCTAGCAAATGTTGAAATTCTTTTCGATCTTGCTTGCTGCCTAAACTTCTTAAACCATCTGCGATCCACGGTGTATTGTTTTCTAAAAGAATAACTAAATCAAATCGATACTCATCAATCATCGCCTGAACGAAAGGATGTTCTTTTCCTTCGTAGCGTTTGCAAAATGCCTGCGTTGTCACAAAATCAGTATCGATAAATGTCACTTTATTGGCGTATTTAACTGCAAAATCAATGTATTGAGCATGGCCTAATGCAATTTTATCGTAATCTGAGTATTGCAAAGCCATTTCATCTCCTCCCAGATGGGAAAATACGTATTCGCGTCCATATTCCCATGCACTGGTAGTGTTAAACATGTTGGCCAGTTTATTCACTAATGTCGATTTCCCGCTCGATTCTCCGCCAAGAATAGCCACTGTACGCACAAAAAATGGTTTTACTTCTGTAGGGATATATTCCCAGTAACGGAAAGGCGCCTGGCGGATTTGGCTGCCGCTAATATTCATGAATGAGCGTTGTGGATCGATGAGCACAGTTTCAACGCCAAAGTATTCTTTATAACGAGGAACATCCTGTGCTTCACTGGAATAAATATAATTAGGATTAATGTTTTTTGCTGCCAGAAACGACTTAACGCTTTGACTCCACGCTTCCCAGCCATTTGGGTAAGGCTCCATTCCTTGTTCATTAAGCGCATGGATATGAATATTTTTTTGATACTTGAATGTTTGCAGCAACCATCTTAAACGGTCACTTACAGTAGGTTGTTGAGACATCGAACTGTTGATAAATAATTCACGATCACGCACTTCGTCATAACAAAGAACAACATGTAGCTCATCAACTTGACTGGATGCTCGCTGAATCAAATAAATGTGCCCAGTGTGTAATGGGTAAAATTTACCAAACACAATTCCGACGGTTTTCTTTTCCATAGGATACGCTAACCCTAGATATTGGTGAAGAGAAGCCAGTTTCTGTGCGCTAGGACTTTTTATTTTGTCATTAATAAGTTGGCTTAGATAGCCTTTGGTCATTCCGCTGGCATCAGCAACCTGCTGTAACGTGTAACCAGCCTGTTTGATTGCTTCTTTTAAATAGTCAAATTGTCCCATAATACCCTCTCTTTATGTTTAGTATACTAAACAAAGTAACATGCTTGTTGTGAAAGGTAAAAACAAAATTGGTTGTTTATTGATTGTTTGAGATTAAATTCCGTTATCTTAACTATAATAAATATTTAAAATTGGATAATCGGCTATTTATATTAAATAAAATAATCACATGCTAAATTGGTAGTTAAACAATAAAAGTGAATGACAACAGCGTCTGTTCAATTTTCATTAAACAGGCTATCTGGATTTATTAGTTATACCAATCTAATTTCAAGATACGTGTGATTTCTCCCCGCTTAGCGGGGAGAAATCAGGTTTCATTTAATGTTATAAATTGCAACTTAAAGTTTAATGCGTATATATAAATAACATCATGTGTAAGAATAGAAAAAATTTAAATAATATAGTGATTAACTATTTTGTGTTTTATTTAAACAGAATGAATAAAAATATTTACCCAAAATTTATTATTTTTCTTGTTTGATATGCGATGGTTGGTGAGAAAATACTCTTCTTAATTAGTAGGTTAATAGATTTCAAGTTCTATTGGATAGATATACCAATCTAACTTCAATATGCGTGTGACTTCTCCCCGTGAAGCGGGGAGAAGTCAGGTTTCATAGCGTGTTGTCAATGGCAACTTGAAGTTTAATGCGTATAGACCTAAAAGGAACAAAGGATAGTATCTTAATCCAGATCATCCAGAACAGACAACGCATCAGCCAGTTTTTTGACGCCAAATACTTTCATGTCAGGTAGTGATTTTTTCGGCATGTTAGCATGGGGAACAATAGCGCGTTTAAAACCGTGTTTGGCTGCTTCTGAAATGCGTTCTTGTCCGCTGGGAACGGGACGAATTTCTCCTGCCAGTCCCACTTCTCCAAATACCACCAGATCACGGGGCAGAGGCCGGTCACGGAAACTGGAAACCAGAGAAAGTAATAACGCTAGATCAGCACTCGTTTCCGTTACTTTTACCCCACCTACTACATTTACAAAAACATCTTGATCAGCCATTTGTAACCCGCCGTGTCGGTGCAGAACGGCAAGCAGAATAGCCAACCTGTTTTGTTCAAGACCTACGGCTACGCGACGTGGGTTTGACATCATGGAATGATCGACTAATGCCTGAATTTCAACGAGTAGAGGACGAGTACCTTCCCAGACAATCATGACCGAACTGCCCGAAGTAATTTCATCGCCACGACTCAGGAAAATGGCGGAAGGATTATTGACTTCCCGTAACCCCTGTTCGGTCATTGCGAATACACCGAGTTCATTAACGGCACCGAAGCGGTTTTTATGGCTGCGCAGGGTGCGGAAACGGGAATCCGTTTCACCATCCAGCATGACGGAGCAGTCTATGCAGTGTTCGAGTACCTTGGGGCCTGCCAACGTGCCATCTTTTGTTACATGTCCAACCATAATGATGGCAACGCCACGGGTTTTGGCAAACCGTGTCAGGTAGGCGGCAGTTTCCCTGACTTGTGCAACACTGCCTGGTGACGATTGGATATCTGCCATATGCATGACTTGAATTGAATCAATTACCATCAGTTTAGGTTGTTCTTGCTCTGCAATCAGACAAATCTGCTCAATGCTGGTTTCTGATAGCATATTCAAGTGATCTGCCGGCAAACCCAGCCGATGTGCTCGCATCGCTACTTGTTGTAATGACTCCTCCCCTGTTACATAAAGGGTTTTCATCTGGGTTGATAGCTGACACATGGTTTGTAAAAGTAAGGTACTTTTCCCCGCACCAGGGTTACCGCCAATCAAAATGGCACTGCCAGGAACCACACCACCGCCGAGTACACGGTCAAACTCTTTAAACCCTGTTGAAAAACGAGGCAGTTCTTCCAGGCTGATATCAGAGAGTTTTTGTACCTTACTGATTCCAGCATTTCCGGCATAGCCACTGAAACGCTCATTACGGGATGATGAAGCTGCGGCTAAACGCACTTCCGTAATGGTATTCCATGCGTGGCATGCGGTACATTGCCCCTGCCAACGAGGGTAATCCGCACCGCATTCGTTACAGACAAATGCCCGTTTTGCTGCTTTTGCCACTTTGTACTCCCTCAATATAATCACTTTTTCCTGTGAGCATTAGCGTTCTTCATGTTTCAAACCACCGCTCAACACACATAGGACGCCCATTAAATCTGCATGGCGGATAGCAACTTTGGCCTGGGCGTAAACTTTTGGTTTAGCATGATAGGCTATTCCCAATCCTGACTTGCGGATCATTTTCAGATCATTGGCACCATCCCCAATAGCAACGGTTTGACTCAGAGGAATGTTCAGTGCTTTTGCCAATCTTATCAGCGTAGTTGCCTTGTATTTTGCATCGACAATTGGCCCTTTGACCTTACCGGTTAGCTTGCCATCTTTTATCTCCAATTGATTGGCGACTGCGTCAAAAAGGCGTAGTTGCTGGCGAAGATTATCGGCAAAGAAAGTAAAACCACCGGAAGCAATTGCGACGTGCCAATCCAATGATTGTAATTTGCGAACTAGGCTGGTTAGCCCTGGCATGAGAGGAAGTGTTTCCATTACTTGTTGCAAGATTGATACATCGGCGCCTGCCAACTGAGCAACTCGCTCATGCAGACTTTCTGAAAAATCCAGTTCGCCTTGCATCGCCCGTTCGGTGATTTCCGCCACTTTATCACCAACGCCAGCCAGGTGGGCAATTTCATCAATGCATTCAATCTGGATAGCGGTAGAATCCATATCCATCACTAATAAGCCAGGCGAGCGGAGTCGAGGGATCTGCCCCAAGGGAACGACATCTAAACGGCATTCATCTGCCTGTCGTTTAATACGAGGTGAAAGGCTACCGGCAATACGGACAACCTGATAATCATCGATTCGCCATGAAGAGACGACCACAATGGCTACCCCCAATCGGTGCTGGAATTCGCTGATACGTTGTTTATCCAAACCACGTCCATACAGCAACCAACCACTATCTCCTGCCCGGTAATCCAGTGGCATGACTTCATCGCCGCTGAGGGATAAGGGTAATCCGGGCCATTTATGGATCTCATCCGGTAAGTAGCGATAGGCCAGATTATTAGACATGAACATCGACTCCTGTAATTCCATATAATTTGGTGCAGGTAAAAAGCGCTTTTCAAACTATCCTATCATTACTGCATCTGGCAACATGTGCTTTCTAAGTATGGGATGAGATAATCATGATAAAAGCAAAGCTAAAAGTTAGACTGCACAAGACGGCGATTATATTAATATGTATAGCACTGTTAGTACTGCTGATGCAGGGTGTTTCCTATTTCAGCCGTTCTCAACAACAAGCGCATATGGATCAATTTGAAGATCTGGCGAAAACATTGGCAAAACAGGTCGCATTCAGCTTGTCTGATTATATGGATAATGGTAGCAAAGATCTTAATAATAAAAAGATTGTTGCTAGCTTAGATTACTTGACTCGCAACAGTCGCATTTTGGATGCCAGTGTCTATTTGGAGAATGGCACACAGATAGCACGAAGTGGTGAACCGGTTTCTGTTCGTGAACGATTATCGTTGGAAGGCAAAAAATCCAGTGGTTATTTCAACCAACAAATTGTTGTGCCGATACCAGGAAAAAATCATCCAAAAGGTTTCCTTCGCCTGACACTGGATACGCATCGATTGGCAACTGAGGCTAAACAGGTCGATAACACAACTAACTTACTTAGAGTAATGCTCCTGTTATCTTTGGCTATTGGATTTATTTTGGCTCATAACTTGCTGAAATTGTATCCTAGTCGCTGGCAACAATCCCCTTATCTGCTGACTGCCAATACTAGACCTTCTGATGAAGCGGATAGTAAAGAGCAAGGTGATGATCCCCAACGGTAACATTACGGTTGGGGATCGTGCTGATGATTTTCCTCATTATCAATATCCTTTCCATAGTACCGCTTGAAACAAATGGAATAGAGTATGCCGTGTAGAAGCGCAATCATTACTGCGCCGTAAAACACAATCGGCTGGTTGGAAACATTAATATGTACAATCGGAATATTGTTAAAACGAAAGACATACATATGAAAGGCCATAGCTACGATTGCAAGTAAGATCCCCGCTGCATTATGGTGGATCCGGCGTGACAACAGGAAGCGCTTTAAGATGAAGAAAAAAGGGATAAGCATTAATAAAGAAATAACTATGTAAACCATTATCATTTCCTTAAGTTTTTATTCGGAACGTTGATGTAAATAGATAGATTGAACGCTGTCATAAACATGTAGCATGTTTCAATTATCTGTCTAATATGCCAGTTATTTAGCGTTGTGAAGTAAGTCTATAACATGGTTTATATATAAATAGTAAACATAGTTATTATTAATATTTTTAATTTAATTGATAAATTATAGTGTTTTATGGGAAGAATACTATTCAGGTTCTTATGGCCTAAGTCTGGCTGAAAAACGGAGTTCAGGCCCCTGTTTTCTCGCCGTAAACCTTCGCCCAATTGGATAGGGATATAAGTATAAAATTCAAGATCGAGATCACATTTTTAATGTTATATCACGTTACATATCATTAGATTTACGATCTCTTTCTCACTACAGACATAATGTATAAAAATACGCTTTACTGGCATGACTCAATAGAATAAAAACATGTCTAAAAATAATAGAAAACTTGAAGGACATGATATGAGAAAAATGGATAACCTGGAGTTTAACGTATTAAAATCTCAGGAAAAATCCTTTTCTCTTCTTATCCTGAAATTACTCTTTTTCTAGAGTGAATTAGATCGTAACAGTTGGTTTTTCTAAAGTAGTTATCACTAGCTTTGTTTCGATTTAATTATGAAAAAGACTCCAACCCAGGGAAAACAAAATATACGTCAGGTGGTATTGCTCGAAATATTGCACATAACATCACTATATGAAAAAACGATAGTTATTTGGTCTCTGTTTTTGATGACAGGGTGAGAGCGTGAATTTTTTGTTAACAAAATTTAGGGTTGACGGATAAGAAAAAACATCATCTCATCCTTCTTTTTTTAGGAAGTATTCTCATGAGCATCAATGCCTTTTCTCAATATTTCAGTACGTTAACAGACCCTCGCCAGTCGTCTAAATCAGTTATCCTTTGTTTGATATCCTTTTTCTGGCAATTACATCCATCATCGCCGGCGCGGAAGGATGGGAAGATATTGAAGATTTCGGCGAAACGTATCTGGACTGGTATCAAAAAAAATCACTTTTCCCGAATGGAATACCGGGACATGATTCTATCGCTCGACTTATTTCTCGTCTCAATCCTGTTGAGTTTCAGCACTGTTTTATCCAGTGGGTTCAAGGGATTAATGAACGTTCTGAAGGGGAAATTATCGCCATTGACGGGAAAACATTGCGGGGAACTTATCACGGCAAGGATCGGCAGTCGATGTAAGTGCGTTTGCCACCCAGAATGGCGTTGTGATGGGGCAATTGAAGACAGACAAAAAGTCCAATGAAATCACTGCGATCCCTAAATTACTCCGTTTGCTGGATATCAAAGGCTGCCTGATAACGATTGATGCGATGGGATGTCAAACGAAGATTGCGGAACAAATTGTGCAGCAAGAAGGTGACTATCTTCTGGCGGTGAAAGGCAATCAGGAAACGCTGTATCACGCCGTCAAGAAGGCGTTGTCTGCGCAAGTCTCAGCAGTGAGTCATGCCGAAAATATCACGATAGAACAAGGGCATGGTCGTATAGAAGCGCGTGAATATCATGTATTGTCTGCACAAGCGTTATCTCAACCATTTCCTGAATGGAAAAACTTAAAAAGCATCGGCGTAGCAATCGGGTATCGAATTAATAATAAAGGAAAAGAGTCGCTCGATTATCGTTATTACATCAGTTCAGCGGAGCTAAACACGGATAAATTTGCGACCGCTGTCAGGAGCCATTGGGGGATCGAAACACGATTACATTGGGTTCTTGATGTCACTATGGGAGAAGATGCTTGCCTTATCCATCGGGGAGAATCGGCTGAAATATTGGGATGTATGCGTCATATCAGTGTCAATATGTTGCGGGCAGAAACAACCAAAAAAGCGAGTATTCGCCGAAAACAACGGCTTGCGAGCATGGATATTAACTATCTGGACAAGGTATTAGTCGCAGGATTTACGGTATTGGGCAAGAAGTGAGCATTCACGCTCTTGCCCTGTTTTTGATGATGATTTATATGGAAAAAGTTCTTTAGGGATACCTGGTTAGCGGAGGTTGATGTTAGTCATTTTTACAGATTAAATAATGGAGGGAGATTGGCCTATCATTCAATAATTGATAATAATTGCGATTTACAAATTGCAACCGTTAGCAATATTATGGTTTTGGTGAAGCAATAATGGTAGGGTTAGTTCAGATAGATGAATAGGCATAGAACCTCAGTAAATAAAAATTATTGTCATTAGAGTTATCCAGTTAAATTAATTATAAAATAATATTTTTATATACGCATTAAACTTCAAGTCGCAATTTACAACACGATATGAAGTCTGATTTCTCCCGCGAAGCGGGGAGAAATCAGACGCATCTTGAAGTTAGATTGGTATATCCTATAAACGTTATAAAACATAAAAATAAAAAAGTCTTAGGTTATTTGGTTAAAGTCGGGTTAAAACCCGACAATTTTTTTGATATTTTTCCTGCATGACAAACATTATCTGCCCATCAAAAACAATATGGAAATACTTATGCTCAATGGGATGAAGTACTCCTACAGATGAGGAGGTAATAGGCTGCGAGCTTAAAACTGGCAAATTAAGCACCAGTATGGATTCAATGATTTTTGTCACTCTATTAACATAGGTATAGTTTGATCTGACTGCACAGGAACAAGCTTTATTGTTCCTGTGCAGTGTGGCTAGAATTGATTGTAATTATCGGGATTTGGGCCTATCCGCTTCCCAATATCCAGTTCAGCCATAGCTGTTAAGTCTTCTTTTTCCAGTCTGAAATCAAATACATCAAAATTTTCTTTAATACGGGAAGGCGTAATAGATTTAGGAATGGCAATCATGCCGCATTCAAGATGCCAACGAATCACAACTTGTGCTGGGGTTTTGCCGTATTTAAGTGCTAGACGTTCAACCAGTGGAGAATTAAAAACGCCTTTTCCACCCCGTGATAACGGACTCCAGGACTCGGTTGTAATGTGGTGGGTGGCATTCCATGAGTGAAGTTGTCGCTGTTGCAGCAAAGGGTGCAATTCAATTTGATTGATCACGGGAACGACACCTGTTTCCTGTATTATTTTTTGTAAGTGCTCGATATGAAAATTACATACTCCAATACTGTGGGTCAGGCCAGCTTCTTTCAGTTCAATCAGTTGCTTCCATGCATCAACATAATGATCCTGTTCAGGCATTGGCCATTGAATGAGATAGAGATCAACATAATCTAACTGTAGTTTATCTAGGCTTTCTTGTAGTGCTGCACGAGCATCCAGATGGCGATCATTCCAAAGTTTGGTGGTGATGAAAATTTCTTCACGTGGGATATCAGTTTCCTGCAAGGCTTTTCCCACACCATCTTCATTATGAAAAATTGCTGCTGTATCAATGGAGCGATAGCCGACTTCTAATGCGGTATGGATAGATTTAACAACCTGTTCATTACTCGCTTTCCAAACGCCAAGCCCCAATTGTGGCATGTGATTTTCATCAGCGAGTTTAATAATTGTTTGCTGACCCATTATTACCTCCTATTACGCCTAAACCTAATTTCGATGTGGGTTGGTTAATGAGGTTGTCCATCCCATGCAGGGGGCGTTATTCAGCACGTTAAATTTGAGCACAGCTTAAATAGTTAGCAGTAACAGTACCTGTTGGAATGGACTCTGGTTGTTCAATTATTGAGTTGATAATCCAGTAAGATGATAGTCAAGTAAATAGAAAATCAAGTAAATAGAAAAAATAGTGGTTTTTTGCGATCGTGTTAAGACGATAAGCCCGTTATTTTTTTTTCTTTGCTGCTCCTCTCTTATGACGGCAATACATCAGTACAGAAGCTGACAACCCACTGATCAACAGAATGATAGGCAAAATCACCAAAATATTCATGACCATATCTTGATGTGCCTTAACGAAAGGGATCTGGTTCAAGGCATAGCCAAAACCCACGATAATAATGACCCATAAAAAGCCACTTAACCAGTTAAAAAATTGAAAGCGTTTATTATTTAGTCCAGAAATACCGGCAAATGTAGGTAGAAGAGTGCGAACAAACGCTAAAAAGCGTCCGATAAGTAGGGCAGACAGACCGTGTTTAGAGAATAACGTATCGGCACGTTGGCGATATTGCAAAGGAAGTTGAGCCAACCAGTTTTTGACAATACGGGTATGGCCGAGCCAGCGCCCCTGTAAGTAACCCAGCCAACAACCCAGGCTTGCCGCGATAGTGAGTAGAACTACCGTGGGGATGAAACTCATGACACCTTTGGCAATTAAGGCACCGGAGAGCACCAGCAGAGTATCGCCGGGTAAAAAGGCGGCTGGCAGTAGCCCGTTCTCCAGCACTAACGTGACAAAGAGAACGCCATAAATCACCCAGATGACATCAGGGTTGGCAAGTTGGTTAAAATCATGATGCCAGAGTGCATGAACAATCTCGCTTAACGTTTCCATTATTTATCCTGTGACTTTTGCGAGTAAACATAATTAACAGACAGATCTACCCCAGTGTACCGCAAAATGATGAGATAGAGGGTGATTTGTTCCGCATCAGGGGAAACCACGGCTATCTGCAAATACGCAATAAAATAAAGAGATAGCCATAGTTTAAAGGTGAAAGTTAACGAGTTGCCAAACGAGCAAAACCTGCTTCCAGATCATCAATCAAGTCTTGTAGATTTTCCAGTCCAATATGGACGCGGAATAAAGTGCCAGTTTTTTTCGGCGAAGGATATTGACGCAGTTGTTGCAGCGTTTCTGGTTGAATGCCTAAAATCAATGACTCAAAACCTCCCCACGAAAAGGCCATCTTAAAATGATTCAGGTTATCGAGATAATCAGCAAATTGTTGGTGTGTAAGCTGGGTATTCAGGAGAAAAGAAAATAGCCCACAGGAGCCAGTAAAATCGCGTTGAAAGAATTGATGCCCTGGGCAAGAAGGTAGGGCAGGATGATAAACCTCGGCAACCTCCGGCCGCTGTGCAAGCCATTTGGCAATTTTTATACTGTTTTCTTCGTGTTGTTTTAAACGAATCGCTAACGTTCGCAGCCCTCGGTTTGCCATATACACTGTATCGGGATCGGCGATTTGTCCTAGCAGGTAAGATCCTTCTCTAAGCTGATCCCAACATCGTGCATTGGCGACAGCTGTACCCAGCATCCCGTCGGAATGACCAATAATATATTTGGTGGCGGATTGGATAGAAATATCGATGCCAAAATCCAGGGCTTTAAACAGTACGCCAGCCGCCCATGTATTATCAATGATAATCACAATCTCAGAATTGACTTGTCGAATAGCACGCACAATGGCAGGAATATCTTGTACTTCCATCGTCAGGGAGCCAGGTGATTCCAGAAAGATAACTTTGGTATTAGGCTGAATCAGCGAAGCAATATTTTCTCCGATCATGGGGTCAAAATAATCGGTGGAAACCCCCATTTTTTTTAGAACATGCTGGCAAAACTCCTGTGTAGGTTCATAGGCTGTTCCTGTCATTAAGACATGATCACCGGTTGCCACAAATGCCAAAATTGAATGGGCAATAGCTGCCGTACCGGAAGGATAAAGTGCACAGCCAGCCCCGCCTTCCAGCTCAGCCATCGCTGCCTGAAATGAAAAGTGAGTCAAAGTGCCACGGCGTCCATAAAATAATTCGCCCTTGGCGCGGTTCTTCAAAGCATGCTTTAAGTCTTCAACGGTATCAAAAATGACAGACGAAGTGCGTTGAATCAGTGGGTTAACGGCACTTTGCGTATATCTTTTTTGTCTCCCTGTATTAACCAATAAAGTTTCTAGTTCTTTTTCTGTCATGGCATCTTTCCCCAAGTTATTTCCTGCCTATACGCATTAAACTTCAAGTTGCCATTGACAACACGCTATGAAACCTGATTTCTCCCCGCAAGGCGGGGAGAAATCAAACGCATCTTGAAGTTAGATTGGTATATATCTAAATAGAATTGTTCAAATAATGATTAGCAAGTTAAAAGATTTGGGAGAGTTTTACCAAAGAGATTCGAGCAACTTGACGAAAATTCAAGGTGAGCTGGCATGGTCGATTAAGACTGATTAACGAAGCAATATCATTAAGTGGGACTTTTTTATTAAATAGTAATGATAATTACTATCAAATCGCCAAATGTCTGATATCATTTGTAGCGGACTTTTTCCTCTTCCGAGGTAAGAGGCCTGGATTAGGGTTCAAACGAGACCTGCATCTTCCTGAATTTACCTTGTAGTGCAGCTATCAAGCTGTGAGAGGGTGAAGATACAAGGTTGAAAGGTGAGCCATGACTCAGGACATATTAGGATTAGCAAGATGAGTAAACGTGATTCACTGCTAAGTAACAGAATCTATAAGAAAGAGAGTAAGGCTAACTGATGCGTAATTTGACAGCTTCTATTCTATTGGCACTCGGATTAACAAGTTCAGCATGGGCTGATACAACACCAGCCACGCCAGAAAATCAGGCTGCTGCTCAGGTAGCCGCTCCGGCAACACCAGTATCTTCCTCAGCTCCGCAAGCGGCTGAACCAACAACTGATGCACCATCAACCCCAGATGCGCAAACCGTGGCGGCTGATACCACAGAAAATGTAACGGTGACGACGGAAGAAACCGTTGTGGCACCCATTAAAGAAGTTTCTGGCAACCAGTCTGGTGGTTTTGCAACGGATCTGTCTGTTTGGGGCATGTACCAAAACGCAGATGCGGTAGTAAAAACGGTTATGGTGGGACTGGTGATCGCTTCTGTCATCACATGGGCGTTATTTTTCTCCAAAGGTACTGAACTCTTAATGGCTCGCCGTCGTTTGCGTAGAGAGCAATTGGCTTTGGTTGACGTTGCCAATCTGGATGAGGCAGTGAAAGTTGCAGCAGATTTTGGCAATCGCAGCGTCAGTCGCCTGTTGTTAAGTGAAGCACAGTCTGAGCGCACCCTGTCTGTTGACAGTATTGACAAGGTTGGAACTAAAGAGCGAACTTCTTTCCGTATGGAACGTGCTGTCGCAGCAATTAGCCGTCATATGGGGCGTGGTAACGGTTATCTGGCGACCATTGGTGCAATTTCTCCGTTTGTGGGGCTGTTTGGTACTGTTTGGGGGATTATGAACAGTTTCATCGGCATCGCTCATTCACAAACGACTAACCTGGCCGTTGTTGCACCAGGGATTGCGGAAGCACTGTTAGCGACCGCATTGGGGCTGGTGGCAGCAATCCCTGCGGTTGTGATTTATAACGTCTTTGCTCGCGTTATTTCATCATATCGTGGTCAGGTGGGTGACATGGCCGCTAAGGCAATCCTGTTGCTGGGGCGTGATCTTGATCTGGCTGAAAGCAAAACAGAAAAAGCAGAAGCAAGGTAATAAATTATGGCAATACGTCTTAATGAAGATTTGGACGATAGCGGCGAACTGCATGAAATTAACGTTACGCCGTTTATTGACGTGATGTTAGTACTGTTAATTATTTTCATGGTGGCAGCACCATTGGCAACGGTAGATATTAAAGTTGATTTACCGGCATCAACCGCTAAGCCGCAACCACGACCAGAAAAACCGGTATTTTTGACGGTAAAAGCAGATAAGCAGTTGTATGTGGGAGATCAAGCCATTGATCGTGATAACTTGTCTTTGGTACTGGATCAAACCACGCAATCCAACAAAGACACGACAATTTTCTTCCAGGCTGATAAAACCGTGGATTATGAAACCCTGATGAGCGTCATGGATTCTCTACGTAAAGCGGGTTATCTCAAAGTGGGATTAGTGGGGATGGAAGCAGTTTCCGCGCAATAACGTTTCTTGGATTACCTAAAATATGAACTGCCCGATTAACGATTCGGGCAGTTTTGGGGAAGCACCAATATTGTTTCTTTAAATATTTATTTAATTGAGTTGGGAATATTAGATTGGTATAGATAGCTCAGTTTGTTATATTACGAATAAACTCAATAACCGATTGTGCTATCTCCTTCTTATTGTCGCCTTCAACTCGAATAATCACTTCCATGCCACTTTTGATTCCCATTGACATCACTTTAAACATACTTTTTAGATTTGCGCTTTTATCTTCCCTGACAATTTCAATTTTGCCACTGTAAATTTTGACAAAATTTGAGCATAAGGCCGCATATGCAACCCGAAGGCGCAGTCACAATTTGCAATTTACAACACGCTATGAAACCTGATTTCTTCCCGCTTCGCGGAGAGAAATCAAACGCATCTTGAAGTTAGATTGGTATATACGAATCTCCAATAATATTTATAAATAATGACAAAATGATAGGTGACACACAATATTTTACGAATTTAACTGTTAATTTAATTTCTTTAATGCGGGCAAATACTGTGATGTGGTTATCTTTTCCTAAGAAGGATACCTCCAGGAACGCCCCGATTATCATTCCAGAACAAACAAAGGAAAAGAAATGTCTTATATTCAATCTCATTTGGCGGGGCAAGTTTGGTTCTCACTCGGCGACAGCATAACAGAAAGAGGGTGGTATCAACCCATCGTGACTGAAATATTAGGCTTAAAAGAATTTGTTAATTACGGTATTGGCGGGACATGTATAGCTCAAAAAGATAAAGATGATAGTTCTGCTATATGTTTAAGATATAAAGAAATGGGGAATAATCCAGACATCATTACTATATGGGGAGGGGTTAACGATTTTGGTTATGATTTTGGTTCTCATGGCGGGATAGAAATAGGTGACAGTAAAGATAAAACCTCATTAACATTTATTGGCGCCATGAATTTATTGCTGGCAGGAGTGACAAAACAATACCCATTATCACGGATAGGATTCATCATAACAACGCCTCTCTCAATACAAAGAGGAATGAACGAAAAAAATTTGAAAGGATACTATTTGTCTGATTATTGCCATGTTTGCAGGGAAGTTTGCGAAAAATATTCCATCCCGTATCTGGATTTATTGAAAAACTCCGGCTTTAATGAGGGAAATATCGATATCATGACGAGCAATAGCTTAGGTACTGTGTCCGATGGATTGCATCCATCAAAAATAGGTATGGCAAAAATAGCGCCTAAAATTGCAAATTTCATGTTATCAATTTAAAAGGGATTTTAAATGAGGATCCTAACTATAGATTTATTAAAGATAATGTCTATATTTTTCGTTGTCGTATCCCACGTCACATTGTTCTTTTTGTCACGCCATGATAATGACGTGATTTTATATTTGTATAGACAAGCAGGTCAGTTGGGTGTTTCGTTATTTTTTATGTGCAGTGGTTATTTTTTTCTGAATAACAAACATGAAAACCAAACAGCTTATGCAATTAATAAAGTAAAGAATATTCTCATTGTATTATTGTTTTGGTTGGTCTTTTATTATTGTTATGATAATTTCTTTATTAGTAAATTCACAATAATTCCTTCTGTCAGCTTTTTAAATTATGTTAACGTTAGCAATATTATATCCGATGCCACGCATTTATGGTTTTTATTTGCAATAATTGCTCTTTACATACTAACCCCATTAATACGAAGTTCATTTAATTTAGAGAATGCTAAGGGGCTTATAAAGATAATAATCATAATGTTTATTATTTCTAATTTTACTTTGTTGAATGCATTGACAGATTATAAATATCACTTTTCCATTGTGCCCTTTAATATTTTACTTCCATTCCAGGTTCAAGGGCTTCTTAGTTTTCTGATAGGTGGGTATATAGGACTGACTAATCCTACAATAAAAACTTTCTCCTTTAACCACATCACTCTGTTGGCGTTATCCATTATCTCGTTGATATTGTTATCATTCATCTCAGTCAGGACAGGAATGGCCTTCTTTTATGGGAAATTTTATAATGTTTTCCTTCAGGTGTCTTCCGTATGCTTATTTTTATTCTTGGTTAATTTAAATGTAAGTAAAATATCAAATATAACAAAAGATATAAACAAAAATATACTGGGGATATACCTCGTTCACAATATTTTTGTTGTTGAGATACATAATGAATTTATCCACGAGTTTTTGTTAAGGAAATTTTATTACGTAAATATATATATTTATATAATAGTGTATTCATTACTGGCTTTTTTCCTGTCATATATGCTGTGTGTTTTATTACGAAAATTTAAGATAACTTCGTCAATCATCACTGTTTAATGTGATGAATTGAAGGACGTATGTGATGGGGTAAAAACGCGCCGTTCCCGATGGAATACGGCGCCTTAGGGTACTCGATTTGGAGTAAAAGCCTTAAAGGGTCAAAGAGACTTTAACGTATCTACGATATTTGGATTTTTCTCTATCAAAAATAACATTTTTAGTGCCGTTCCTGATGGTATACGACGCTTTTGTTCCCAACTCCGAACCAACGAAACACTTGCTCCTATCATTTCCGCAAATTCGGATTGTTTCATGCCAAAATGTTTGCGAATAGATTTAACATTAGGAATAGCATAGCGGTGGGTATGCTCAGGTTTAGGGTGATATTCACCATTCTCGATCGCAACCATCTCCTCTACGCTACTAAGAAGATTATTAAATAAATTATTTTCCATAGAATTATCCTCGTTCTCGTTATAGATAGATTAACCGCTGAAGACGATGTTTATTTCATCTGTTGAATAGCATTTTTAAGTTGAGCCTTCTGTTCTTGTGTTAGGTCAGCTTGTACATTTTTAGGGTAAACTAGTAACAAATATATTCGCCCACTTAATGTCTTGACATAGTAGATGACCCTTATCCCACCACGTTTGCCCATCCCTTTACGACGCCAGCGAATTTTTTTTGCATCCACCAGTTTGACTAATCGTGTCACCACTCTCATAGTATTTCAGTAAGTAACTTTGGAGTTCTTGGAACTCATCATCTTCCATTAGTTCGATTCGTACCTTACTGAATGTGGTAATTTCGATAAATTCCAAATAATCCACGGTATCCTCTCTCCGTGCTGATAGTATAGTGGTACAGCGTACCACTTTCCAGTAAAAAAGTAATACATTGTACCACTTTTATTAATGGCTATTGATGATTATCACTAAAAATGCGTAGTAGGATATTTTCTTTAAAGCCTAAAGTTGATCAGGACTTAGCTAAAAGTCGCCAAACCCTCAGCAAGGTGTAGAGTAGTCACACTAACGTATACCGACAGCTTCATTGGTCGAGAAAGTATGGCTATGAATATCTTCATGATGAAAGCGGGAATGCTCTCAGAAGATGAATTTTTTGGGAGCTTGTAATGCCGCAATAATTTGACATATACCGTAACCCATCGACCAAAAAAACAGGTTTTGGTCGTATAATATTATTATTCAAAATGATTAACTATCACCTTCTTGGACACAAATAAAATCAATAAATCAGATTTTATTTGTAATATTACTTTATCAAGAAGTGAAATTATTTCAGCGCTTAATGCTATACCAATCTAACTTCAAGATGCGTGTGAATTTCTCCCCGCGAAGCGGGGAGAAATCAGGCTTCATATCGTGTTGTCAATTGCGACTTGAAGTTTAATGCGTATATATGACTAACACTGAATTCGGTTATGATTTTAACTATGTATTGATTAACACATTGAATATTATAAGACCAAACGAATAAAGATAAAATTAAAAGGCCTGAATACGGTGGAATACCGAAATCAAGCCTGGTCAACGAGTTAATCAAAGTGCCTAATTTTATGATATCACTTCACTAAGCATATACTTTGATTTAGAGTATCGATTTTGGTAAATTAATTATCACTCCACTTGAGACTAAAATGTTTGGTTTGGCCTATTTGTTGCTTCAATATGTTACCTAACTTGTATATATCAGAGTCTTCAGCGTATTCTGTGTAAACGACGCTACACGTATAATTGGCATTGTCTCCTAGTATACTACTAGGACTGTCAATCATAAGATTATAAGTTACATTATCAACAGTGACATAAAGAGTTTTATTAAGAAGTGCCATTACTTTCTGATAGCTATTCTGATTCGAGGATATATGCAAAGACAGTGAGGTAGGAATTATATTAGGAACTTTACCTCCCTTCTGAGTCCTACCCCTCCCATCCTTAAAAAGGAACTCCGAAATATGTTCAATATCTGTATTAGGTTTCAACCCAGTTAAAGAACCAATATTAGGTTGATTGTCACTTGTATAACCCCAATATTCTATATCATCCCCATTTTTAGCAGTCCCTAATGTGAGATCGAAAGACAGCATAATATCCTTTGAGCCACCTGAACCGCCTGAACCGCCTGAACCACCTGGCGTCGATTCCAGCAATTTCCAGTCACAAGCCACTAAATCTTCCGGCGTTGGTTTCCAAATTGCCCAAAATCCATCTTGATCGCTTTTCTCAATATAAGGATTTCCTTTATTATTGCTACCAGCCTCCATTTTATAGGCAAGACGCATGTATTCTTCAGGCGCATTCCAGCCACTGCGATGTACTTGTTTTCCTAAATACACTTGAATCAGTGCCCACGGACAAGTACCAACGGGTGTTACATTATCAACCTGAACTTTGTATTGAGTAGGGTCTAATGAGCATTGTTGATCAGCATTACTTTCTAGCTTCTTTACTTCAGACATAATTTCCTCACTTATTAATCATTAAAGTAAAAGGTCATTTCATCCTACTGCTAAATCGCCAGTTAATGTTACTTAAGTTAAATTTAATCTCAATAGGATGCCGTCATATAGCTATTAATTCGCATTAATATTTGGTGTTTTATTATAAAATATGTCTTCACTCTGAGTGAATGATCTGCTGGAGGGTAAATTCAAAATTTGCTGCTGATCTTTTTTTATTAGATGGATAACGCATAATTATAATATGTGTATTAATATAAATTAATAGTAATTTTAAAATTAAACTCTAACAAAGTTCTAGTATAATTTTTAACAATATTATTTTCATTTAAATACGAAATGTTTACAATCAATTTTTTTATAAATCCCCACCCTTATTATAGAAAAATAAAAAGGCCATGCCAGAAGCATAGCCTTAGATTCAGAGTATATCTGGGGAGTTAATTATCACTCCATTTGAAGCAAAAGTGCTTGGTTTGGCCTGTCTGCTTTAATATATCACTTAATTCTTTGTTAATAAAAGTAATCTCTATACCATAGCCACCGAGCAAAGCAGCCCCGCCGGTCTCTGGGTTGCCAATATCAAAGCTTGTGCCATCAACAGTGAGAACCAATCTTTTATTAAGCAATTCCCCTGCTTTCGAAAAATCATTGTCATTATGATTAGAGGAGACATATATTGTTATGAGTTCAAAGAGTCTTGAATAACTAAACTGTAGAACATTTCCAATACCTGTATCAGTTGTTTGCAACTCAGTTAAAGTACCAAAAGCTTGTTCACCAAGTTGCACTTCCCCGTTGGCAGATAAGTACCCCCAATTTTGGTTAGTCTCATCATATGTATTAGTCCCTAATTTGAGATTGAAAGACAACATGCAGTTAACTGGTTCTGGTTTAACGTTATCCGATTTCAGCAATTTCCAGTCACAAGCCATCAGATCCTCCTGTGTTGGTGTCCAATGAGACCAATAACCATTTTTATCACTTTTCTCAATATAAGCAGCTCCATCATCGGAACTGCCAACCTCCGATTTGTGGGCAAGACGCATGTGTTCTATGGGAGCATTCCAGCCATTACGATGTACTTGTTTCCCTAAATACACTAAGCTAAGCGCCCAAGCGGAAGTACCGGCTGGTACAGTAATATTGTCATAACCAATATCATATTGGTCACGATTAAATGGACATTGTGTATTTTCAGACATAATTTCCTCACTTATTAATCAATAAAGTAAAAGGTCATTTCATCCTACTGCTAAATTGCCAGTCAATATTACTTAAATTAAATTTAATCTCAATGAGATGTAGGAAAAAAGGAATTAATTCGCATTAATATCTGGTATTTTATTATAATATTTATTTATTCGACGAGAGCATGATCTACTGGGGTGTAAATTCAACGTTTTCTACTGATATTGGTTATTGAATGGATTATGAATAATTAAACTTGGATTGGACTAATAAGCACAACTTCTGATAAAGCGCTATTACAATTGATAATATTGTTGTGGGAAAACAAAAAGGCCATGCCAGAAGCATAGCCTTGGATTCAGGGGGTAGATATTATATTGTTATATTTTTAGGTCTAAATTATATTGGTTATTGTTCTTTGTCGTATTATCGTAATTCACTCCAATTTTCGATCTTCTCTACTTTCTGAATCATGTATGTCATGCCAGCCGGAACAATAAACGTGATATTACTAAACGTGGGCGGGATACTTTCAAGTGTTGCCAGTGTGGCAATATGTACTCCATTAACAAAAATATTAGAATCCTGACTTCCTGGATAAGCAGAAATAATAACTTGAATAGGCGAACTTGTTTCATTTACGTATACTGTGTCAGGTTTTCTGGTATTGGTGACATTTTGCCAATTTTGTCCAACACCGATCACATTCTCTTTCAGGGCATTTTTGTTGGCGGTATTGGCTAGATCGTATGCCGCTTTAACTGCTTTAGATGTTGCTGCATGAACCTCACTATCACTATCAATGTCATTACTGAGGGTAACGAAACCTCTATCCTCCAATGTTGCGTAAGGATGGTTTCGGCTTTGTGCGTGTTCTTCGATTGCTTCTTTGATCGAATCTTTGACATATTCCGGTGTTGCAACGACAACAAGACCATCATCTTCTAATTCTAAAACTTTTATTTCTGGCTTTTTATTTTGAGTATTCATATTCATTCCTGATTAATATTAAATGATGGGATATTTCTTCGACTGTGAACATTAATAAAATCTGTTCATTAATATTGGATAGTACAGTTTAATTAAATTCAGTTGATTAATGTTTGGTAAGTTACATATTTGGATAGCAGGATGAGATAAAATATTAGGCTGGTAAATAATAAAATGTATCAATTGACTGATAAAACTAATTACGAAAAAAGTGAGATTTTCCACCTCAGTAGATAGAGAGTTTGTGCGAGTTGATTTATTTAAACCTTATGGTTTTAGTAACATGCAGGTATAATATAGAATGATGATAAGATTGTGTAAAGTATTAAGATTGATATTATTGATAAATAAAAGGCTGGGAATTTATTTCTCAGCCTTAATAATAAATATTACTCATATTCAAGTAAACTAACCGCTGCGTTAATCCGAGGTGTCATATCCGTTTCTGGCAATGGTGGAAGAATACCCAGTGCCATTTTTCTGAGTGGTTCTGCAATTACCATCGAGATGATAAGTTCACTGATAATATGAAAATCCATTTTTTTTAGTAATTCTTTTTGATACTGGCGCTCAAGCCAATTTGCCAATATATTTCTGCTTTTTTCAATTCCACTTTGTTGATATTTATCCAATAATACTTCACGATGAGGAAAATCAGATTGTAATAATTTAAATAATCCTACCGCTTCCATAGATAAAGTTTTCTCTGCTATTTCAATCAGAAATATTTTCAATGACTTCATCAATTGCTGAAAATTATTAGCGTCTTTCTTAAAAGCGGGAATAAAATTATCTTCCCAACCCATAACCACTTGTTCAAGCAGATCTTCTCGGTTTTTGGCAAAACGGTAGAGCGTTTTTTTAGCAATGCCGGCTTTTTTGGCAACCACATCCATGGTTGTTTTGTTATAACCTTGATTAATCAGAAGTAGAAAGGTAACGTCGAGAATTTTTTGGCGAATGACTTGCTCTGGAATGGTGGGGCGGCCTCGTGGACGTGGATGATTTTCTGCCATTTTAGCACCTTAATAAGTTATTAATATTTGTATCGCGTTGGCGTGATCTCATTAATAAACAGAACAGACTGATACGCAACTCGCTGGTGCTTGTCAACCCTATCAAAGCGTGATTATCTGGTCATGAAATAGCAGTGTCATCTATTAGGGATGACAGTAATATAATCGCTGACAAAATCGATTAGCTTGCTATCACTCGTGATGAGTGGAATTTTGTTGTGTTTTGCCTGAGCGACAATTAACCGATCAAATGGGTCTTTATTTAACTGTTCCGGTAAATCGCATACAACGAGCGTATGATCGCTTTTAATGACCACCTCCCATATAGACGCCGCGCTAAAACACAGGGTTTTGCTGGTATCTTCCAGCAGATCAGCAATATCCGCTTTCAGTTTTTCCGGTTCATATGCCATAAACAGCAAGATGTTGGTATCTAACAGGAATTCCACTATGAATATTTCCCTTCGAACATATCAGCAATTTCGGCGCTGTTCATATCGTCAAAATTGGCGGGAACACTACCCTTGCCTTTGAGGAAACCTAATTTGCGTTTGGGCTGCTCTTCTCTATATGCAATCACTTTAACCAGTGCATGACCATTTTTGGCGATCACCACCGGTTCTCCGGTGCGGGCGACTTTCTGAACAATTCTGGATAGGTTGGTTTTTGCATCGTAGATGTTAATTTGTTCCATAGCATTACCTATTGATGTTTTAATGTACACAATTTTAGGATATTTATTCTTATTAGTCTGGTCAAGTTGATTAGACCTGTATCGCCGAAATACGTTTCCTATTCAACCATCGCACTTTTTGTTGCCCATTCATTATTTATAACTGACTGTTTTTAATGATTTATTTTCATGGTTAATATTGTTGAATTATAGGGTACATATCTATAATGTGATATTCTTCACGGTATAGCATTTTTTGCTAATTATTGTTAGAAAAATGTTTTACTGGATCTTAGTATTGTTATTACTTATTGCGGATTTAACATTTTGTTTACTTAGATAAGTAAGATACTCCGTCCACCTGATTATTGACTATTCCAGAGCGAGCTGTTCTTGGGATATGGCTCTTTTGGCGGTGGCTAAATATAACAAAACCCATGAGGATTATGATAATGATAAAACACAACACACTAGCAATGGCAATTTCGGTACTTCTTATTACGGGAGCAGCAAATGCTGCTGAAATTTATAATAAAGATGGCAATAAAATAGATTTATATGGAAAGGCCGATGTACAAAGAACTTTCTCCAAATCAGATAGCCAGTCTGGTGATGGTTCTGTCGGCCGTATAGGTATTAAAGGTTCAACTCAAATTACGGATACACTCACTGGCTTTGGGCAGTGGGAATACAATATGGGTGCCAATGGAACAGAAGCGGAGAGTGGGGCAAACACCAAAACCCGTTTGGCTTTCGCTGGGTTGAAATTTGGCAAATACGGTGCGCTGAATTATGGGCGTAATTATGGTGTGGTTTATGATGCCAACGCATGGACAGATGTATTGCCGATATTTGGTGGTGATTCTATGTCCGCAACCGATAACTTCTTGATGGGGCGTTCAACAGGGTTGTTAACCTACCGTAACACTGACTTTTTTGGTTTGGCAAATGGCCTGAATTTTGCCTTGCAGTATCAGGCTAAAAATGATGATGGTACTAAAAACAGTCGCAGCGATGTTGCAAGGCAGAATGGTGATGGTTTTGGCCTTTCCAGTACCTATGACTTTGGTAATGGCTTCAATGTTGGGGCGTCATACGGCAACTCTAACCGTACTTCGGTACAGAAACTGGGTTCTGATGCCGCTAAAGTTCTGGCAAAAGGGAATAAAGCCGAGGCATGGATCGTTTCTGCCAAGTATGACAAAGATAATGTCTATCTGGCTGCTATGTATGGTGAAACCCGTAATATGACCAGATTTGGCAGCTCTGTGAATAACTACACGATGTTTGCCAATAAAACCCAAAACATTGAGTTGACGGCTCAATATCAGTTTGATTTTGGTTTGCGTCCTTCTGTCGCTTTTGTTTATTCCAAAGGTAAAGATTTGGGTAGTGACCTGGCTGATAAGAGCATACTGACAGACAAGGGATCTGAAGATTTGGTGAAATATGTTTCAGTCGGTGCCTACTATAATTTCAACAAAAATATGGGCACGTATGCTGAATATCAATTCAACTTATTGAAAGACAATGATTTCACCAAGAAAGCGAAGATCAGTACTGACGACGTCTTTGGCGTTGGTTTAGTTTATCGCTTCTAATTATTAGTTCTTGCCGAACTGCCTTAATGGATTCAACTGTTAAGGCAGTCCGCTTGCCATTACCTTTCGGCTTCACCGCCCAGCGCATCAATTGTATTTTTGATTAGTGCACTGAGTTCACCCGTCATTAAGGTAAAATCAGCATCGAATCGTTGGGCGACATCTTCACGATCGATATCATCGTTTTGGTCACGTAAAGTTTCGCTGAATTTAATCCGTTTGAAAGCGCCATCATCTGACAGCATAAACTGAATGCGCTCTTCCCAATCCAAGGCCAATTTAGTGACATATTTACCAGATTCAATATGTGCTGCAATTTCATCTGAAACCAAATCCTGCTTCTTACAGCGGATCACGCCACCTTCTTCCAGAATGGCTTTGAGTTCGGCTTCATCCATCAAGGCATAGCCGGCAGGAAGATCACCTGAACGTACCCACTTGGTTAGCGTCAATTCAATGGGATTGGTGAAAGTAAGAGGAACAACGGGCAGTGATCCCAATGTTTTTCTCAGCAGTGCCAGATTATCTTCGGCTCGTTTTGCGCTGGCGGCATCAACGATAATCAAATGATTGACGGTATCGATCCAAATATAGGTTTGGCTGAAACGGCTAAATGCTCTTGGCAGCAGCGTATGAATGACTTCATCTTTCAGCGAATCTTTTTCTGTCTTTTTCAGTTTGCGATGTTGTTCGCCTTCCAAACGGGCTATTTTGTCCTGTAATTCCTGCTTAATCACCGGAGAAGGCAGCATTTTTTCTTCTTTGCGTGCGCAGATCAGAATTTGATTGCCGGAAGCATGGGTTAATGCTTCACCATGAGATCCTATTGGCGAAACCCAGCCTGTTTTCATCATATCCTGGCTACCGCATGGGGTGAATGCCAGTGGGCTTAATTGTTTTTCCAGTTCATCCGCCGAAAGAGAAATCTCTCGTTTTAAACGGTAAATCATTAAATTTTTGAACCATAACATGCAGTTACCCCATATTGTTGCGCATCGTGACAAAGGTCATCTTGAAACATAAGGGGGCATGATAACGAATCATGTGACGAAGCCCTAGAACTTCATGAGTTTCCTATAATCACGTCTTCATTCTCATATAATAAAAAGTGTCGTCCCGCTAAATAGGAAAAGTAAGCTATGCGTATAGGCATTGATCTTGGTGGAACCAAAATTGAAGTGATTGCATTAGGCGATCAGGGGGAAACGTTATTCCGCAAACGGGTGGATACTCCCCGCAATGATTATCAAAAAACATTGGCTGCCATTGCTGGGTTGGTTATCGATGCGGAACAGGCAACTGGACAGCAAGGAACAGTGGGGATTGGTATTCCTGGCGCGATTTCGCCTTTTACCGGAAAAGTAAAAAACGCCAACTCAGTTTGGTTGAATGGAAAAATATTGGATAAGGATATTGCTGCTTTGTTAGGGCGTGAAGTGCGTATCGCCAACGATGCAAATTGTCTGGCGGTATCAGAAGCTACTGATGGTGCAGGTGAAGGGATGCCAATGGTCTTTGCCGTTATCATTGGAACGGGCTGTGGTTCAGGTATTGCATTTAAGGAGCGGGTTCATGCCGGTGGTAATGGATTGGCAGGGGAATGGGGGCATAATCCATTACCGTGGATGGATGAAGATGATCGCGTGTATCAGGATGAAGTACGTTGTTTTTGCGGCAAACCGGGATGTACTGAGACATTTGTGTCAGGCACTGGATTTATGACAGATTATTTTCGCTTGAGCGGAGTGCAGAAAAAAGGCCATGAAATTATAGAGGCGTTGACGCAGGGAGATGAGTTTGCGGAATTAGCGATGCGTCGTTATGAAAGGCGTTTGGCGCGAGCGTTGGCACAGGTGATTAATTTATTGGATCCGGATGTGATTGTACTTGGCGGTGGAATGAGCAATGTTGATCGCCTTTACCAAACGTTGCCTGATTTAGTCAAAGAGTGGGTTTTTGGTGGCGAGTGTGCAACACCGATTAGAAAAGCAGTACATGGGGATTCCAGTGGTGTGCGTGGGGCAGCCTGGTTATGGCCTCAGCGATGACACTGTATTTCTGCCAATGATAGTGGGCAATCTTAAACGCTCATCTATTTAAGAAAATTTCAAGTTGCGTGTCATAGTGAAGAAAGCGCTAATAAACCGCAACTTGAAAGATGAATAACAAGATAAAATTATTAAAGATTGGCTTAAGTTAAATTTTTAATCTAATGAATTAACTGTCTTTCCATATTAAGAGTAATAATGGAATAATAAATAAGTTTATTCATTGTATTTATGAATGGCACTTTTTTATAATAATAAAAATATATTTGTTTACTAGTGAATAAAATATCACATTTAACTTTAAATTTATTAATTGTTAGGTGATAAAAAAGACAGAAAATTTAAGTGAATAAAGATCGATATTTTTTCTATATGTTTGTATTAATGTGGATTTCTTCACGAAACATACAGTTTTTTTAGGTTATTATTAGCATATGCAACAAACTGTTTTCCAACTATGAAATTTGATTGGAAATAAAGTGAAATATTGCTGCGGTTCATTTTGATTACTTACTCCATATTAATGCTTATATAGTTCTCAACGGGAAGATGTAATAGAAATTAGACAATTTTAAATAACTTATAAATTTTATCATGATTTGAGCGATTTTTTTTCGATGAAAAATCGTGATGGATATTTATTGCTCTAAATATATTGCAGATTATTCTGCGATAGGGTGAGTTTTTGCCTGAAAGAAAATCAAATTATTAAATTTAATCTTTTATGGGTGTCTTATTATGGGAAGCATGAAGCCGTTGGCTGCTTTAATTGGGGTATTGGTCATGTCTGGCAGTGCCAATGCGGTTACAGTATACAACGATAAGGGAAGCAAGGTGGATTTAACCGGTCAGGTTCGTATGAAAACGACAGTGACCAGCGATGATCGTGATTTTCAAATTAAAGATGATGGCAGTCGTTTCGGAATTAATGCTAGCCACGAACTGACCCCCGAGATCAAAGTCTTCGGCAAAATGGAATGGGGTTCTGATACCCAAAGAACGAATAGCGATAATGCCAAAACGGGTTTTGAGATATATAACCGTGTTGGTTATATCGGGGCTTCTCATCATGATATTGGTGAAATACGCATTGGCCGTACTTATATTCCTATCGATTGGGTGAAAAAATCCAGTTATGGCTATGGCAATACGGGAGTGTTTTATTTCGGTGACGTACTGGGCCGTGCAACCGGTTATGATGGCAAAGGCGTTGGCAAAAACAATTTCCTTACCCGCTTGCCCCAGACGATTTTCGCTAAAACCAATAGCTATCAGGGCTTCAGCCTTGCTGCAACCTACAGTGGTAAATCCGGCTCAGATAACGAACGCAATCATGGTGATATTCGCCACGCTTATTCGGTGGTAGGTTTTTATAAATCAGACTTCGGTTTGGAAATTAATGCCGGTTACTCTCAGGCAACGGGAGAGAGGAAAAAGCCGGTAACTATAGAGATGACACAGCCAGATGGAAGTAAGGGTAAGCGCACGGAAGATGCTGGACTGGCTTCTCCACAAGACAGCCTGATGGCTATTGGTATGGAATATTATTTCCCTGGCCGTGAATTCTCCATTGGTCTGGATTATGGCCAGGCGCGCTCCAAAAATTCAGGGTTAGTATATCAAGAAGGAAGTAGTACCGGTTTGCAGGAAAAATCGGTCAAAGGTGACTGGAAAGCAAACTTGTATGGTCTGGCTGGTAAATGGCATTGGGACAGACTGGGTAGCGGCATGTACGCGGGATATTACTTGCGTGATGGTGATGCCAATACATTCAACTATAAAAAACAGACTTACACCGTCGGTTTAGATAAACGTTTTGCAGTATCTAATAACAATAACCTGATCCTATTTGTTGAAACGGCATATGATGATGCCCGTAGCGACAATCCGGCTTACAAAGATAAAAAACAGACCATTCTGGGAACAGGGGTTCGTTTATCTTTTTAAGTCTTTCATAGGGAGAGCTCAGTTGAGTTCTCCCGTATCCTTCTATAAAGGGGCATAGCATGATGAAGAGTATGTTGGAAAGTAAGAACGTGTTGAAAATGTCAACTTTGGCAATGCTGGTGGCATTCAATGTGAACGCGGCGACCGTTGATTTACGAGTGATGGAAACCTCGGATATTCACGGTAATCTGATGGATTTCGATTATTTTAAAGATAAATCCACTGAGCAATTTGGTTTAGTTCGTACTGTGAACTTAATTAAGGCGGCCAAAGCGGAAGCAACTAACGCGATCTTGGTAGATAACGGTGACTTGATTCAAGGCAGCCCGCTTGCAGATTACATGGTGGCAAAGGGATTGAAACAAGAGGAGGTTCATCCAGCCTACAAGTTGATGAATACGATGGGCTATACCGTCGGTAACTTTGGTAACCATGAATTCAATTTTGGATTGGATTACCTGAAACAGGCAATTTCTGGTGCCAAATTCCCTTATATCAATGCGAATATCATTGATGCCAAAACCGGCAAAAACTACTTTACGCCTTATATTATCGTTGATACTCCAGTTAAAGATCGTGAAGGCAAAGAGCACACCATTAAGATCGGCTATATCGGCTTTGTGCCACCACAAATCAGTATTTGGGACAAAGCCAATCTCAATGGCAAAGTGGTTGTTAATGACATCACAGAAACCGCGAAAAAATTCGTCCCTCAAATGAAGAAAGAGGGCGCAGAGCTGATTATTGCCATTCCCCATTCCGGCTTTTCCCAAGATCCTTATAAAGCGATGGCAGAAAACTCGGTTTACTATCTGAGTGAAGTGCCTGGCATTAATGCCATTATGTTTGGTCATGCTCATGGCGTGTTCCCAAGCAAGGAATATACAGGTATCAAAGGTGTTAATGTCACCAATGGCACGATTAATGGTATTCCTGCCGTCATGCCGGGGCAGTGGGGGGATCATCTGGGGGTTGTCGATATGGTGATCAATAACGACAGTGGTGCATGGAAAGTCGAATCTGCTAAAGCGGAGGCTCGTCCTATCTATGATAAAATCCATAAAAAAGCCTTGGTTGAACGCGATAATAAACTGGCTTCTATCATCGAAAAAGATCACCTGGGAACTCGCGAATTCGTGAGTAAATTCATAGGTAAAGCCACTGACAACATGTACAGCTATCTGGCTTTGATCCAAAGCGATCCCACCGTTCAGATCGTCAATGATGCGCAGATAGATTACACCAAACATTTTATTCAGGGTGATCCAAATTTGGATGGACTCCCTGTCTTGGCGGCCGCAGCACCTTTCAAAGCGGGTGGGCGTAAAAATGCACCGGCTGATTTTGTGGAAGTGGAAAAAGGTGATTTAACTTTCCGTAACGCGGCTGATTTATACCTCTACCCAAATACATTGGTGGTGGTAAAAGCAACGGGGGCGGATGTGGTTGAATGGCTGGAATGTTCGGCGGGCATGTTTAACCAAATTGATGCAAACTCCACCAAACCGCAAGAATTGCTGAACTGGGAGGGTTTCCGTACTTATAACTTCGACACCATTACGGGTGTCAACTATAAGATAGATCTGACACAACCCGCTAAATACGATACTGATTGCCAGCTTATTAATAAAGGGGCGAACCGCATCAAAGACGTTACTTATCAGGGTAAGCCGATTGATCCAAAAGCCACTTTCCTGATCGCCACCAATAACTATCGTGGTTACGGCGGTAAATTTGCCGGAACTGGGGAAGATCACATTGCATTCGCTTCACCGGATGAAAACCGTACCATTTTGGCTTCTTACATTTCCAGAATGACCAAAGAAAAGGGCGTAATATCAACTCAGGCTGAAAACAATTGGTCATTTTTGCCAATCAAAACAGATAAAAAATTAGATATCCGTTTTGAAACTTCACCATCAGAAAAAGCGGCGCAATTCATTAAAGAACATGCCCAATACCCAATGAAATACTTAGAAAATGACGATACTGGTTTTGCCATCTATCAAATTGATCTAACAGAGAAAAAGTAAAATTTACTGAACTTAATTGTATTAATGCCTGCTCCTATACTTGGCTAAAGGGCAGGCAAATCCTGAACATTAAGAGATAATAAATTGAATTATAAATATAAATTACTTCCGATTGCGATTGGTACTGTATTGTTAGCAGGGTGTGCAACCAAGCCAGCTTATGATCCAGAAAATATTGTGGATGTACGAGTTCTGGGGCTGAACGATTTTCATGGAGCACTGAAAGCACCCGGCTCTAATCAACCGGGGGGCATTGAATATATGTCTACTTTGATTAAGGAACTGAAACAGGAAAACCCGAATAATATCGTCGTTGCTGCTGGGGATATGATCGGTGCTAGCCCGCTGCTTTCCTCAATGTTCCATGACGAACCCACTATTGAAGCATTGTCTCTGGCTGGATTAGAAGCGACTTCTGTCGGTAACCATGAATTTGACAAAGGCAAGGATGAATTATTGCGTAAGCAAAATGGTGGTTGCCATCCGGTGACAGGCTGTCAGGGGCCAAAACCCTTTAAAGGCGCGGATTTCAAATACCTGTCTGCCAACGTCACAGTTAATGAAACGGGTAAAACACTTTTCCCTGAATATGTCATCAAAGAGTTTAATGGTATTCCCGTTGCTTTTATCGGGTTGACGCTGGAAGGAACGCCTACCATTGTGGCACCCAAGGGGACAGAAGGGCTGACTTTTTCTAACGAAGTTAAAACTATTAACGCCTTGGTAGCGGAATTGCAGAAAAAAGGGGTAAGGGCTATAGGGGTTTTGATCCATGAAGGTGCTGAACAAAAACGTAATAGAGGCCAGATAGATGTCAACGCCTGTAATGACATAACAGGCAAAATATTGGAGATCGTCAACCAGCTGGATAAAGAAGTGGATTTTGTTATCAGTGGCCATACTCACCAGGCTTATAATTGCATCATTAATGATAAATCTGTCACTTCTGCTCAATCCAATGGAGCATTGCTTACTCAATTAGATCTAAAATTGGATAAAACCACGAAAGACGTGGTGGACTTCAAGGCTAAAAATATTTGGGTTGATAACCGTAAATATACCAAAGATGCAAAAATCACTGAATTATTGTCATCCTACGAAAAAATAGCCACGCCATTGGCAAACCGCGTGATTGGTATATTGGAAAAGAATCTAACCAAAGAAGCTAATGCAGGTGGAGAATCAGCATTAGGTAAAGTGATAGCCGATGCCCATTTATACGCAACCGCAGCCAAAGAAAATGGTGGCGCCCAGATTGCATTTGTAAACAATGGTGGTATCCGTGCGCCTATAAATGCGGGAGAAGTGATTTATAACGCAATTTATACCGTCCAGCCTTTCTCTAATATGATGGTGACCAAAACATTGACGGGTGAGCAGATCAAACGGCTGCTGGAACAGCAATGGAGTCGCACTCGGCCACAGGTTTTGGCGGTATCACATAGCTTTCAATATGCATGGGATAGCACCAAACCTGTGGGTAATCGCGTGATTATCAGTTCAATGAAAATCAATGGCAAGACTGTTGATATGCAAGCGAAATACCGTGTGGCAGCCAATGATTATTTGGCAACAGGTGGAAGTAGTTTCTCTGTATTTAAAGAGGGGACAGATCCGGTGTATAGCATGCCGGATGTGGATGCCGTGGTGAAATATTTTACTGAAAAATCTCCAATTCAATATCCAAAACAAGATCGGATTATAGATATTGGTACAAAATGATGTGATGGGAATAAAAGATAACGTAGATAAAATCAATAGATCAAAGGTACTGTAACGGCGGTTTGATCCAGATCAGAAGTGCAATGTTAATTACTCTGCGTTGCAACCAATCTAACTTCAAGATGCGTGTGATTTCTCCCCCGCTTCGCGGGAGAAATCAGGTTTCATATAATGTTGTAAATTGCAACTTGAAGTTTAATGCGTATATGTATTGATTATTTAATAATGAAAACAATTAAATGACTTATCTTTTTTACAAAAGATGTTTATATTATTGCACTCTGATAACCCTAGTGGTTCGTGATATCTATTCAAAGGAAAAGCAATCCTTGCTTTTCCTTTCCGGGGAATACCATTAAAAATAAATATTATTCAGAAATCAAAGATTCTTCATATTGCTTAGCTTTTTGTTGATCAAATTGTCTCTCCCACTTAGCCACAACAAGTGCAGCGAGTGCATTACCGACTACATTTAATGCGGTACGAGCCATATCAAGAATCCGGTCAATACCCGCAATGAAGGCTAAACCTTCTAATGGAATACCCACGCTACCCAATGTGGCTAACAGAACAACGAAAGAAACCCCTGGAACACCAGCAATCCCCTTTGAGGTAATAATCAATGTGAGGACAAGCGTAATTTCTTGCCAAAGGGATAAATCAATTCCATAGAGCTGAGCAATAAAAATGGCGGCGATACTCTGGTACAGCGTTGAACCATCAAGGTTAAATGAATAGCCAATTGGAATAACAAAACTGGTCACTGATTTTGAAGCACCATATTGTTCCATTTTATCCATGATACGGGGTAATACGGTTTCTGAGCTGGCAGTAGAATAAGCTAACAGTAGTTCATCTTTCAGGATTTTAAAGAGTATAAAGATGTTGATATCACAGTAACGGGCAATCAAACCAAGAATGACAATAGCAAAAAATAAAATTGCACAGTGAACTAAAATAACTAATTTTATCAATGGCAATAATGAGCTAAAGCCGAAGTTAGCCACTGTTACTGAAATTAACGAAAATACCCCGATTGGAGCATACATCATAATAATATGAGTCACTCTAAACATGGTTTCAGAGAATGTTTGTAATACTGTTAATAAAGGTTCTTTTTTTTCCTTTGGTAGTGATGATAAACCTAAACCAAATAATACGGCAAAGAAAATAACGGGCAACATTTCGCCACTGGACATCGCCGCAAAAATATTATTAGGCACTAATGATAGAATAGTATTAACAATACCGTGTGAATGACTTTCAACCTGCTGTGTTGTGCGTTCATATTGAGATATATCTATTTGATGGAGAGTAGACATATCAATATCTGCACCAGGTTTAAATGTATTTGCTAAAAAAATGCCTACAATTATTGCAATTGTTGTGACAATCTCAAAATACAAAATTGTTTTTAAGCCTAATTTTCCTAATTGTTTAGTATTACCAACACCGGCAATACCAACAACCAATGTTGAAATTACAATCGGAACAACAATCATCTTAATAAGTTGAATAAATATTTTACCGGCAGGAGAAAGTACATTAACAATTAACCACTGTTTGTGTTCATTGTCATGTAAAATTGCTCCTGCAATAATTCCCAATATTAGCGCGGCTAAAATTTGCCAGCCAAGCCCAAATTTAAATTTCTTTTTATTAACTGTTTCGGCCTTATTCATTAGACAACCTTATGTTTTATTTTCTTTACTCCTCTTTCTTATACAATAACCTCGACCTAATGCACAATAAAATCTGAGATAATCTTTTAAATAATGTATAAATGATACTCGTCATCATTTGAGATGTTTGTTTATTATTCAAGTTAGATCATGAGAACCCATCTGACACTAACCCAGGAATAATTCCTTGAATTGATGCATCAATATTGTCATTTGAGTTTCTGAGATCAAGTCCTATTCATCACCTTTTTTGCCTCTATATGCATTAAACTTCAAGTTGCAATTTACAACACGCTATGAAACCTGATTTTTCCCCGCTTCGTGGGGGAGAAATCACATGCATCTTGAAGTTAAATTAGTATATACCAATCGCCTTTCAAAATGCGTCTTATATCTTCCCGCGTAGCGGGAAGATATAAATAATCACATTGATTTACAAGCTGCAATTTGAGGTTGGATTGGTATATGCTGAAATTTGAAAACTATTGTGTATAAATACATAGCTATAAATACAGTATTTGAAAATTTTATTATTGTTGCACTAAATGATTTGTTGAGTAATAAATAGCATGTCATTCTGTAACATGGATTTAAAATAAAGGACAAAGAATAAATAATTACAGCACAGCTATGGGGAGACATGATATGTTAAATCAAATCAGCAAAAAAACGGTTAAAACATTAATTTTTTCTATAAGTATGATATTGGGTAGTACAACACTGTCTTATGCTGCAGTTATTCCACCTGATACACAATTGGCGGAAAAACAAGAGATTGTTCGTAATAATGGTGCCGAACCTGCATCACTGGATGTCGATAAAGTTGAAGGTAATATTGCATTAAACATTATCAATGATTTTTTTGATACGTTAGTGGGAATGGATAAACAAGGCCAGATCATACCTAGACTGGCTGCAAGCTGGGAAACTAAGGATAATAAAACGTGGATTTTCCATTTAAGGAAGGGAATCAAATGGTCTGATGGTACACCGATTACCGCTCATGATGTTGTTTTTAGCTGGCGACGGCTGACAAATCCTAAAACACTTTCTCCATATGGCAGCTATTTTGTTGATGCTTCAGTGGTTAATGCCAAAGATATTTTAGCCGGAAAGAAAAAAGTGGAGGAGCTTGGTGTTAAAGCCTTGGATGATTCGACATTGGAGGTCAAGTTAGAAAAACCGGTTGGGTACTTTTTACAGATGCTGGCATTCAATATTGCGGCTCCGATTAGCGAAAAAGTAGTTGAAAAATATGGGGATAAATGGACTCAGCCTGAATTTTTTGTTTCTAGTGGTGCATTTAAATTAGCAGAGTGGAAAGTGAATGAAAAAATTGTTGGTGTAAGAAATCCTTATTATTGGGATAATAAAAATACCGCTATTAATAAAGTCACTTATCTTCCACTTTCATCAGATACATCAGATTTAAACCGTTATCTGGCTGGAGAAATAGATATTACATTTACGATACCATTAGAATCGTTTGCCTCATTAAAGAAAAATATGAATTCACAAGTTTATATTTCACCGATACTCAGCACATATTATTATGAGTTTAATAATAAAAAACCACTGTTTAAAGACAGTAGGATCCGACAAGCACTAGGTCTTGCGTTGGATAGAAATATCATTGCTAATAAAGTCCTTGCTCAAGGGCAAATACCTGCGTACACAATTTTACCTCCTGGAATTGGTGGTTTTAAATTTAAACAACCTGATTATGCATCATGGACACAAAATCAACGAAATGAAAAAGCCAAACAATTATTGAACGAAGCGGGCTTTAATAAAAATAATCCCCTTAAATTTAATTTGGTTTACAACTCATCAAATTTACATAAAAAAGTTGCTATTGCTGCAACCTCGATGTGGAAAAAGAATCTCGGTGTCATTGCCAATATACAAACTGAAGAGTGGAAAGTGATGCTGGAGAACGAACATCAAGGGAAATTTGATGTCGTTAGAGGTGGATGGGTTGGCGATTATAATAATCCGATGGCTTTTTTTAATATATTTACAACAAATCAAACCAATAATACCTCATTTTATTCTAATAAAGACTTCGATAATTGGATTCGTAAAGCAGGAGAAACAAATAAACAAGAAGATTTTCAACATGCACTCGATCTTATGACAAAAGATACGCCGATTATTCCCGTTTATTACTATGTTACTGCGATATTGGTTAAGCCTTATATTGGTGGTTATTACGCTGATCTTTTGGGGAGAATATCAACGAAAGATCTTTATGTGCTTAAGCACTAAATTAAAGAGCCTGCTTAAGCAGGCTCTCCATAGTTTATTGTAGTGTTTTACGGGCAGGTAAAGCGAGGCTCCATATTCAGGATGTTTTGTATCAATGTGATTGTTACTATTTGATTTCCATGTTTAAACCCGAAATTCAGCCGATAATTGACTGAACCCTAATCCATTCTTTTTTTCTACTTTTATTTGAACAGGAATTCGTTCTTTTAATGCGTCTACATGGCTAATGACTCCGATAGTTTTTCCTGATGCATTAAGGTGTTCCAGTGCATCCAAAGCGATATCCAGGGTTTCAGGATCAAGCGTGCCAAATCCTTCATCAAGAAACAGGGATTCTATTTGTGTCTTGTTACTCACTAGATCAGACAAGGCGAGGGCAAGAGCCAGGCTGACAAGAAAACTTTCTCCTCCAGAAAGTGTTTTGGTATCCCTCATGGCTTCCGCTTGCCAGGTGTCAACGACTTGTAATTCCAACCCGCTGTCATCTTTGCGTTGCAAGTAGTAACGGCTATGTAGTTTTTCTAATCGGATATTTGCCAGATGCACGAGATGATCCAATGTCAGGCCTTGGGCAAAACGGCGGAACTTAGCGCCATCGGCAGAACCAATGAGATTATTAAGATAACTCCAATCATCATATGTTTGCTGTAAGCGTGAGATATGTGCCAGTAACTCCTGTTGGTGTTGGCGGCGAATTGCATCACTGTTCAATAGGGTTCTGACTTCACCTTGTTGTTGGTTGTTGTGTTTCAACTTAGCCGTAACGTCAGTCAATAGGGCGGATAATTGTTGAGGTTCATATTGGTTAAGCAATTGCGGCTGTGTTTCCGTATGTCGTTGTAAGGCCACTTCTGATTCATGATGGCGTGTTTTGTCTTGCAATTGTTGTTGTTCAAGTTTTTCTTGTAATTGTTGTAACTTTTCCCGCTGTTCCGGTTCTAACAAGGCATGTTCAAAGGATGATTGATCAGGAAAGCCTTGCTGTTCTAAGCCTGTCTGGAAATGGCTGACAGCAAGTTTGTAGTTTGCTTCGGCGGTGGTGTGGCTTTTTTCTATTTCACTGGCGGCACCGATTAGTTGGCTCATTTTGTTTTGCAGTGTTTGCAGATGGAAAACGGCCTGTTTGTAGATGTCTTCCAACTCATGGGTTTTTTGTTGCAAAGCCTGACGAACGGTAATAATAGATTGTTCGCCAAATAAATGATGGCGTTCCTGACGTGTTTGTTCCAATAACTGCATTTGTTGTTGTTGCTGTTCATTCAAAGCATGGAGATGAATGGAAAGCTTATTTTTTTGTTTGTTTAGTTCACCTAGTTTGCTTTGCAAGGCTGCTTGTTCTTTTTGTAGCTGTAGCAATTTCTCCCGTGAATCGTGGTAGTTTTTTAATTCTTGTTCACGCTGTTGTAGCCAGTTTTCTGTTTCATCAGGGGCAGGAAGTATGAACGGTGTCGGCCGTAATTGCGTGTTTAATTGTTGTGCTGTCGTCGCGTAGTCAGCCTCTAGTTGTTGAGCCTCTGCCGTCTTTTCTGCTAATTGTTTTTGGGCTGAATCCTGTTTGAATTTTTCCAATTCAATATTTTTTTCACAAGATTGGTAGTGTTCTCGGTTAGCAGCAAGTGCTTTTTCGGCTGCTTGATAGTTTTTCTCTGCCTGTGAAAGTGCTTCTTGTTGAGCCTGGTATTGGTGATAAGCAGATTGTCGCTGACTGATAAAGTGATTAACCGCCTCTGCCTCCATCGGTAATTCGGTAGCTTGCAATTGCTGGCAATGGTATTCCCACTGTTTAACTAATTCTGTTAATTTAGCATTGTATTGTGCAATATTTTGCTGCAATTGCTCACTATGTTGTTGTTGAAGCTGATGCTTCTGCTGTAGGGTTGTACACTTTTCTTGCAGTTGATCAATCTGTTGGCGCAAGGTTCTCAGGCGCGCTTCTGAATGTGGTAAGGCAATATCCTGGTATTCGTTGATTAAAGGATGGTGAGTAGAACCACAAAGTGGACAAGATTCCCCTTCTTTTAATTGTGCCCGTTCTTTTTCCAGGCTGACTATCCGTTGTTCCAAACGAATTCGATTGTTGAGATCGTCATAATGTTGCTGCTTATCTGCCAACTGTTGCTTGAGGATTGCGATCTGATCAGGTAAGGCTTTTACCCATGCTTGAGATTGGTTTAATTGGTTTTGATCGGCTGAGAGCGCGGTTTGTAACTGCTGGCTCTGCGGAAGCAAAATCTCCAGTTGGTTTTGTGACACCAATTGTTTCTGGTAATTTTCTAAATTTTTCTGCAATTGTTCCAATGGATGCTTTTGCTGCAAAGTTGTGAGTTGGTTTGCAGCAGCGGCAAGGTTGTTATGCAGTGTTCGGCTCTGTTCTTGTTGTTTGGCTAATTCTGCATTTAAGGTATGTAAATAATGGGTCGTATGGGCAAGCTTTGAGGTAATTTGTTGGGTGCTTTGAGTAAGCTGATTTATTTTTTCTTGTCGCTCTTTTTGGCGAGTGAATAGTTGTTTCCATTCAGGCAGTTTGCTGTCCAAATTGCAGTAATAAGGATGCTGCTCATAGTAGGACTCCAATGCCTTTTGTTCACTATTTAAGGTTACCGTTCGATCCTGTGTAGCTTGGTATTGGGATAAAATCTCTGTGAGATCGCGCTCTTGTTCTGCGATCTCTTGTCCAAGTTTCAGTAGATCTTTGGATTGAATATCAATTTTATGATCGAGCGGCATAATCTGCTCTGAGATGAGCTTTTCTTGTTGATTTTGATGCTGTTGGTGCTCTTCTCGCTTTTTTTCCAGCAGTGTTAGTTGTTGTTCGGCAGGTTGTAACATTGCCAGTTGTTGTCGGCGTTCGTGTTCTATTTTAGTGCGTTGCTCCGTGAGCCGCTGTTTTTCATGAATAGCTCGGTTTTGTGCATCCCACAATGAACGAATTTTTTCAGCTGGCTCGCTAGCTGTTAGCTGTTGTAACTGAGGTTGTGCTTCTTGAATAGCTTGCTCAGTTTGTTGCAAAAGTGAAGCATTGTTGATCAGTGATTGCTGTAGTTCATTCCGGCGCAACAACCACTGATCGGCAGTTTGTAATGCCTTCATGTGTTGGCTGAGTTGGGTTTCTTCTGCAATAAGTTGTTGTTGCTGGTTTTGGTATGCCTGTTGTTGCTCTTGCGTGAGTAATTCAATGGAAGAGGCTTTGGCCTGTTGGATATTCAGTTTTGATTGTGCCTCTTTATGGCGTTGATAAATTTCCTGGGAAAGAATGCCGTAAATTTCTGTACCGGTTAGCTCTTCCAGTAGATCGGCCCTGTCTTTATCCTGTGCATTTAAAAATGCGGCAAAGTTTCCCTGTGACAAAAGCATGGATTTAGTAAAACGGCTAAAATCCAGTCCAGTTATTTCGGCAATTTTTTCTTTTTTCTCTGGAATTTTATCAGCCAGAATTTTTCCCCCTTTTTTGAGAGCCAATTCTCCTTTTGGGGGTTGGAGTTTGCCATTTGCCTGGTTGCGAGCACGACGCTGACTCCAAAATGCCCGATAGACAATACTTTTGACTTCAAACTCTACTTCAGCAAGGCACTCTGCGGTATGACGGGTCATTAGCTCATTTTGTGAGACTGAAATGGTGTTGAGCCTTGGCGTTTCATGATAAAGGGCGAGGCAAATAGCATCCAATAAGGAGGTTTTTCCTGCACCTGTTGCGCCGGTAATGGCAAACAATCCATTACTGGCAAAGGGTTCTGCCGTAAAGTCTATTTTCCATTCACCTTGCAGGGAATTGATATTTTTCAGCCGTAAGCTAAGAATTTTCATGGCGTGTTCTCTTCAAGTTATTGCTGAGAAATATCATCCAGCGTTTGTTTAAACAGGGTGGTTAGGCGTTGTTTTTGCGCGGGATCGTCGATTTCTGCCAGCGCTAAACGACGTTCAAAGACCTCATTGACGCTCAGTTCAGTAAGGGTTTCTTTATTTTGTGCAGACAGTGACAGTTGGCGAGTGCTTTTGCTGCGGCGTAGCAGGATGATCTCGACAGGCAGGCTTTCACTTAGGGCCTGAATGCGTTTTTGGATATCGGGCAGATAGTCTTGAGTTGCGACTTCAATATCCAGCCAAACCGGGCGTTCTCCTTGATATTCCCTAAAAGAGTGTAATTGCCCTTCGATTTGTTTCAAATTACCGCGAATAAGTTGCATTGGCTGATAATGTGGGATCGGTAACAGTGTGATGTTATCGAGTTTGCCTGATTTAAAATCCACCAAGCAGACACTTTTCTCCTGTCCCACTTCGTCAAAACTGAGTGGAATAGGGGAACCGCTGTAGCGGATATGCTCTGATTTACCGATGACTTGCGGGCGGTGAATATGCCCCAGGGCAATATAGTCAGCAGGCGGAAATGATTGAGCGGGGAAGGCTTCTAATGTGCCAATGTAAATATCGCGAACGGAATCTGTTGTGGAAGCACCCACCGTAGTGAGGTGACCAGTGGCAATAATTGGTAATGGCTGGCCGAACTGTTCCCGTAATGCACAGGCTTGCTGGTAGAGACTATGGTAGTGTTTGGTGATGGCATCTTGTAGGGCCTGCTGTTTTTGAGCGCCTGATTGCCCCGCCTGGCTGGTGATGATATCCCGTGGACGCAGATAGGGAATGGCACAGAGGATCGCTCCTGCATGACCTTCTCTGTTATTCAGGATCTTTATCTGCTGTGTTATATCTTCGGGTTCAGCATGGGTAATGACAGTAGTATTCAGGTAAGAAAGCAGGGATTTAGATTCATTGAGTGTGGCGACGGAATCATGGTTTCCACCGAGAATGACAAGTTGGCAGCCTGTGGGCTGTAGGGTCACAATAAATTGGTTATAAAGTTCACGTGCATAACTGGGAGGAGAACCGGTATCAAAAATATCGCCGGCAATAAGCAATGCGTCAACCTGATGCTGCACGATTTTTTCAATCAACCATTGTAAAAAGTGTTTATGTTCAGCGGCACGGCTTTTAGTAAAGAAATATTGGCCAAGATGCCAGTCAGATGTGTGAATAATTCGCATGATTTTCCCGCCGTTGCTTGAATGCTTTTCTTATCTGTTGCAGGTGCTAATTATAATGGCAGTGTGAGGGATGTCCTGTGCAATTCGATTTCCTTTACTGAATTTTCGAGCTGCTTCGCATCCGTAGTGAAATATAACAAAGATGCAAGATTTTCTTTGGGAACCAGTTTGTATCTTGTTAATTGAGAAATAAGGATTTTCATAAAAGTGTCATAAAATTGACGCATAATATTTGCAGTAAAAGTCACTAGCCTTAATGATATTAACGGAATTAACCATGGTTAAACGCATTTTGGTAGTTGAAGATGAAGTGCCGATTCGTGAAATGGTGTGTTTTGCACTGGAACAAAACGGTTATGAAGCCATTGAAGCCGAAGATTATGATACAGCAATAAGACGTTTGTCTGAGCCTTATCCTGATTTGGTATTATTGGACTGGATGTTGCCAGGCGGTTCAGGGATACAACTTATCCGGCAAATGAAGCGGGATAATAACGCTAAGGCGATCCCTGTCATTATGGTTACGGCTCGGGTGGAAGAAGAAGATCGGGTACGTGGTTTAGATGTCGGTGCAGATGACTATATCACGAAACCTTTTTCACCTAAGGAATTGATTGCCAGGATTAAGGCTGTTTTGCGTCGCATTTCACCTGTAGCGTTGGAAGACTCTATTGATATGGATGGATTGGTTCTTGATCCATCATCCCACCGTGTTTCCAGTCATGGACAAGATTTGGAAATGGGGCCAACTGAATTCAAACTTCTCCACTTTTTTATGACTCATCCTGAGCGTGTTTATAGTCGTGAACAGTTACTCAACTATGTATGGGGAACAAATGTTTATGTGGAAGATCGTACGGTTGATGTACATATTCGACGCTTGCGTAAGGCGTTGGAGATAGGGGATCACGCCAGAATGGTACAGACGGTACGTGGTACAGGTTATCGTTTTTCTACCCGCTATTGACTGTTTGGAGTAAAGTCGCGTGCTTGAGCGTTTATCTTGGAAAAAGTTGGTATGGGGGCTTGTGCTTTTTTGCTTGCCCGCTGTCATTTTGTCTCTTTTTATCGGTCACTTGGCATGGCTGTTGGTTATCGCACTATTTTTGGCTTTGGTATGGCATGGCTATAATTTGCTGAAATTATCCGATTGGTTATGGTTGGATCGCAATATGTTACCGCCAGCCGGTCGTGGCGGCTGGGAACCTATCTTTTATGGTATTTATCAGTTGCAACAACGCAATCGCAAACGACGTCGTGAACTCGCATTACTCATCAAACGCTTTCGTAGTGGGGCTGAATCGTTGCCGGATGCTATTGTGATAATGACCACGGAAGGCAATATTTTTTGGTGTAACCGCTTGGCACAACATTTACTTGGGTTCCGCTGGCCTGAGGATAATGGCCAGCATATTTTCAACTTGCTTCGCTACCCTGATTTTAGCCGTTATATTACCGCGAATGATTTTTCCCACCCTCTGTCCATCGAATTGAATAATGGCAATATGATGGAGTTCCGCATTATGCCTTATTCTGAGAAGCAATTATTGATGGTCGCACGCGATATCACCCAAAAACGGCAGCTGGAAAATGCCAGACGGGATTTTTTTGCCAATGTAAGTCATGAACTTAACCCCCCTCACTGTCCTGCAAGGTTATCTGGAAATGATGGAAGATCAGGCGTTCGACAATAAGATGAACCAAAAGGTTATCGGTACGATGCGGGAACAAATACTAAGGATGGATGGTTTGGTGCAACAACTGCTGCATCTTTCCAAAATTGAAGGGGGGGCGCAAGTGGACATGAATGAAGTTGTGGATGTTCCCAACCTGTTGGAGGTATTACAACGGCAGGCGTTGGCCTTGGGAAATGAGCAATACGATATTGTGTTTGATATTGATGAAAAGCTGAAAGTGTTTGGTAATGAAGAGCAACTACGCAGTGCAATGACCAACCTTGTTTATAATGCCATCAGACATACTTCTCCGGGCACAAGGATTGAGGTGAGTTGGCGAAATGTTTCCCAAGGTGCGTTGTTCACAGTGAAAGACAATGGGGGTGGGATTAGTGCGGAGCATTTGCCACGCCTGACTGAGCGTTTTTATCGTGTTGATCGCGCCCGTTCGCGTCAGACGGGGGGGAATGGGTTAGGCTTGGCGATAGTGAAACATGCATTGCATCACTACAATACCCATCTCGATATTGAGAGCACTTTAGGAAAGGGTTCAGTTTTTAGTTTTTTATTAGCGTCTCAGCTTATTGTTTCTGCTAAAAAATAGTTTTATAACAAAATGATTTATTGACAGATGTGAGCAAAAAACACGCGCGAATAAAAAAATACACAAATCATATAGTGTGTATTCAATGATAGATAACAATAATAACTGATTTTAAAAAACAGTTCAGAATATTGTTCTGGTTTTTGGTTTACCGCTTGCCTTTTAGCGCTATAAAAGTTTTACTTGGGGGCAGTTGTTGGCGATTCTAGCTGTTATTATTACTATCATTCTGTATCTTACGACTATCAGTGAGTATCATGCAGGTCACTGATTGTTAAATCAGAATCCGGTCTCGCCAGTGAAAATTCAAGTACTTGCGATAGTTACTGTCGCAGATGCATCTCTTTTGACAATAATACATTAACAATCATTATGGCATACCGTTTATCATCTAAGGATATTTGGGCATTAGGTTTTATGACCTTTGCCTTGTTTGTTGGTGCGGGAAATATTATTTTTCCGCCTATGGTTGGCTTGCAGGCAGGAGAGAACGTTTGGATCTCAGCCGCCGGCTTTTTGCTAACCGCTGTTGGCTTGCCAGTCATTACTGTCATTGCGTTGGCAAAAGTGGGTGGGGGCATTGAAGCACTCAGTGCGCCGATTGGAAAAACTGCGGGTCTCATTTTGGCAACTGTCTGCTATTTAGCGGTCGGCCCTCTGTTTGCAACCCCTAGGACTGCCACGGTTTCTTTTGAAGTGGGTATTGCTCCACTTACCGGAACAGGTGATCTTCCTCTATTTATCTATAGTGTGATCTATTTTGCACTCGTGGTGCTGATTTCATTATATCCGGGCAAACTACTGGATAGTGTTGGCCATATATTGGCTCCAATCAAAATCGTAGCATTAGCCATTTTAGGAATTGCAGCGGTGTTGTGGCCGGCAGGTAGCTCTGTTCCTGCTATTGAAAGTTATCAGGAAATTCCGTTCTCAAATGGCTTTGTCAATGGCTATTTGACAATGGATACACTGGCCGCAATGGTATTCGGCATTGTTATTGTCAATGCAGCCCGTTCCAGAGGAGTTGAGGCTTCTTCCCTGTTGACGCGCTATGCTATGTGGGCCGGCCTGATTGCTGGTCTTGGCCTGACACTGGTGTACCTCTCTTTGTTCAAGCTTGGGGAAGGTAGTGGCACATTAGTGCCTACCGCAGATAATGGTGCTGTGATTTTGCACGCTTATGTCCAAAATATTTTTGGTAACTACGGCAGCTTCTTCCTCGCGATACTGATTTTCATTGCTTGTATGGTGACTGCTGTCGGTTTGACTTGTGCTTGCTCTGAATTTTTCTGCCGTTATTTGCCATTATCTTATCGTGCTCTGGTACTGATTTTAGGCACATTCTCCATGCTGGTTTCTAACGTGGGCTTAAGCCATTTGATTAAGATCTCAATTCCAGTGCTGACGGCCATTTATCCACCCTGTATCGCACTGATATTATTGAGCTTTACAATTCGTTGGTGGAACAATTTCATCCGCATTTTGGCCCCTGCCATGTCTGTCAGTTTGCTGTTTGGGATTTTGGATGCAATAAAAGCTTCTGAGTATCTGTCCCATTTGCTGCCTGAGTGGGCAAAGCATCTGCCATTAGCGGATCAAGGTTTGGCTTGGTTGCTGCCTACTTTACTGACGGTTGTTGTGTGCGCTATTTATGACCGCGTCGTAGGAGGCGTAAAGCTCCCAAAGTATGAAGTGCGGGCTGAAGAAAAGTAGGAATAAAGTCTGTTCATGATAAACATGGATAAGTGATGTTATAAGATGATAAAGGTGAGCTGCTGAAAACAGCCCACCTTTTTTGTTGATTTATGCTGGATTAATAACCAATGGCGGCACCGGCAGGTCGTCGTGCATCGTTGGCACCGTAAATGTAACCCTCACGGACAACACCTGATACAGCAGAATCATTGCCTGATGATTGTGGAGTCACTCCAGCAGCCCCCGGTAATCCAATCATAATTAATTCTGCTGCTCCCCAAGGTGTCTGTTTCACCATTTTGTAGCCCATTTTTTCCAGTAAGTTTAGGGTGTCTTTCGACAAACCACGTTGCTCATAATAGACTTCGTCAGGTAGCCATTGGTGGTGGAACCGTGGACTATTGACGGCTTCTTGTGGTGGCATGTTGAATTCGATGATATTCAGCGCCGTTTGTAAAGTAATGGAGATAATGCGTGAGCCTCCTGGAGAACCTAACACCAGGAAGATTTTATTATCTTTGGTCACAAGTGTTGGGCTCATTGATGATAGTGGGCGCTTACCAGGGGCGATTGAGTTGGTTGCACCTTGTACTAGCCCATACAGGTTTTTCTCACCGACTTTAGTTGTGAAGTCATCCATCTCATCGTTGAGGAAAAAGCCTGTTCCTGGGGCAATTACCCCAGCACCAAAGCGTCCATTTATGGTGTAAGTTGTTGATACTGCGTTTCCTTCTTTATCTACCACGGAATAGTGGGTAGTTTCCGGTTTTTCATGGGAACCAATGCCTGGCTGAATATTTACCGATGGAGTGGCTTTATTCGGTTGAATCTCTTTTCTGATCGATTCGGCGTAACTTTTACTCAACAGTCGATCAAGTGGGTTGTTGATAAATGCCGGATCGCCCAGATAGGTATTTCTATCCATATAGGCGTGGCGCATGGCTTCTGTCAATGTATGAATATAAGCAGCAGAGTTGAATCCCATAGACTTAAGATCATAGCCTTCAACGATGTTTAATATCTCGCATAACGTCACGCCGCCAGAGCTGGGAGGTGGAGAAGAGATAAACTTATAGCCTCGGTAGCTACAGGTAACAGGCGTCGTTTCTGTGATGTGGTAATTGGCGAAATCGGCTGCAGTAATAATTCCGCCTGATTTTTTTGATGCTTGTGCAACTAATTGGGGAATTTTGCCGTGATAAAAAGCATCAGATCCCTGTTTGGCAATCATTTCCAGTGTGTTGGCTAAATCGGTTTGGATGAGCCTATCCCCTGGTTCGAATGGCGTACCATCCTTGCGCAGGAAAATACGGGCAGCTTCTGGATCTTGAGCGAAACGTTTGACTGTGGTATCCAAAATATCGGTATCACCACGGGTCAGTATATAGCCTTCGCGCGCCAGCTTGATAGCGGGTGCCATGACTTGTTCGCGAGTTAATGTGCCGTACTTTTTCCGTGCCGCTTCAAATCCCATCACTGTACCTGGTACAGCAATCGCTTTATAACCATACAGACTGGCACCTTTGATCACTTTTCCATCTTTATCCAGATACATATCAGCGTTAGCCGTGGCAGGGGCTGTTTCACGGAAATTGATGAAAGTATCTTTTCCATTAGCGAGATGGATGGTCATAAAGCCACCACCGCCAATATTGCCGCAGCAGGGATTAACCACGGCTTGGGCATATCCAACGGCAACAGCAGCATCAATGGCGTTACCACCCATTTTGAGAATATCTATGCCAGCTTGTGAAGCAAGGCGCTGTGAGCTGACAACCATGCCTTGTTTAGCTTCAACCGCAGGCTCAGTGGCAGAATAAAGAGGAGTAGAAATGAGCAGGGATACAGCGATAAGTGGTATTTTCCATGCCTTGAACATGTGTTGTTCTCCTGAGGATAGGTCAACTGTTAATTGATTTGGGTATTTGTGGTGCTTTTGTTGCGAATAAGTAATTTACCTTATCGAAAGCTCAGGATTTTGGAAAGTAAAAAACCAGCCGATTGAGCGGCTGGTTTGGAATGCTTCATAACGTAAAGTTATGAACAGATTGAATCCTAACGGGATTACAGCTTGTCAGCGTTTTTGGTCAGGTATTTTGCTACGCCTTCCGGTGAAGCGCCCATACCTTCCTGGCCTTTCTCCCATTGTGCAGGGCAAACTTCGCCGTGCTCTTCATGGAATTGCAGGGCGTCAACCATACGCAGCATTTCATCGATGTTACGGCCCAGTGGCAGATCGTTAACGACTTGGTGACGTACAACGCCATTTTTGTCAATCAAGAAAGAACCACGCAGAGCAACACCTGCTTCTGGGTGCTCAATGCCGTAAGCTTTCATGATGTCACGTTTGATGTCAGCAACCATTGGGTATTTGACTTCGCCAATGCCACCTTCGCTGATTGGAGTTTTACGCCATGCGTTGTGAACGAATTCAGAGTCGAAGGAGACACCAACAACTTCAACCCCACGTTTCTGGAATTCTTCATAGCGATGATCGAAAGCAATCAGCTCAGAAGGGCAAACGAAAGTGAAATCCATTGGCCAGAAGAAAATAACAGCAGCACGGCCATTCAGGTGTTTTTTCAGATTGAAGTTATTAACAATTTCACCGTTACCGAGAACTGCGGCAGCTGTAAAGTCAGGGGCTTGGCGGGTTACTAAAACCATAATTGACTCCTGTGATTTTAAAAGGTGTTATGTAAAAACGGGTTACAGCATAAGGAATTAGGTTATAGCAATAAAGGATAAAATACCAATTGTTATAATAGATTTTACCTATCGATAAACTGTTTTTAATTCCTTTTAGACTACATAAGATAAAACTATTTATGAAAAGTTCAAGATAGTTGCTACTCAAATAGATGCTTATTTGTTGCCAGTGTCATCATTTCTGGGTAGAACTGACAAAATAGTGTTTCAAAATCAAGGTAATGATTTTCTATATCCTGATACGAGCCGCCCAGTGCGGATAATTTGGGGCGCCTGCGAGCCATGCTCTGCAAGACATTGGCGATGCATGACATATCGGCATAACGGATAAATAAATTTTGTGACCAGAGGTAGTTGTTCAATTCCTGAAATTTTTCAGGGGTTGAAGCAAGCTGAGGTTCTATAGTGTTGCGGGCAAGGTGGACAAATTCGGGCAGGGAATAATTTTTTTCAAATTTGCCCCAATGTCGCGAGAGAAAGTGATCCCAGATGATATCAAGAGTAATGGGGGCAACGCGCCGATATTCGGGACGAAATAATTTGCGTGCTTCCAGGACAAGCGGATGCTTGTCCGTCAGGCTATCTACCCGACGGTGCATACGGATACCCGCTACAATGTCAGAACGAAATGCGCCTTCTGGAGAGCCGCGGACGAAATCTGCCATCAAATTCCCTAGTAAGGAACTTTCCGCTAAGGCAGCTAAATGAAGGTGTGCGAGAAAATTCATAGTGAGAGTATATCGCAAAGAATGCAGCGTAAATAGTTAAACCCGATGCTTCTTTGTTGCACCCTTGCACTTGCAGCACTAGACTAGTCCGCCTGTTTTTTTGAATGATACAGATAAAATGCGTGTCGCTGATTTTACATTTGAACTGCCAGAAGAGCTGATTGCTCACTATCCCCAGCCACAGCGAAGTGCTTGCCGCCTGCTTTCCCTTGATGGTGAAACAGGCAAGCTGGCGCACGGTGTTTTTACTGATGTGTTGGATAAGCTGGAAGCTGGAGATTTATTGGTTTTCAATAACACCCGCGTTATTCCTGCGCGCCTGTTTGGCCGCAAAGCGACGGGGGGAAAGTTGGAAGTTTTAGTCGAAAGGATGCTGGATAATAAGCGAGTACTTGCTCACGTTCGGGCTTCCAAAGCACCGAAAGAAGGCGCTGAACTTATCCTCGGTGAAGAGGAGAGCATTAAGGCAACGATGCTGGCGCGTCATGATACGTTGTTTGAAATCCGTTTTGATGATGAGCGTGATGTGTTGACCATTTTGGAGCAGATTGGTCATATGCCTTTGCCGCCTTATATCGCTCGTCCTGATGAAGATGCGGATCGTGAATTGTACCAGACAGT
>NZ_JBBMXF010000015.1:0-125922 GCF_037996785.1 Xenorhabdus thailandensis
ATGATAATGGACTGTTTACACCACTCTTACTCAATATCGTTGAACTCGAACCCGGCCAGGCTATGTTTTTATATGCCCGCACTCCCCATGCCTATCTTGATGGCGTTGCTTTAGAAGTTATGGCCAATTCTGACAATGTCTTGCGAGCCGGTTTAACCAACAAGCATATTGATGTTCCTGAACTCATGGCTAATCTGGATTTTATTCCAAAAGCTGCCGATACTTTGCTAACCGTACCAAAACAGGTAAAAGATGCGCTGAGTTACCCTGTTCCTGTTAATGATTTTTGTTTTTCTGTCTATTCTATTTCAGAACAACCAATTTCATTGGAAAATGATTCAGCATCGGTTCTATTTTGTGTTGAAGGGGAAGCAGTTATCAACACGGATAAGCAGCAGTTGAGATTACTCTCGGGTGAATCACTTTTTTTGCCTGCTATCGAAGATACCGTAACTGTTTATGGTAAGGGGAGAATAGCCAAGGTATCTAATTAATTTATTTTCATTGGTTGTTAATCATATTTCCAGTGAATGTTGACATAAATACAAAACGTATAATACACCCATGTATATGCGTTAAAAGGATGGGATTTTTACATGAAAAAGTCGTTAGTTGCAGTAAGCATTGTTGTTGCTCTGGGTGCTGTGTGGACAGGAGCATCATGGTATACAGGTAAGAAACTTGAAGAGCGTTTAGATGGCTTCATAAAACAGGCAAACACTGAACTGGTAAAAGCGTTTCCTGAAAGTGGCATAGAATGGCAAGCAAAAGATTTCAAACGAGGTATTTTCAGTTCCGATGTTCGTTTGATCCTAAACATCAGGAATGGTGTAAAAAATGCCGATATCCCACCAAATGAAGAAATCATTTTCAAATCGACAATCGATCATGGGCCATTTCCTATCTCTGACTTGAAGAGATTCAACCTGAGTCCCCAAATGGCCTCTGTCCACGCAGAACTGGAAAAAAGTGATGCGTTGAAAAAACTATTTAATATCACAAACGAAAAATCGCTGTTTAACTTAGATGCTAAAGTCAGTTATAGCCGTGCGCTCTCTGCTAACATTGATCTGATCCCTATTAATCATACGGAAACGACTAAAAATGGTAACCAACGGGTGCTGTCATTTTCAGGCGCAAAAATCAGTGCCGACGTCAATCGTGATCTAAGTGAATTTTCCTTCACAATCAAAAGTGATGAACTGTCTTTCAGCGATCCAACCAAAAAAGAGTCAATTTCACTTAAGGAAATTGATTTTAAAGGGGATAACAAAAAAGGCAAATTCGATATCTATACCGGAAATCAAAGCTATAGTATTGGCGAATTCAGCATGAATGGAATTCCTAATGAGCCAAATATCGCTCTTAAAGGAATGAAAGTGACATCCAATTTAGGCGAGGACAAAGATAATCTGAAAATCAAAATCGTTTATAGCATTGATGGTTTAAAGATTAAGGATATAGAGTTTGGCTCTGGTAAGTTAGCTCTGGGTATGGGAAAACTTGATGGCCAGTCTGTGCGTAAATTTACCCAAGCCTATAACGATGCGGCTGAAGCGGCCTTGACTACGGATCAAGTATCTTATGATACGACTTCCTTAGCGATCCTCAGTAACTTACATCTCCTTCTGAATAATAATCCACAATTCAGTATTTCTCCTTTTAGTTGGAAAAACAGTAAAGGTGAAAGTTCAGTGGATTTCAACCTTGCCTTACAAAATATTCCGGAGGATAAAAGTGCATTGCAACTTATGGAACCAGAAGAAATGGTTCGTACCCTGGTTCAAAAATTGTCTTTGCACATTAATATACCGAAAGCCATGTTGATAGAATCTATTGCGCAGTCAGCGATGCTAGACGGTAAGGATAAAGCTACCGCAGAAGCTCAAGCAAAACTGCAAGTTCAGATAATGACCCAAGAAGGGATTAAATACAACATTCTGACTGACAAAGACGGTATCATTAGCCTTAACTTCCTCTATGCCAATGATAAAGTCAAATTAAACGACAAAGAATCCAGTTTACATCAATTCCTGCTTGATAATGGCTTTGCAGAATAGTGTTTCACTTTCTTGCCAGCCAACACGTTGGCTGGCTTTTTTATATATATATAATTTAATAAAAAGGATAATAAAATGATTGACATACAGCTTCCACTGACCGATCTTCACCGTCACCTTGACGGTAATATCCGTCCTGAAACCATTTTGGATCTTGCACGTCAACATAATATCCCTCTCCCAGCTTATGAGCTGGAAGCATTACGTCCGCATGTCCAAATCATTGAAAATGAGCCTAACCTTGTCAGCTTCCTGCAAAAATTGGACTGGGGTGTGACTGTACTTGCCGATTTAGAAGCTTGCCGCAGAGTCGCCATTGAAAACGTTGAAGATGCAGTCAAGGCGGGTCTTGATTACGCTGAACTGCGTTTCTCCCCTTATTACATGGCAATGAAGCACCAACTTCCCGTTGAAGGCGTTGTGGAAGCGGTGATCGACGGGATTATCCACTCAGCAAGCCAGCAACATGATATTCAGATCCGTTTAATTGGTATTCTGAGCAGAACATTTGGGGAAAAAGCGTGCACCGAAGAACTCGCCGGACTTCTTGCTCATAAACAACATATCACCGCATTAGATCTGGCGGGTGATGAATTAGGCTTCCCCGGCCATCTCTTTGAGCAACATTTTATCCGAGCACGTGACGCAGGTTGGAATATTAGCGTACATGCAGGTGAAGCCGCAGGGGCGGAAAGCATCTGGCACGCTATTCGTGAATTAGGTGCAACTCGTATTGGTCACGGTGTCAAAGCAATCACTGATCCAGCCTTAATGGATTATTTGGCTGAACATGGCATCGGTATTGAATCCTGCCTGACATCAAACTTGCAAACCAGCACCGTCAGTTCCTTACAAGCTCACCCCCTGAAACAGTTCCTTGAGCACGGGATCCTGGCATCAATCAATACGGATGATCCGGCAGTAGAAGGCATCGAAATTCGCCATGAATATAACGTTGCGGCGCCAGCTGCGGGACTGTCTCCAGCGTTGATTCGACAGGCACAGATTAATGGCTTGGCAACTGCATTCCTTAGTGAAGCAGAAAAACAGGCACTGAAAGAAAAAGTCGCCAACCGCTAAGAACTAAGTTGTTCCAAAGGCAGAAAATTACTCTGCCTTTTTTATTTTTAAACGCTGCGCATAACGCTGAGCAAGGACAGCACAAACCATCAATTGGATCTGGTGGAAAATCATCAACGGTAACAACATCACACCAACCATTGGCGCGGGAAATAATACATTCGCCATTGGTACGCCATTCGCCAGGCTCTTCTTCGAACCACAAAACACAATAGTGATTTCGTCATCTTTGCCAAATCCCAGCAAACGCGAGCTATATACGTTAATTAGTAGTACGATAGCTAATAAAACACAGCAGACGATCCCAATCATAAGCAGTGAATAGGCATCGATTTTATGCCAAATACCTTCCACCACCGCCTCACTAAAGGCAACATAAACCACCAGCAAGATAGAAGAACGATCTGTCATGTTGACCAATTTCTTATGTTTTTCCACCCAACTGGCAATCAAAGGACGCGATAAATGTCCGACGATAAAAGGCACCATTAACTGCAAGATAATATCTCTTATCGCTTTCCAGGTATCTGTTTGAGCCCCTCCTTCTTGAGTTTGGATCAAAAAACCAACCAACAATGGAGACAGGAATACACCTAACAAGCTTGAGGCGGAAGCACTGCATATCGCCGCGGCAACATTTCCCCCTGCAACGGAAGTAAACGCAATAGCCGATTGTACTGTGGCAGGTAAAGCACAAAGATAAAGAAAGCCCATATAAATGGTTGGTGACATCCACTCTGGCACGATGAAACTTAACCCCATCCCTAGTATGGGAAACAAAATAAACGTGCTGGAGAAAATCACCAAATGCAACCGCCAATGCCCTATCCCTGCCAAGATGGCATTGCGGGATAACTTCGCGCCATGCATAAAAAATAACAGCGCAATAGCGGCTGTAGTTAAGTATTGAAACCACTTTTTCGCTTCACCTTCGCAAGGAAAAAACGATGCAATGATGACCACAGTAATTAATGTCACTAAAAAAGGATCAATTCTTAATTTTTGCAACACGTTCATCAATATAAGTCCCCTTTACCCACCTGCCACTGTTTAATTAGTCAATTAAGATTGTGCGTTGTTCTTTTGCTGATTTTTCACCAGCTTCGATAAGTTTCATAATCAAAATAGCTTCGCTAGCAGTTACGGGATTAAGTTTTCCAAACAAAATCGCATCACGAATAGCCGCATAATAAGCGCCATAATTACCAGGTACAGTAGGAACAACTTTCGTAACTAAGTCATCACCTTGTGACAACGTCACATAACCATCCCGTGCATCATATCCCCAGTCTGCCCGTGGAGGCCTTTCTCCTGCCTTTAAACGCTCTTCTTGAGGATCCAGACCATACTTGGTATAACTGCCATCCATACCATGCAATGTATAAATAGGTGATTCTGCTGCTGCAAGCATGGTTGCATGCAACACGACTTTCAAATCAGGATAGGTGAGCTGGGCATGAAAATAATCCGCCGTCTCTGCATCTGGGCGCATCATGCCCAAATCGGTTGTGATAGCTTGTGGTTTGCCAAACAGTTGCACGGCCTGATCCAGTAAATGAGGCGCTAAATCATACCAAATGCCACTACCGGCTCCAGCAGCTTCACGCCAGCGCTGACGAACAGCGGGACGGTAACGATCAAAATGGGATTCATAATATTTCAGGGCTCCCAATTTATTTTCTTTAATAAGTGATTTCACTGTCAGAAAACCAGAATCCCAACGACGATTATGGAATACAGACAGCAATAAATTGGCTTCTTCTGCTTGCTTTTTCAATGATTGAGCCTGTTTTACCGTAATGGTAAAAGGTTTATCAACGACAACATGTTTACCTGCCTTTAACGCCTTTTGTGCCAATGGGTAGTGAGTATCATTTGGTGTCGGGATCACGATAAGGTCAATGTTGGGATCACTGAAGAGTTCCTCCGGCGAGGAAGCGACTGATATTGTTGGCCAGTCTTTTTTAACTTTATCTGTATCACTGCTGGAAATGGCAACCAATTCGATATTGGGTGTTCCTGCAATTAATGGCGCATGGAATGTTTTACTTGCATAGCCATAGCCTACTAAACCCACTTTCAAAAAATCACTCATAACGGCCTCTAAAAAATGATCAAAATATCGTAAACAAGTCATCAGGCACCAGAAAGTATCACCTCCTCTCACACGTTAGCAAATAATCCTGATTCCAGTACTACTCTCTTTTTCCTATAATCATTTTCTACTATCAAAAAAATCACGGTGGAGTGAAAACTGCTTATGTATCAGTCCAATGATTATTATCGCATTAATGGCTGGTTATTAGCGCCTGCCGCATATCTAATCATGACATTAATCGCTGCCAGTTTGATGTTACTGTTATATATAATGACGTTTATCCATAAAAACGAAACTATTCATCAAATAGGGGGGAATTTTACCACCTTGTGGTATACCTCAGTATTAACCACGACAATGATGTGGTGTTTTACTATATGGGCATTGAAGCTACTTTTTATTCGCTCGAAACGATTCCCACGTATTTTTATTATTTGGCTGATGGCTTCCGTGTTGATGGCCATAAAAACTTTCGCCTTTTCTCCTATTTCTGATGAAATGGCAATACGATCCCTATTATGGCCATTACTGGCTGCCACCATCTTCATTCCTTATATTAAACGCTCCCATCGGGTGAAAATGACTTTCACACAAGATCGATAACATACCCCACAATTGATTGTTATCATTGCCCCGCTTCCCCACATTCAGGTGGGGAATTTCTACTCAAACTATGTAAGCAGTGTTCCATTTTCCAATATCTTATTTTCAGGTATAGCAATGACTGAATACCTTTTGTTATTTATTGGCACAGTCTTAGTCAATAATTTTGTTTTGGTAAAATTTTTGGGTCTATGCCCATTTATGGGGGTATCCAAAAAACTCGAAACCGCCATCGGTATGGGGCTGGCCACAACTTTTGTTCTTACCCTAGCTTCTATCTGCGCATGGCTGGTAAACACATTTATTCTTGTCCCGCTCGATTTGGTTTATTTGCGCACCCTGAGCTTTATTCTCGTTATTGCGGTTGTCGTTCAGTTTACGGAATTGGTCGTCCGCAAAACCAGCCCGACGCTTTATCGCTTGTTAGGAATTTTCTTGCCACTGATTACAACCAACTGTGCTGTACTTGGTGTTGCATTACTGAATGTCAATCAATCTCACGATTTTTTACAATCTGCTGTATATGGCTTCAGTGCTGCCGCGGGTTTTTCTCTTGTCATGGTGCTATTTGCCGGCATTCGGGAACGCCTGGCCGTTGCCAATATTCCTGTCCCTTTTCGTGGTTCATCAATAGGGCTTATTACAGCAGGGTTAATGTCCCTCGCATTTATGGGATTTAGTGGTTTGGTGAAATTCTAATGATGTCATTATGGATTGCTATCGGCGTACTAAGCATACTCGGATTAATCTTTGGCTTAATCCTTGGTTTTGCTGCGCGTCGTTTTAAAGTAGAAGAAGATCCGATTGTTGAAAATATCGACAGCTTATTACCCCAGAGTCAATGTGGACAGTGCGGTTATCCCGGCTGTCGCCCCTATGCGGAAGCGGTTGCCAATAATGGCGAGATGATCAATAAATGCGCCCCAGGTGGAGAACAAGTTATGCTCAAAATCTCCGAATTAATGGGTATTGATCCACAACCGTTGGACGGCGACGATAACGTTCAGAATCCAGCCAGAAAAGTTGCTTTCATTGATGAAGAAAATTGCATAGGCTGCACAAAATGCATTCAGGCTTGCCCTGTAGATGCGATTATTGGTGCAAACCGTGCCATGCATACCGTTGTTGAAGATCTCTGCACAGGTTGTGACCTATGTGTCGCACCTTGCCCAACAGATTGTATTACGATGATCCCCGTTGCTACTACTACCTCAAATTGGAAATGGGATTTAAACACCATTCCAGTAAAAAATATCCCCGCAACACCAGACCCTACTTTGTTCTCCTCTGCTAAGCCTGTTGAGGTTAAAACCCATGTTTAATCTACTCAACTTGCTTAACAAAAATAAAATCTGGGATTTTAATGGTGGTATCCATCCACCAGAAATGAAGTTGCAATCTAGCCGTACCCCATTACGCTATGCGCCATTGCCGGATGAATTAATCATCCCCCTAAAGCAACATTTGGGGCCAGAAGGCGAGCTGCTGGTTAAAGTGGGCGATTATGTGCTGAAAGGCCAGGCTTTAACATTTGGAATGGGCAGAACAGTACCTGTTCATGCTTCCACATCTGGGACAATTATTGCAATTGAACCTTGCGTCACAGCACACCCTTCTGGGCTAAAAGAATTGTGTGTCCGGTTGCGTCCTGATGGTAAAGATCAATGGGGAGAACGCAACCCAGTCGCTGATTACACCATATTGGAAGTCAATGAAATATTGCAACGCATTCAACAAGCCGGTATTGCTGGCTTAGGTGGTGCTGGCTTCCCTACTGAAACAAAACTGAAAGGCGGACGACACAATCTCAACACCCTAATCATCAATGCGGCCGAGTGTGAACCTTATATCACCGCTGATGATCGTTTAATGCAAGAACATGCAAAAGAAATTATTGCGGGTATCCGCATCTTAATACATTTGCTTAATCCAAAGCAGGTATTGATCGGCATTGAAGACAACAAACCCGAAGCGATTAATGCCTTAAACGCAGAACTTAGTGGTGATAAATCCATCATTGTGCGCGTCATTCCAACAAAATATCCTTCTGGTGGTGCCAAACAACTGACCAAGATCTTGACCGGAAAAGAAGTACCTTCTGGTGGTCGTTCTTCTGATATCGGCGTTCTTATGCAAAACGTGGGAACAGTCGTGGCGATAAAACGTGCCATTATTGACGGTGAGCCGTTAATCGAACGTGTAGTTACGCTAACAGGTGAAGCAGTCACTTCGCCTGGCAATTTCTGGACGCGCCTCGGCACGCCTGTTCACTTCCTGTTACAACAAGCCGGATTTAACCCAGGATCAGAACAAATGGTCATTATGGGTGGACCATTAATGGGATTCACTTTACCTGATTTGAATGTCCCCATCGTCAAAATCAGTAACTGTATTCTTGCACCTTCGGTACAAGAGATGGAACCCAAAGTCATTGAAGAAGCGTGCATTCGCTGCGGCCTATGCGTTGAAGCATGCCCCGCCGGATTGCTGCCGCAACAACTGTACTGGTTCAGTCGTGGGCAAGAACATGAAAAGGCCAAAAATCATCATTTATTCGACTGTATTGAATGTGGAGCTTGTGCTTATGTATGCCCAAGTAATATCCCTCTGGTTCAATACTATCGACAGGAAAAAGCTGAAATATGGGCGATAGAAGCAGAAGCACGCCGTTCTGCTGAAGCTAAGGTGCGTTTTGAAGCTAAACAAGTACGTATGGAACGGGAAAAATTGGCACGTGAAGAACGCCATAAAAAAGCGGCTGTTCAAGTAAATAGCAGTGATAAAAGTGCTGTACAAGCCGCCCTTGCCCGTGCGAAGGAAAAACAGGGAAATACTGGCGAATCTATCCTTGTGCAGGCAGGACAATCACCTGACAATACAGCAGCAATTGCAGCACGTAAAGCCAGAAAAGAACAGTTGCGTGCTCGTCAAGCAGAAAAACAAATTACTACAAACTTAAATATAGAAGAAAATACATCAACATCGGTTGAAGACAATGATCCGCGTAAAGCCGCCCTCGCCGCTGCGATAGCCAGGGCAAAAGCGAAAAAGGCAGTACAAAGCGATGAAGTGACAACGTCACTAGAGCAATCTCAACAAAATAGCGGGGATGATACACAAGATCCACGCAAGGCTGCTGTTGCGGCGGCCATTGCCCGTGCTAAAGCCAAGAAAGCCGCGCAAAGCCAACCGGAATCAACCCTCCCTCAAGCGGATTCCGCAGAGCCGGAAGAAACCGATCCCCGTAAAGCAGCTGTTGCGGCGGCCATTGCCCGTGCTAAAGCCAAGAAAGCCGCGCAAAGCCAACCGGAGTCAACTCTCCCTCAAGCGGATTCCGCAGAGCCGGAAGAAACCGATCCCCGTAAAGCAGCTGTTGCGGCGGCTATTGCCCGTGTCAAAGCTAAAAAAGCCGCTCAGGAAGAACAAGTAATTACAACCGAATAGTGAAATTTATCGATGAAATTTAGGCCAGTAAAAACTGACAACAACCAACTAAAAGTCGCAAGTTCACCTTTTACACACAACCAAAAAAGCACTAGTCAGATCATGCTTTGGGTAGTTTTAGCGGCCATACCTGGTATTGCTATCCAGACCTATTTCTTTGGCTCTGGAACATTATTCCAGATTTTGCTAGCTATCATTACCGCATTGTTAGCTGAATCTGCTGCTATAGCATTGAAAAAACAACTAATACTTCCCTATCTCAGGGATAACTCTGCTTTAGTGACAGGATTGCTTTTAGGTATTAGCCTGCCACCATTAGCACCATGGTGGCTAATCGTGCTCGGCACATTTTTTGCTGTCATTATTGCTAAGCATTTGTATGGCGGACTTGGGCAAAATCCGTTTAACCCTGCCATGATCGGCTATGTCGTTCTATTGATCTCATTTCCTGTACAAATGACCAGTTGGATGCCTCCTGAATCTTTACAGACATTCACTTTAACCCCATGGGATAGCCTTATGGTCATTTTCACAGGACATACGCCAGATGGCTCAACTTTGTTACAACTGCAACAAGGTATTGATGGATTAAGTCAAGCAACACCGCTGGACAGTTTCAAAACTGGCAGGTTGACTCACAATATTGATGAAGTATTGCAACAACCTATATTACAAGGCGTTTTAGCTGGCATTGGCTGGCAATGGGTTAACGTTGCTTATTTGGTTGGCGGCTTGATCATGCTCAACCGAAAAATCATTAACTGGCAAATCCCAACTGCCTTTATTTTGTCACTGGGTATTTGTGCACTGATAAGTTGGCTTTTTGATCCTACCCGTTATTCACCACCCTTATTGCAACTTTTTTCCGGTGCCACCATGTTAGGCGCATTTTTTATTGCAACTGACCCCGTTAGCGCATCAACAACACCAAAAGGCCGTTTGATTTACGGAACCATTATTGGTGGGCTTATTTGGATAATTCGTGTTTATGGTGGTTATCCTGATGCTGTTGCATTTGCGGTATTACTGGCAAACATATGTGTGCCACTTATTGACCATTACACCCAGCCTCGTGCTTACGGCCATAAATAGGAAAAGGAAGAGTACTATGTTAGAAACTATGCGTCGTCACGGTGTTACCCTCGCAATTTTCGCAGCTTGTACGACAGGGCTAACGGCAATTGTTTATTCATTAACAAAAGATCGGATCGCCGAACAAGCAGCTTTACAACATAAGGTATTGCTGGATCAAGTTGTCCCCCCTGCTTTATACGACAATGATATGCAAAATGAATGTTATCTAGTGGCAAACAAGGCATTAGGTAATGAACAGCCTCACCGTCTTTACCTCGCCCGTAAAAAAGGTGTTCCGGTTGCGGCTGCGTTAGAAAGTACAGCGCCTGATGGCTATTCGGGTGCAATTCAATTACTGGTTGGTGCTGATTTTTCTGGCAGCGTGTTGGGTGTTAGAGTCACTGAACACCACGAAACCCCCGGTTTGGGCGACAAAATTGAAACCAGAATTTCCAATTGGATTTATGCTTTCTCTGGCAAAAAAATCATGTCAAAGGATGATCACAACTGGGCGGTCAAAAAAGATGGTGGAGAATTCGACCAATTTACCGGTGCAACCATTACACCGCGTGCTGTTGTCAATGCTGTTAAACGGACAACTCTTTATCTGGAAACAGTATTGACACAACTTTCTTCCCTGCCAACTTGCGAAGAGAAATAATTATGAATGAAACTAAAAACCTATTTATTCAGGGGCTATGGAAAAATAACTCCGCATTGGTACAGCTTTTAGGGCTTTGCCCTTTATTGGCTGTTTCCTCTACGGCAACCAATGCGCTAGGATTAGGATTAGCGACAACACTGGTTTTAGTGAGTACTAATATGGCCGTATCAGCATTACGTCGCTGGGTACCCCATGAAATTCGTATCCCAATTTATGTGATGATCATCGCGTCTGTCGTCAGTGCCGTCCAGATGTTAATCAATGCCTTTGCTTTCGGACTCTACGAATCATTGGGTATTTTTATTCCTCTGATTGTCACTAACTGTATTGTGATAGGCCGTGCTGAAGCCTACGCATCAAAAAATTCGATCTACAATTCAACAATTGATGGTCTTGCAATGGGGCTGGGAGCAACTTTCGCCTTATTTGTATTGGGCTCCATGCGAGAGATTTTGGGGAACGGAACTATTTTCGATGGTGCCGATCTATTGCTGGGTAACTGGGCTAAATCACTGCGTATTGAAATCATCCATCTGGACTCCCCTTTCTTGCTTGCCATCCTGCCACCAGGTGCTTTTATCGGATTAGGTCTGATGCTGGCAGGAAAATATATCATCGATGAACGCATCAAAAATCGAGCAGAACATAAAGAACGGCAGTATAACGTAGAAAAAGGCTGTGGAAGCCATATCACAAGAGGCTAAAGAGCAACCAGATATGAATCAACAAAAACGGATTGAGATACTTACCCGTTTACGGGATAACAATCCACACCCAACTACTGAGCTGGTATTCAACTCTCCATTTGAGTTACTCATTTCTGTATTGCTATCTGCACAGGCTACAGATGTCAGCGTGAATAAGGCAACGGCAAAACTATATCCCGTTGCTAATACACCGCAGGCGATCCTTGATTTGGGCGTTGATGGTTTAAAAGAGTATATAAAAACTATTGGGTTATATAACACTAAAGCTGAAAACGTGATTAAAACTTGCCGGATATTGTTGGAAAAACACCATGGAGAAGTACCGGAAGATCGCCTAGCGTTGGAAGCGTTACCAGGCGTTGGTCGAAAAACGGCTAACGTTGTTTTAAATACTGCTTTTGGTTGGCCAACTATTGCAGTTGATACGCATATTTTTCGCGTCAGCAATCGAACTCAATTTGCCCCAGGGAAGAATGTCGATGAAGTCGAGAAGCACTTATTGAAAGTTGTGCCAGCAGAATTCAAGGTTGATTGTCATCATTGGCTGATTCTACATGGTCGCTATACTTGCATTGCCCGAAAGCCGCGCTGTGGTTCTTGTATTATTGAGGATCTTTGTGAATATACGGATAAAACCGAATAATTAAAAATCCTGAATCTTCATTAGTCTGTCTCCTTTAATTCTTACAGGAGGCAGACTGAGAAAATCATATTATTTTTTCCCCTATTGAAATTTGTGAGTTGAATTTTATAGTTGTATTGTTGAGATTTAAATTAGTATGTTGTAACTAAATATTTCTGTTTAAAACATTACCTAATACGGATTAGGACTAATAATCCTGTCGTATCAGTGGAGAAATAAAAATGGCATTCCCCATTTCGGTAAAATGGCCGATTTTTAGTCTTACACCACAGTTTTTCCTGTTTTGATAAGATGTTACTTGCTCCATACTCTCGATTCGCGTAAAACTGTTGTCCAAAATTATCGATAATAACTCAATATTCCTCAGATATTATGTTTCAAAATAATCCGCTGCTTGCACAGCTAAAACAGCAACTTCACGCCCAGACCCTGCGTGTAGAAGGTTTAGTCAAAGGAACTGAGAAAGGTTTTGGATTTTTAGAAGTCGACGGCCAAAAAAGTTATTTCATTCCACCTCCCCACATGAAAAAAGTCATGCACGGAGATCGGATTACCGCCGCTATCCACACAGACAAAGAGAAAGAAATTGCCGAACCGGAGTCTCTGATTGAACCCTTCCTGACCCGTTTTGTAGGAAAGGTCCAGAAGAAAGAAAATGACAACCGACTATGGATTATTCCTGATCACCCATTGTTAAAAGACACTATCCCTTGCCGCCCAGCAAACCACGTTGACCATGCCTTTGAAAACGGCGATTGGGCCGTAGCTGAAATGCGCCGGCATCCACTGAAAGGTGATCGCGGTTTTCATGCCGAAATCACTGGCTATATTACGCAAGGTGATGATCATTACGCACCATGGTGGGTAACATTAACTCGCCACGAACTGGAACGTGAAGCGCCAGCAATGACGGATTGCCTGTTGGATGATAGTTCTATCGAACGCATCGATCTGACCGCGCTTGATTTTGTCACCATTGACAGTGCAACAACCGAAGATATGGATGATGCCCTGCACATCACCAAAAATGATGATGGTAGCCTGAAACTTTCTATTGCAATTGCCGATCCTACGGCTTATATCAAAGCAGGTAGCGAACTAGATAAAATTGCCTACCAGCGTAGTTTCACCAATTACCTGCCAGGTTTCAATATTCCAATGCTCCCTCGTGAGCTATCCGATGACCTGTGTTCTCTGCGCCCTAATGTACGCCGCCCTGCCCTGGTTTGTCAGGTTTCAATTTTCGAAGATGGTCAATTGGGTGATGATATTCAATTCTTCTCTGCTTGGGTTGAGTCTAAATTTAAGCTGGTTTATGACGAAGTCTCAGATTACTTAGAAGGCCAGAAAGGTTGGAAACCCGAATCAGATGCCGTGACTAGCCAAATCATCCTCCTAAAAGAGATGAGTGAACGTCGCAATAACTGGCGTCTGCAAAATGCGCTGGTTTTCAAGGAACGTCCGGACTATCGATTTATCCTTGATGAAAACGGCCATGTTGTTGATATCGTTATTGAACAGCGTCGCACAGCTAACCGTATTGTCGAAGAAGCCATGATCACAGCAAACTTATGTGCAGCTAAAATTCTGCGTGATAAATTGGGCTTTGGTGTTTATAACGTCCACACTGGCTTTGAACCTACCCAGATTGAACAGGTTATTGAAGTTCTCAAGGAACATGGCATTGAAGCTAACGCTGAAGCATTACTAAAACTGGAAGGGTTTTGTGAATTGCGCCGTGAGATGGATAACCAACCGACACAATTCCTGGACAGCCGCATCCGCCGTTTCCAAACATTTGCTGAAATCAAAACAGAACCAGGCCCACACTTTGGTTTAGGATTTGATGCTTACGCGACCTGGACATCTCCTATCCGTAAATACAGCGACATTATCAACCACCGTTTGTTGAAAGCAATTATCCAACAAGTGGAGATAGAAAAACCTACTGAAGATCTTTGCTTGCAATTGACCGAGCGTCGCCGAGCTAACCGCATGGCAGAACGCGATGTTGGTGATTGGCTCTATGCTCGTTTCTTGCAACCTCATGCTGGCACAGATAAAGCATTCCCAGCAGAAATTATCGATATCACCCGTGGTGGCTTGCGAGTTCGACTGGTAGATAACGGTGCCGTCGCTTTCGTCCCTGGACCATTCTTGCATGCTGTTCGTGATGAACTTCAATGCAGCCAAGAAACAGGTTCCGTGTTGATTAAAGGCGAAACTGTTCACCGCTTAAATGACATCATCAATGTCCGTATTGAAGATGTCAGAATGGAAACCCGCAATATTGTGGCACGCCCTGTATAAGCTAATCTTACAAGTCATTTATATAAAGCATCTCTGCCGCCATAAATGGCGGCAGTTTTGTAATAACCCATAAGGGGACTTCCACATGCTATTTTCTTCAATGAGCCGGATAGTTTTCACAACCACCCTTGTTTCCTTACTTGGTGTACTCTTCACTTTTCCAGCCAATGCAAGCGATTATAACAATCAAATTTCTTACCCGAATGAAACATCGTCTGCAAGAAACCCACACAAGACAAATAAGATCATTCATCAGCTTTCCATATTAGAGAAAAATGCCAATGGCCGGCTTGGCGTAGTATTAATAGATACATCTGATAACTCCATCATCTCTTACCACGCAAACGAGCGCTTTCCTCTATGTAGCACGAGTAAGTTAATAGCTGTATCCGCTATTCTGAAGAAAAGCGAAACAAATGCCCACCTATTAACTCAACGAGTTCATTATCAACAATCAGATCTTGTTGAATATAGCCCTATTACAGAAAAACACCTTAAAGAAGGTATGACCTTGGGAGAGTTAAGTGCAGCAACATTGCAATATAGCGATAATACGGCTATGAATTTGCTTCTTAACCAATTGAATGGCCCAAATGAAGTGACACACTTTGCCCGTACTATCGGTGACAATGTTTTTCGTCTCGATCGCTATGAACCCGAATTAAATACCGCTATTCCAGGTGATGAGCGCGATACTTCCACACCTCAAACTATGGCAAAAAGTTTATATCATTTGGTATTGGGCAATGCTTTAGCTACAACTCAACGTAAACAATTAACTGAGTGGATAAAGGGCAATAAAACAGGTGGTGCCAGCATTCAGGCCGGAGTACCCAAGGATTGGATTGTAGGAGATAAAACTGGTCGCTGCGATTATGGTACAACAAATGATATTGCGGTTATTTGGCCAGTACCTAACCGTGCACCATTAGTTTTAGTTACTTATTTTACTCAACCAGATAACAAAGAAGCCACTGCCCGGCCTGACGTATTGGCTACAGCTGCACGTATCATGACTCAAGACGAAGAAAATGAAACAAGCAAGGAGTAATACACTCCAGGCGACCATCCACAGCACCGTATATACCAATCAAACGCATCTTGAAGTTAGATTGGTATATATGAACGAATACAATGTTTTGTTTTTTATGATTTTAAAGTAAGTAATTGTGACTTTAAATACTATACCAATCGCCATTGAAGATGCTTGATTTATCCCCCAAACCAGATCATGCTTACGACCATGAAAATTCATCTGACACCAGAACAAAAACGTGCCCTCGAATTGATGCATGATACTACTCGTGACAGTCGAGTCTGTGATCGCATCAAGGCCGTGCTTTTGGCCTCTGAAGGCTGGACTGCTCAGATGATTGCACAGGCCTTGCGTATTCATGAAAGTACGGTCAGCCGCCACCTGAAAGATTTCATCGCTCAGGAAAAGCTCACCCCGGAAAATGGCGGGTCTGAAAGCCATCTCTCTGCCGAACAAACCACCGACCTGATTGATTATTTGACGGCCAATTTGATGCATACGACCACTCAAATTGTGGCCTATGTCCAAGCCCGTTGGCAGGTGTCTTTCAGCGTGGGCGGAATGACAAAATGGCTTCACCGCCAGGGTTTCAGCTACAAGAAACCAAAGGGCGTTCCGCATAAATTTGATGCGGATAAACAGCAACAATTTATTGATGATTACCAATCGCTGAAAAACGGAGTGGGTCAGAGTGAACCTATCCTATTTATTGATGCGGTGCATCCTACCCAGTCCCCAAAGCTCAGCTATGGCTGGATGAAAGCAGGAAAAAATCAGGTCAAAGTGGTCGAAACCACCGGCAGTCGTCCCCGTCTCAATATTCTGGGTGCGCTCAATTTACAACGTATTGAAGACACCGTGATCCGTGAATATCCGAGCATCAATGCTAAAAACATCGCGTATTTCTTCGGGGCAATCCGGGAAACTTACCCGCTTTCGCAAAGGATCCATATTATTCTGGATGGGGCGGGTTATCACCGGGCAGAGTGGGTGAAAGATATTGCGTATGTCCTGAATATTGAATTGCATTACCTCCCGCCCTACAGCCCAAACCTCAATCCGATAGAGCGATTGTGGAAGTATATGAATGAGCAGGTGCGTAATAATGTCTATTTCCCGAATGCGAAGACGTTCCGTGAAACCCTTCGTCACTTTTTTCATGTCACTTTGCCAGAAAAAGCGAAAGAACTGACGACTCGACTGACTGACAATTTTCAGATTTTAAAACCGGCATCTTCAAGTTAGATTGGTATATTTAATTATTCCTAAGTGTAACGTTTTTCTAGAGAAAACATTTAGGATGTGGTTAATGAAATACTATTTTTATATGGCGTCATCTAATTATCTCTAAATGTGATTCTTTTTTAGAGGTAATATTTATGGCTTGGTTAATTGTAATAATATTTTTATATTTTTCACATTGACTTTTATTTGTTTGAATGTAGTCTAACCTGCAAATATCAATAAACGTAGCCTTACAATAAGGCGGCATCAACTTTACGATAAAGTAAGTCCTAAATATAAACACTGTCATTCCTGTTACATTTCGATAAAGAATAAAAAACTGCTGTTGACCACACCCACAGAATGTGGTTTTCAGTTAAAAATAAACTTCATAATTTGAAAGGGTAATATAATGGCTGGAAAAATCACGATAGATCCCCCAAACGGTAAAATCATCAAAGGGCAACCATTCAGTGTGACGGTTTCGATAACCGGTAAACAGAGTTTAACAGCTTCTGCAAAAATCAGCGTTGCTCCTAATCCAACAGGTGTAAAATTGATAAAGGCATTCACCAGCTATATTGCAAAGGGAAACCTTTACCAGCAACTGATATTTCAGGCCGATAAAACCAGTAGCGATTATAAAATCTCGTTTACAACGAATTTGCCGGGCATATCTCAACAGGATGTAACGTATACAGCTGCCGACAATCAGAAAATGAAACCTGATTCTCTCAAACTGACAGGAACTTCATCTTATCTTTATGACCCAAATCCCGTTGCTGTTAACGCACCTATTCCCCCAAGCGCCCCATTTATTCCACTGTCAATCAATCCACTGACAGAGGACGGGCACCCAATTTCAAAATATGATATCCATCTTCGGACAGAAAGTATCGTGAGAATATTCACAGAAGAAGATGGGGCTGAAATTTTACCTTATGATGTACCTACTCATGAAAACCCGTATTACGACTATCTAATTCAGAAAAAATCAAAAGCCGCTGTTAATCTAAATATATACGCCACCCCAGGCCTCAGCGAGTTCGTCACTCTTGAAACGGTATTCAATCTTACCGGAGCAGCTCACAAAGAGTACGATCAAACACAAGTTATATTTATTAATACTGTTCCAATTAATATAGACAATAACTTTGATGGGCCACGCATTGAGGAAACAAATTTTAGCTCGACGTTAACAAGGCCAGCTCAAACGGATGATTTCCATTTCATGGTTCAGAAAAACGATGCTTTAGAAGACGGTGGTTTCATTATCGGATTTGTGACAGACGATGAAAATAACATCTATAAAAAACAGCTATGTTTTGGGCGGATATCGGATGAAAAAAACGAATCGTATATATTTATAGCCGATTACGAAAATATGTACGAAGGTGATAATTATATCAGCTATGTTACTCTTAATAAGGCAGGCATCCTTGTAGGTTCCGAGCTTCGTTACATAAATTATACTAGCGGTGGCAACAATAGCCCTGCCCCTAATGACTCTCTCCGGCCCCTAGTTGCTCCAGATGTATACGATCAGTACGGTAACTACATTAACCTATATAAACCAATAAATATTAACAGTATCGGTAACAAAGGACTTGAAGTTTGGTTACTATCCGACCTGACTAAACAGGATACAACAATCACTGAAGGTAATAGGATTACGATTAAAGCTTATATCTCGTATTGCGACGATGAACGTTCGCCTGCACGTAAATTACCGATTATGGTTGCTGAAAATCACACCATAGGACCGGGAGAAATAAAAGACGGATATTTTAAGGTGACCATCCCTGCTGATAAGCTAATGGATTATAGAACATCAAGTGATGCGTCTGTCGGCTCAATCACAATAGACTACATCAGCCTTCCACAAAACCAGAAATCTAAACTTTTCACCAGAGCGTTCGATACATCCATACCTGACTAATTAATAGCATGTGGCATGTTGGCAGCAACTAACATGCCACCTTATATCAAGTGAATTTTTTGCGAATAGAAAAAGGACAATGATATGTCTAAACAGAATCATAGCCTCGTGGCGCCTAATTTCCCACAAAGTGTCGGAGGGATTATTGATGAATCAGAAATAAATCAGGACGAACTTGTAATCGTAGTCGAAAGAAATTCAAATGTTCGTATTGGATATCAAATTATTGTTCATCTGACGCCATACCTATCGTCAATACCGTATCCCATCACAAATGAAAATCTCCTAAGTCCGACCTATCAAATAACCATACCTTTTTTTACTATTCCTCCTGGTAGTTATGATGTTTACTATACCATCACCAACTTGGTAGGGAATATAGCTATATCTGAAAGTACCCACGTCACAATTCAAAAGACAGAGCCGCCGAAAAAGACAGATCCTCCGCAACCATCTCTTGATGCGATACTAATAATAACCGGATATCAGCAAATCGGTGACGAATACGCAATACTGACAATCCAGATTCACGATGCACAGACATCTGAACAAATTAAAAATACAGCCATCTCTTATAAAATAGACCAGGCTATAAATTTGAATATTGTATCGGAAATTGCCTCAAACCCCGATACAGTACAATCAATGACTACAGATGAATACGGACAATTTAAAATAAATCTGCAAGGTCAGGTCGGAGGATATGGCATTATAACGGTTACAGCTAATAATCATGTCGGAAGCATACCATATACTATGGGACAAGATTAAGGAGATATTAATAATGGCAAATAAATTACTTCATCTTTCGGGTATAAAAAGTGGTTGGAATGTTTCGTATTTTTTTCAAACGCAAACTTGGAATAGTTATATGGTAACAATACAAGATAGCATCACCAAAACAAACTACGGCACATGGGTAAAAACTTACGAAAAATCCAGTATTCCCCACACTTTTTCCGGTACATTTCTATATACAGGGCCAGATGGAAAACTTACATGCTATGTTGAGTGTGCTGAAGGTAATCGTCTTGATAATAGCTGGAATTCAAGTTTGATACTGCCAAGTTCGGGGGAACCAACTCTAGGAATGACCTATTGTGCATCCTTTGAGGATTTTAGTGGCTCAATCGATTACAATGATTTCTTTGTTTGTCTGACAGGGTGGTCTCACGGAGGGTAGGCGTCGATTTTTGCAATCCAACCTCATGATAACCATATATATTAGAAAATTTAGAACTCAGATATCTATTATAAAATAAGCTATGTCATCATAAATAATATATATACGCATTAAACTTCAAATTGCAATTTACAACACTATACCAATCCAACTTCAAGATGCGTGTTATATTTCCCCGCGTAGCGGGGAAATATAAAGTCTCGCCTCATCTTACGGATTGCAACTTGAAGTTAGATTGGTATATAAATGGAATGTTAGAAATCAATTCAAGCCACGACACAATCAACGGGTATAGATAAATACTGGCAGTCTAAAGTAACCCTAAAAGAAATTGCAACATAGGATTACAGCCAAGAATTATATCGTAATAAAAAAACACTTCATGTAATTATATTAAGGGGATATTAATAATGGCAACAAAGACACTTAAATTTATTGATATAAAAAGTGGTTGGTATATTTCTTATTTTTTTATGACAGAAGCTGGTTATGGTTATACAGTGAAAATATATGATGAAGATACAAACACACTCTATGCTCACTGGACAAAACCTGACGATGGAGATAGTGAGATAAATAAATATGATGGTAAAACGTTTCAATACACGGGAGCGGACGGAAAACTTGTATGCACTGTTGAGTGTCCTGAGAGTAATCATCTTGATAACAGTTGGAGTGAAGGTTCGATACAACCAAGTTCGGGAACGCCAATACTAGGTAGAACTTATTGTGCGGCTTTTGAGGATTTTGGCGGCTCAATTGATTACAATGACTTTTTTGTCTGTCTGGTAGGATGGTCTCACGAAGGATAAATACCCCATTCTGCAATCAGCATTCTCACCGTGGGGTATCATCCCCACGGTTTTAACTTGACACCAATAGCACTCTCTTAATCACCACGTCATTCTTAGCCCAATTTTTGCGTTCAGCTCGTAGCTGTCTGCAAAGTTATTAAGGCTGGTATTGACTGAAGTCTGACCAGAGACAGAATACTTGCCATCATCCCAACTGTAGAAGCCACCAGCACCTGTTTCACCCCATGTGCGGTCATTCCCTCCGTGGAAGGCAACATTTTCAACATCAACCGCGTCATTATGCCCCAAAAGCTCCTGTCGAATGTTAAAAAGGCCATAAATCTTCGCAGCTTGTTCATTCTTACCCTGATCATCATGCCACTTTTGGCTGTAGTCTATCGTCGCACCCACGCGCAATTTCACGTTCCTGCTTTGATCAAAGCGGACTTTGGCTCCAAATGTATCATGGAAGTCATTCATATTGATGGCAGAATGCACAAGCTGTACTTGCGGAGTCAGCGACCATTTTGGGGTCAAATCAAACCGTTGCCCTGCTTCCAGACCCAATGCATAGCCCAGAGCGGACTTATTATTCCCCAGTTGCCGACTGGCCGTCTTTGAATCCAAGTCATTTTCAAAGTAGGTAAGCTGCGTTAAGCCATCCAGATAAAACCCATTATTACCATACCATGTACCTGTCACACCTATTGTGTAACCATTCGCATGGATTTTACCTTCACCATGCACGGAGCCCACGTTTGCATTAATATTCGAATATTGCAGGAAACCACCACCAACCACTGAGCCGTGGTCATTTTCATACAAGCGGCCGTCTATGCCGATTTGAGCACGAGCCATGTTATAGGTGATATCGCCAGCTCCAGATGTGGTGATGCGGGGTGATAATCTGCCGTAAGAAGCTGCCATCCGTCCCCATGTGCCACTGGGCAATGATAGGTTTGTGCTATCATCTGCGCTATCCTCGTCAGCAGTGGTTCTGAAGCTATTCACACCCCGCAGTTTGTCCTCACGCCCGCCAACTCGTCCATGCAAAGACTCAGGCATATTCAGGGTCTGTAAAACTCGTCCATAAGCCTCGTAAACGCTAACGCCAGCATGATAGAGTTGTTGTGGCTTTGGTTGAGGATCTGGGTTGGGTTTTGGGCTGGTCAGCGACGAGCGCAGATACCAATTTCCATCCAAATTATCAATACCATTCTTATGAAGCCGGTAAGCATAGGCACCGATCACAACGGCTTGCTCTCCCTTATAACTATAATCACCAACCAAACTGAAAGTGCCATCCGACGTGCCTTTCACATCAACAACCTTGATGCCTTCAGTCGTCGGTGCCCCCGCGCCGCCGACATTTTTGATAACGAGATGAGTTGTGCCAGATGTGCTGCCGTTCACCACCAGTCTGTCAGTCTTTGAGTTATCGCCTTCCAACACGGTCGATAAACTCACTATACCGTTATTACCGCTATAGTTACCTGCGATCACCAGTGTACGCCCTACGGCTTTGTCATCTCCACCAGCCAAGACTGTGCCACTGTTATTCAAAGCGGAAATAGTCGTATTAAATCCGCCCATATCAAGCTTACCATGTTGCCCGATTGTATAAGACGAATCTGCACTGAAAGCCCCTTCCGATCCTTGGCGAAGCGTCCCTTTCTGTACTTCCGTCGTGCCTGTATAGTTGTTAATGCCGGTCAGAAGGGTTGTACCGTTACCCGCCTGCACCATTTGCCCTTGCCCTTTTAGGGAACCGGAAAATGCCATTTGATCAGCACGGTTGAAAACCAGTTTCGTACCTTCTCCACTTTCGACCAATCCAGTAAGGGTTCCGCTGTTATGTCCATCACCGATTTGCAAAATGCCATGACGAATTACCGTACCACCAGAATGGATATTCTTGCCGGTAAGCGCCAGCGTCCCTTTACCCTTTTGAATAAATTTGCCCTCGCCAGTAATATTGCCGCCAAATGTCACAGCATCTGCGCGGTCAAAAGCCAGTGTCCCTTTACTGCCTGTGACCACATCACCGGAAATACTGCCTTTAGTACCACCGTCCCCTATCTGGAGGACACCCTGCGTCACTTTCGTGCCGCCTGAATGAGCATTCGTGCCGGTAAGCGCCAGCGTCCCTTTACCCTTTTGAATAAGTTTGCCTTCGCCGGTGATATTGCCGCCAAATGTCACAACATCTGCGCGGTCAAAAGCCAGCGTCCCTTTACTGCCTGTGACCACATCACCGGAAATACTGCCCTGGGTGCCGCCATCACCTATCTGGAGGACACCCCGCGTCACTTTCGTGCCGCCGGTGTACTTATTCTCACCTTTCAAAACCAACGTCCCGTCATCCGTTGTCTCAAGTGTAGCCGACCCTGTCAGGGTTGATTCAATTGTGGCAACCCTACCAGCAGTTGACTTATTACCCGTTCCAACACGAATTTTGGCGCTGCCGGTTTTATCATTCTCTAAGACCAGAGAACCGCCAGTGATTTTATAGCCATCGGCGCTAAACTGCATACCATTTACAGTGACATTGCCGCCGCTATTATCTACCTGCACAGTCCCTGCGGTCCCTGAGAAAATGGCAAACTGGTCAGTGCTTTTCCAACTGGCATTGGGATATCCTGTTTTTGACGTCCAGTTATCATTTCCACCGACTTGCCAAATACCATCACCACCATCAATGGCATTATTGTTGTGTTTACTGATGTCACCACCATCCCAATAGTTCAGGATCATGCCGCCAGTATTGATGAGATAGACTTTATGGTTTCTATTTGTACCGAGAGAGAATGAGTCCGGTTTTCCGCCAGTGAACGTCATTCCGTTATCGATTAAGGTGCCGCCATAGTGAAATATATCGTATTCACCTGCTGCTAATCCGCCAAGATCCGTGACATTAAGTGTTCCTGCCAATGTCAGATCACCATGAACATCAAATAATGCCGGCGTGGAGACATCCTTTGCCCCAAGCGAAATATCCACATTGGCGCCGCTATTGAGAATAAGATCTTTGCTAAATGTCAGAGTATCACCTTGTTTGCCTGTAAGGTGACCGCCGCTTTCAATCGTTGTTTTACCCCCAACTATGCCTGTGCCATTAACAGTCCCTCCATTTTTAACATTGAAAGTCGAAGTTGTTGTGCCTAGCTGTCCATCAACGATAAGAGTTCCCTTTTCAACATGCGTTGATCCTGTAAAAGCCGAGGAATCTGAACTGAGCCTCGTTACGCCAGCGCCAATTTTATCAATATGACCACTTCCAGAAATAACACCCTCAAAGTTGCTTGTTCCACTCAGATTGAGTGCCAGAGTGCCTTTGTTTAAGATATCGCTTTTGGTCAGGTTTCCGGTCGTTCCACCATGACCGAGCTGTAACGTTGCGCCATTGCCAATGCTAGTCTGGCCCGAGTAGTTGCTGTCACTGGTTATGATAGCTTTGCCGCCGGCGATCTCCAAAGTGCCTGTCCCGCTTATCTCACCATCGAGTGTCACCACACTGTTCTTCGTACCGGCAACGACAACCGCGCCTTTATTGTCGATTCCGGCGAGCGAGAGTTTGCCTATAGTGTTGCCATCACCAAACCGCAGTTTGCCTGATGTCACTGTGATTGGTTTACCCGTAGTCACATTACCGGTCAGAGTCAAATCACCGGTGCCCTGTTGGTGAAGGAAACCGGCACCTTCAATATCAGCGGCAAAGAGGATGGGATTTGTTCGGTCGAAAGCCAGTACACCGCTCTGCCCAATTGTCACTTTGGAAGTATTATCAAGGCTTCCCGCCAGCCCTTTATTGCCAAGTTGAAAAATACCCGATTCGATTTTTGTCTCACCGGTATAGGTATTCGCCTCTGTCAAAATAGTTGTGCCACTACCCACTTGATGAACTGAGCCTGCTCCACTAATAATGTGGTTATAGGTCACTTTATTGTTTCGGTTGAAATAAAGGCTTCCTGCATTATCCACATTACTGGTGATGCTTCCCGTGTTATGTCCGTCACCCAAACGTAACGTGCTGCCGGATAATATATTGACCGTACCAATATTCATGTCATGGGTATAGGTAAGATCCAGATTTCCTGTTGTAGCACCTTTTGCCCCGATGGTGACCACTGAATTTTTCGCCCCGGACACATTGCCCTTCAGGGTTACATTTGGACCAGACATATAAAGGCGGGCACTGCCAAGCTCGACATTGCCATCAATTGCGCCTGAATTATGAATATCGTTAGTAATAGTGCCATTATTCTTTATAGAGAATTGGTCTCCCTTTATTACACCTCCGTCCAAATTCGTGATGGTATCAACAACGCCTTTATCGTCGATATAAATTCCATTTTGCTTTCCATATAACAAGGAAGCATTGGTAATTTGTTTAATTTTAGACGGCCTGATCTGGGGATTAACATTCAATTCAGTCATTCCCTGCCCAGTGACCTGAATTGCGGCCTGGTCAACTGTGATCCCTTTACTCCCGGAGTTATTATTCAGATTTTCGAGGTATCCCCCCCCCCTGGATTAGAACGCCCTGATTGGGTCCTGTCACTGTCCCATCATTATTAAAAGTACCAACATTACTACCAGATTCAATAACAAACGTCGCGTAAGCAGAGTTAGCAATATTCCCCAGAGACAATATTCCATAATTATCAAATTTTTTAAGTATCGACGTTGTAACGGCTATTCCATCAATTGATCCTTTCTCCCGATTTATGATGGTATCTATGCTTCCAGATTGGTCATTATTATTTGCACCAATTGCCTGCTGAATTTGTATTGAATTTAATGAGTCAGAGTCATCAATGGATTTGATTGAACCATAATTATCTAACATGTTTATTTGACCAGAAACCCAAATGGCTCCGGTCACTCCGCTTATAGTTCCGCGATTAATCAGCTGTCCAACAGAACCACTGTGAGTTACTGTAACTCCACTGGATCCCTGCAAAACGCCATTATTCTCAATGCAATCAACTAAAGTTTTTGGTGCTATATTATTGTTCTCACCGACATTGACTGCACTGTATTTCAGTCCGTAAGGATCTGATTTAGTTGCTTGCCCCCTAGGGGCATCAATCGATACTCCTTTATTGACAAGAAGATTTTCACCACTTGACAGATTATAGGGGGAGGTTGTTTCATCACCGGAAATGGACGTCGTGTTCGAAGAGCCGCATGGTGAGGCTACTATTGCATTAACGCTTATGCCAGGAAAAAACAAAGCCACTCTAAGGGCTATCGGCAATACGGCGTGTCTGTATATTTTCATAAGTGCTTCCCTAAATAACTTGAATTTCGTTTAAGAAGGGGAACTAAGGTGTTTGAAACACAAACAACGTTTTGTCATCGAAAACAAAATAGTGAAGGCTCACAAGCTATAAATACTTTAGAATAGCTTTACTATTTCGTCGATTATTTCTGTCAAGAATTGAAATGGTCGACATCGACAAGGTGGAAAAGCAGATCTTGGACTTGGAAGCAAAAGCCGCCGACCTGACCAGAACCCAGGATCATCTGGAGCAAGCGAATAGTGAAAATCGCTCTTTGAGCCAAAAATTGGCAACTACAGAGGGTGAGTTAGAGGTGCAGAAAGGCAAAAGTATGGAGCAGACAGAAAAGCTCCGGGCCGCTCACGAGCAGAATGCAGCATTATAGCCAAATCATACTAATATGGCATAATATCCAGATCCAACATGACAAGGCATAAAGTGAAATGGGCTACAGTTTAGATTTTCGAAAAAGCGTCCTGGCATACAAAGATAAACATTCGTTGACTTTCGAGCAAACAAATGCCCATTTTGAGATTTCTATTCGTACCCTGTTCCGGTGGAGCCATAAAATAGAACCTTGCATGACGCGTGATAAGCCTCCTATGAAAATTCCTGATGAAGTGCTTATCGCGGATATCCAAAAATTTCCCGACGATTATCAGTGGGAAAGAGCAAAACGTTTAGGTGCCTCGCAGTCGGCTATTCATTACGCCTTGAAACAACTTCGGCTCACGCATAAAAAAAACGCTAGAACACCCTCGCGCTGACCCTCAGGCTCGTCAAACGTTTGTCGAGCGGATCAATGGCTATGAACAGGCAGGCAAACCGATTGGTTTGATAATAGGATTGCTGGTATGAATCATGAGAGTTACCTCGTATTTTGTATAAGGATTCGACACCCACATAGCAAAGTCGGTAACTCTTAACCTTTCAAGGTTCAGTGTCAGATCACGTCGTGACTAATACAAGTAAACACTCACTGCACAGCTCTTTCCATATTGACCGTGACAGGTGTTAATTTAATTATTCAATTAACAAGCCATGCAGTTTATTGGCTGCATAGCTTGCAGATGACAAACCGGGCTTAGCCTCCAGCCAGTTTTACCTTCATTCCTTTTGCTTCCAGCAATTGTTTCAGTAAGTCGCGTTTATCGCCTTGAATTTCAATTTCTCCCTCCTTGACAGATCCCCCGCAACCACATTTTTTCTTCAATTCGGCAACCAACTTAGCCAAAGTTTGGTCATCAGCATCTATGCCTGTAATCACACAAACACCTTTCCCTTTACGGCCACTAGTTTGGCGCTGGATCCGTACAACACCATCCCCTTTCGGACGAGAAGGCTTTACTTTTTCCTCCTCCTGAATGCGGCCACCCTCCGTCGAATAAACCAGGCGAGAGTTATTATCCATGAACAACTCCAATAGATTGGTTAATCTGTTGTAGTGCTAATGCCGGATTTTCTGCACGGGTAATTGGACGCCCGATCACCATATAATCCACCCCAGCCTGAACCGCTTGAGGAGGTGTCATGATCCGGCGCTGATCTCCTGCTTCTGTACCTTCAGGGCGAATACCTGGAGTAACCAATTGGAATGCTTGTCCACATACGGCTTTCAATTGCTGTGCTTCATGGGCTGAACAAACTACGCCATCCAAACCACACTGCTTTGTCAATAATGCCAAACGCTCCGCATGTTGCGCTGGAGTCACATCAATGCCTGTACCTAATAAATCAGCGTGTTCCATACTGGTCAGTACTGTCACAGCAATTAATAGAGGGGCATCCTTACCATAAGACAACAAGACTTCTTTAGCTGCTGTCATCATTCTCTCACCACCACTGGCGTGAACATTAACCATCCACACACCTAGTTCAGCCGCAGCCGCAACCGCCCTTGCCGTTGTATTGGGAATATCGTGAAATTTAAGATCCAAAAATACGTCAAAACCACGCTGATGCAGCGCCTGAACAAATTGTGGGCCATATAATGTAAACATCTCCTTACCCACTTTCAGGCGACAGGATTGTGGATCAATCTTATCGACAAAGGCCAGCGCCATATCCTGATTGTCATAATCCAATGCGATAATAATAGGTGAGTCAATCTGTTTATCTAAAGTTTGAACTGTGTGAGAGGTCATTTTTAGGCCCTTTGATTTACTAATAAACTTGAACTACTTATAAACTTTCATCACTAATGAATAGCGACCGTGTCACTGACCATCCAATCCTCGGATCGGTTTAATTGAGTCCCAAGAACGACATGATGGGCAATGCCAATATAATGAGCGGGAAGTAAAACCACATTTATGGCATCGATAATCAGGTTTTGTACGAATTTGCTCACCTACCATATTGCGCAAAAGAATCAGGCTTTCTTTCGCCCGCCCTTCTTCTGCTTCCGTCAGATGATAATCCATCAGACGATAAAACAACCTCATTGTTGGATGGCGTTCCAGTTGAAAGTTAATGAAATTTTGGGCAACATCACGTCCTTCTTCCTTTTCAAGAACATCAGCCATATGAAGTTCTGCGATCGCACCACAATTTTCTTCTACACAGCGTTGTAAAAAAGATTGCCATTCATCTGGTTGAGATAGATACTGGTAACATTCTTGCAACATTGGCAAAGATTCACTGACGAGTTGTTTATCTTGGTCGAGAATACGCTTCAACGCATTGGTCGCGTTAAGATACTCCCCTTGGGCCATATAAATACGGCCAAGCATAATAGAAGCACGAGCACAGTTTTTATCTGCCTGATACGCTTTGTTCAAATAACTGAGCGCATCAATAAAATCGTCACTACCCATACATTGCAATGCTAACTCACAATAAAAATGGGCAATCTCTTCCCGAAAATGATGCTTGCCCAGTTTTACGAGTTTTTCAGCGACATCAACAGCTTTATTCCAGTCACTCGTTGATTGATAAATGATGAGTAAGGAGTTGAAGGCATTTTCACGCAGGTCTGTTTCGTCAACTAGCTGAATAAACATATTCTCAGCACGATCATAGACACCAGCAGCCATATAATCTTGCCCAAGTTGCTGGATCGCAAGCAAACGCTGTTCAAACGTCAGAGAAGCACTTTCCATAAGGGATTGGTGAATACGGATGGCTTTTTCAACTTCACCACGGGAACGAAAGAGATTGCCCAATGTTAGATGAGCCTCAAATGCAGGACTATCCTCTTTCAGCATATCAAGAAATAAATCTACCGCCTTATCTTGCTGATTTGAAAGTAAAAAATTAACACCATCAACATACTCACGCGAAAGGCGGTCAGCCGATTGTTGCTTATTTTGTTGAGCACTTCTGCGCCCCATATACCAGCCATAGGCGGCAGCAATGGGAAGCAACAGAAACAACAGCTCTAACATGGAGAATTATTCCTTGTTTAATGCCACGGTAGATACGACTTTTTTGGATGAACCGGATGGTTGCCCCACCTGAGTTTCCAGTCGCTTAATTTTGCGTTTCGCATGTCGCAAAGAGATACCGGCGCGTAAGTAAAAAATCCCACAAATTCCCCAACCGAGGATAAAGCCAACAGCAAATAATGCAGCCAGCAGTGTAGATACAGAGTAATCACCTTTAGCAATCAAATAATTAAACGTCACTATCTGATTGTTATTTGCTCCCAGTGTCACTGAGATAACAAAAACAACCAGTGCCAGTAATAAGATCAGAAAATATTTCACATTTCTTCCTGTTATCTATTGTTGCTGATTGATTATGCCAAATAACAGACATAGTGGCGTGCTAAATTAGCATTTCTCGTCTACACACGTCTACGTAAAGGGAACAATTTATTGCAACAAACACTGATTTCCTTCTTTTTGTGATAAATATATCTACAAAAATCTGCCTTCTAGTTTAGCATGTTAATATGTTTATCATTAAAGAATCTGACACCTTATATTCATACATATTAATACCTTCTGTTACAATGCTTCTTCGTGCATGCGTCGTAGCCAGAGAAAATTTTTTGCGTAGTTTTAGCTGTTTTCTCAGCCGGTATTGTTTTAAATATCACAATATTTATAACGAGTTAAATCAACATATGAATACAAAAATACAGCTAAAACGAGTAGCTGAAGCAAAATTACCTACGCCATGGGGCGAGTTTTTAATGATTGGATTTGAAGAAACCAAAACAGGCCGTGATCACGTCGCTCTTGTTTTTGGAGATATTTCTGGTGATGAACCTGTATTATCGCGGATCCACTCAGAATGCCTCACTGGCGATGCTTTATTCAGCCTAAGATGTGACTGTGGCTTTCAATTAGAAGCTGCGCTTTCGCAAATTAGTCAAGAAGGCCGTGGCGTTTTGCTCTACCACCGCCAGGAAGGCCGCAATATTGGTCTGCTGAATAAAATTCGAGCCTATGCTTTACAGGATCAAGGTATTGATACTGTTGAGGCTAATCATCAATTAGGTTTTGCGGCCGATGAAAGAGATTTCACCCTGTGCTCAGATATGTATAAGTTGTTGCATATTAATGCAATTCGCCTTCTTACCAACAACCCTAAAAAAGTTGAAATCATGATAGAAGCGGGCATTAATATCACCGAACGTGTTCCACTGATTGTAGGGCGTAATCCCCAAAATGCCCGTTATTTAGATACTAAAGCCAGCCGAATGGGCCATTTATTATCCCAATCAAACTAAAAGTTTTCCGATTAATTTCTATAAAAAACTGCGTCGGTGTGGGCGCAGTTTTTATTTTTAAACCTTTTTGACAACATTACCTTATTCCACTCGGCGAACACGCGTGAAGTGTCCCTATTTCTACTAAATCGCCTGTGGGAGTAACTTATTATTTCTTGTCTGCTGCAATACGATCACGAACATGTTGAGCACGCTCCTGTGAAGGCGGGTGTGAATCAAACATGCTGGTTTCACCACTGCCTAGTTTAGCCAGTTTCTCGAAGCTGGTTACTAAACCTTCCGTTTTGATATTGCGTTTTTTCAGCAAATCATAAGAGAAGTCATCAGCCTGACTTTCCTGATGTTGTGAGAACTGCGAGTTGATCAGTTTTTCACCCAATGCAGCCAGCTGAGAATCGCTCAGCTGTGCGGCTATACCACCCGCTGACGCAGCTGCGGTACGTGCAGCAACTGCGGCATAAGCAACTTGCATTGCTTTACGTGAATGACCCAGTGCAACGTGACCCATTTCATGACCCAGTACGCCTTCGACTTCATTATCATTCATTATGTCCATCAAGCCGCTGTATACGCGCACACAACCATTAGCCATTGCCCATGCGTTCACATCATTAGTCAGATAAACTTTATAATTAACCGGTGTACCGTTAACTTCGTTACCCAATGCTTTGGCTATTTTGTTCAAACGTTTAGTGTATTGACTGGATGCCGGTGCAATTTTATTCTGTGCATCCATTTCATTACATGCTTGGTCAGATAACTGTTTGACATTAGAATCACTTAGTGTCGCCGCCTGGAGTAATTGCATTCCAGAGTGAGCCAGCATTCCCTGATCAATATTCTTACAACCTGCCAGAACTACAGCAGAAATAGCCACTGCAACAAGAGTTTTAATTTTCATAATGTTGTTTTTCCTTTGCAATACATGCAACTATAGTATTTTAAGAGCATTAAAAGACTATGAGTTTTTATAAAAATAACAATAGAAATAAACTCTGATATTTATAATTATGTGAATTTGGTAACATTTTAAAAAAAATAATCAAATTATCAACAGAATAATGGTGACGTGTCGTCTATATAGCCTGTTCCTTTTCAGATCAGCTTCTTATTGGCCTAAAATTCTAATCTTGGAACAGGCTCTTGGTTCAATTTATTATCCAGAATTCAATTTCTTATTTCAGCATATTACGAATCACGTAATGTAAAATGCCATCATGATAGAAGTAATCCAGTTCTGTTCCCGTATCAATGCGACAACGAGTATCAATCACAATTTTTTGTCCATCGACATAGGTGATTTTCACTGCAATTGTCTGCCCAGGCTGAATGTTAGATAATCCTGTAATATCAATTTGCTCCTCTCCTGTCAGGTTTAAGGTCTTACGGCTAACTCCCTGAGGAAATTCTAATGGTAAAATCCCCATACCAATCAAATTAGAGCGGTGAATTCGTTCAAAAGATTCCGCAATCACAACCCTGACCCCAAGTAATCTCGTTCCTTTTGCAGCCCAGTCACGGCTCGATCCTGAACCATATTCTTTTCCTGCTATAACGGCTAATGGTATTTTCTCCTCCTGATAACGCATAGCCGCATCATAAATAGCAAGTTGGGATTGAGAAGGAATATGGCGGGTATACCCTCCTTCAACACCAGGTACCATTTCATTACGGATCCGAATATTGGCAAACGTTCCTCGCATCATGACTTCATGGTTGCCACGCCTTGAGCCATACGAGTTAAAATCTTTTGGTGCAACACCATGTTCTTGCAAATAACGTCCAGCAGGACTGTCAGCCTTGATATTTCCAGCAGGGGAAATGTGATCCGTCGTAACTGAATCCCCCAATATCGCCAAAATGTGAGCCTTATGAATGTCTGTAACGGGTTTAGGTTCAGCTTTCATATCACTAAAAAACGGTGGATGGCGTATATAGGTAGAATCCGGCTGCCAAGCATAAGTTGCTGAACTTTCCACACTCAGGGACTGCCAATTTTCATCACCATCAAACACAGAATCATATTCTTTATGGAACATTTCGGTTCTGACTTTTCCAATCGCTTCTGCAACTTCTGTACTATCAGGCCAGATATCCTTCAAATAAACATCATTTCCTTGTTGATCTTTTCCGATAGGCTCTCGCGTCAGATCTTTCTTCATACTGCCAGAAAGCGCATAAGCCACCACCAAGGGCGGCGATGCCAACCAGTTGGTTTTTACTAAAGGATGAATACGTCCTTCAAAATTTCGGTTACCGGAAAGCACAGCTCCAACGGTTAAATCAGCTTGCTTAATCGCAGCTTCAATGGGATCAGGCAATGGCCCAGAGTTACCAATACAGGTAGTACAACCATAACCCACTAAATTGAAACCCAATTTTTCCAAATATGGCATGAAACCTGCCAATTCCAGATAATTTGTCACAACTTTCGAACCAGGTGCCAGTGACGTTTTAACCCATGGTTGACGCTGCAAGCCTTTCTCAATCGCTTTTTTGGCAAGTAATCCCGCCGTCATCAATACGCTGGGGTTAGAGGTGTTTGTGCAAGAGGTAATGGCAGCAATCACCACGGCACCATCTTGCAATGAAAAAGTTTGGTTATCTAAAGTCACTGATATCGCGACTGAGTGCTCTTGTGTATTATGAGTATCCAACTCCATAGCAGACTGAAAAGCCTGTGGTACATTTCCCAATGCAACCCTGTCTTGAGGCCGTTTCGGTCCAGCTAAACTTGCTTCAACCGTCGACATATCCAACTCTAGGATGCTGGTAAAAATAGGCTCATCCCCAGTATTACGCCATAGACCCTGAGTTTTGCAATAGGCTTCAACCAAAGCAATTTCTTCTTCATGACGCCCCGTCAATCGCATATAGTCTAATGTAATGTCATCAACAGGGAAGAAACCACAAGTTGCACCATATTCAGGGGACATATTGGCAATAGTTGCCCGGTCTGCCAGCGGCAAATCAGATAATCCATCGCCATAAAATTCAACAAATTTACCCACAACACCGTGCTTACGTAGCATCTGTGTCACGGTCAGTACAAGGTCAGTTGCTGTGATCCCTTCTTGCAATTTTCCGATCAGTTTAAAGCCAACAACATCTGGAACCAGCATGGAAACCGGCTGCCCCAGCATGGCCGCCTCTGCTTCAATTCCTCCTACCCCCCATCCCAAGACACCCAACCCATTAATCATGGTCGTGTGAGAATCCGTTCCAACCAGCGTATCAGGATAAGCAAAATCCTGGCCATCCTGATTTTCATACCAGACAGCTTTCCCCAGATATTCCAGATTAACTTGATGGCAAATCCCCGTTCCAGGAGGGACAACACGGAAACGGTTAAACGCTTTCTGCCCCCAACGCAAGAACAGATAACGTTCATAGTTACGTGCCATCTCTATCTGGACGTTTTCTGAAAATGCCTGTTCAGTGCCAAATTTATCAACCATCACTGAGTGATCGATAACCAAGTCAACAGGAGATAACGGATTAACCTGTTCTACATTACCACCGAGTCTTAACACAGCTTCCCGCATGGCAGCAAGATCGACGACAGCCGGCACGCCTGTAAAATCCTGCATAAGGACACGGGCAGGACGATAAGCAATTTCGCGGTCTGCATGACCGGTTTTTTGCCATTCCACCAGCGCCTGCAAATCATCTTCCACAACTGATTCACCATCAACATTGCGCAAGAGATTTTCGAGCAAGACTTTCATTGACTTTGGCAAGCGGGATATATCGCCTAATTGTTCAGATAACAGAGGTAGGCTATAATAATGATAGATTTTACTTCCAATTGAGAGCGTTGAAGCACAGTCTTTTTTCAATTTAAACGACATAACTCCTCCTTTCTTATTATGGTTAGCTACCATTAAACATAACATATAAGCAAATATTTGTTATTCCATGACCACACATTTTGCTAATTAACTATAAACCCTCATTTATTGATAAATTTTAATGATGACATTTCCAAAGTAGATATGTTTTATTCGCGCCATAAAAGTTTTATTGAATTAGCTCTAAAATTTTTACGTATTTCTGGCTAATAAGTTTTAAATTGAAACTTGAAAAACAAAGGTATATTCAGGATAGTTAGAGATTGGAGGGAAAATTATGGATACAGAAAAAAACAAAGAATTTCAATATCATCTAAACAACATACAACAAGCAGATCAGTTTTTTTCAGCCGGTATTAGAGATAAATTTTCATTGTCAGATTATCAGCTTAGTGATACAGACGGCCTTGTCCAATTTATTATTACTGCAAATATTGTCGATAAAGACAGTATCTTACAGAAAATGAACGAGATCAAAAAAATACAGATCGCGCTTTCCTCAATAGTCGCCGATTATATTACCAAATATACCCATGTCCATGGTAAAGAATATAAAACTGACATTCAATTTTGGGAAGATATCATGGCAAAACTGCCATTGATGAGTATCATAAATGTCGAAAATAAAACTTATCAGCATGAAATGAAAGGAATTTCTATTGCAATAAATTTACTCCAACTCATTATGGATATTATTTTAAATGCAAACTCTCCAAGCCTGAAAAGCTTTTCCGACTTTTTACAAAAACAAGGTGATGCCATAAGACTGGGTTTAAAACGGAATGGAGATCATTACTCCACCCTCACATTAGCCAGTGTTATTGAAGCAATTGGGATCGAAGATCAGGTCGTGTATATCCCTAAAATAAAACTCTACAAAATAGATTTTGACAGAACCAACTCGGAGGTGACATCAAACTGCGCCTCTAACGAGAATGTTAATATTGAATTTACTTACTCTTCTTGTACTTCCTTATTTAATTATCAAGCGCTAGAGGATCACGAAGTTAAAACCGCTTTCGATAAATTTATTCTCAAAAATCAAAAATCTTCAATAGAAGACTCTGACAATTTTTTCAGTGGTGAATTTAATACAATGATCCCAAAGGGGATATAAAATAAAAGATCAACCACCTACCTGCTGTTTGGAGGTGGTTTAATCTTCTTTATACCTATTTTTCTGATATTAATACCTTTTTATACTATTGGTAGTTCGATATCTTTGAACATTTCTTCAATTTCTTCATTAGAACGCAACGCTATGGCGTTATCCACCACATTACGCGTCAAATGTGGCGCGAAACGCCAAATAAAATCGTACATATAACTGCGCAAGAAACTACTGCGGCGAAAGCCTATCTTGGTCGTGCTGTAACCAAATTGATCGCGCATATCAATACGTACTAAATCACTGTCCTGAACAGGTTCTATGGCCATACTGGCAATCACACCAACTCCCAGTCCTAGTCGTACATAAGTCTTAATCACATCAGCATCTGTTGCTGTAAATACGATTTTAGGTTTCAAACCAACCCGATCAAAAGCAACATCTAACTCAGAACGCCCAGTAAAACCAAACGTATAGGTTACAATCGGATATTCAGCCAATTCTTCAATCGTGACATTCTGTTTACTAGCGAGAGGATGATTTTTCGTCACCACAATAGAACGGTTCCAATGATAACAAGGCAGCATAATCAGATCGCTATAAAGGTGCAGTGCTTCTGTTGCTATCGCAAAATCACTATTTCCTTTACATACCTCTTCCGCAATTTGCGTTGGAGAACCTTGATGCATATGCAGTGATACATTGGGATAACGTTCAATAAAGCCTTTAATAACAGGAGGTAAAGCATATCTTGCTTGTGTATGGGTGGTCGCTATATATAAAGAACCACGATCAGGATAGGTGTGTTCACTAGCAACAGAACGAATTGAATCAATTTTTGACAGCACTTCACGTGAAATACGGACAATTTCTTCACCAGCCGGAGTCACGTGCGTCAAATGCTTACCACTGCGAGCAAATATCTGAATCCCCAACTCATCTTCGAGCATCCTGACTTGTTTACTGATCCCTGGTTGAGAGGTGTACAATCCTTCTGCTGTAGAAGATACATTTAGATTGTGATTAACCACCTCTACAATATAACGCAATTGCTGTAATTTCATGTCAGCACTGTCCCTAATAATCAAATGTATGAACGTTTTGTAGTTTAACCAATTTCTATATTACCAATGGTTATCCACATATAACCATATAGAATATATATTTGTCAGTATATAACCACTATAACACTTGCTATATATTTATATAACAAATAATTAAGTTGAGTAACTATTATCAAGAACCTGTTGCAGATATATTGTGTTTTAATTTTGTTGAAATACAAAAAAAGCCAGTCCATAGAACTGGCTTTTTAGAAAGAAAAATTATATTTCTCACAAAAAAAGAAATATCTCTCTAAATATATTTCTATGAATTATACCCAATAAATAAGGGTATAAAGCACAAATTCATCTTCAGATTGATTACTTCTCTTTCACAACCCAAGCCCCTTCAACAAAAAATGCGCTCCATCCGGTAGCTTTACCGTTTTTCTCTGACGAAACGTATTGCTGTTTAGTTTTACGACTAAAACGAACAACTGTTTTATTTCCTTCAGGATCAACAACAGGCGCTTGCGCTAAATAACGCAATTTCTCCGGTAAGCGATCTTTAAACCGAACAAGCTCCTCAACCAATGGCGCTCGTGTTTCGCGAGATTTAGGGAAAGTGTTAGCCGCTAAAAATACCCCTGCGGCGCCATCACGCAGAACAAAATAGGCATCCGATTTTTCACACGCCAATTCAGGTAATGGAACCGGATCTTCTTTTGGTGGTGCCACTTCCCCATTACGTAAAATCTTACGGGTATTTTTACACTTTTCGTTTGTACAACCCATGTATTTACCAAAACGCCCCATTTTCAGGTGCATTTCTGAACCACACTTATCACATTCAACTATTGGGCCATCATAACCCTTAATACGGAATTCACCCTCTTCAACTTCATAACCATCACATTCTGGGTTATTACCACATACATGCAATTTACGCTGGTTATCAATTAAATAACTGTCCATCGCTGTACCACACTTTTTGCAGCGACAGCGAGCGCGCAATGCATTGGTTTCAGCATCATCCCCTTCCAAAATATTTAGGATTTCATTTTCTGGGATAAGGTTAATCGTCTGCTTACATCGCTCTTTAGGTGATAACGCATAACCAGAACAGCCAAGAAATACCCCTGTTGTTGCAGTACGAATTCCCATTGGGCGACTACAGGTCGGGCACTCAATCGAGGTAATCACCATTGGGTTTGGACGCATTCCACCTTCATCTGGCTCTTTACTAGCAATATCGAGCTTCTCACTGAAATTGGAGAAAAATTCGTCCAGAATGCCTTTCCAATTCGCTTCATTGTTAGCTACATGATCGAGCTGGTCTTCCATTCTTGCCGTAAAATCATAGTTCATCAATTCGTTGAAATTTTCTTCCAAACGATCATTAACGATTTCACCCATTTTTTCTGCATAGAACCGCCGATTCTCAACACGAACATAACCACGCTCTTGAATGGTTGAGATAATTGACGCATAAGTCGATGGACGACCAATTCCGCGTTTTTCCAACTCCTTGACCAAAGACGCCTCACTGAAACGTGCAGGTGGTTTTGTAAAGTGCTGGCTTGGTATCAACTGTTGCAAATCAAGCTCTGTGCCTACTTCCATGATTGGCAACGTATGATCTTCATCTCCTTTGCGCAAAGCCGGCATGACTTTTGTCCAACCATCAAAACGCAAAGTACGGCCTTTGGCACGTAACTCAAAATCGCCAGCTTGGACGGTCAGTGTCGTGGAATCATATTTCGCAGGGGTCATCTGACAAGCAATGAATTGACGCCAGATAAGCTGATACAATTTTTGTGCATCAGTTTCCATATCTTTCAATTCTTCTGCCATGACATTAACATCGGAAGGGCGAATCGCCTCATGGGCTTCCTGAGAGTTTTCCTTGCTACTGTAGACATTAACACTTTTCGGCAAGTATTTATCACCAAAATGGTTACTGATATAACCCCGAACCATTTCCAATGCGTCCTGACTCAAGTTAGTCGAATCGGTACGCATATAAGTGATATGCCCAGCTTCATATAAGCGTTGCGCCATCATCATGGTTTTCTTAACCCCAAACCCAAGCCGTGTACTTGCCGCCTGTTGCAATGTTGAGGTAATGAATGGGGCACCTGGCTTACTCGATGTTGGACGATCTTCACGCTCAACCACTTTGTATCTCGCCTTTTCAAGCAGAGATACTGCTGACTGCGTTTGTTGCGCATTTACAGGCTTAAATGGTTTTCCCTTCTCATGGGTAACTTCCATATGGAGAGGGATATCGCCCTTAGCCATTAAATCCGCGTGCAGTTGCCAATATTCTTCCGGCACAAATGCCTTGATTTCGCGTTCCCGCTCAACCACAAGACGGACTGCGACAGATCGTACCCGCCCAGCGGATAACCCTCTGGCCACTTTTTTCCACAGTAGCGGTGAAACCATATAGCCTACAACGCGATCCATAAAACGACGCGCTTGCTGGGCATTCACACGATCAAGATTCAACTCACCGGGATTATCAAAAGCCTGTGTGATTGCATTTTTGGTAATTTCATTGAATACAACCCGACTGAAACGGGATTCATCTCCACCAATCACTTCCCGCAGGTGCCATGCAATAGCCTCTCCCTCGCGGTCAAGATCCGTTGCAAGATAGATATGATCGGCTTTTTCAGCCAGCGTTTTCAGCTCTGAAACAACTTTTTCTTTGCCTGGCAAAATTTGATAGTTCGCTTCCCAACCATGATAAGGATCGACGCCCATACGAATTACTAGCGCCGTTTTCTCATCTTTTTTTGCTTTCTTTTTATTCTTATCGGTAGATGAGCTTGAACTCTTTTGACTCACTGTTCCACTCGTCGGCAAATCACGGATATGACCTACACTGGATTTTACAACGTAGTCATTCCCCAGATATTTATTGATTGTTTTGGCTTTTGCCGGGGACTCCACTATAACAAGAGCTTTAGCCATAGTTACCTTTACCTAATTATCTTCTTTTCAGATGGCGAAAATCACGGCGTTATGTTGCGATATATAAAATAAAACCTCTTTTTATATTGCGATAGATTTGCAAGATATCAACTAATTTTTATCTTGTACTTTTGCTTAAGCGCAAAACCCTTTGAAATATCTAGGGTATTTTATATACCTACACAAACCATGCAATTGTATGTTTTAACAGTTGTAAACAAAATCTTCCATCTGCATGACGAAAAGCCCACACTCTACCTGATAAAAAACGATGCGCAACAACTTATTTCTTGCTAAAGCACAATAAATGAAAACTAAAACCATACCCATTAAGCAAGAATAGTGGCTAAAAAAAGCAAATGAAATCATTAAGACATACGAAGATTTGATACAAGGCATGTACACAGAGAGGCAGAACAAAGAAGTGGAGCATTCCCCCTGGTTGATGAATAAATATGCGGGCAATAAAGGATTATAAATCGCCTTTATTTACCCGCATAATCTGTAATAGTTTTGGGTAACGATTTTGCCGTTACAACAAAGGTTTTTCTCCCCTTTGCCACCAACGCATAAACAATTTGTCAACGTTCTCCATCGCGCTACCCATAAAACGGTCTATGGCACGTTTACGGCGATAATAATTGACACCGATGACTTCACAATGTTCAATTTTTTCAATCAGAAAATCATCACTGACACCCACATCATCAATCAATCCATTTTCTTTTGCCTGTGTACCGTACCAATACTCACCAGTAGCTACGTTTTCTACATCTAAAGATGGACGATATTGGTGGATAAATGATTTGAATAACTTATGCGTTTCATTCAAATCTTCCTGAAATTTCTTGCGCCCCTGTTCAGTATTTTCTCCCAGAACAGTCAAGGTACGTTTATATTCACCAGCAGTATGCAATTCAACATCAATATCATTTTTTTTCAAAAGCCTATGAATATTGGGTAATTGCGCTACAACGCCAATGGAACCAATAATGGCAAACGGTGCAGCAATAATGCGATCAGCTACACAAGCCATCATGTATCCACCGCTTGCTGCTACTTTATCCACGGCAATTGTCAGGCGTATCCCTTTCTGTCGCAAACGAACCAATTGAGATGCTGCCAGTCCATACCCATGAACCACGCCACCAGGACTTTCCAGTCGCAGCAAAACTTCATCTTTTTTGTCAGCCACAGCCAATATCGCACTGATCTCTTCACGGAGTGACTCCACCTCACGGGCATCCATACTGCCTTTAAAGTCCAAAACATAAAGATTTGGCTTCTGTATGCCTTGATGACCTGTTTTGGCTGCCGCTTTTTTCTGCTTAGCATCATTTTTCTGCTGTTTTTTTAATTCTTTTTGCCAAATTTTTTGTTCTGCTTCACTCATTCGCGCCTGTTGCATCTGACGCTGTCTTTCCTTATATGACTCACCAAGATTGGTCAGCTTTAACTCCCCTTTGTGCATTGTCTTACGTACACCTAATCCGATACAAACGAACGCCAAAACAGCGATTGCCAAGACCACTGTGAGCACTTTGGCTAAGAACAATCCGTATAGAGACAAATATTCCACAGATCCACCTTTATTAACTTATAACAAACAATATATTTGTTTCATTCTAACCAAAAATCGAATGCCTTTCCCTAACAGTTTACTTAACCCTATCTCAATTGAAGTTACACTTTTTACCCATTTTTCACCCATGCAGGCAAATTTGACGGGAACCTTAAGTTTTGTTCTGATGATGACCTGTATATGCCAATCTAACTTCAAGATGCATGTGATTTCTCCCCGCAAAGCGGAGAGAAATCAGGTTTCATAGCGTGTTGTAAATGGCAATTTGAAGTTTAATGCGTATATGCCATTCTGAAATGGCAAATCATAGCTTCACAAACAATTATAGGAAGATTGTTCGATGTTTGATTACCAACCAAATAATCACCTGCTGCAACAAAAAATTATTCTCGTCACTGGTGCTGGCGATGGCATTGGACGAGAAGCTGCACTGACCTATGCCCGCCACGGTGCACAAGTTATTTTACTGGGACGTACTACTGCGAAACTGGAAGCAGTCAGGCAGCAAATTACAAACGAGGGCGGTTTACCTGCTGACATTTATACGATGGATCTGCTGACAGTGACCGCCGAGGAATGCCAAACTTTCGCCCATGACCTGGCACAGCGCTATTCACGTTTGGATGGTGTCTTGCATAATGCTGGTCTTCTTGGCGCCGTCTCCCCTATCGTAGAACAACCTGTTCAACTCTGGCATGAAGTGATGCAAGTGAATGTCAATGCCACTTTTATGCTGACTCAGGCATTGATCCCTCTATTATTAAAATCCACCAGCGCTTCTTTGGTGTTCACCAGCTCCAGTGTCGGCCGTCAAGGTAGAAGTGGTTGGGGAGCATATGCTGTTTCCAAATTTGCTACAGAAGGTCTAATGCAAGTTTTAGCAGAAGAATATCGGGATACTTCCCTGCGTATCAACTGCATCAATCCCGGCGGGACGCGTACCAATATGCGAGCTAGTGCTTTTCCTGATGAAAATTCCGCTAAGTTAAAAACCCCCGCGGATATTATGCCCGTCTATCTTTATGTGATGGGAGATGACAGCCGAAATGATTCCGGCATCAGTTTTGATGCTCAACCCGGACGCAAAGCGGGGCCTGCCGAATAATGACCAGAGATAACAGCCAGTACCAGAAAAGACAACAACGCCTGAAAGAAAAAATCGATTCCCGTATTGAAGCAGCACAACAAGAACGGGGAATTGTCATTGTGTTCACTGGAAACGGTAAAGGAAAAACGACCGCTGCATTTGGCACAGTGATTCGTGCAATCGGGCATGGACAACGTGCTGGCGTTATCCAATTTATTAAAGGGACATGGGAAAGCGGTGAAAGAAACTTGTTGATACAACAAGGTGTTGAATTTCATGTGATGGCAACAGGTTTCACATGGGAGACACAAAATCGCGAATCAGACACAGCAGCCTGCCAAACAGCCTGGCAACAGGCTGTAGCAATGCTATCTGATCCTTCACTACACCTTATCGTGCTGGATGAATTAACCTATATGGTCAGATATGGTTATTTAGAACTGACCGATATTTTGGCCGCTCTCAAACAGCGCCCTGCTCATCAAAGTGTGATTATCACTGGCAGAGGATGCCATCGAGAATTATTGGAATATGCCGATACGATTACAGAAATGCGTCCGGCAAAACATGCTTTTAATGCCGGCATCAAGGCACAGAAAGGTATTGATTGGTAAATGGATCCGCTGTTTCAAATCATCCAGATAAATGTTGATATGAGCTGAAACAGCGGCTTAAGCGTATTAACGACCTTTAGGTGCCGTCTTCTTCCCTGCATTCTGACGAGAACTGCTTGCAGGACGTTTTCCTGCCGGACGGGATGCAACCTGAGTATGTCGTCTTACCGCACGGCGGATCTGATTAGCCTTAACGCGGCGTTGATCACGCCCAACAGCAACTTTGGTCACACTCTCTTCATCCAAGTCAACCAACTGACGTAAATAGTTAGTCTGTTCTAACCCCAACTCAGTCCAGCCACCTCGCGGCAACCCTTTCGGCAGATTAATATCGCCATAACGCACACGGATCAGGCGGCTGACTTGCACACCAACGGCTTCCCATAAGCGTCTGACTTCGCGATTACGGCCTTCTGTCAGAGTCACGTTGTACCATTGGTTGATCCCTTCTCCACCTTTAAACGCAATGGTCTTAAATGAAGCCGGGCCATCTTCCAGTTGTACACCTTGTGTCAATTGACGGAGTTTTGCGTTATCGACTTCGCCAAACACGCGGACTGCATATTCACGCTCAACTTCGCGGCTTGGGTGCATTAAACGGTTAGCCAATTCCCCATCGGTAGTAAACAACAACAACCCGCTGGTATTGATATCCAAACGTCCTACCGCAATCCAGCGTGCGCCTTGCATTTTTGGCAAACGATCAAATACAGTTGGACGGCCTTCAGGATCATGGCGGGTACACAATTCACCTTCCGGTTTATAATAAGCCAAAACCCGGCAAACTGTTTTCTGTGGCTCTTTGATATTTAAGATCCGTCCATCCAGACGAATTTTTATTGCGGGATTAACTTCGATTCGATCACCCAACGTTGCGATCTTACCATCAACGCTAATACGCCCTTGTTGGATATACCCTTCGATTTCGCGACGGGAACCATGACCAGAACGCGCGAGAACTTTTTGTAACTTTTCTGTTTTATCGCTCATTGAGCAACCTCTATTGTCGCCTTCACAGGCGTCGTGATACTAAATAAAATTGAATCGTATACGTTAAGAAAACCGTACACTTTATAAAAAAGGTGTTACATCACCTTCGCCTTCACGAAGAATTACGGGCGAATCCCCCGTCAAATCTACTACCGTCGTCGGTTGCTGCCCAAGATAACCACCGTGAATGATTAAATCAACTTGTTTACCCAAAGTATCCTTAATCTCTTCAGGATCCGATTCGGCAAAATCATTTCCGGGCAAAATCAAGCTACATGACATCAATGGTTCACACATCCCTTCCAGCAATGCCAACGCAATAGGATTAGAAGGAACACGTAAACCAATCGTCTTACGTTTTTCGTTCATCAAGCGACGCGGGACTTCTTTTGTTGCCTGTAAAATAAACGTGTAATTACCAGGCGTGTTATTTTTAATCAACCTGAACGCCTGGTTATCTACATGGGCATAAGTGGCAATTTCAGATAAGTCACGACACATCAAGGTAAAATTGTGGCGTCCTTCCAATTGGCGAATACGGCATATACGGGTCATAGCATCCTTATTTTCCAGGCAACAACCAATGGCATAACCTGAATCAGTAGGATAGATGACAACTCCGCCCTTTTTCAGTGCATCCACACTTTGGTCAATAAGACGGACTTGTGGATTGTCAGGGTGGATATAAAAAAACTGGCTCATACAATAACCTCTATACTTCTATGCAGTCCAAGCCGTGACCAGTCGTGCCATATCGGTACAACATCACCGGGTAACCACAAATTGCGCCCAAGTTCTATCCATGAACAGGGTTGGTGAAAATCCGATCCTAATGATACTTTCAACCCATATTCTCTTGCCAGTTGACCAAGTTGTTGTCTTTCATTAGGGGCTTGCTGGCACTGTGCAACTTCCATTGCATCACCACCATGTTGTTTAAACCAAACTATTAATCGTTTTAGCCATTTCATCGACAAATTATACCTGCCGGGATGGGCAATCACAGCCTGTCCTCCAGCCTGGTGAATGGCTTCAATAGCCTGTTCGATTGTACACCATTGCGGTGGGACATAACCGATTTTTCCTCTTGCCAGATATTTTTTGAACACTTTCGGGATAGTCGGTACAACTCCCGCTTCTACCAAATAACGGGCAAAATGGCCACGAGTAACTTGTCCACCATTGGCTAATCTGGATGCGCCTTCCCAGGCATCGGCAATGCCTGCTTTGGCTAATCGTTTTCCTATTTCAACACCACGCTGTTGCCTTAAATCAACCTGATGCGCTAAAAATTTCCTTAAGGAAATAGCATGAATATCAATATTTAAACCAACGATATGAATTTCCAGATTTTGCCACAATGTCGAGATTTCAACGCCGGATATCAAAGTTAATGGCAAATTATTTTGTTGAATATGGTTTAAAGCCGACGGAATACCCTCCGTCGTATCGTGATCGGTGATTGCCAGTACATTAATACCCATAGCAATAGCTCTGTCCACGAGCTGTTCAGGTAATAAAACGCCATCTGAAGCGGTCGTATGGCTATGCAGATCATAGCGTTTTGTCATTTCACTGGCGGCTTCAATCATTGTTTTTTGACCTGTTTTTCGGATGGGAAGAAGACACTATCGATTAAGTGATATGAAGCGCTATCAAGCGCAAAGCAGTTATGATAACACACGAGTAAAAAAAATCATTGACAAGCAAACCACGAACCAGTTTACTAGTACGAGGGTTAGCTGAAACAGTCTATACTAAAAAAACCTTTATCAAAAAAACATTGAACCGATGAGGCACTCAAAATGAGCGTATCTATGCAAACTAAGCAGTCAATGCGTTGGTGGCACAACTTCCCAATCAGGGCGGTTGGCTCACGCACATAAGTTAAGAATAGATATGCAAGTGCCAAAACCCGCCCTAAGAGGCGGGTTTTTTATGCGTAAAGATTAGAAACGGGGTATGAAGATGACTGGCAAAGAATTTAATATTTCTATAAATCAGGTAGATACTCTCTACCAGACAGATCCAACACTGCTTTTTCATCAACTTTGTAGTAATCGCCCAGCAACGTTATTACTGGACTCTGCTGAAATTCACAGTAAAAAGAATCTCAAAAGCATCTTGATCATTGATAGTGCCATGCGCATCACGGCCAACGGGCGTCAAGTTACTTTTGAGGCACTCACTGAAAACGGCCAAAACCTGATCCCTATACTCATCAACTTACTATCAGGTAAAGCTCAATTAGATGTAGAACTGAAGGTTATGCGAGCACGGTTTCCGGCCATTGGGCACAATCTGGATGAAGATAGCCGGCTAAAATCCGATTCAGTTTTTGATGCATTGCGTGCCCTGGCAGCATTAGCCGCCTTTTCAGAAAATCCCGATGCCATTTTTGTTGGTGGATTGTTTGCTTACGATTTAGTCGCCGGGTTTGAACCATTACCTAAAGTAGAAGCTCATCAACGTTGCCCTGATTTCTGTTTTTATCTCGCAGAAACGCTATTAGTGATCGATCATCAAGATAAACATTCACGTCTGCAAACTTCATTGTTTGGCGAATCCGATTCAGAAAGAAAGCGCCTTAAAGCGCGTTTAGCAACCTTAGTTACAGCCATTTCAGCCCCGCTTCAGCCACTCTTACCTGTCACATTACCCAATATTACTGTCGGCTGTAACCAAAGTGATGAACAATACGCAAATATCGTACAGCAACTACAGCAATTTATCCGTCAAGGGGATATTTTTCAGGTCGTTCCATCGCGTCGTTTCACCTTGCCATGCCCTTCTCCGCTGAACGCTTATCATGTATTGAAAAAACAAAACCCAAGCCCTTATATGTTTTTTATGCAAGATCAGGATTTTTGCCTGTTTGGGGCTTCACCAGAAAGTGCTCTCAAATATGATGCCAATAACCGCCAAATCGAAATTTATCCGATAGCCGGTACTCGACCACGTGGACGTGATAATAACGGAAAATTGGATGCCGATCTTGATAGCCGAATTGAGCTGGAAATGCGCACGGATGCGAAAGAAATGTCTGAGCATGTGATGTTAGTCGACTTAGCTCGCAACGATTTAGCCCGTATCTGCGAACCGGGCAGTCGATATGTCGCCGATTTAACTAAAGTCGATCGTTATTCATTTGTTATGCACCTGGTTTCCCGTGTTGTCGGCACACTCCGGCATGATTTAGATGCCTTCCACGCCTATCAAGCCAGCATGAATATGGGTACATTGACGGGAGCCCCTAAAGTTCGGGCGATGCAACTCATCGCAGAATATGAAGGTGTACGACGTGGCAGTTATGGCGGAGCCGTCGGTTACTTCACGGGCAAAGGGGATTTTGATACCTGCATAGTGATCCGTTCCGCCTATGTGGAACACGATCAGGCCACCATTCAAGTTGGAGTCGGTGTGGTGCTGGACTCCATTCCTCAGTCAGAAGTAGATGAAACTCACAGTAAGGCCAGAGCCGTTATTCGCGCCATTGCACAAGCGCATCATATGGAGGTGACATTCTGATGGCAAATATTCTTTTACTCGATAATGTAGATTCCTTCACATATAACCTTGTGGATCAACTGCGTACTCATGGTCACCATGTTGTTATTTACCGTAATACCGTGCCAGCAGACGTCATTATTGCCAAACTTAATGAGATGGCATCTCCTCTTTTAATGTTATCCCCAGGTCCGGGGAAACCCTCAGAAGCAGGCTGTATGCCCGCATTGATTAAACAAGTAATAGGCCAGATCCCGATAATCGGAATTTGTCTTGGACATCAGGCGATTATTGAAGCTTACGGAGGAAAAATCTCTGCTGCTCAGGAAATTTTGCATGGCAAAGCAACACCGGCCATCCATGATGGGAAAAATATGTTTTCCGGCCTCCCAAATCCTTTGTCTGTCGCCCGTTACCATTCTCTTGCCGCTGTGCATACTCCGGCAGAACTGACTGCTTCTGCTTCATGCGGTGATATTGTGATGGCTGTGCGACATGATGAGCACAAAGTTTGTGGTTTTCAGTTCCATCCCGAATCTATTTTAACTACACAGGGAGCCAAACTCCTTGAACAAACTCTAGCCTGGGCATTGAACTCACAATTTCAAAGATAGATGAGTATCGAATTAAAAGCACTCAACTTAAAGGAATGGGAAGATGCAGTTGATTTTTGACAAATTATTCAGTGCTCAGGCACTGACACAACAAGAAAGCCAGCAGCTATTCACCGCCATTATTCATGGTGAGCTGAACGATACACAACTGGCTGCTGTATTAATTAGCCTGAAGCTGCGGGGCGAGCAGCCACAAGAAATTGCGGGCGCAGCCCAAGCGTTCCTGGCAAACGCAGCCCCCTTTCCTCGCCCTGATTACACGTTTTGTGATATCGTCGGCACAGGTGGAGACGGTTCCAATAGCATCAATATTTCAACAGCCAGCGCCTTTATTGCTGCTGCCTGTGGCCTTAAGGTGGCAAAACATGGAAATCGCAGTATTTCCAGTCGGTCTGGATCATCTGATTTATTAGCTGCATTCGGCATTGCATTAGATGCTCAAGCCGAAGAATCACGCAAGGCTTTGGATGAAATTGGTGTCTGTTTCCTGTTCGCCCCCCAATATCACAGTGGATTCCGTCATGCGGTGCAAGTACGCCAGCAACTAAAAACCCGAACACTATTTAATGTACTTGGCCCGTTGATCAATCCAGCGCGTCCTCCTGTGTCTCTCATCGGCGTCTATCACCCTGAATTAGTTGAACCCATAGCCCATACCTTACACGCTTTAGGTTATCAACGCGCTGCCGTTGTACACAGCGGAGGAATGGATGAAGTTGCCTTACATGCACCAACTTATGTTGCAGAGCTTAATCACGGTGAAATTCGCCAATATCAATTAACAGCAACAGATTTTGGTTTGCCAAACCATCCAATATCGTCACTGCAAGGTGGATCACCAGAAGAAAACCGCAACATGTTGGCAATGTTGTTACAAGGTCACGGAAACCAAGCCCATGCTCATGCCGTAGCAGCCAATGTGGCTCTGTTAATGAAAATTCACGGGCAAGAAGACCTACGGGAAAATACTCAATTAGCACTCGATACTATTTACAGCGGCCAGGCCTATGAAAAAGTAACGGCATTGGCAGCAAGGACCAGATCATGAAAACCAGCGTATTACAGAAAATTGTTGAAGATAAAGCGGCATATCTGATTACTCGTAAAGCAGAGCAACCGCTGGAGAGTTTTATTGATGATATCGTTCCAAGTCATCGTCGGTTTTATCAAGCCTTGACTCATAAGCAAACCGTTTTTATTTTGGAATGCAAAAAGGCATCCCCGTCAAAGGGATTGATTCGCGAAGATTTCGATCCCGTCCATATTGCTAAAACTTATCAACCTTATGCCGCTGCAATCTCTGTCCTGACCGATGAAAAATACTTTCAGGGCAGTTATGATTTTCTCGCCATGGTCAGTTCTGCTGTCCATCAACCTGTTTTGTGCAAAGATTTTATTATTGATGCCTATCAGGTTTATCTTGCCCGTTATTATCAAGCTGATGCTATTTTACTGATGCTGTCTGTCCTTGATGATGATACATATCGTAAATTATCGGCATTGGCCCACAGTCTTGATATGGGTGTATTGACCGAAGTCAGTAATGAAGATGAACGGCAACGGGCAATTAAATTGGGCGCAAAAGTTATTGGTATCAATAATCGGGATCTCCGTGATTTGTCCATTGATTTAGGGAGTACCCGTAAATTGTCGGTGGGCTTACCTGAAGACACCATCGTCATTAGTGAATCCGGTATCCACCAGCATCGTCAGGTGCGAGAATTAAGCCAATTTGCCAATGGTTTTCTTATCGGTAGTTCTTTAATGGCACAACAAAATTTAGATCTCGCCTTACGACGCCTAATTTTGGGTGACAACAAAGTTTGTGGCTTGACTCGCCCACAGGATGCCAAAGCTGCGTTGCAAATGGGTGCCGTTTACGGTGGTTTAATTTTTGCCGAAAAATCACCGCGCAAAATCAGTCTGCAAAAAGCTCAACAAATCATCAATGAAGCTTCTCTGCTATATGTTGGTGTGTTTCAAAATCAACCCATTGATTTTGTCAATAATACTGCCCGTAGGCTTTCACTCACCGCAGTGCAACTGCACGGAAGTGAAGATGAAAACTACATCAACGCCCTGCGCTCAGTACTACCTGAACATTGTGAAATTTGGAAAGCCATCAATATGTCTAAGGCTGAGGACGTTTCCGTAATACCTCACGTTGATCACTTACTGTTGGATAACGGCGCCGGTGGAACGGGAAAACCATTTGACTGGCAATTAATTAATCCATTAATTCAGCATAACAGTTTTCTGGCGGGTGGCCTGAATGCTGAAAACTGCCAACTGGCAGCAACACTTGGCTGTTATGGACTGGATTTTAACTCAGGCGTTGAAGTGTCTCCGGGTATCAAAAGCAACCAGAAAATCAAGCAGGTGTTTCAACAATTGCGCTGTTATCACTAATTTTTCAGATAAAAATGGATGAGTAGAATAATGAGTAAATTGAATCCTTATTTTGGCGACTTTGGCGGGCAATTTGTGCCACAAATTTTAATCCCTGCACTTAACCAATTAGAAGATGCTTTTATTGATGCACAGAAAGATCCTGAATTTCAGCATACTTTTCAGGATCTATTGAAAAACTATGCAGGCAGACCTACTGCCTTAACGCTGTGTCAAAACCTGACGAAAGGGACAAAAACACGTTTATATCTAAAACGTGAAGATTTGCTTCACGGCGGTGCTCACAAAACCAATCAGGTCTTAGGGCAAGCATTGTTGGCAAAACGCATGGGAAAGCATGAAATTATTGCTGAAACAGGCGCAGGTCAACATGGCGTCGCCACCGCGCTAGCTTGTGCGCTATTGGGGCTGAAATGCCGTATTTATATGGGAGCAAAAGATATTGAACGCCAATCGCCCAATGTTTTTCGTATGCGTTTGATGGGTGCCGAAGTGATCCCTGTCCACAGCGGCTCGGCAACCTTGAAAGATGCCTGTAACGAAGCAATGCGTGACTGGTCAGGTTGCTATGAGAAAGCACATTATCTATTAGGCACTGCCGCAGGCCCTCATCCCTATCCGACAATGGTACGAGAGTTCCAACGTATGATTGGTGAAGAAGCCAAAGCTCAAATTCTGGAAAAAGAAGGCCGCTTACCTGATGCAGTCATTGCCTGCATTGGTGGTGGTTCAAATGCCATCGGTTTATTTGCTGAATTTATTCCAGAAAATGATGTCCGCTTGATTGGTGTTGAGCCTGCGGGGCATGGTATTGAAACTGGAGAACATGGTGCCCCATTGAAACACGGAAGGTTGGGAATTTACTTTGGTATGAAAGCCCCCATTATGCAGACAGAAGATGGGCAAATTGAAGAATCTTATTCCATTTCGGCGGGTTTAGATTTTCCTTCCGTTGGTCCACAACATGCCTATTTAAACAGTATCGGTAGAGCCGATTATGTTTCAATTACTGATGATGAAGCGCTGGATGCTTTCCAGGAACTCTCACGCAATGAAGGTATTATTCCGGCACTGGAATCTTCTCATGCGTTGGCTTACGCCTTGAAAATGATCCATGAATCTCCAGACAAGGAACAACTATTAATTGTCAATTTATCTGGCCGTGGTGACAAAGACATCTTTACCGTTCACGATATTTTAAAATCCAGGGGGGAAATCTGATGGGACGTTACGAACAACTTTTTAAGAAGCTGCAAAACAAAAACCAAGGCGCTTTTGTTCCTTTTGTCACCCTTGGTGATCCTAATCCTGAATTATCATTGGAAATTATTGATACCTTAATTTCAGGTGGTGCTGACGCCCTTGAATTGGGTATTCCGTTCTCAGATCCCCTGGCTGACGGCCCAACTATCCAAAATGCCAATCTGCGCGCGTTATCATCCAAGGTCACGCCTACATTATGTTTTGACCTACTGGCTAAAATTCGGGCTAAATACCCTGATGTACCCATTGGCCTGTTAGTTTACGCTAATCTCGTCTTTCACAATGGCATTGATGAATTTTATCGTCGCTGCAAAGATGCCGGTGTTGATTCCGTTCTTGTGGCTGATGTACCGTTATCCGAGTCATCGCCTTTCCATTCAGCTGCCATAAAGCATGATATTGCCCCGATCTTTATTTGTCCCCCAAATGCAGATAATGATTTATTACGTGAAGTTGCTTCATTTGGACGGGGATATACCTATCTGCTATCAAGAGCGGGAGTAACTGGTAGTGAAAATCGTGCTCAACAACCACTTAGCCATATTGTCAATAAACTCAAAGAATATCACGCAGCCCCTGCTATACAAGGTTTTGGCATTTCAAAGCCAGAGCAAGTTATAACGGCTCTCAATGGTGGTGCTGCGGGGGCAATTTCAGGTTCAGCTGTTGTCAGAATTATTGAAGATAACTTACATCAACCCAATATCATGCTGGAAAAATTAATGGATTTTGTTCGTGCCATGAAAAACGCTACACAATTGTAAGCCCACTAGCAAAAAATGGGGCAATTACGCCCCATTGGTTCTCTCTTATATCACAGTCAAACACATACGTAGCTTTAGTTAGAAACTATAACCAACACCGAACATAAAGACCCACGGATCAAGACGGGTTTTATATTTTTGATCTACATCACCAGTTTTGAATTTCACATCAGTTTCAATATTCATCCACCAAAGCGAAGTATTCAGCATCCAGTTTTTGTTCAGTTGATAATCCAGGCCAACCTGCCCAGCGATACCCCAAGAATCTTTCAGATCTAAGCTATTTAAATTAGCGGCCTTCACGGTTGCATTATTACTAAATTTTTCGCTAAAGAAAGTCGTGTAGTTAATACCAATCCCGACATAAGGACGAAATTCATTTTCTGATGAACCAAAATAATATTGTGCCATTAGCGTTGGTGGTAAATGTTTAACTTCAGCGATTTCACCCGCTCCCGGCAAACTGACCCTATGCTGGAATGGTGTCGCTGCCAATAATTCAACACCAATATTATCAGTAATCATGTAACCAAAAGTTAAACCCAACTGGGTATTATTATTGACACCAAAAGATCCCAATCCTAATACATTATCAGAACCCGCATGCGGCCTTACCGTTGCTGTACCTGCACGAAACAGGAAGTCACCTGCTTCATGGGCAAAAGTCAATGACGGGGCTAACGTAGCAGCAGCCAATACAAGCGCAGAAATCTTTTTCATTATCCATCCCATTTGTGTGGTTTTAAAACAGTCAGAAATATACACGTTTGTTTACTATTATGATCTAAGGCAGATCACATCTTTTAAAGATCTTTGGCGAAATAAGGTATTTATTACTGTTTTATTATTTCATTTACTGGGTATTTTAAATTGATCCAAATCAAAATTATCTGCGTATTAATTTTAATACCATTCACGATTTATATCTTGGTATCAACTTTTGAATGAATAACAATAAATAATAATATAAATCATATATCTTTATTTAATGCTCTTATCCTTTATTAACAAAAATTTAATAAATTGATCATTTATATAAAATCTACACTGAGGAGGATTGGCAAAAAAAGAATTCTTCCCCCCAACAACCTCAAGATACAGGATCAAGTATTAGAGTTCTTAGCCTCAACAAGGCCCAGTGGGAGCAAAGCTACAATTTGACGATATCTGTTAATGCGTCTGTGTATAAGAACCCCCGAAAATGCAGTATTAATTAACTGATATAATAGAGGTTCGCTTGAAAAATGGAAAACATCCCACACTAAGTATATTTTTTAACCCAAAGACACAACATAAATAAAACGAATAGCCACAACCACCACTCGTTTATCATTTTTAACGATTATTTCTTTCCTGAGCCTTCAGATATGCAGGTCGACACCAATGGCTCTGTCCATGTAATCCTTTATTTCTGAACTTATAGCTATACCACATAATTTTGCCCACAAAAGAGTGTGTGTCACGAAGATATCAGCTAACGTAAAGTTAGGGCCTGTTATCCATTCGTAACCTTCATTTAGCCTGATTTGGTTAACTGCTCTGTTTGCTTCGCTTTTGGCGTAATCTATGAGTCCTAGGTTTCGCTGATTTTCTGGACAAGCGCAAAATGCTGTTTCAATAAGTTCCACACTGGAGACTCGAGGTCAGTAAGAGCATAGCTCAACCATGAGTTAATAATGGATTTCGGTTTCGGCTCGGTAGGATAGAATGTTGCAGAAGGATATTTTTCACAAATATATATACATATTGCCAGGTTTCTTCAATTACAATCTCCATCACTCAGAAAAGGGACTTTTCCTCGTGAATGGAGGGATTTTATGGTTCCTTCTTTTTGGCATTCGAGTAAGGCCTGTTGTTGAGACCAATACCACATCCAGTTAAGTCGTGTATCGTGTTAATATGGTTTAAAAAAGCCAAATGTTATATTTTACAGCTTCGCTTCCACTAGGCCAACAAGGTACAATTGTGCACTATTGTTGTTTTATTTGATAGGAGCCACTTTTATGCCCATCACGGCAAATACCCTGTATCGTGACAGTATCAATTTTTTAAAGAATCAATGGTTGAATATCGTCATCCTCTCTGTCTTGGCCACGTTGGTGACAACACTGTTGGGGTATTTACTCATACCAAATGAGGAACAACTCAATTTATTGGCCGAGTTGCAAAATATAGTCAGAGAGTCCGGTAATACGGGGATCCAGCGTTTCGTGATGCAATTAACACCAGATGAGCAATTCATGTTAATGCGCACAATGTTCGGGGTTTTATTTACCAACATATTTGGTAACACCCTGCTAACAGCCAGTATGCTGGTACTCATCAATGCTATCTCTTGCGGTCAGCAAACTAGTGCCATTCATGCCAGTACATTATCAATAACACGATTACCTAAGATGTTTTTGCTAATGTTTATCTGTACCCTGTTGATTCAAATCGGTTACGCTGTAATGATCTTGCCTGGCGTACTGTTTTCTATTGCATTCTCACTGGCTCCTATCTTTTTGTTTGAAAAAGGCAAAAGTGTTTTTGCAGCCATGCAAAATAGTTGGAAGTTAGCATTTGGTAATATACGCTTGTTGCTCCCAGCTATACTGCTATGGCTTATTACCAAGCTAATACTGGTCCTTATATTGGCAAAAATGCCTGATATGTTGTTAACAACGCTAGATAATCTGTTATCATCCCTATTACTGATTTACCTATTCCGCTTGTATATGTTGGTCAGGCCACAAAATAAAACCACAAACGGTATGTAATAATCACCTAACATAGTTCACCTCACTGCAATGCAGCGAGGTGAACTGCCGAAAAATGAACCTCAATTATTTCTCCTCAACTTGCTGCTTACTTTGGATTAAACGAATAGCAAAATAGAGATCCGGCACAACTAGCAAATCTTTATCGCTACGACTTAATTTGTTTTGTTTAATCCAACGCTTCAGTTCTGTCCTGCGTCCTGCCAAAACCAATGTTACACCTTTCTCTTTTAATTCTGTGATTAACTCATCCAATACGGCAAAAACACTGACATCATCATAGGTAAAGCTGACCGTCGCATCCACCACTAACCACACAGGATCATTTGCAGCACTATTCACATGCTGTAATACCCGTTTTTTGAAATATCCAACGTTAAAATAAGTGAGTGGAGAGTTAAAGCGGTACATCATAATGCCATCTACCGGTTTGATATCATTATGCTTATGAATGGAACGAACCATACCTTGGTCATTCACGCCCAGCAGTTGATCCGAAGGCCGAAAAACTATTCGCAAAAATTGCAATAATCCCAACAAAACGGCAAAACCGATACCATCGATTACCCCGACCAGCAAAACAGCAATTAACGTAAAAATTGACAGCGTAAAAGCCTGACGATTACGTTTTCGATAAGCCCAAAGATTTTTTAAACTCAATAAAGACCAAGTGGAAAAGATCAAAACAGTACCCAGGGATGACAGGGGGATATACACCAAAAATTCTGTCATAAATAGCAATACCAGCAAAATAGCACAGGCTGCTATCACCGAAACCATTTGCGTTTTACCACCTAGCGCGTCATTGACCGCAGTACGGCTACCCGCAGCACTAACAGCAAAACCTTGCGACAATGACGAAGCGATATTAGAAATACCTAGTGCCCTAAGTTCCAAATCTGCATCGACTTGGTAGCCATTTTTACTGGCAAAACTACGAGCAGTCATCATAAAACTGACGAAACTGATCACCGCTAAGTTAATGGAAGGAACCACTAAATCACGTATGATACCGATTTCAAATTCAGGTATAGGAACCACAGGCAAACCATTCCCCATACTCCCCACAATCTGGATACCATATTGGCTGAGTTCAAATTGCCAACTGATATAAGTCGATACGATCATGGCCGCCAATGGCGCAGGCCAACTCGGACGGAGAAAATTTACACTAAGCAGTACCAGCAGCGTCATGACTGATATTCCTACTGTCGGCCAGTGAGATTCTAACAACTTATGGGGAAATGCAATCAATCGTTCAATCAATTCCACCGGCAACCCAAACAGCCCAAAAACTTTAGCCAACTGATCAGCGATAATGGTAATCGCAACACCATTAATAAAGCCTTTCAAAATGGGATGAGATATAAAATCAGCGAAAGCGCCCAGACGAAAATGGCTGGCCAAAATACACCAAAATCCTGTCATTAACGTCATCACTATCGCAAGCTGCCAACGCACATTCTCATTTCCCAATGCCAACGGTGTAACAGCAGCAGCAATAACAGCACACGTTGCAGCATCTGGCCCAACAATCAACTGCCGTGAAGTACCGAACAACGCATACACAAACATCGGTAAGATACAGGCATATAAACCAATAATGGCGCTGATCCCCATTAATTCAGCATAAGCAATCGCAACAGGCAATGCTACTGCAGCAACAGAGAGACCCGCCCGCATATCATGACTGAAATATTCTCTACGGTAATGACAGATATTTCCCAAGCCAGGCATCCAGCGATGTAATCTTTCCCACAACATAGCCTTTATGTCCTTTTGTGAAAATGAAACTTAGTTATAATGCGTAACTAAATGGAAACTCACAAACTTCCCCTTTCCCACACTTAGCTTGTCGCTCATTGTGATAAAATTACCTAAACAGATGAAAAATGTTTTTTACCTGATAAATAAACCATTTCATTGAGATCTGGTACACTCTGGCACAAATTTAAAAACATGCCATCATTGACTTCACAATGGATTCAATTTATGAAACAACTTTTAGACTTTTTGCCACTAGTCGTTTTCTTCGTCATCTACAAAATGTACGACATTTTCTATGCATCTGGTGCCTTGATTGCAGCAACAGGGTTAGCTGTTGTCATTTCTTACTTCATTTATCGTAGAGTTGAAAAGTCCTCCTTAATTACATTTGTTATGGTTGCTGTTTTCGGTACTCTGACACTGGCTTTCCACAGCGATTTATTTATTAAATGGAAAGTGACTGTCATTTATGCCATTTTTGCTCTGGTACTGCTTATTAGCCAATGGGTGATGAAAAAGCCGTTAATTCAACGGATGTTAGGCAAAGAGTTAGAATTGCCTGATTTTGTCTGGAACAAACTGAATATAGCTTGGGCGATCTTCTTTGTTGCCTGCGCATTAGCAAATATTTATGTCGCTTTCTGGCTACCCCAGGATGTTTGGGTAAACTTTAAAGTGTTCGGGTTAACGGCATTGACACTAGTTTTTACTGTATTGAGTGTGGTATATATCTACCGTCATCTGCCTCGCGAACAAAAATAATATAATGACCTTCATATGGATACCTGCCGATGCAGCGGCAGGTATTGTTGTATTCACCAAATAAAGCAAGTTTTCTAATGACACAACAACAATGCTTACCAAACGGAGAATTGGTTCTCCGTACACTGGCCATGCCTGCTGATACTAATGCCAATGGGGATATTTTCGGTGGTTGGCTGATGTCTCAAATGGATATTGGCGGCGCAATTTTAGCAAAAGAGATTGCTCTGGGGCGCGTAGTGACTGTTAGCGTAAATGGCATCAGTTTTCTGAAACCGGTTGCGGTAGGTGACGTCGTATGTTGCTATGCCCGTTGTCTCAAAACGGGAAATTCATCCATCACCATTCATATTGAGGTGTGGGTGAAAAAAGTGGCTTCTGAGCCAGTCGGCCAGCGTTACCGTGCTACAGAAGCCGTTTTCACCTATGTTGCCGTTGATGAAAATAATACTTCCCGTCCTTTGCCTGAAGATAAAAGGCATTTCAAGTTGGAAAGCAGTGAAATTGACAATAATTAAATTAAAACAAAATGTTAAATAAAATACAAAACGCATAAAAACCACACATGCTCACACCTATGTACAAACAGAAAACATACTCGCTATAGCACATAGCAATGGATTTTACGTACGTTAGATAGAGGAAGTTCAGGTCATAGGTAAGGATAAAAAGGAAATCACTATCACCACACACAGGGCAGTCATCTGCCCTTTAACTCTCAGGGTGATCATCTAAAAAATTTTCCGATTTGAAATCGGGAAATCCCTATAGTTCCCGTATATAACTCAAATCTGAGCCATGATGGAAATTCCGATTATCTTTAAGATTCGAGAAATTTTTCACACACCCATCAGCTAAAATTTCAGCTGATGTATAATTAGTCAAACATTCGTCCGATTGGAACTACCCCCCAAATTATTAGGTAAGCCAAAGTGAAGACCACGGTAATTTCATACCTCCGTTTGAAACAGAAGCGTGCTAAATTAAAGACGGAGAAACCTCCACGTTTACTGTACTAAATTTCATCAGCCACCTCAAAACCGCAATCATCCAGATGCAACACTGAAAGATAAAGGATTTGTTGTCCTGAGCAATGATTCTGGTAGCAATTACCAAAAGCAGTAAAAGCGGCGTATGATTTAGCGAATACAGCTAATCAAAATGCCAATATTCAACTAGCCAAAGACCAAAACGGAGCGGATATAGAAAACATCAATCTTTTGCTACGTGAGATCTGCTTCTGGATTGCCTTCGGATAAATTTCGCGCATCCAGATAATGTGCAAATGTTATACAAATAGTCACATACGCCTGAGCCATCAATAGCAAACAATAGAATTTTATTTCCTGCTTCCAAGCGTTGAAAATCTGTATTAATTTTCATACGCAATGTGCCTGTTCATCAAATATAGCTAATTCTCATGCCCCACCAGACATGGGGATCATAATTATTGCGTCTGCCTTGACCCGATATAGTTTTTTCTCACCGTATGGAGTCGTCCAAATGAATGATCTCAAAGTGTCTCTACGAATAAACTGAAAGATTGGAGCGACTTCCCCTTTTATGCCGATATAAGAGTAAGACCATGACTGACTTTCTAGGTTACGTTTTAATGCGATGCTTAAATTCACCACTGGCACTTACATACGTCAACAGCCATATAAATATCTATAAAATAAAAAACCGTACTAGGCGATAGATATAGAAAAAGCCACGCCAGAACGCGGCTTTGAATTTAGTATGCAGATTTGGGTGAGTTATTTCCAGTTGAAGCAAAAAGTCTTAATTGTATTTCTTTGTTTCAATATAGTACTCAATTTTTGTGCATCATCACTTCGATAATAAGCAGTGTACGTGTACCAATCGTTGATGTTATCGTTAGTTGGATAGGAAGAAGAAGTAGGCACACCAACATGATAAGACACACCATCGACAATTACGGAAAGCGCTTTTTGCATTAAATTCAGCATATTCTGATAATTAGCTTTGCTGGAAGATACTCTAAATCGCAAAGTCTCTGAGGTACCTAAATGAACACGCTCTTCCCAAAAGAATGATAAAACATTTGCAATATCTGTTTTATTTTTTTGATCCGTAGTCAAAGTTCCAAAAATTTGTTCATCTTGCTCTCGCTGCCCTTTGTTCGTCATATATCCCCAATCTTGACCAAATGAGCCGGTATTAACACCATCATCACCGTAAGTCCTAGTACCTAAAGTAAGATCAAAAGACAACATACTATCGTCTGGACACATTACCTGCCAATCACAAGCAACCAAATCTTTTTGAGCTGGATTCCAAGATGTGGTGTTTTCCGGCTTATGTTTTTCAATATAAGGATCATTATCAGGTATGCCTGCAAGGCGTATGTATTCAACAGGAAAATCCCAATTACTACGATATACTTTATTTCCTAAGTACGCTTTAATCATAGCCCACGGAAAAGAGCCTTCTGGTGCAGCTATATCAATTATCAATCTTAACTTTCGGTTTGTATTGTTCAGGGTCAAATAAACACTTTTTATCAGCATCATTACTCACTAGCTTATTAACATCAGACATCATTTCCTCACTTATCATCGTTAAAGTTCAAGGTCATTTCAATCCACTGACAAATAGCCAATTAATATTACTTAAGTCAGATTTTTATATCAATTAGATGCAGACACATTACTATTAATACGCATTAATATAGGGCATCGCATTATAAAATCTTACCATTCGCTAAGTAAGTAATCTGCTGGAGTGTAAATTTAAAGTTTTCTGCTGATAAAAAAATCCCAACGAAGCGGGCTTTAGTCTCCGCACCAATACGTGCACGAACATAAGTTTCAGTGATCATTAGTCAATTCTCCAATCATATATTGACCCGTTTGTAGTCATTTATATTCTCCTTTCAATAGGAAGCCAAAAGCCAGATTTCACAGGTTAATTTCATGGTCTTAGATTTTGGAATGAGTGAAGGCTGGGTACTTCTTAAGTTATAGAATTATTTATTTTCATAATAATTTATGTATAAAATATTATGAATGTATTAATTCTAAGATGGTTTGTGCTTTTTCAGCACAGTGATATTAAAGGGCAAAGACTCTCCACATGGGCAGAGCATTAATTGTAATTAACCAGCCCTATTCTAGAGGATTACTTGCTCCAAGAAAACCTATAGCGTATACTTTTTTCGACACACGCGAGTTACGCTTTAAAGAACAAAATAATAACCTCTGTAGAATGAGAATTCCCTAAGACACGTATTCAGGTCAGGTACTCACCGAATTTTATAAAGGATTACACACGTTTTAGTGTTTAACTAGCACACTCAAAGATAACATTCCAACTACGAAATTTTGCAGCTATTAAAAAGTACCTTACGGGGCTGTATCATTATATTGAAGCTAGATTTTCTGACAGGAGCTTAAAAAACATAATCACAAATACAACAATCGCACCGATGATGATTAGCTTTTTATTTTTAATTTTTTCTCCATAATGTTTTTATGTAATAAGTTTGAATCGCGACAATAAATAGGTTTTCATAATACTGAGAGTATCAGATGTTGGAGTTCCTTACCCCCACGCTCCGCGCGGGGTAAGGAATACTCCTATCATTTTGAAACGCTATTTATTACATAAAAAGCAATAAAAAAAGCCTCATAAGAGGCCGTTATTTAAAAGGAATAAAAAGACTGACCAGAGTCATAAATCTAGTTAGTATAATGGAAATCAATTACCACAATACCCTTCCTTGGCAAGACGAACATCTGACTTAGATATTACCTTTTTTCCTTCTTCCTCTGTTGATACACTTAAATCAGCGCCACCAACAAAAACGCCCATCTTTATGTACTGCCTTACGAAGTAATTTTTCCCAGATTCAGTAAAAATGAGTAAATCATTAGGGGAAAATTCCGATTCAGTAGATATTTTGTGGTTTCGGTCACCTGCTACCTGTGTGTAGAAAAAAGTTTTATCTGCTGTTTCTCCAAGACACTTACCATCAACATGAATATCTTTTTTTAGAGCCTTGCCGACAAAACTGTCTCGGTAAATATATAAACCAGATTTGCCCTTCTCTGGAGCAGAGAAACTTTTAGCTTCTACTGTTTCTTGTTCAGTTGCAAGAGGTACGCTAGCACAACCACTGAGAAGTAAAGCGCTTAAAAAAGAAACGGACAAAAGCAATCTTTTAGTATTCATCATAAAATAGAACCTTTTTATATCATTTTCCATTACATTAAAAGATAACAAACAAACCGTAACCAACCCACACCTAGCTTTTCATTACCTCCATTGTTAAATTTTATTCATTATACCAATCAATGAAGGAAAACGACCCCAAATAAATGCATAAATAGCATTGACAGCTTATCTTTGAAGCAGTTCATCTGTGCCATACAGGTAACAAGTTAATCACTGATCAAATAAATCATAGACGATTTAAAGCTCTAATGGAGCTTTATGTCACCATCTCAACTCAATTGCATTCATTTTGTTGTTAGTTCCATGTTAATCAGCACATCAAAGCCTGATAAATATTCTATGGGGTCTCATTCAGCTATGTTTTTGATTGGTAGATACGCAAATTTCTCTCTATTGAGCCTGACGTTAAACAGATAACTATCATCTTTATTACCAATGTCGTGAATTTCTCATGACGCCAAATGAATATTTGTGACTATTTCTGATTACAACAAACAAAGGATTAAATTATCTTAAAAATCAAAATATTAATTAACAAAATGTGACTGCACGTGACTGGAAATGATTAATAGTGATTAAATAAAGGCATTTCAAGTTGGAAAGCAGTGACTCAGAGCCATAATCCATTTTGCTGATGAAGTTAGGGGATGCTTTACATCCCCTGTTCAGAAAAGAAACTTTTGCACAATTAGGATTGTGAAATGCCTGTAGTTTTAAATTCGATAGTCGTTATGTACCCAGTAGCGGGAATTTTTTCATAACGCCATTTTCTCATCGCATTTCTCACTTCACGTTCAAAGACATTTTTCGGATTGGCAGAAATAATTTTAATATTCTTAACGCGGCCATTTTCATCAACATCAAATTTTACCTTTACCGTTCCCTCAGTCCTTAACTGTAGTGCTCTGGATGGGTAAACGGGATCTGGCCTGTTTAATGCTTTCGGCCCGTTTTGTACTCCCGCTTTTTCACTCATAGTATGGTGATCCGATTTCTGATCATCCAAATTCTTTGCTATCTGAGTTTCTTGATCAGAAACAGGTTTCAGCGGTTGTTCAGAAGTGTTTTCTGCCTTTTTCTCTCTTGGCTTCACTTCTTTTTTGACGATTTTTTTCTTTTCAGGTTTAGGCTTAGGCAGAGCAATTTCCGCAATAGGTTCAGGCTCCGGTTCAGGTTCTGGCTCAGGAAGGGATTCAGACACGGCAGGTTTGGAGACAGGTGCCTCTTCAGCAGCCAACTGGATCATGGCAACAGACATAGGTGTAGCTTCTGCCTGTTTTTCGAGCTTAGTGGCATGGAAAAGTGCCGCAGCAATAGAAATATGTAAACAAACGGAAAGTAGTATCGGCCAATGTATCCAACGCATAAGAGAATTCTTGCTTAACAGCATGATAGTCAGTTTTCAGATAGATATTAGTTTAAATGCAAATGACTATCATATTCAATAAAGATTCAAAAACTTCTATACCTGATTTGCATTTTTCAAGCTAAAACCTTATTGGATACACACGCTCATTCCAGTGGAATCACATGATTATTAACCATAATCTTGGCGGCTGAAAATATTTTTCTTAACGGAAAAATATTGAGTTATTAAGAAAATGCTGCACATTGATCCTAAGCAATTTCACTACATTAGCATTAAACCCACTCTACATTCTGGGTGAATAGAATCGATCTACGGCGCTTATAAGCATCTACCTTACGGAGTGCATAGATACGCAAATTACGACGTGACTGCCCTTCTAACCAGCGGCGACGGCAACGGATACTTTGACGGAGTATTCTCCAACGCCCTACTTCTCTTCTACTATGTTTCATAAATATTCCGAGTAATCTCTCATTGAATAAATAATATTATTCTTAATTGTCACGATTAGCGATGTCAACCCATTGCCAATCTACCCCATGACTCTGGCATGAGAGTACATTGTTCGACATCATCAGATTAATCACTATCATCAACCATTCATGATTTATTTATATCAATTTGCGTATATTACATACAGCCTACAAAATCAAATCGTTGTTATAATTGACTAAATAGTCATGGTATTTATCATAATTGGCGCTTTTTGGCTAAAATTGTACTCTATTCAATTAATGATATTAAGTTGATAGTTCACCCGAATTTCTAGAAACTTGCGGCAATGACTACATTAATATTTAAATAAATAGGATTGATTGCCACGTATGACAACTTTCTACTCTGTACTGAGCTGGCTGGCGATTTTTTTCTACTGGCTGATTATTGCGGGTATCACTATTCGAGTTTTGATGAAACGTCGTCCTGTGACATCAGCAATGACATGGTTACTCATTATTTACATTTTTCCATTAGTCGGGATCGTTGCTTACTTGTCATTCGGAGAATTACACCTTGGCAAACGCAGGGTTGAGCAAGCCAGACAGATGCGTTCATCTGTAGCCAAGTGGCTGGCCGAGTTAAGAAATTCCCCTCAAATTTTTGCCGATGAAAACAGTGAAGTCGCTACTCCGTTGTTTCAACTGTGTGAGCGTCGACAAAAGCTCAAAGGTGTCAAGGGTAATAAAATGCAATTAATGACATCTTATGATAACTCGCTAAAAGCGATTGTTCATGATATTGAAAACGCCAAATACAATATCGAAATGGTGTTTTATATATGGCAATCTGGGGGACTGGTTGATCAGGTCACCGATGCTCTGATGCGTGCAGCCAAACGCGGCATTAAATGTCGAATTATGGTAGATTCGGCAGGAAGCTGGCAATTTTTCCGTAGCCCTTATCCTGATATTATGCGAAAAGCAGGTATTGAATTTGTTGAATCACTCAAAGTTAATATCTTCCGTTTATTCTTGCGTCGTATGGACTTGCGCCAGCATAGAAAAATTATCCTGATCGATAATTATATTTCATACACCGGTAGCATGAATATGGTTGATCCCCGTTTTTTTAAACAAGATGCAGGGGTCGGTCAATGGGTCGATATCATGGTAAGAATGGAAGGCCCTGTTACGACAACACTAGGGATCATTTACGCTTTTGACTGGGAAATGGAAACAGGACAGCGGCATCTTCCTCCGCCCCCTGACAGTGTCACCATGCCCTTCGAACAAGCCAGTGGTCATATAGCCCAAGTTATTGCTTCCGGGCCTGGGTTCCCTGATGAATTAATCCAACAATCCCTAATGACTGCTATTTTTGCTGCCCGCAAACAGCTTATTCTTACCACTCCCTATTTTGTTCCCAGCGATGATTTAATGCACGCAATTTGCACTGCGGCTATGCGCGGTGTTGATGTCAGTATTATTGTACCAAGCCAAAATAACTCATTTCTTGTTCGTTGGGCCAGTCGCGCGTTTTTTTCTGAATTACTGGAAGCCGGTGTGAAAATTTATCAATTTGAAGATGGCTTATTACACACTAAAAGTGTCTTAGTCGATGGACAACTCAGTATGGTCGGTTCTGTCAATTTGGATATGCGCAGCTTATGGCTGAATTTTGAAATTACAGTGGTCATTGATGATGAGCACTTTGGCAATGATTTAACTCTGGTTCAACAAGACTATATTATGCGTTCAACATTGCTTGCAAACAATAAATGGGAAAAACGCCCTGTGTGGCATCGTATCCTGGAACGTATCTGTTACTTTTTCAGCCCGCTTTTATAATTCCACGAATAACAGTATTCATTCAATACAGAACATGTTTTAATTTCATCATGTGATTAATCTCGGATCTTGCACCATGGAAAACCAACCGAAAGATTCTATGCAATTAGACTTAAATAACCGAATGACTGAAGATGAAGCACTTGAAAAAGCTTACGACATCTTTTTGGAACAAGCGCTTTCTCATCTCGATCCGGCTGACAGCCTATTGTTTAATTTGCAATTTGAAGAACGAGGGGGGGTTGAATTAGTGGAACCTTCAAGGATCTGGCTTGAACATGTTGATTTTGATTTGGATCCAGACTTTTTTTCAGAAGTCATTATTGGCCTGGCTGAATCAGACGAGGCTGAAATTGATGACATCTTTGCCCGTGTCTTGCTCTGCCGGGAAAAATCTCACTCCATCTGCCATATCCTATGGAAAAAATAATCAGACATGCCTCCCCCGATCGGCCAAAATAAATGCCCTCACAGTGAGGGCATTGAATTTAATTTCGTGACAGCGTCACATTAACCTAATCTAACGGATTAGAGTGGATCAACCTTAAGGCAAGACACCGCGTGTTTAAAGCTTCCTTCAAGCAACGGACGGGTCCTGGCACATTCGGCATCAGCCATTGGACAGCGAGTGCGGAATACACATCCAGACGGGGGATCAATCGGTGAAGGCAGTTCTCCCTCCAGCAATTCAATATGCTTGTTGCGCTCTTTGTCTGGATCAGGGATTGGCACCGCCGACATAAGCGCTCTGGTATATGGATGCAACGGATTATGATAAACTTCATCGTAAGTACCCAATTCCACAGCATTTCCCAAATACATCACCAAAACACGATCTGATATGTGTTTTACTATTGATAGATCATGAGCAATAAATATCAGGGAAAGTCCCATTTCCCGCTGTAATTCCTGCAACAAGTTAACGACTTGTGCCTGAATGGAAACATCCAGCGCTGAAACAGGTTCATCACAAATAACTAATTTAGGCTCCAGAATCAAGGCGCGAGCAATGCCAATACGCTGGCATTGTCCTCCAGAGAATTCGTGTGGGTAACGGTTTATCAGGTTAGGTAACAATCCTACCCGCATCATCATCTTTTGAACTTTTTCTTTTATTTCCCCACCTTTCATTTTGGGGTAATACGTTTTTAATGGCTCCGCAATAATATCACCAATGGTCATACGTGGATTCAGTGATGCCAAAGGATCTTGAAAAATCATCTGAATATCATTGCGAATATCTCGCCATTGTTTGTCACTCATATCCAGCAAATTTTGACCAAGCCAAGTGACTGCGCCACCAGATGCTTTCACTAACCCAATGACGGCTCTGGCAAGAGTCGATTTCCCGCAGCCAGATTCTCCCACTACGCCCAGTGTCTCACCTTCATATAATCTTAAGGTAACGCCATCTACCGCCTTTAGGGTTTTTATCGGCTGCCAAAACCACTGTTTTCCATCTTTAATATCAAAATAAACTTTAAGGTCATTAACTTCCAATAAGACACGTTTTTCAGCTATTGTGCTCATACCAATTCCTCCTGGCGTTTAAAGCAGGCACGCAAGCGCCCATGGCCAAATTTTTCCAGCTGTGGTTCCTCACGAACACAATGCTCTGTGGCAAACTGACAACGCGGCTGGAATGGGCATCCCTTTGGCAAACGCAATAAATTGGGGGGATTGCCTTGAATCGTTTCCAATGATTCCTCATCACCATCCAGGCGAGGAACAGCATTTAATAACCCAATAGAGTATGGATGGGTAGGACGGTAAAATACGTCACGCGCCGTGCCATATTCCATCGTTCTTCCGGCATACATAACTAATACTTTGTCACAAATGCCAGCAACCACCCCCAAGTCATGGGTAATCATGATGATGGCAGTGTTAAACTCTTTTTTCAGTTCGTTAAGCAACGTCATAATCTGTGCCTGAACGGTTACGTCCAATGCCGTTGTCGGTTCATCGGCAATCAATAACTTAGGCTGACATAATAACGCCATAGCAATCATGACGCGTTGACGCATACCACCAGAGAATTCATGCGGATACATTTTCATGCGCTTACGTGCCTCTGGCATCTTAACGGCATCCAGCATACGGATAGATTCTTCAAAAGCCGCACTTTTACTCATACGTTTGTGCAGCATCAATACTTCAATTAATTGATCACCCACCCGCATATAAGGGTTAAGGGAAGTCATGGGATCTTGAAATATCATCGAAATCTCTTCTGCCCGCATTCGGTTCAGCTCTTTTTCTCTCAGGTTGAGAATTTCTCGCCCATTAAAGTGGGCAGAGCCACTGACCGAACCATTGCTGGCTAATAACCCCATTAATGCAAATGCTGTCTGCGATTTGCCAGAACCAGATTCACCCACGATCCCCAGTGTTTCTCCGGCCTGTAAGTCAAAATTCAATTTATTTACAGCAGTCACGTTGCCATCTGGCGTACTGAATACGACATCTAGATCTCTTACCGATAAGAGGGATTCAACATTTTTCGAAGTTTCAACGCTATTCATAGGCTCTCCTTAACGGTCTTTCGGGTCGAGGGCATCTCGCAGGCCGTCACCAATAAAGTTAAAACAAAACAAGGTCATGACCAGAAAGCCCGCCGGAAATAACAATAACCACGGAGCCACTTCCATTGAATTAGCACCATCACTTAACAAAGCGCCCCAACTACTGAGTGGCTCCTGAGTTCCCAAGCCAAGGAAACTTAAGAAGGATTCAAACAGGATCATGCTAGGTACAAGTAATGAGGCATAAACCACCACAACACCTAATACGTTTGGCACGATATGGCGCAAAACGATATGACGGGTAGAAACACCACAAACCAACGCTGCTTCGATGAATTCCTTGCGTTTTAAACTCAGTGTCTGACCACGGACAATACGTGCCATGTCCAGCCATGACACCATGCCTATTGCAACGAAAATCAACAAAATGTTTTGACCAAAGAAAGTCACTAGAAGGATAACGAAGAACATGAATGGAAAAGAGTTGAGGATTTCCAGCAAGCGCATCATGACCATGTCGATTTTACCGCCAAGATAGCCTGACATCGCACCATATAAAGTACCAAATAACACGGCAATCAAAGCGGCGGCAATCCCGACCATCAATGAAATCCGCCCACCAATGGCAACGCGCACTAACAGATCACGCCCTGAAGAATCGGTGCCAAAATAGTGTTTGGATTCAAAATCCGGCGGCATCGTCATCATGTTCCAATCAGTGTCATCGTAAGCAAATTGGGACAACATTGGAGCTAAGATCACAAATAATATAATCAAGAATAGAATACATAAGCTTGTAATCGCCGCCTTGTTATGCACAAAACGGCGACGTGCATCCTGCCACAAACTGCGGCCCTCAATTTCCAGTTGCTCAGAAAAATTTTCCAGAGCTTCGCTATTTTTTTTATTCAGTAACATTGCGCGCTCCAGTTTTAATAACGAATTTTCGGATCAATGACGGCGTATAGCACATCAACAATGGCATTAAACATAATGGTCAGGCTCCCCACCAGGATCGTCAAACTCAGTACCAGTGAGTAATCACGGTTTAATGCACCATTAACAAACAATTGTCCCAGGCCAGGTAAACCGAAAATAGTCTCAATAACCATTGAACCCGTAATAATGCCTACGAATGCAGGCCCCATGTAAGAGATAACGGGTAATAAGGCAGGTTTTAACGCATGACGGAAAATAATCTTCCGCAATGGCAAACCTTTGGCCCGTGCTGTACGAATAAAATTGGAATGCAAAACTTCTATCATGGAACCACGGGTAATACGGGATATGCTGGCAATATAAGAGAGTGAAAGTGCGACCATTGGCAAAAGCATATATTTAGGTGCCCCGCCATTCCAGCCCCCTCCCGGCAACCATTTTAATGTAATGGCGAATATCAAAACTAATAAGGGGGCGACCACGAAACTGGGGATCACGACGCCTGTCATGGCAAACCCCATTACCGTGTAATCCCATTTCGTATTCTGGTTCAATGCCGCAATAACTCCTGCACTGACACCGAATATTACCGCCATAACAAAGGCGGCAAATCCCAATTTAGCAGAAACCGGCAAAGCTTCTGCAACCAGATCATTGACACTGTAGTCTTTATATTTGAATGAAGGACCAAAATCCCCCTTAGAGAGTTGGATTAGGTAATTGAAATATTGCTTATAAATAGGATCATTTAAATGGTATTTCGCTTCAATATTTGCCATAACCTCTGGCGGTAGCTTTCTTTCTCCTGTAAATGGGCTACCCGGCGCAAGCCGCATCATAAAAAACGAAATAGTAATAAGTATAAAAAGTGTCGGGATCGCCTCTAAGCAGCGACGTAAAATAAATTTTAGCATTGCCCGTTCCTACTATTTAGCCAAACTGTGGCTTTTAATTATTTAACAAGCCGGTGATCTCGTTGGATCACCAGCTAATTCCTAATGTTTTATTATGTACAGATCTTTGGTATGGAAGTTATCTAAGGGATCTTTACCGGTATAACCACCGACATAAGGTTTTAGCAAACGAGAATTTGTATAATAATAGATAGGAATAATTGCAGAATCTTTATCCAATTGCGCATTAGCTTTAGCATAAATTTCAGCACGTTCTTCGTCGGTTTTGACTTGAAGTGATTGTTTCATTAATGCATCAAATTCTTTGCTCTTATAATAGGCTGTGTTATTGCTACTATTGGATAACATGGCGTTCAAGAAGGTAGAAGCTTCATTATAATCAGCACACCATCCTGCACGAGCAATGTCGTAGTTACCTTGATGGCGGGAGTCAAGGAAAGTTTTCCATTCCTGATTTTCAAGAGAAACATCAATACCGATATTCTTTTTCCACATAGATGCTGCGGCAATGGATAACTTTTTATGCAAATCGGAAGTATTGTACAGTAGCTTAATTTTCAAAGGATTATCTTTAGTAAATCCAGCCTCTGCCAAAAGTTTTTTCGCTTCTTCATTACGCTGCTGCTGATTTAATTTGGTATACCAGTCTGGTTTCTCATCTTTAAAATCGGCGATATAGGGTGGTGTATAACCATAGGCAGGTATATCACCCTGATTTTTCACCTTATTAGTCATAAGATCTCGATCTATACCCAGTTTCAGTGCAGTACGCACACGGGGATCATTAAATGGGGGTTTTTGGTTATTGATTTCATAATAATAAGTACATAAATACGGGTTTACACGCAACTGTTCAGGAATTTCTTTTTTTAGTTTTGAGAATAGTTCTATCGGTAAATTGTTATAAGTCATCTCAATTTCGCCAGCGCGATAGCGATTAACATCAGTGACTTCGGAAGAAATAGGCAAGACAGTGATTTGATTAATAACTGTATTCTTATTATCCCAATAGGTTGGACTACGTTCGAAAACAAGACGTTCATTGATCACCCAACTTTTCAGTTTATAAGCGCCATTACCGACAAAGTTCAGGGGTTGCGTCCATTTTTCGCCATACTTCTCTACAGTTGCACGATGGACTGGTGATGTACTTGGATGAACAAACAATCTAACTAAATAAGGTACAGGTTCGCTGAGTGTCAATTCTAACGTATGATCATCCAATGCTTTGATACCCAACGTTTCAGGTTTTTGTTTACCTCTGATGATATCGTCAACATTGAGAAGATGGGCATATTGAAGAAAACTTGCGTATGGGGACGCAGTATTTGGATCTACCAGACGACGCCAACTGTAAACAAAATCCTGTGCAGTGACAGGGTCACCATTAGACCACTTTGCATCTTTACGCAGATGGAATGTCCAAACTTTAAAATCCTTATTTTCCCAACTTTCTGCAACTCCCGGTATAATTTTACCGTCAGGATCATTGATTACCAGAGTTTCAAATAGATCACGCGCGATATTAGACTCTGGTACACCTTCGATTTTATGCGGGTCCAACGATTGTGGTTCAGAGGCATTGTTACGAACTAGCACCTGTTTTGCAGCGTCCGCAAGTTGCACGCCTGCAGGCACTTGTGCTGCAAAAGCTGGCCACCCAATCATCATACCTAACGCTACCGTAATACCAGTAGCCAGTTTTTTCTTTGTTGTGTTTATCATCTTATTCTCTCCAATTGATATCATTTGACCCATTAAAGTCATATCCACACATTGGGCTGGTTATTTTCCGTATCCAAAAGGAACTATTTTGTTTACGGTAAAACAATATCTTGTGACGATAATTAATTATTCACCTTTTTAATATACAAATTCTTTAGATCGACATAATCCATGGGATCTTTCCCTGTCATTCCCCCAACAGTCGGCCGAATAAGGCGCACACTGACTCGGTAATAAACCGGTATCAACCCTGAATCTTTATCTAGCTGAGCTTCGGCTTGCTGATAAAATGCCTTACGTGTCGCATCATCTTTGGCAGTCAGGGCCTGCTTAAGCAAGTTATCAAAAGTCTCACTTTGGTAAAAACCAGTATTGGTACTGCTACTTGACAGCAACATATTCAAGAAAGAAGAGGGTTCGTTATAATCGCCACACCATGTCGCTCTTGCGATATCGTAATTTCCTTGGTGGCGGTTCTGGAGAGAAGTTTTCCACTCTTGATTTTGCAAAGTGACTTTTGCGCCAATATTTTTCTGCCACATAGAAGCCGCAGCAATGGCTTGTTGTTTATTTTGCTCTGATGTGTTGTATAACAAAGTAAACTTAAGGGGGTGACTGGCATCAAAACCTGCCTCTTTCAACAATTCCCTTGCCCGCTGATTGCGTTGTTCCTGGGTCCAACTTGCCCATTCTGGATTAATAGTCAAACCGCCGCCAATATATGTGGGAGTATATCCATAAGCCGGAATTTGCCCCTGCGCCATAATTTTTTTCGTAATGATATCGCGATCAAGACTCAGTTTTATGGCTTCACGCACCCGTTTATCTTTAAACAGAGGGTTCTGATTATTGATTTCGTAATAAAACGTGCACAAATAAGGTGAAATTTGCAATTGTTCGGGGATATCCCGTTTCATTTTTTGGTATAGATCAGGAGGAATAGCACTATCAGTAATATCCACTTCCCCGCTACGGTAGCGGTTAACACTACTAACTTCAGAGACAATAGGCAGGAAAGTGCCTTTTTCAATGAGGGTTTCTTTATTGTTCCAATACTGAGGATTACGCGTTAAAACAATTCGCTCATTGACCACCCAATCCTTCAATGTATAAGCACCATTGCCAATATAGTTTTCCGGTAATGTCCATTTATTTCCCCATTTTTCAACCACATCTTGCCTGATAGGTTTCATCGCTGTATAGCTTAACATGTCAATCAGATAAGGAACTGGCTGGCTAAGTGTTACCTGGAAACGGTGATCATCTAACGCCTTAATCCCCAATTGTTCCGGTGATTTGATTCCTTTCAGAATATCGTCAACGTTCTGAATATAGGCATATTGCAAATAACTGGTATAAGGCGAGCCAGTATTTGGATCAGCGAGCCGGCGCCAACTATAGACAAAATCCTGCGCAGTCACAGGATTACCATCACTCCATTTGGCGTCACGACGCAAATAGAATGTCCATACCTTATAACCATCATTTTCCCATCTTTCTGCTACGCCAGGCTCAGTTTCACCATGTGGCCCAGTCGTTACCAGTCCCTCCAATAGATTGCGAATAATGACGGTTTCTGGAGCACCTTCAACTTTATGAGGATCCAATGAAGTGACTTCGACACCATTGTTAACGGTTATTTCTTGTTTTTCAGCTAAGGTAACGCCTGCTGGAAGAGTTGCAGCAATGCTCTGAGCCACAGGAAAAGATAATAAAACGATATTCGAAATCAACTGACCTAACTTTAATGTTTTTTTTCTCATATTTTTCCCTAAGTTATAAACAGTAAATGAATCGTTTTTAATTTACTAACTCAACTAATTTACTTAGTTCGTTAACAAATTATAATTAACCTACTAAAAAACCATGTCCACATAATAATTGTTATTTGATTCCTATAATAAATTTATTAAAACATTAAAATTATTCATTATCCCTGTATACAATACACTTACAAAATAAATGTAATGCAATGATAATTATCATTTTTATTCTATTATCCCCAAGCGATATCTATGGAATATTATCAAAAGAGAAAATAAACATTATTTTAACAAAAAGCAATTACGACAAAGTAAAAGCCCATCTTCATCACAAAACAACGATGCAAGCCACCGGTTAGACAAGAGTATAAAATTTCATCTCACTACATGAATAATTTGAATAAATATATAAATTATTCTTGCTATACGCATTAAACTTCAAGTTGCAATTTACAACACGCTATGAAACTTGATTTCTCCCCGCTTCGCGGGGAGAAATCACATGCATCTTGAAGTTAGATTGGTATATATCACAGTAACCCAGGAAACAAAGATATCGAACTTAATAACAACCAATTTTCGCGTTTATTTTGCTTATCTTTACATAACTTATCGTTGTTCATCGATACAGTCATCATGACTATCAGCGCATTCACCTAAAAATACAATAAATCGAAACTATTTCGGTAAGTCAAATCAATTAACTTAGTGATTACAACTGAGCAACCCCCCTTACCTATAGGCAATGCAATAATAACAAAGTTAATAAATTGTATTTATACAGTTAAATAATTAACCAGTTCTCGTTGATCCAAAAACAATAGCTGAATTGAGTCAGCTTGATGTTTTCATGATCTAAATCACAATGCAAATGCCGGTAAATGGTAAGCTGTATTCAAGACAAAATTTTAAGGAAAGTAACTATTTCTATATTAATCAATTTGTTGAGTAATTTATCACGGCAATTAGCAGTATTTACGATTAAATTCAAATAATTAATCTCATAATTTTATTTAATAAGTTAATAATCTCGCAGCTAATTTCCCTAAAAATATTTAAATTTGTCAGGAGTAATTTTTATGACTGTAGTCCATGTTGCAGAACTCAATGAATTAGTTGCTCGTGTAAAAAAAGCCCAGCAGGAATTTGCCCGATTTTCTCAGGAACAAGTTGACCGAATATTTCGAGCTGCTGCCCTTGCCGCTGCTGATGCCCGTATTCCACTAGCAAAATTGGCCGTATCTGAATCTGGTATGGGCATTGTGGAAGATAAAGTGATCAAAAACCACTTCGCTTCAGAATATATTTATAATGCCTATAAAGATGATAAAACTTGCGGTATCTTATCTGAAGATAATACTTTCGGTACTATTACTATCGCTGAGCCTATTGGTTTAATTTGCGGCATTATTCCAACAACAAACCCAACATCCACTGCTATTTTCAAGGCACTTATCAGCCTGAAAACCCGTAATGGTATTATTTTTTCCCCTCATCCACGTGCCAAGAAAGCGACTAATAGAGCAGCTGAAGTTGTCTTAAAGGCAGCGGTTGAAGCAGGCGCACCAAAGGATATCATTGGCTGGATAGATGAACCTTCCGTTGAACTCTCAAATGCCTTAATGCACCACCCTGATATTAACCTGATTTTAGCAACAGGTGGCCCAGGTATGGTAAAAGCAGCCTATAGTTCAGGCAAGCCCGCTATTGGTGTTGGTGCCGGCAATACTCCTGTCGTGATCGATGAGTCGGCTGATATCAAACGAGCCGTTGCATCTATCCTGATGTCTAAGACGTTTGATAATGGTGTGATTTGTGCTTCAGAACAATCTGTTATCGTCGTTGATTCTGTTTACGAACAAGTACGTGAACGTTTTTCAACTCATGGTGGCTATCTTCTCCAGGGAAAAGAGCTAAAAGCTGTTCAAGATATTATCTTGAAAAACGGCAATTTAAATGCAGCGATTGTTGGCCAACCCGCAATAAAAATTGCTGAATTAGCTGGTATTAATGTTCCTGAAAGCACCAAAATTCTTATTGGTGAAGTTACTCTGGTAGATGAAGCAGAACCCTTTGCCCATGAAAAACTATCACCACTGCTTGCCATGTACCGTAGCAAAAACTTTGAAGATGCGGTCGAAAAAGCCGAGAAATTGGTTGATATGGGAGGTATTGGACATACGTCATGTCTCTATACCGAACAAGATAATCAGGCAGAGCGTATTAAATATTTTGGCGACAAAATGAAGACCGCGCGTATTTTGATCAACACACCTGCATCTCAAGGTGGTATCGGAGATTTGTACAACTTCAAGCTATCTCCTTCTCTGACGTTGGGTTGTGGTTCTTGGGGAGGCAATTCTATTTCTGAAAATGTTGGACCAAAACACTTGATCAATACAAAAACCGTCGCCAAAAGAGCCGAAAATATGTTGTGGCACAAACTTCCAAAATCAATCTATTTCCGACGCGGTTCTCTGCCCATTGCCCTGGAAGAAGTCGCCACCGATGGTGCTAAACGCGCTTTTATTGTGACAGACCATTTCTTATTCAATAACGGTTATGCCGATCAAGTTATTAATGTCTTGAAATCTTATGGCGTTGAAACTGAAGTATTCTTTGAGGTCGAAGCAGATCCAACATTAAGCATCGTTCGCAAAGGTGCTGAACAAATGCATCTGTTTAAACCGGACGTCATCATTGCCCTTGGCGGCGGTTCCCCGATGGATGCAGCTAAAATTATGTGGGTGATGTACGAGCATCCAGAAACGCATTTTGAGGAACTGGCTCTGCGCTTTATGGATATCCGTAAACGTATCTATAAGTTCCCGAAAATGGGTGTGAAAGCTAAATTTGTCGCCATTACCACCACTTCAGGCACGGGTTCAGAAGTCACACCTTTCGCGGTTGTTACCGATGACATAACAGGGCAGAAGTATCCTTTGGCAGACTATGCGCTTACCCCCGATATGGCAATTGTTGACGCGAACCTGGTCATGGATATGCCAAAATCGTTATGTGCCTTTGGTGGCCTAGATGCAGTAACCCATGCATTAGAAGCCTACGTTTCTGTTTTAGCCAATGAATACTCTGATGGGCAGGCATTGCAAGCACTAAACCTGCTAAAAGATTACCTACCTGTTAGTTACCACGAAGGTGGAAAAAACCCCGTTGCCCGCGAACGTGTCCATAATGCTGCCACAATAGCAGGTATTGCCTTTGCTAATGCATTCTTAGGAGTATGCCACTCTATGGCCCACAAACTTGGCTCTGAGTTTCATATCCCACATGGCTTAGCTAATGCACTGTTGATTTGTAACGTAATCCGCTACAACGCCAATGACAATCCGACAAAACAGACTGCTTTCAGCCAATATGACCGCCCACAAGCGCGACGTCGCTATGCGGAAATTGCAGATCATTTGGGGTTAACCTCATCGGGTGATCGTACTGCCGTCAAAATTGAAAAACTATTGGCTTGGCTGGAAGAAATGAAGTCTCAGCTAGACATTCCAGCTTCAATTCGTGAAATAGGTGTGCAAGAAGCTGACTTCCTGGCAAAAATCGACAAGCTTGCAGAAGACGCGTTTGATGACCAATGTACCGGTGCAAATCCGCGCTACCCATTAATCTCTGAGTTGAAACAACTGCTGCTAGATTCTTTTTATGGCCGTAAATTCACCGAAGAGAACAAACCACAGGAGGCAGTAAAACCAAATAGAAAAAATAATAAGAAAGAATAATAAATGATAGTCTGATGGATATAACTTAAAAGGCGTTTGGGTAACCCAACGCCTTTTTATTATTTTATTTTCCAGCCTTCTCAAACCGATATAATTTTAGATTTATTGATTAAAACGGGTGGCGTATTAAACCTTTCTTACCCTGGCTTCACGAATAACATCAGTATAGTGCCTACGACACACAGAGACGTATTTTTCGTTACCACCAATATCAACCTGAGCACCATCGTAAACAACACTGCCATCGCTACTAAAGCGAAGTACACGACTGGCTTTTCTCCCACAATGACAAATTGTTTTTAACTCTACCAATTTATCTGACCACGCGAGAAGATATTCACTTCCGCTGAATAACTCGCCTTGAAAATCTGTCCTTAAACCATAACAAAGAACGGGGATATCATCATAATCTACAATTTCGCAAAGTTGCTCAACATGCTCTTTCGTTAAGAATTGGCATTCATCAATCAAAACGCAATGGACTTTTTCTGCCTCATTTTCCTTTCTGATAAGCTCAGCAATATTTGTTCTTGGTGAAAACAACAAAGCTTCAGCGGATAAGCCAATACGGGAACTAACTTTCCCTTTACCGAATCGAATATCGATTTCTGCTGTAAAGATCAGTGTTCTCATTCCTCTTTCATTATAGTTATAGGAAGACTGCAATAAGGAAGTTGATTTCCCTGCGTTCATGGCAGAATAATAAAAATAAAGCTGAGCCATTGGCCTGTCCATCCTCTTGTCAAATTTAATCAGGCGATATAACAGCACCAGCTTACCACAAATTCTGGTTGAGATTATCCTTGCGATTGTCAAATGTAGAGTAGCAGAAACAAATTAGAACGAATCAGAAAAAATTATTTTCATGATAATCATCACACTTGCGCATATAAAATCAACACCATAAAATACTTCCTGCATACCAAATGAACAAAATTAACATAAAAAGAAAATAATTATTTTTACCCCCATCCTTTGAATATTAATAATCATAGTGGTTTACTTTTGTTCAATTCACCCACCATGATCATAACTAATGGATTACCCATAAAAAAACTTTCATCTCACACTTACTCTTCAACTTATTTCTAGCAAAACAGTTAATGTTTCTTACGGATTGACTATAAATTAGTTTTATACTCTATGTTTTATCCCTTACTAAACTTTACACTATTCTCCTTCACGCTTATTGAAAAATGGTAATCCCAATAGCAGGATTAAAACGCAATATATCGATCACTTCAAAAATTGCATTTTAAAATGACATGTTTTAACCTGAGAAAGTAAATTCACTATTGCAGAAAATAAAATAGCATTCTATTATTATCTCCACATCAGCTATCATCATTATAATTTGAGACCAGGACAATGAGCGAAAATTTAAAATCCTTAAATAACATCCGTACCTTGCGCGCGCAAGCAAGAGAATGTGAACTTAGTACTTTAGAAGAAATGCTGGAAAAACTTACGACTGTTGTTGAAGAACGTCGTGAAGAAGAAAACCAGGTTCGTGTACAATTAGAAGAGCGCACACGTAAACTTCAAGAATACCGTGAAATGCTGGAAAAAGACGGTATTGAATTAAGCGATTTAGTAGATGCCCTAAGTGGCAAAGCTACTGGTAAATCTAAACGTGCTGCTCGTCCAGCAAAATATTCATACGTTGATGAAGGTGAAACTAAAACCTGGACTGGCCAAGGCCGTACACCAGCTGTAATCAAAAAAGCAATTGAAGAAGAAGGCAAAACACTGGACGATTTCCTGATCTAATCAGCTGTTTTGTAAACCTGATAACAAAAATACCCTATCAAGGGTATTTTTGTTTTATGCTTAATATAAACTAACTAGGTTAATTACGGGCTGATGTAAAAACACAGAGAGTTATATTAATAGCTAAGTCGCTTTCATATTTTCGATGTGATAAAAAATAACTTAACACTAAATTAGTTTTTTATTAACATAATCTTATAAAAAAAGGAGCTAATCGCTCCTTTTCCTATTTCTACTGTTACAGTTTTTGATAAAAGCCTAAATACCAATCAGTAAATCGTTTCACCCCTTCCTTTACCGGCGTATTAGGCGAAAAACCAATTTGATTGTAAAGCGCGCTTGAATCTGCACACGTTGACAATACATCACCGTCTTGAATTTCCATAAAGTTTTTCTTCGCTTCAATCCCTAATGAAGTTTCAATAGCTTCAATAAAATCACCCAGTTTTGTCGGTTGTCCATTACCAATATTGTAAACTCTATATGGTGCAGAGCTGGTAGATATTTGTTCAGCTTCAACTGACCAGTCTTTATTAGAAGTAGGAATGATATCCTGCAACCTAACTATAGATTCAACAATGTCATCAATATATGTAAAATCTCTCACCATATTGCCGTAATTATAAACATCAAGCGGCTTACCTTCTAACATGGCTTTAGTGAATTTAAATAAAGCCATATCAGGACGCCCCCACGGTCCATATACAGTAAAAAATCTTAATCCTGTAGTGGGAAGTTGATAAAGATGTGAATAGCTGTGAGACATTAATTCATCAGCCTTTTTCGTTGCTGCATATAAAGAAACAGGATGATCAACGGAGTCATCCGTAGAAAAAGGCTGCTTTTTATTTAAACCATATACTGAACTAGAAGACGCATATAATAGATGCTCTACAGAATGATGGCGGCAACCTTCAAGTATATTGATATGACCGACAATATTGGCATCTATATATGCCATAGGGTTTTGTATTGAATAACGCACCCCTGCCTGAGCCCCTAAATGGATCACTCGCTGAAATTGATGTTTCGCGAACAATTCGGGTATTGCAACTCTGTCAGCCAAGTCTAGTTTTTGAAATTTGAAATTTGAATAAGGGAGTAATAAATTTAATCTCGCCTGTTTCAGGTTAACATCATAATAATCATTGAGGTTATCAATACCAACAACCTCATACCCCATATTCAATAACCGCTGACTAACATGAAAACCTATAAAACCAGCAGAACCTGTCACTAAAAATTTCATATATTAACTCAAATAACTGGTTTGATTGAAGCACCGCGGCCAATGCCATAATAAGTAAAACCTCGCGATTGTACGCGTTCAGGATCATAAAGGTTGCGCCCATCAAAAATCACTGGAGTTTTTAATGAATTCTTAATCACATCAAAATCAGGTGCCCTGAAGTTTTGCCATTCTGTACAGATAATCAAAGCATCAGCACCTTTTAATGCCGCTTCTTTTGTTCCCATTAAAGAGAGTTCATCACGCTGCCCATAAATACGCTGAGCTTCCTGCATAGCCTCAGGATCATACGCCTGAACTTTAGCACCACATTTCCATAACGTTTCCATCAAGACACGGCTCGATGCCTCACGCATGTCATCGGTATTAGGTTTAAATGACAGTCCCCAAATAGCAAATGTCCTGCCCGATAAATCATCACCGAAATGCTGTCTTATAAAAGCAGGCAATTTACTTTTCTGTTCTTCATTAACCTGCTCCACTGCCTGAAGAATTTTTGGCGTATATCCAATTTGTTCAGAAGTCCGGATCAGTGCCTGAACATCTTTGGGGAAACATGAACCGCCATATCCACATCCAGGGTAAATAAAGTGATATCCGATACGTGAGTCGGAACCAATGCCTTGGCGCACATGTTCAATGTCAGCTCCCAGCATTTCTGCCAAATTAGCAATTTCATTCATGAAACTAATTTTTGTTGCCAACATGCAGTTAGCTGCATATTTAGTCAATTCCGCGCTACGGATGTCCATAACTATCATACGATCATGATTACGATTAAATGGTTCATACAATTCACGCATGACATCAACCACATCATCATTATCACAACCAATAATAATGCGTTCAGGCCGCATACAATCAGCAACAGCAGCGCCTTCTTTCAAAAACTCAGGATTAGAAACGACATCAAATGGAAGCTCCAAACTACGCTCGGCCAATGTTGCTTGCATCACTGCCTTAACTTTATCAGCCGTACCCACTGGCACAGTTGATTTGTCAACAACAACTTTGTAACCATCCATATTTTCTGCAATAGTTCTGGCTACAGCAGTAACATACTTAAGATCAGCCGAGCCATCTTCATCAGGAGGTGTGCCTACTGCAATAAACTGTAATTTGCCATGGGCAATACCGGCTTTAGCATCCGTTGTAAAATTCAGCCGCCCTTCAGCATGGTTTTTCTTTACCAAGGGTGTCAAACCCGGCTCAAAAATAGGAATTTGACCATTTTTTAGGTTCTCGACTTTTTTTGCATCAACATCGACACAAAGTACATCATGCCCCACTTCAGCAAATACGGTTGCTTGCACTAAGCCTACGTAGCCAATACCAAATACAGTAACTTTCATATCACACCTTAAAGTACTAGTAGATTATTTTTCAATCTGATTTTGCAAGGCCATGATCCAATCCGTGAATGACTTGCCCAATTCTTTATGTTTCATGCCATATTCAACAAATGCCTGCATATAACCCAACTTATTACCACAATCATGGCTACGGCCTTGTAAGTGATAAGCCTCAACGGGTTCTTTTTCCATCAGCATGGCAATGGCATCGGTCAGTTGTATTTCATCTCCTGCCCCTGGCGCAGTTTTAGCCAATAATGGCCAGATTTTTTCGGATAATACATAACGACCAACAATGGAAAGATTCGATGGCGCTTCTTCTGGTTTTGGTTTTTCAACAACTCGAACAATCGGTTTGCTATCCCCAGGCTGTAAATTTTCCCCCAAACAATCAACAATGCCATAATCTGCGACACTTTCTACAGGGACGGGTTCAACGAGAATTTGGCTTGCACCACGGCTATTGAAGCGTGATAACATTTCGCTCAAATTATATTTTGATAGGTCAGTACTGTACTCATCCAAAATAACATCCGGCAAAATAACAGCAAATGGCTCATCACCAATAAGTGGTTTAGCACATAACACAGCATGCCCCAATCCTTTTGCAATTCCCTGACGGGTTTGCATAATCGTCACATGATTTGGACAAATAGACTGTACTTCGTCCAATAATTGACGCTTAACTCTTCTCTCAAGAATCGCTTCCAACTCAAAGCTGGTATCAAAATGATTTTCTATTGAGTTTTTGGATGAATGTGTCACCAGAATGATTTCATTAATGCCTGCTTTGATACATTCATTAACCACATATTGAATCAGAGGCTTATCCACCAAGGGGAGCATTTCTTTTGGGATGGCTTTGGTGGCTGGCAACATCCGGGTTCCCAAGCCAGCAACAGGTATAACCGCTTTTTTGACCTTTTTATTTATTACTGACACTGACATTAAATCGTCTCCTACTGATATGTTTTCACTGCAAAACTCCTTTACGGCTTAAACGATATCATTAACTCTCAGAAAAAATGATTATAAAAACACACTCATAAAAATAACGGGCACAAGTATACACTAGTTAATTCAACCAAATATACAGTGTGCTAACCTTTGCTCACATTTCAATGATTAGATGTCGGATTGTGCATTTAATCCTATTCAGCAAATACTAATTTGCCTTACAATTAACGATAATCTGCAATCTCTTTAAATAACTGGAGTGATTTTGACAAAAATGTGTCCCTGTGGCAGTACATCTTTCGACCTTTGCTGTAGCCCCTATCTTGAAAACCATTACCCTGCCCCAAATGCTGAATCCCTGATGCGTTCCAGATACAGTGCTTACGTTACACAAAATGCAGACTACCTTATCGCTACCTGGCACCCAGATTGTCAGGCTGAAAATTGGCGTACAGAAATAGAACAAAGTTTTGCCGGTGTACAATGGCTGGGATTAAATGTCCTCGAAACTAATCAAGGGAAACATAATAACGAGGCCTATGTTGAATTTTCAGCTTGCTTTATTGAACAAGGAAAGCAAGATAAGCAATTGATTCATGAGCGTTCACGTTTTTTGCGCATCGATCAACGTTGGTTTTATATAGATGGTATTCGTCCTGAAATAGGCCGAAATAGCCCCTGCCCATGTGGTTCAGGCAAAAAATATAAGAAATGCTGTGATTAAAACAGCATCTAAATATCAAACATCACAACTCACACACAGTGAAAAATATTTGAGGTTCTCGTAATCCATGCAAAACGCAAACATACAAAAAAAAATCTTACGTACGATTTGTCCTGATTCCAAAGGATTGATCGCAAAAATCACAAACATTTGTTACAAACATCAATTAAACATCGTTCAAAATAATGAGTTTGTTGATCATCGTACTGGCCGATTTTTTATGCGTACCGAGCTGGAAGGTGTTTTTAATGACGAAACACTTTTGGCCGATTTGGATGACGCTCTACCTGCAGGTTCAAATCGTGAATTAAATACAGCGGGCCGACGTCGTATCGTTATCATGGTGACAAAAGAAGCACATTGCATTGGCGACATTTTAGTTAAAAGCGCCTATGGTGGATTGGATGTCGAAATTGCTGCTGTCATCGGCAACCATACTACTTTACAAAAATTGGTTGAGCAGTTTGATATCCCATTTCATTACATCAGTCATGAAGGCCTAACCCGAGAACAACATGATGAAGCGTTGATGGACCAGATTGATCAATATAAACCGGATTATGTTGTTCTTGCCAAATACATGCGCGTCTTAACACCCGCATTTGTTCAGCATTACCCAAATCAAATAATCAACATTCATCATTCATTCTTACCCGCATTTATTGGTGCGCGCCCCTACCATCAAGCTTATGAACGTGGTGTGAAAATTATTGGCGCAACGGCTCATTATGTAAATGATCATTTGGATGAAGGACCGATTATCACCCAAGATGTGATAAATGTAGATCATACCTATACAGCTGAAGAGATGATGCGTGCTGGACGTGATGTTGAAAAGAATGTATTGAGCCAAGCATTATACTGGGTATTTTCCCAGCGGGTTTTTGTATATGGTAACCGTACGGTTATTCTCTAATAAACAATCAAGTATCTTGCCTTTAGCTGATTGAGGTGTAATACAGGTACTTTCTATCGATGGTATTACCCAATAGGTTACAACGCGATCATTAAGATCAAAAAGCAATCGAACAATACTTTATGTTCAATTAGCTACTTTACAGCGGCGGTTTATCTGATATGATACCGCTCGCTGTTAACAACAGCATACAATTCAAAATCTGGTGGGGTTCCCGAGCGGCCAAAGGGAGCAGACTGTAAATCTGCCGTCACAGACTTCGAAGGTTCGAATCCTTCCCCCACCACCATCAAAACTCATTTTTTACATAAAAATCCCAAAATGGATCTATTTGTTTTTACCAAACAATAGACTATAGTTTGCTGAATCGTAAAATTGAAATACTATACAATGACTGTGAGTAGAAAATAAGAGATCTCATTTAGTAGAATAGAGAGATGTGTAATTATGCATAGACCAAAGGTGAGGAACGAAATGACACATCATCCTTATCCTTCCTCACCACTATCAAAAATCTTTTCCAAGCTCTTAATGCATTAAGAGATCAACAAATGGTTACCTCATTACTTGCACCAATCGTCGAAATTCATCACTAATCTATTTAAAAAAATCCGTTTAAAAAACTTGGTTGAAGTAAAACAAATCAACAAAAACAAAACACTTCAAATTAACGGATAAACCAATGTCTTCAAAGTTAATGCGTTTAGATAAGCGCCATAGTGGAGCCGGGAAATCAGATAGTTTTATCGTTCATGTAGTCAGTTACTCCATATCGCTGACGGAGTCAATGAAACGATTTAATACGCTTGAATGAGATTTTGATTTGTAGACATAACACTGATTAACTGCATCAGGTCGTGATATTGGAATGAAGCCTAGGCTTTCTCCCTCTTCCAAAGCACCGGAATGAGAATCTGTAATAAAAATATAATCGGTTGACTGAATAAAGTTAAGACAGCATTCTATGCTATCCATTTGTCGGATATTAACTTTTTCTCCATTTTTCATTATTTCCTCTTCCAAATTCTTTATCAAATTGCCTTTGTAGAGCACTGGATCACATAACCATGTTCTTTTTTTCAGCAATTGAATAAAGTCTCCGTTTACTTCATCCAATAGTTCCTTTCGACAGCAGATCCCCAAATTTGGTCCATCAATTTTCCGTACCAGGCTGAATCGGTCACTAAGTATTTTTTCTGAACTTAAAATTATTGTATTGCCCTCATAGTCAACTATTTCATCAATGTTATCATAACTGAAGCGTAATATATTAACTTGAGCATTATTTCTGTCCGCTGCTTTATAAAGCGAAATCAGATGCTTTTTCTTACCCCAATCATGGTATATATTTACAACATTACAAATACTCCCACTAATGTGTTTCTTTGTAATTTCTTTCTCTTTCAAATAAAGCTCTTTTAAGTCATTATATAATTCCACTCCGTCTTTGGTCAGAATCATCCCAAACTTCTCCCTTTTAAACAAGCGCTTTCCTAACGTCGCTTCAAAGTCTTTAATTGATTTAGCGACTGGGGGAGTCGTACGGTTCATCACTCTTGCCGCTTTGCTTAAAGAACCCATTTCCACCACCGCCATGAATGCTTCTAATTTACGAGAAAAAAACATAATTCACCGTTCCTATGTAACTTGTGGCTAAAATAATTTCCTTGAAATGGCCTTCTCATCAGGTAACCGCTAAATCAAACTTGATATTATGAAGGTACAATTTTGTACAATAAAAATAAATATTTTTCAAATGGCATTTATATAAAATGCCAGCCCCTGATGTAATAATGCGGTTTAGATGAATAATATAATTCATCTATATCATGATGAATATTCCACCGTGATTGTAATCCATTAATAAATATAACCATGGTCTACAAGCTCAAATTTCTATCAGAGATTGATTAACTCTTCTACTTTTTCATTAATTAATTTTTGTAACACGCAACATAAAATGAATTCTAAGAATAAAATTCCTCACGGAAAATTATAATATCAAATGTTGAATATAACTTATAATAATTAGTAAATTATTATAAGTTCATTAATTTACTAATCATTTATTTGGTGTCTTTTTATTTTTTAAAAATCGTTTCGATACTTTAAATTCTGGATAATGAGAGTATTATACCCAATATAGTATACATATATGAGTAAAATAGCGAATTATCAAAGTAATTAAGTAAAAATTATTATTTAATAAATAGTTACATCCTTATTTGTATCTGTTAATATTAATTAACATATTCTATAGGTGATTATAACAAAATGAAATTTATATCATTTAATATTAATGGGTTAAGAGCACGTCATCATCAACTCGCAGCCATTGTTGAACAACACCAACCTGATGTTATCGGATTACAAGAAATAAAAGTCCATGATGAAATGTTTCCTCTGGAAGAAGTCAGTAAGCTGGGTTATCACATTTTTTATCATGGTCAAAAATCTCACTACGGTGTCGCATTGCTAACTCGCCAACAACCAGTGGATATCCGTAAAGGTTTTCCTACTGATGACGATGATGCACAGCGCCGCATTATTATGGCCGATATCGAGACACCTGTTGGTTTATTAACTGTAATCAATGGCTATTTTCCTCAAGGAGAGAGCCGTGATCATCCGATTAAATTTCCTGCAAAAGAAAAATTTTATCAGGACCTACTATCTTACCTAGAAACTAATCATTCTCCGGAGTCACACATTTTGATTATGGGAGACATGAACATCAGTCCAACAGATCTCGATATCGGCATTGGAGAAAACAACCAGAAACGCTGGTTAAAAATGGGAAAATGTTCTTTCTTACCAGAAGAGCGAGAATGGATGGAACGCTTAAAAAATTGGGGGCTTATCGATACATTCCGGGTAAAATATCCTGAAGCTAATGATCAGTTTTCTTGGTTCGACTATCGTTCAAAAGGTTTTGATGATAATCGTGGACTGCGCATTGATTTGCTGCTTGCCAGCCATCCTCTGGCAGAAAGATGTATATCCTCTGGTATCGATTATGCTATACGCAGTATGGAAAAACCATCCGATCATGCCCCTATTTGGACAGAGTTTAAGATATAAACAACGATCATGAAACACAGCACCTCCATTATGGTGCTGTGTCGTTATCGTGAATTATCCCTGATTAACTTGATCTTTCTTTGCTCTGCTCTTACCAGATTTTTCCTGCTTGCCTTTCCCTTTTTTGGTATTAACAGGAGCAGGAGGCAAGTTCCTAAAAGCCGTTAAATTACGATGCTGTTTTGCCTGCCAGATCAACTGCTGCAATGTTTCCTGAAGGGGGAACATAAAATCCTGATAACGGAATTGCTTTTCGCTGATTTGTGTCAGCCGAGATTCCCAATGTGCTGTCATATCTGGCAATACCGCCATGTCCGGTAACACATGAATTAACGCCCTGCCAGCCGGAGTCGCGTGAATATAGCGTCCTTTTTTGTACAGGAAATCCCGTTTGAATAGTAATTCAATGATCCCCGCTCGAGTCGCTTCAGTACCTAAGCCATCGGTTGCACGAAGTACCTTTTTCAAATCTTTATCCTGCACAAATCGAGCTATGCCAGTCATTGCAGACAATAGTGTCGCATCAGTGAAAGGCCTTGGAGGCTGTGTCTGTCTTTCCACCACTTCACCTTTCTCACACAATAATTCATCTCCTTTAGCAACAACAGGTAATGGCGTACCTTCATTTTCTTCATCCCGTTCCTTGTTGCCAAGTAGAGTCCGCCAACCCGCCTCTGCTAGAAAACGTGCCTTAGCGATAAATTTTCCACCAGCAATATCAAGTTCAATCGTACATTTCCGAAATACCGCATCAGGAAAAAACTGCATCAGGTATTGTCGCGCAATCAAACTATAAATATGGCTTTCATTTTCGGTTAAATTAACTTGGCTACTACGTGCAGTAGGAATGATGGCATGGTGAGCATCAACCTTCTTATCATCCCAACAGCGGTTCTTTTGCTCTATATTTAAAGCATTCTGCGGAAACAAATGGGTAGCATGAACCGAAATGGCATTCAGGACTGCATGACGCCCAACAAAATGTTCTTCCGGCAGGTAACGACAGTCAGAACGCGGATAAGTGATCACTTTATGGGTTTCATAAAGCCGCTGACAAATGTCAAGGACATCCTGAGCACTCAAAGCAAAACGCTTGGCCGCTTCAATCTGCAAGGATGAAAGGGAAAAAGGTAATGGTGCCGTTTCTGTTTCGCGCTTATCCTGATAGGAGGAGACATAGGCAGGTTGTCCAGTAATACGCGCAACAACATGCTCAGCTAACGGCCGGTGAATAATTCTGCCTTCTTCATCCTGAAAATCAATGCAAGATTCACTCGGTTGCCATAAAGCCGTAAATCGCTCTTCATTGGGTGTAACAACGTGTGCTTTAACTTCAAAAAAATCTTTTGGCACAAAATTTTCTATCTCTTCATCACGACGTACAACCAAACCTAAAACAGGGGTTTGCACTCGCCCGACCGATAATACCCCCTGATAACCGGCATTTTTGCCTAATAAAGTGTAAGCACGGGTCATGTTGATGCCATAAAGCCAGTCTGCCCTGGCTCTGGCGAGCGCAGAAACACATAAGGGGATAAACTCCCGATTGCTTCTTAGCCGTTCAATCGCTTTTGCGACTGCCTGGGGATTGAGATCATTGATTAAGCATCGCTGGACATTGTGTTTTTTATCCATATCCAGATCTAAAAAATCCAGCACTTCATCCACCAACAATTGCCCTTCGCGATCAGGGTCACCTGCATGGACTATCTCGTTTGCTCTTTCCAACAGGGATTTAATTGTGTTGAGCTGTTTGGCCACGGCTGCCCGTGGCTTTAACTGCCATTTTTCAGGAATGATCGGTAAATCAGCCAATACCCAACGAGCATAACGGCTATCGTAGGCATCAGGTTCGGCCTGTTCCAATAGATGACCCACACACCAAGTCACAAACTGGTTATTACCACATTCGATAAACCCATCCCCACGTCGATGGGGCTTCGGTAAAACATCCGCGATAGCCCTCGCGAGGCTGGGTTTTTCTGCAATAAAAAGACGCATGGAATTATTCAAGAACTTCAATGAGTGCCCTGCCTGAGCTTGGCTCAGTCAGTTCACCAACAGCAAAAAAATCAATGTCGTGGCTTCGTGCAACGGCTTTCGCCTCTTCCACGGCATCCGGCAAAATCGCCAGTAATAAACCACCCGAAGTTTGTGGATCACACAAGAGATGACGTTGATGGGAAGCCATCTTTCCAATTAAGTGCCCATAGCTGTCAAAGTTGCGTCCCGTTCCTCCAGGTACACAACCTTTTTCGATATAAACATCAACATCTGGCAATCTCGGAATTTGTGAAAATTTGATCTTCGCCTGAACACCAGAACCTGCACAAATTTCACTTAAATGCCCTAACAAGCCGAAGCCTGTTACATCCGTCATAGCGGTAACACCTTCAATTCCTGCAAAATCTGTCCCCGCTTTATTCAACTGGCACATAATTTCTTTCGCAATACCTTGGTGTTCGGGTTGTAACAACCCTTTCTTTTCAGCCGTAGTCAATACGCCAACGCCCAAAGGCTTAGTCAGGAACAGGAGACTGCCTGCTTTTGCCTGATTATTACGCTTTACACGTTCAATATTGATGATTCCCGTCACTGCCAAGCCGAATATGGGTTCAGGGGCATCAATAGAATGCCCTCCAGCCAAGGAAATACCCGCTTCCTGACAAACAGCCCGGCCTCCCTCAATAACATTTTGCGCAATTTCCGGTGCCAGTTTATTAATTGGCCAACCCAAAATCGCAATTGCCATGATGGGTTTCCCTCCCATCGCGTAAATATCGCTAATGGCATTAGTCGCCGCAATACGGCCAAAATCAAACGGATCATCAACAATAGGCATAAAGAAATCCGTAGTACTAATGATGCCTGTACCATTACCAATATCATACACAGCAGCATCATCACGGGTTTCATTACCTACCAAAAGATTAGGATCGAAAAACTTTGCCTGTTCACTGTGCAAAATAGTTTCCAGCACTTTAGGCGAAATTTTGCAGCCACATCCGGCACCATGGCTGTATTGAGTCAGACGGATTTCTGTTGACATTAGTCGCTCCAGTTAAGAAGTCACTGACAAATTAGAAATAACTGACAAAATTCGTCAAATCTGGCATTGCAACTTTTGCAGGTGCCCTCAGTTCTGGGGTTCCTAAGTACAAGAATCCCACAATCTTGTCATTTTCCTTACATCCCAAGCCTGCCTTAACAATGGGATCTTCTGTCCATGAGCCTGAACGCCATATACCGCCAAAACCTTGGGTGATGGCGGCCATTTGCATCGCGTGAACGGCACACCCCGCAGCAACCACTTGTTCCCATGCCGGAACTTTTGCATGTTCAACGACCTTGGCGATAACGGTAATAATCATAGGTGCTCGGTAAGGGGCATTTTTTGCTTTCTCCTCAACATCCTTGCCCAGACCACCTTCAATCGCTGCTTTTTCAAGAAGATGACTAAATTTATTTATCCCTTCCCCTTCCATCACAATAAAATGCCAAGGACGCAAAGCCCCGTGGTCAGGCGCCCTCATCCCTGCAGCTAAAATATGTTGCAATTCACTGTCTTTTGGCGCGGGGGTTGTTAAACGTGAAACTGAACGACGATTTAACAAAAGTTCCAAAGCATTCATTCTTTTCTCCTAAATAAGATAATCTGTCTCAAACCCACATTCTCTGTTTATTCGTTAATGAATGAAAGCACATAAACTGTTTTTTCAATCAATAACATGATTTCCAGCTGACATTTTCCAGTGAGCTGATTAGGATAACCCCTCTTGATACCATAACCGGAGATAATATGCGCAAATTATGGCACTTCACGGCAGCATTATTTAAATGGAGTTGGAAACTCCTAAATTTTGTTCGCCAGTTTATTTTCAATCTTATTTTTATTCTGTTGATCGCTGTTATCGTTGTTGGGGTTACTGTTTACCAGCAACAATCCAAACTTGACGATAATTATCACGGGGCGTTGTATGTCAACCTATCTGGTATAGTTCTTGATCGCGTAACTGATCGCAATCCACTCGAACAATTTACCAAAGATCTTATTGGGCCATCCAATAGCAATTACAAAGAAACCTCCGTGTTTGACGTTGTTGACAGTATTCGCCGCGCAAAAAATGATCCCCAAATTACGGGCATGGTATTAGATCTAAATAATTTCATCGGCGCAGACCAAACTTCTATGAGGTATATTGGTAAGGCTATCAACGAATTTAAAACTGCTGGTAAACCTGTTTTTGCGATTGGTGATGCTTACAGCCAATCACAATATCATTTAGCCAGCTATGCCAATAAAATATATTTATCTCCACTTGGTTCCGTTGATATCCATGGTTTCTCCACCAACCATTTATACTACAAATCATTGTTGGATACGTTGAAAGTATCTACCCATATTTTTCGTGTGGGAACCTATAAATCAGCAGTTGAACCCATACTGCGCGACGATATGTCACAAGAGGCTCGTGAAGCTGACAGCCTCTGGCTTAACGAATTGTGGAACAATTACTTAAATACCATCGCAGTTAACCGACATATCCCTGTTGATCAAGTCTTCCCTGGTGCAGCAAACTTTATTGAAAAACTCCGTAAAGCGGGTGGGGACTTTTCACTGTATGCGTACCAAAACAAACTAGTGGACTCTATTGAACCCCGCAATGCGGTTGAAAAGAAAATGCGGGAAAAATTTGGTTGGAACAAAGAACAAAAACATTTCAATTACATCAGCATCTATGACTACATTGACCAAAAACCAATACAATATGCAGATAATAAAGGCAATATTGCTGTCATTGTTACTGAAGGTGCAATCTTAGAAGGCAAGCAATCGCCGGGTATCGTTGGAAGTGACACTATTGTTGAACAACTACGTGCCGCACACCATAACCCCAACATAAAAGCGATCGTATTACGAGTAAACAGCCCAGGTGGTAGTATCGGTGCGTCCGAAATTATTCGCAATGAATTGGCAGCCATCCGAGATGACAAGACTGGAAATGCGAAACCTATTGTAGTTTCCATGGGAGGGATGACTGCCTCAGGGGGTTACTGGATATCTACCCCTGCTAACTACATCATTGCTGATCCGAGTACCTTAACAGGCTCGATTGGTGTTTTTGGTGTCATTCAGACCTTTGAAAAGACGCTCAATTACGTTGGTGTGAATACCGACGGTATTTCAACAACGCCATTAGCTGATATTTCTGTTACCAAAGGTATTAACCAAACGTTCTCAGATGTAATGCAGCTCGCTATTGAGAGTAGCTACAGTAAGTTTATTAAGCTGGTTGCAGTTGCCCGTAATAAGTCTGTAGATGAAATTGATAATATCGCTCAAGGGCGTGTTTGGAGTGGCATTGATGCCAAAAAGCATGGTCTAGTCGATCAACTGGGTGATTTTGATGATGCCGTTAAAAAAGCCGCTGAGCTGGCAAAGATCAAAGATGTCTCACTGGACTGGATGCAACCTGAACTTTCATTCTCGGAAAAATTCATGCTGGGACTGACTTCATCAGCGCAAGCACTATTGCCAAATACTTTACAATCAATGTTGCCTGCTCCATTTGCCGAAGTCGCTCAAGATGTAAAAAAACAAGCTGCATTTTATAAAAATATGAATGATCCACAGAATATATACACATTCTGCCTGAATTGTGTCGATATTCGTTAAATAACTGACTAAATTTACAACAAATTTAAAGCCTGATTTCACTCTCAGGCTTTTTTTATTCCTGATACTCCCTATAATCCAGCTAAATGTTTTTATTGAGGCGTTACCATGCAGAAGAAATCGATCTATGTTGTTTACACCGGCGGTACTATTGGGATGCAACATTCCCCCAATGGATACATTCCCGTTTCCGGTCATTTACAACAACAACTCGCCAAAATGCCAGAATTTCACCGTCCAGAAATGCCGACATTCACGATCCGTGAACACCAACCCCTGATTGATTCTTCTGATATGAGTCCTGACGATTGGAGCATTATCGCAAATGATATCTATCAGAATTATCATGACTACGATGGTTTTGTTATTCTGCATGGTACGGACACCATGGCTTTCACTGCATCAGCACTCTCCTTCATGTGCGAAAACCTGAATAAACCCATTATTGTGACAGGGTCACAAATTCCTCTGGAAGCATTGCGTTCCGATGGACAAACCAATCTTCTTAATGCGCTGTATCTCGCAGCGAATTACCCTATTAACGAAGTTAGCTTGTTTTTTAACAATAAGTTATTTCGTGGCAATAGAACAATTAAAGCCCATGCAGATGGCTTTAATGCTTTTTCATCCCCTAACTGCCCTCCATTGATGGAAGCCGGAATAAATATTCGCACCTTCAAAACAAATCCTATACCTGCTAGTCATGGCGAATTTTTTGTGAATACCATCACATCACAACCAATTGGTGTCGTGACTATCTACCCGGGATTATCCAGTCAGGTGGTAGAAAACATCCTCATGCAACCAGTCAAGGCGTTAATTTTACGCTCTTACGGTGTTGGCAATGCTCCACAACGGGCTGATTTGCTACAAACGTTAAAGCAAGCGACTGAGAGAGGTATTATTGTGGTTAATTTGACACAATGTATTTCAGGCCGGGTCAACATGGAAGGCTATGCGACTGGTCATTCTCTGGCTGCATCAGGTGTTATCAGTGGTTATGACATGACTTTCGAAGCAACTTTAACAAAATTGCACTATTTATTAAGCCAATCTTATACCCCTGAAGAGATCCGCTATCTGATGCAACAAAATCTGCGGGGAGAGTTGAGTTATGCTGATGAATAATGAACAGATGAGTCGAGAAATATGATGAAAACAGCATTATTACTTATCGATCTACAAAACGACTTTTGTACTGGAGGCGCCCTGGCTGTCAAAGATAGTGATGCAGTGATTGAAGTAGCAAATAATGTTATTGCACGATGTCAGGAAAACACTATCACTGTCATCGCCACTCAAGATTGGCATCCGGCTAATCATATGAGTTTTGCAGAAAATTCAGGACAAAAAGTAGGTGAATTAGGCGAACTCAATGGCATTCCTCAAGTATGGTGGCCTAATCACTGTATACAAGGAGAGTTTGGTGCGGAATTTCATCCTTTGTTAAATCAATCTGCTATTCAAGCAATTTTCCGCAAAGGTGAAAATCCCCAAATAGATAGCTACAGTGCATTCTTTGATAATGACCATAAAAGCAAAACTCACCTGGATGATTGGCTAACAGAGCAGAAGATACAACGCCTGATTGTCATGGGTATCGCCACTGATTATTGCGTAAAATTTACCGTACTTGATGCCCTGGCACTCGGTTATGAAACCTATGTCATTATTGATGGCTGTCGTGGTGTTAATATCCAGAAAGATGATAGCCAACAAGCATTTGAGGAAATGGCAGGAAAAGGGGCAAAGTTAATTCTACAAAGTGAAATTATATCCATTTTATAACTCCCCTAGCTCCTTCATAAAATTAAAAAGAACCTCGTTCTCAACAAAAATAGGGCGAGGTTCTCAATTCATGCCATTTCAATCTTCCGACTGAGGTTTTAATTTTGCAACCATGTCGGACTGAAATATAGCCTTTAACTCCTGCTTACTTTTCATGGTAATTTGACCGTCTGTGCCAATCGTCATATGTTCAGGATCATGATTATATTTTGCTTGCCAGAGCATCACCGCCTGTAAACTGTATTCTTTCTGTTCTGGCGTGAGTGGTACACCATCCTGCCATTTTCCCAGTTCAACAGCCTGAACTAATCGCTGATAAATTTCAGGAGTCATGGCGGAGAGTAAATCATCCAACTTCATCGAAATTTCCTTAATGGCTATGTGCTCTATTTTACTACATGCACTACATATTTTACTTGTACGGCCGTAAGCCGACATGGTTATTATTAATATTATTGACCTTAAGAACAGTTAAGAATACTTTATCAAAAATAAGCTGAATCGTTTCTTTTTAGTTCATAAGGCCAACTTTTCATTTAAATTCAGCGTATTCAAAATAACATTAACCTGCCGTTTCTTCGCCTGTTTCTTTATCAACAAAACGCAGCGCTGCTGAATTAATACAAAAACGTTCCCCTGTCGGTTTCGGACCATCGGGAAAGACATGCCCCAAATGTGCCTGACATTGGCTACAACGCACCTCTATCCGATGCATATTATGAGAATAATCATCAATATATGTGATAGAGCCATCACTAATCGGTTGGTAAAAACTTGGCCATCCACATCCCGAATCAAACTTCGTATCAGAAACAAATAATGGCTGGCGGCAACACAAGCAATAATAAATGCCATTTTTCTTATTGTGCAGCAGTTTCCCTGAAAATGGCGGCTCAGTACCTGCTTCTTGCGTAACATAGCGTTGCATTTTATTAAGCTGTTCTATAGAAAGGGAAATATTTTGACTTTTAGTCATAATGACCACCTTTTAAGGTCAATGATTTCAATAAAATATCATCGGAAACAACCCAAAATTAACACCAAAATGTCAAAACGCATTCTAACCTATCCAACATAGCAATTTACTTTACTAATTGTGATAAATCTCACATAACTAACCAATGGTAACTTTAAATATCTCCTTATGCCCCGATAATGGTGTGCGTAGAGCTTGTTCCAGCTGTATAGCAATCGTCTAGATAGTGATTATTAAATTGATCTTTTTCAATTGTTGACACGATTCCGCTTGACGGCTGGCAAGATTTTGGTAACTTTAAAAACAACTTTTAATTCACTAAAAAATAGCTGGTGGAATACTATGACTATCAAAGTAGGTATTAACGGTTTTGGTCGTATCGGCCGTATTGTTTTCCGTGCTGCTCAAGAGCGCTCAGACATTGAAATCGTTGCAATCAATGATCTGTTGGATGCAGAATACATGGCATACATGCTGAAATACGATTCAACCCACGGCCGCTTCAACGGTACTGTTGAAGTTAAAGACGGCCAACTGGTTGTTAACGGCAAAACCATCCGTGTGACATCTGAAAGAGACCCAGCTAACCTGAAATGGAACGAAGTGGGTGTTGATGTTGTTGCAGAAGCAACGGGTATTTTCCTGACTGACGAAACTGCACGTAAACATATCGCTGCTGGCGCGAAAAAAGTTGTTCTGACCGGTCCATCCAAAGACAATACGCCAATGTTCGTTATGGGTGTCAACCATAATGCCTATGCAGGCCAGGATATCGTTTCCAACGCATCCTGTACCACTAACTGTCTGGCTCCACTGGCTAAAGTTATCAATGACAAATTTGGTATCGTTGAAGGTCTGATGACTACCGTTCACGCAACAACGGCTACCCAGAAAACGGTTGATGGTCCTTCAGCGAAAGACTGGCGTGGTGGCCGTGGTGCAGCACAGAACATCATCCCATCTTCCACTGGCGCAGCAAAGGCAGTAGGCAAAGTTATCCCAGAATTGAACGGTAAACTGACTGGTATGTCTTTCCGTGTTCCTACTCCTAACGTCTCTGTTGTTGACCTGACTGCACGTCTGGCTAAACCAGCAACTTATGCAGAAATCTGTGATGCAATTAAAGAAGCTGCAGAAGGCGAACTGAAAGGCATTCTGGGCTATACTGAAGATGACGTGGTTTCTACTGATTTCAACGGCGAAAAACTGACTTCTGTATTTGATGCAAAAGCAGGTATCGCGCTGAACGATAACTTTGTAAAACTGGTTTCCTGGTATGACAACGAAACCGGTTATTCCAATAAAGTCCTGGATCTGATCGCTCATATCTCCAAATAACTGAGCTTTTATCGACTTTCAAAAGCCATCTGTTTACAGGTGGCTTTTATGTTTATATAACTAAAATATTGAGATATTCTTGTCTTTTAGTTCAACGGCTAATTTAAGTTTACATAAGGTCATGACAGATGCTTGATAAAATTTTCTCATTACCAATTGTAGAACAGCTCTCCCCTTATATCAGCCAGCGAAACATTGATGGTTTTCCGTTAGTTGTTGTTTCCCATCCCAAAGCTCGTGGAGTGATCAGTCTTCAAGGCGCACACCTGATCACCTGGCAGCCCAATAACGAAAAACCGGTATTATGGGTAAGTGATAACACCCCTTTCAGGGCAGGCACTGCTATTCGTGGCGGCATTCCCATCTGTTGGCCTTGGTTTGGTTCATTTGCAGCTCCCAGCCATGGATTTGCGAGGATATTACCTTGGGAACTCAAAGCCCATGATGAAAATGAAAATGGCGTTATTTTGACGTTCACATTACAGGATAACGCATATACCCGTAAGTTATGGCCACATGAATTCACGCTCATTGCCCGTTTTAAATTGGGGGAAACTTGCGAAATAGAGTTAGAGCCTCATGGTGAATATCAAGCCACTTGTGCTCTTCACTCTTACTTCAATGTGAGTGACATCAATCAAATTCGGGTCAGTGGGCTTGGTTCCCATTTTATTGATACCCTCACCGATAGCGAGCAATATATTGATGAAGATTTAGTCTTCCACGGAAGAACAGACCGCATTTATACAGAACCAGACGATTTTAATCTGCTCAGAGATCCGCTATGGAAACGAACAATTGAAATACACCACTATCACCATAGCGAAGTAGTATGCTGGAACCCCGGCGCTGCACTTTCCAGTAGTATGAAAGACATGAGCAAAGAGGGTTATAAGAATATGGCTTGTATCGAAACTGCACGTATCAATGACCCATTGCAGCCTAAGAATGGCAACCCTGGCAGACTTTCTGTCATTATCCGCTGCCGTAAATTCTCAGATAATAATCAACCAAGCGAAATATAGAGCAGGCATTTATTCCAAGACCAAGGATAAAAATGCCTGAATTCTTAAAGATAGAAAGGGTTAAACCACAGTGACAGGAACACGCTTCGCTAAAGCGCACAAAAGCTCGTAACCAATGGTTCCTGCCGAGTTTGCGACTTCGTCTACGGGTAGATTTTCTCCCCACAACTCGGCAATACTGCCTATATTTGCCTGAGGACACGGAGTCAAATCAACCGTCATCATATCCATTGATATAGCACCCAATAACTGGGTACGAACACCATCAACCATGACAGGTGTTCCCGTTGGGGCATGCCGCGGATACCCATCCGCATAACCACAGGCAACTGTACCGACAAGCATGGGTTTCTGAGTTATATAGCGGCTGCCATAGCCAATTTTTTCCCCTTGGGAAGCTCATGTACTGCGATGATTTCACTTTTTAGCGTCATGGCTGGTTTCAACCCAATATTGGCAATATCACGCCACTTTCCACTAGGAGACGCGCCATAAAGAATAATACCTGGCCGTATCCAATCCTTATGTGTTTTCGGATGCCACAACACAGCACCAGAATTCGCCAGGCAATGGTGCAGTGAATTCATTTGCAAACGCTCAACAACCGCGAATTGTTCATCAATACCCATTTCATTATCCGAATTGGCAAAATGGGTCATTAACGTCACTGACTTAATATTTTTAGCCTTTTTCGCCATTGAAACTATCTGTGTATACTCTTTTGCGGTGAATCCCAACCGATTCATACCACTATTGAGTTTCAAATAGATATCAATGGGAGCATCTAATTTAGTTTTTTCTATCTCATCAAGTTGCCAATGACTATGTACTACGGTTGTCAGATGGTATTTATTGATAATCTGCAAATCCGCAGGTTTGAAAAAACCCTCCAATAGCAAGATTGGCCCTTGCCATCCCTGCTCCCTTAAATAAATAGCTTCATTCATGTCAAGCAGTGCAAATCCATCTGTCTGCATGAGTGATTGCCATATTCTGTCCAATCCATGCCCATACGCATCCGCTTTTACTACCGACCAAATTTTGCTGTTACCCACCATTTGACGAATAACTGACAGATTATGGCGAAATGCATCGAGATGGATCGTTGCCAAAATAGGACGTGGCATGACGACCCCTTCTTATAGTTTATAAGTTTATGCTGTGTGTAAATGAGGCTTCATTGGAAACACTTTTATATTAAAGCCATCAATGTATCTGAATACGGAAAGATCATCTGCCGCAATGTCGGGCTTTTTGCCTGAAATTAAATCAGCCAGTAACTTCCCTGAACCACAGGCCATTGTCCAACCCAGTGTTCCATGTCCCGTATTTAAATAAAGATTCGCATATTTAGTTGGCCCAACAATAGGGGTACCGTCCGGGGTCATAGGACGCAAACCTGTCCAGAATGAGGCCTCCGTAATATTGCCACCATTGTGGTATAGATCCTGCACAACCATTTTTAACGTTTCACAACGATTTTGGAGGACATTCAAATTAAATCCGACTACTTCCGCCATACCACCAACGCGAATACGATTATCAAAACGCGTAACGGCGATCTTGTAAGTTTCATCCAGCACAGTTGAGACGGGTGCTTTTGACTCGTCCATAATCGGCATCGTCAATGAATAACCTTTCAATGGATAAACCGGTATTTTAACCAGTTCTTTTAATATTTCAGTGGAATAAGATCCCATCGCTACCACATAGTGATCCGCCGTCATGATACCATCATCACATTGAATACCTGTGACTTTACTTCCATCCACTAGGATCCGTTTAACCTGCTTGTTAAATATAAACTGCACACCAATATCTTCTGCCATTTTAGCCAGTGCTTTGGTAAAAAGCTGGCAATCACCCGTTTCATCATTCGGTAATTGCAACCCGCCAGTCAGTTTATGGGAAGCATTAGCAAGCGCCGGCTCCACTGTAGCCAATTGCTCAGCGGTCAATAATTGATAAGGAACTCCTTCTTGCTCTAACACTTTGATATCATTGGCAGCATTATCAAATTGCTTGGTGGTTCTGAACAATTGCAGGGTTCCCCCCTGACGCCCTTCATATTGGATCCCCGTATCAATCCTTAATTGTTTAATACAATCCCGACTATATTCTGCCAAACGAACCATTCTGCTTTTATTCATCGCGTAATGGCTTGCATCACAATTACGCAGCATTTGCCACATCCAGCGCAACTGAAACAGGGAACCATCAGGGCGAATAGCCAAAGGTGCATGACGTTGAAACACCCACTTTATTGCTTTTAGTGGGATCCCTGGAGCCCCCCAAGGGGTGGCATACCCTGGTGAGATTTGACCGGCATTAGCAGCACTAGTTTCTTCCGCGGCACTATTCTGGCGATCAATTACAGTAACTTCATGGCCTGCTTGTGCAAGATACCATGCGCTGGTTACGCCAATAACGCCGCTGCCTAAAATAAGGACCTTCATTTTACCCCCTACTGGCAAGTGATATTTTCAAGCATAATATGCTAAACATAAAAAGCCAATACAGAATAATAGACTATGATACAATTAATTAACTTTTAGGATTTAAGTCACATTTACATTACAAAATATAAAAAACACATTTCTTCAATAATCGCATATTTTCTATATAGAAATACATTTAAATCATCAAGTTAAATAAGAGTAAAATACTGTTCACCCCTTTAATTTCTACTTATTAAAGTGGTTTTTATGGCAAAAAATAAACATTTCACTCACAAGGGTGAAATTTATAAAACACCAAAAAAATATAAATTTTTAGAATTTTATATAAGACCACTGTTAATAAGTAGAATAATAATTTAAAAAACTGCATTACACAGTTGGGAGTGTTTCTAAATAACACATATGTGTTAAGTGATGATTAGTGAAGTGCCCCAGAAACATAGATAATTATGCATCATATAATTGTATATTATATGACCTAACCATGATATCACTACATAACTGGGGTAAATAAATGTAACCAATAGCGAGGTAAACAAAAAACGAAGAGTTTAACCAACTTAAGACATGTTTCTGTTAATTCATTGATCTTTCTGTTAATTCATGGATCATAATACTCTGCATACTATGCCAAATAATGCCACTCTCTTTACCATAACTCCGCACGCAATCCATAATCTTGTCATAGGCTTTTTCCCGGCATAATGAACTTAACTGCTGGTAGAAATTCAACGCTAAATTACGTGCTTCAGGACTGGAGAAATAATAACGACCAACACGGGTATACAACCCTTTCAGCCCATTAATAATCAAACCATAAATTGGGTTTCCTGATGCAAAAGCCAGACCACGGAAAATATCATAGTCCACAGAGCTGAAAGCTTCAGCGGTATCTTCCACGTTTTCTTTTTCTGCCAAAATTTCCAATGACTTTTCAGGGTTATTCCTAAATGCAGTACGGATAAAGATGGCTGCGATATTAGTTCTCACTGCCAATAAGTTATCAATCAACTGAGGAACACGATCATGATCAAGACGCGCCAAAGTTTCCAGAATATTAAGACCGGATGTTTCCCAAAAATTATTAACCTTGGTTGGCTTTCCATGCTGGATAGTCAACCAACCATCACGGGCAAGGCGCTGCAACACTTCACGCAAGGTCGTACGGGTGACACCGATCAATTCAGATAATTCACGTTCTGCTGGCAATATAGAGCCAGGTGGAAAGCGATTATTCCAAATACTTTCAATGATATACTCTTCCGCGAAACTCGCAGGACTTTGAGCCTTAATTACCATAATTTTAATTATTCCAAAGTAGTTTTCTTGGCTAATAATAGCGGTTGATCATACCAGAATGTGTTTGCTCGACATAGTTACCTGGTAAATAAACCGTGAAAGAGTGAATAGGCTCATAAAAAATACAAATATTAGTAGATTAATTATGCGCTAATGCTCTTAAATTGCTATCACATTGAGCGTACTATACCGAACCAATATGTTTCTTAGTGGTTGATAGCAACTTAGATTTTTCCACGTATTCACAAAGAGGAATATTAATAATAATGGAAATCAGTATCCAACGTGCAGTGGTGAAAAACTTTCTCGGTAATGCGCCGGATTGGTACAAGCTAGCTATTATTGTTTTTCTGATTATCAATCCACTGGTCTATTTCTTCATCAGCCCTTTTGTTGCTGGCTGGATGCTCGTCGTTGAGTTTATCTTCACATTAGCAATGGCATTAAAATGTTATCCTCTGCAACCTGGAGGATTACTTGCTATTGAAGCGGTCATCATTGGAATGACTTCACCAAAACAAATAGGTCATGAAATTTCCAACAATCTGGAAGTCATTTTATTGCTGATTTTCATGGTTGCGGGCATTTACTTCATGAAACAGTTATTGCTGTTTGTTTTCACAAAGCTGCTGTTAAATATCCGTTCCAAGAAAATGCTGGCATTGGCATTCTGCCTGGCGAGTGCTTTCTTGTCCGCTTTCCTTGATGCTCTGACTGTCATTGCCGTTGTTATCAGTGTTTCAATCGGGTTTTACGCCATCTATCACCAATTCCTTTCCCATCATGGCAGCTCTGAACTGAATGACGATAAGTATATTGACAGTGAAGATAAAAGAGAGACATTGGAACAGTTCCGGGCATTTCTGCGCAGCCTGATGATGCATGCGGGAGTTGGTACTGCCTTGGGCGGTGTGATGACTATGGTTGGTGAACCCCAAAACCTGATTATTGCCAAACATGTCGACTGGGATTTTGCTACATTCTTTATTCGTATGTCGCCAGTCACCATCCCCGTGTTTATTTGTGGTTTGCTAATCTGTTTACTGGTTGAACATTTTAAACTGTTCGGTTACGGTGCTGAATTACCTGAGCGTGTTCGCTCTGTTCTGGAAGATTACGACCAAAAGGCCAGTGAAAAACGTACCCGCCAAGAAAAAGCCCAGCTTGCTGTTCAGGCACTGATCGGTATTTGGCTGATTGTAGCATTGGCTTTTCATTTGGCTGAAGTGGGTTTGATTGGTTTATCAGTCATTATCTTAGCAACCGCATTCTGTGGCATTACCGAAGAACATGCGTTAGGTAAAGCATTTGAGGAAGCCTTACCGTTTACTGCCCTGTTAACCGTGTTTTTCTCTGTAGTTGCCGTCATTGTTGATCAACAACTGTTTGCGCCATTTATTCAATTTGTCTTGCAGTCTTCACCCGCTTCACAGCTTTCCTTATTCTACTTGTTCAACGGATTGCTCTCCACGGTTTCTGATAACGTTTTCGTCGGTACGGTTTACATTAATGAAGCACTTATCGCCCTGAAGAGTGGTCTGATTTCACAACAACAATACGAGTATTTGGCCGTTGCCATCAACACAGGAACTAACTTACCATCCGTGGCAACCCCTAATGGACAAGCCGCGTTTTTATTCCTGCTAACTTCTGCCTTGTCTCCATTAATCCGTCTCTCTTATGGTCGCATGGTCATGATGGCCTTGCCTTATACCATTGTGATGACACTAGTGGGACTATTGTGTGTTGAATTCTGGTTAGTGCCTGCCACTGAATATCTCATCAAACTTGGTTTGATCACGCCACTATAATTGGAGGCCTAATTTATCGTTATATCCTGCCGGGTGGTGTGGTTCTGCATACCATCCGGTTTTTTTGTTAACCACTTGCCTGAAAAAATAGCTCAGTTGATTTTAATTTTATTTTTTTATGGCTGATGAAACGGCACAATAAACCCGTTATTTATCTTAAGAAGATGGGAAGAAAAGAAAATGTTTCAATTTTTAAATCAGAGTTCCCAAGGGCGAGGCGCATGGTTATTGATGGCATTGACAGCCCTTATCCTGGAAGCGACAGCACTCTATTTTCAACATGTGATGCAGTTACAGCCTTGCGTAATGTGCATTTATGAGCGTGTTGCGTTGTTCGGTATTTTAGGCGCTGCGCTACTTGGTGCAATCGCACCAAAAACGCCTTTGCGTTGGTTAGCGATTTTGCTGTGGATTTATAGCGCATGGCAAGGATTACAACTGGCATGGGATCACACCATGATGCAGTTATACCCTTCCCCATTTAATACTTGTGAATTTTTTGTCCGATTCCCATCTTGGCTACCACTGAATGATTGGTTACCTTCAGTGTTTCAGGCGATTGGGGATTGTTCGATGAAACAGTGGGAATTTTTAACACTGGATATGCCGCAATGGCTGATTGGTATTTTTGCCGCTTATCTGCTGGTAAGTATATTAGTATTAGTGAGTCAATTTTTTCGAATTCAGGATAGATCTTAAGAGTAAGAAATTGTTCCAAAAGGAGTCTCTAAAGGCTCCTTTTAACCTTGGTTTATCCCCGTACTCACGGGGAACTCGCCGGTACTTTGTAAGCCGCTCTCAAAAATCTTTCCTATATTCAATTCTCTATCACAATAATAAAAACACGATCTGTATTGCAGATTATAAATCAGAAAAAACGGAAAGATAAATTTTACTGATTTATAGGCTGAAAAAATGGTAGACTTTTTAAGTCGAAAAAATATTTTATAAAACAGTTAGATAAAATTAGGGTGTTCCCCGTGAGTACGGGGATAAACCGCGGCTATAGAATGCCAGAAGCAACTACAGCTAGTGTTCCCCGTGAGTACGGGGATAAACCGGTTACCCGTCGGGAAAATGCGATTTTAAATAAGTGTTCCCCGTGAGTACGGGGATAAACCGTATTACCTGAACGGCAGCCATGCCGGGTATATGTGTTCCCCGTGAGTACGGGGATAAACCATAATGTCCCACGCTTTCAGTACCAGTGCATTCGTGTTCCCCGTGAGTACGGGGATAAACCGATTTGCTACAGCGTCATTATGAAATCCTGTTAGTGTTCCCCGTGAGTACGGGGATAAACCGGCCCACGTCCGGTCAAGACAGTGAAATCGGCCGTGTTCCCCGTGAGTACGGGGATAAACCGCGTGAGTACCAGCTGCAGGATGGCGATATTGAGTGTTCCCCGTGAGTACGGGGATAAACCGGCGGCGTATGATTTGGCGAAAGCGGCGGATAAGTGTTCCCCGTGAGTACGGGGATAAACCGCGGCCTTAGAAATGAAAACCCCGCCGAAGCGAGTGTTCCCCGTGAGTACGGGGATAAACCGCCTGCTCCAAGTGCTCTGGGCGGGGATATTCCGTGTTCCCCGTGAGTACGGGGATAAACCGGATCGCTAGCACACCAACCATTCAAGTACAGGCGTGTTCCCCGTGAGTACGGGGATAAACCGCCCACTATCAGATTTGGGTTGTCTTTGAACGAGTGTTCCCCGTGAGTACGGGGATAAACCGCCCGATTTATAATGTGAGAGCGGTTCCCGTAGGTGTTCCCCGTGAGTACGGGGATAAACCGGGACTGGCGTTAGGGGGATAGGGTGGCAAGATGTGTTCCCCGTGAGTACGGGGATAAACCGAAACTGCGGAAGCTACAGGATAACCCTTATATGTGTTCCCCGTGAGTACGGGGATAAACCGGTGGCGAGGGAATGCCTGAATGAGTTAAACAAGTGTTCCCCGTGAGTACGGGGATAAACCGCTGGGCTTCACAAACAGTTAAGCTCAATAAACGTGTTCCCCGTGAGTACGGGGATAAACCGATAGTGAGGTAGCGACCATCTGAGTGTTTCAGGTGTTCCCCGTGAGTACGGGGATAAACCGATGGCGTGTCCTTTGAGATTACTGCTGTTGAGGTGTTCCCCGTGAGTACGGGGATAAACCGTCAGACTTGGCCTTACTCTTATATAGGCATAAGTGTTCCCCGTGAGTACGGGGATAAACCGGCTACGGTGTTGCTGATTTGGCGGCAGAGCTGGTGTTCCCCGTGAGTACGGGGATAAACCGAAACTCGCACGGCACGGAATAATTGCAAACAGGTGTTCCCCGTGAGTACGGGGATAAACCGCCACGGATGGCTGAAAACTGAAACAAGGTGATGTGTTCCCCGTGAGTACGGGGATAAACCGGTGGCGTTATACGACGATTACCGTCAATACGGGTGTTCCCCGTGAGTACGGGGATAAACCGGCAGGGCGTAATGAAGAAGTCGGAATCAATGCGTGTTCCCCGTGAGTACGGGGATAAACCGCAATCCGGCCTGACGGTTAAAGACTTGGAACCGTGTTCCCCGTGAGTACGGGGATAAACCGGATCATCAGATAATCGGGCGAAATGTGAAACCGTGTTCCCCGTGAGTACGGGGATAAACCGCCACCTGGAATTCCCCCTATACGACACGGGGCGTGTTCCCCGTGAGTACGGGGATAAACCGAATCAGGGCCACTTTTTAAAGTTGTATACAACGTGTTCCCCGTGAGTACGGGGATAAACCGCCTACTACTGATTGGTCGATATGCGGGCAGTTGTGTTCCCCGTGAGTACGGGGATAAACCGAGAATAATGGCAGCATCAGTGGATTGGATGAGGTGTTCCCCGTGAGTACGGGGATAAACCGAAAATCAATTTCAACTGGAACTAACATGAATAGTGTTCCCCGTGAGTACGGGGATAAACCGCCCCGGCTCTCTTGCGGGCTGATATTTATGGAGTGTTCCCCGTGAGTACGGGGATAAACCGGTCGCCCTTTTTCAGCCTCTGATTGAATACCTGTGTTCCCCGTGAGTACGGGGATAAACCGCAAATACTCATCAGTTGCTGCTTCCTGCATAAGTGTTCCCCGTGAGTACGGGGATAAACCGATGAGGGCACGCGGGCAGAACTCACATTAATGGTGTTCCCCGTGAGTACGGGGATAAACCGCGACCGCTTCGCTATATCACGGTTATGTACCTGTGTTCCCCGTGAGTACGGGGATAAACCGACACCCATGACAGGTAATGTTTGCAGCGGCCTGTGTTCCCCGTGAGTACGGGGATAAACCGTCACGGTGTATTGGCAGATGAACAAACAGGTTGTGTTCCCCGTGAGTACGGGGATAAACCGCGATCCGATTCAAGCCCTATGCCCTGCTGGAGGTGTTCCCCGTGAGTACGGGGATAAACCGTTAGCTTTAGTGTGATCAGCTATCCTTGCTGCGTGTTCCCCGTGAGTACGGGGATAAACCGATATCAATGAGTGTTTACAAGCAGGCATGGAGGTGTTCCCCGTGAGTACGGGGATAAACCGCCTCGGCGCGTGGTGTCCCTTGCTCCTTTTCTGTGTTCCCCGTGAGTACGGGGATAAACCGCAGGTCGGTGTATTACGTGGATTAAAACTCTACGTGTTCCCCGTGAGTACGGGGATAAACCGAGCCAAAAATTGGCTATCTGTTTATCAATCCTGTGTTCCCCGTGAGTACGGGGATAAACCGGTACGGGGGAGCAGTCTGACCTAATGTTAGCAGTGTTCCCCGTGAGTACGGGGATAAACCGAATCTGGAGTTTAACGATGTTTAAATTTGCACGTGTTCCCCGTGAGTACGGGGATAAACCGGCGAGTGTCAGGTTGCTGTAACTAGGTATTTGCGTGTTCCCCGTGAGTACGGGGATAAACCGATATTTTCAATAAACTTCTTTGGATTAATTAGGTGTTCCCCGTGAGTACGGGGATAAACCGCCATTGCCGGACTTTGGCGGATTTATTCCCATGTGTTCCCCGTGAGTACGGGGATAAACCGCGTACGGGTAGCCTACGACATTCACGATGCCGGTGTTCCCCGTGAGTACGGGGATAAACCGATAATCCATATTACGCTCTGCATGGGCGGCAAGTGTTCCCCGTGAGTACGGGGATAAACCGTTGTTCTAGGTAATCTATGTAATCCTGACTCAGTGTTCCCCGTGAGTACGGGGATAAACCGTATTCATGATTCACCTTTTTTCATTCGGGATGGTGTTCCCCGTGAGTACGGGGATAAACCGGGTGAATTTAATGTGCCATTTGGTCACTATAAGTGTTCCCCGTGAGTACGGGGATAAACCGCCCCTTCAGTCAGCAGTCGAGCAGCTTCAGTCGTGTTCCCCGTGAGTACGGGGATAAACCGATCCCGGCAGGCAAGGTGTTGGAGTTTGCCCCGTGTTCCCCGTGAGTACGGGGATAAACCGATGGCACGCGATTTGCGCCTGGCTCCGCCATTGTGTTCCCCGTGAGTACGGGGATAAACCGTCCGGTCAGGTGTTACCGTGGCAGGATATGATGTGTTCCCCGTGAGTACGGGGATAAACCGGGCGCAACAATACACCAGGTTATATTGATCGAGTGTTCCCCGTGAGTACGGGGATAAACCGTCTGGTAGTGATACGGCTGGCGACTAGGCCAGTGTGTTCCCCGTGAGTACGGGGATAAACCGGCTGTTGCCGGCACGGTTTCATTTTTCCCTGAGTGTTCCCCGTGAGTACGGGGATAAACCGCCTCCGGTCATCGAAATTGAATCCGCGTTCAGGTGTTCCCCGTGAGTACGGGGATAAACCGGCCGGGCGGCACACATTTCGCCATGCTTTTATGTGTTCCCCGTGAGTACGGGGATAAACCGCATCAATATTCCCCGTACTCACTGCAACTCAGGTGTTCCCCGTGAGTACGGGGATAAACCGACACGCCTGTCAAAAAACAGCGGCGAAATCATGTGTTCCCCGTGAGTACGGGGATAAACCGGAACTGAGAGAATTAGCCAGGATGGCTATGTTGTGTTCCCCGTGAGTACGGGGATAAACCGCTCCACGGCTTGAAGGAAATAGCAATAAGACTGTGTTCTCCGTGAGTACGGAGATAAACCGGTAGTGGTGACTGGTTTGTGATTACAGAAAGCGTGTTCCCCGTGGGTACGGGGATAAACCGCAGAGAACTCGCCGTAACCGTATGATATTAAAGTGTTCCCCGTGAGTACGGGGATAAACCTCATTCGGTATTTCTATTACATTTGTCATATCTGTGTTCCCCGTAAGTACGGGGATAAATCAGAATTTCGGGAAATGAATCTATTTAACGGGTTAAATACCAATTAACAACGTCATGCCACATTCGGCATTTCTACCGACTTCCTACTGTAATATTTTCTTTCAGTAGTGTGTGATTCACGGCATATTTTGCCTGCCATGCTTTAGGGTTGATTAAGTAATGTTGCCGGAAACGTTTAGAAAAATGACTTGGGCTGGAATAACCCACTGCGGCAGCAACCTCAATGACACTCATTCCTTTCTTCAATAAATCTTCCGCAGTGGTCATACGGACGTTTTCCAGATATTGATGAAAAGTACGAAAAACAACCGCCCGGAATCCCTCTTTTAATTTCCGTTCATTCAGACCTACTGCCCTTGATAACGATTTTATTGTCCAGGGATGATGATAATCGTTATTAATTATTTTTATCGCATTGTAAACAGCCCGGCGCTGCAACCCGCTAATCATATTATATTGGCAATCATAAATTTGCGCTGTCACGCAAGCGAGTATCTCTAACGCCTTTGCCTTTAAGTAGACCTTCCTGACACTACCAGTTAATTGACACTCTTCTATTTGATTCACTATCTGCATAAAAGGCGGATAGATAGGACAAGCCATCATCAAAGCATCACTATAACTCGCGTTTTTCTCAAAACCAGCCGTTAATTTGGTAAAAGATGGCAACTCCTGAGCTTCAATTTCGTTCAGAGAAAAACGGATATCGAGAATACGCCAAGTTCCGCAGCCAAAAAAATTCATACCCCGCGTTATCGTAGGCGAATAAAAAAAGACCATCGTTCCCGGATTAATATCTAAAACCTCGCCATTTTCAATTGCCATTTTTCCCTTCCCATTGAGAACAAAGGCTATTGACACTGTTGGTGGTCCTTCACAATATTCTGTAAAATCTTGGCTTAGCTCAAGATGGATACGGTTGATGTGAATTCCATCGGATAGTTCCTCTGTTAGCAATGAAGGCGTTGTGTTGTTTTCCTCTACTGGTGAATGCCTATTATTGCCATGGCCAGCAGCGAAAATCCCCAATGTTTCGCTATAGATTGTCTTCATGAAATCCCCTGTAAAATCAGCATCAGACACCAACCATTTCAAAAAAACGCTTTCCACAATAAAAACAGCATGTTGTGCGTGTTAAAGGCATTATTCTTTTATTTTATATATTTATATACCAATGTGAATATCACGCAATTTATCATTAATGAGAATCATTATCAATAGTACGTATCGCGCTATTTTTGTCCCTATCCCGTTAGCTCTTCCTTTCTATTCCAGTTAATTTCACTAAAGATTGTTTTCGGTTTACCACGCTTATTTGGTTTACCACATTTGATCTTTTTAAAACATGATTTGGAAAGGCATAAAGAGTATTTATGAGAAAAAAATATGCTAAAGCGTCTGTCTTATGTTGTCTGATCACACCTGTTGTGACTTGGGCGGAGCATTCACCCAAAGCTACAGAAGATGTTTTGATTGTGACGGCTAACAAACGAGCAGAAGCATTAAATAAAGTTAATGGCAGTATTTTAGTAAAAACTGGCGAGGAACTTGAGCAAGCAGGTATCACCCAAGTACAGGATCTTGAGCGTGCTTTCCCTGGCTTACAAATCCGCTCTCGCGGTAACCGAACCTACTCAGCAACCACCATTCGGGGTATCAGTTCACCCGATTACTATTCACCCTCCATTCGCATTTATGTTGATGGTGTTCCTCAAGATCACCAATTTCTGACACAAGAGTTAATTAATGTAGAACGTGTAGAATTATTACGTGGTCCCCAAGGCACTTTATATGGTGGCAATGCCCAAGCCGGTGTTATCAATATCATCACTCGCTCTCCAAAAGAAGGCCCTTGGTTTAACCTTTCTGGTCATTATTCTAAATTAAAACAAGGGGGTTCCTTCAGCGGATCAGTGCCGCTTATTGAAGACATGCTTTATGGCAGCATGAGTCTACGCTGGGTAAAAGAGCCAGGACAAATTGATGCCCCAAATCGCGGTGATAAAAATATTGACTCCAGCAAAACCTGGCTTGGTAAAGGAAAGCTGACCTTTGCACCAGAAGAGTCTCCATTCAGCGCTGAACTTAGCTTTGCTCATGAAGATCTCAATTCACATGAAGAGCTTTATTTAACCGACGAACAGTTCCGTCGGAAAGAATATGATGGCCCTATCCCGGATTTAACACGGCGCGTCAACAGTTATGCACTCAAAGCGGACTATGATTTTGGTAACAACGTATTAACCAGTATCACCGCCTATCAGGATCGCGATATTTTCCGTGATTTTATCGGGGGTAAATGGAAAGAAAAACACCATGCCACCACCCAAGAACTACGCTTAAACTCCAACTACTCTAATGGGATTACCAGCGTTCTCGGCGGTTGGTTCTCAGATGAAACTAGCAGACATCATACTGGCGCCTATATGAATTACTATAGCGCTGCCTTGAACACGATAAAAACAAAATCACTGGCCCTGTTTGGTGAAGTCAAATTACCCATCGCTTCTCAATGGGATCTGACGCTTGGCGGGCGTTTGTCACATGAAAAATCTCAAATAGCCTATGCAGGCCGTTCTGGCATAATGGCGGTCGACGCTTTTGATAACCAGGTTTCCAGCAATGAGTTTATACCTAAGGCAGCACTGGGCTGGCAATTGACACCAGATACCCGTTTCTATCTCTCTGCCACCAAAGGATACAAGCCGGGCGGGTTCAATAACATTGTTTCCTCTGCCAATGATAAAAAGCCTTACGATACCGAAACCTCAGACAATTATGAGTTTGGTTGGCATACCTCATTCTTTAATGACGCAATGACATTAAACAGCGCAGTTTATTACATTCGTTCCAAAGATAAACAGATCTACGTCGGACCTATGGGTGGACAATTCATTCGTAACGCCGGAAAAGCAGAAAGTAAAGGTATCGAGCTGAGCAGCCAGATTAACCCAATGCAAGGGCTTAGACTTTCTCTGGGGGGTAGCGTAGGTAAGTCAAATTTCACTGAGACAACAAGTGGCGTAAATTATAAAGGCAAACGCCTGCCTTATGCACCAGATGTCATGCTTAATGCAAGTTTCGACTATCTGATTAATCAAACATTGTTACCAGGTAACCTCTATTTCAATGCTGGCACTCGCTACTATTCAAAAAGCTACTTTGATGAAGCGAATGCCCTTGAACAAGGGGGATATACTCTCTATGACGCATCACTCAGTTTAGAAATGGATCATGGCATCAATGTCAAACTTTATGGGGAAAATTTAGGTAACAAACAGTATCGCGCATCCAGTTTCCAGATGGGAAACAATACGTATAGCATGATAAATAAAGGCTTGAATGTTGGGCTGGATGTGAGCGTTGCACTATGATGCACAGCACCTCACATCGCCGTCACATCTCGTTACTACTTTTGACTTTGGCTGGTGTTTACACCATCCAAAGTACCATTGGTATGTTAACGTTACAAAGCATGCCGGCATTTCTACGCAACCACGGCGTTACCCCAGATAAGATAGGGTTACTCTATCTATTAATGTTACCTTGGGCATTAAAATTCCTCTGGGCACCCGTTGTAGAACGCTATCGCAAATCAGGTTCGGGGGATACTCACCCCCGCCGCATCATGCTCTGCGGCAATCTGTTAATTGCACTGCTTTTTGGTTTAATGTCCTTAGCAAAACCTGCCGAACATATGCCGCTTATCATAGCGGCCCTGTTTTTGATTACGCTTTGTCTGACCGTGGTAGATACCACCACAGACGGCCATGCTATCGATCGATTACCACCACAGCATCGCCCCTGGAGCAATGTCATGCAGGTTGGGGGAAGTTATCTGGGCGCCATTATTGGCAGCGGTCTGTTTTTATATCTTATTTCACTCTATGGCTGGCACATTGGTGCAGGCATGTTGGTGATAGTGATGCTATTAATGTCACTGCCTATCTTGTTCATCCGAAAAACGCAGGGACAGGCAGAATCGAGCACGTCAAAAACATCGATCACGCCCTCCTCGCCAAAACCTTCGCTAAAGAGTGCATTACGCCGTACCCCAGTTAAACAAGCACTGATTTTAATACTGCTATGTATGATGGGGACACGCCTGTCACTCGGTATGCTCTCCCCATTTTTAGTCGATCGCGGCGTAGACTTAACCCAATTAGGTATCATTGCTGCCAGTGGTGGGGCATTAGCTGGCTTATCTGGTGTCCTGCTTGGCGGCATCGTGGTTCGTAAGCTAGGTGCCATCCAGACATTATTGGCGGTCATGTTGCTTGAGTGTCTGGTGTTAGTGGGTATTTTCTGGCTTTCTCAGCAACCAGAAACACCCCTGTCCCTGCTTTCGGCAGCATACGTTTTTATCACACTAATCACCGCGACCAAATTTGTTGCCTTGTATACCCAAATGATGTCTCTGGCGGCAGGCATACAATCTGGTGTGGATTTTGCGCTGATGCAATCCGCAGATATGAGCATTGCCATCATCTGTTCAATGCTGGGTGGATTGATTGTAACCAAAGCAAGCTATGCCTCTCTTTTCGCGCTTGCCTCCCTCTTCACCCTGGCTGGCTTGTTCTGGACATTACGTAAGCGCCACAATTTCCAAAAGGAAAACACCTATGCCCAGCAATGATCCTTCTGTTCAAAATTCTCCTGAGCAACGTGCCGCTGACGCCGGTGTCCTTAAGACATTGTGGGATATGATGCGCCCATACCGCACGCTGAGTTACGTTGCTATCGCACTTGCCATTGTTTCTGCTGGCCTGCAAATACTGCCGGCCGCAGTTGCTGGCCTTATTACCCAATCACTCTATGACGGGCAATATGACACCTTGCTGAATTACGGCGTCATGTTATTGAGCTTCACCTTTGCCGCGATGCTGACTTTCAGTGGTTCAACGTTTGTTGCTCATTTGATCGCTGCCGATGTTCAAGCTGATGTTCGTCGTAATATCAGCAATAAGTTGAAGTCTGTCCCCCTGGGCTTCTTTATGCAGACTGACAGCACCGAAATCAAGAAGATGATGTTAGATGACGTCGAACAACTTGAAGATGGTATCGCCCACATTATTCCAGAGATGTCAGCAACCGTGTTCGGTCCATTAATAGCATTGGGTGTGATGTTAGCCATTGACTGGCGATTAGCATTAGCGGCTTTTGTTCCAACTTTGGGTGCTTGTTTATTATTCATCTATATTCAGATGAAAGTTCAAACCACTACTCAACGATTTTACGCCGCCCAAAATCGTATTGCCTCGACAATGGGTGAAGTTATCAACGCAATTCCTGTAGTGAAAACCTATTCAGGCGGCAATATTGCCCTACAGCGAGCGGAAGAAGCCTTTACCGCCCTGACACGTATTATCGATGTTTGGGTTGAGAAAGTGCAGGTCAAATCCAGCCGATTTTTTGTGCTATCCAGCGCTAATCTGCTGTTTGTCCTCCCCTTGGCGGTCTGGCTATTTAACCGACAAGCCATTACTTTATTTGAATTCACCTTCTTTATTCTGGCTGCCATGGCATTCGGCAATATTGCTTCATCTATGTTTTCGGTGATGACACGTTTGCAGCAGCAAGAGGCCTTAGTTACACGATATCGTTGGCTGATGAATCAACCTGAATTAGCGCCATGTACCCAAAATCAGGTCCCTGCCGATCATACTGTGGCTTTGCATAATGTCAGCTTTTCCTATCAAGATAAGCAGGACAATGTCTTAAATAACGTTTCGTTTTCCGTCCCTGCCGGCAGTTCACTCGCTCTGGTTGGTGCCAGCGGCTCTGGTAAATCCACGATAGCCAGCCTGGTTGCCCGTCTTTGGGATCCTCAACAGGGCAAAATTACTGTTGGTGGTGTTGATATCCGCAACATGGATGAAACCACACTGCGTAATAACATCTCTTTTGTGTTCCAGCGGGTATTTCTGTTCAACGATACGATAGCCAATAATATCCGCCTGGCTCGTCCTGATGCTTCACAAGCAGAAGTTGAAGCAGCGGCCATCGCAGCACAAGCACATCAATTTATCCAACAGTTACCACAAGGTTACAACACCGTAATCAACAACGGTATTAGCTTGTCTGTAGGAGAAAAACAGCGTATCGCCGTTGCCGCCGCTATCCTGAAAAACGCGCCCATTCTTGTATTAGATGAAGCTACCGCCTATGCCGATCCAGAATGTGAAAAAGAGATGCAACAAGCACTCAATGCGTTATGCCGCAATAAGACAGTGATTGTTATCGCCCATCGCCTGCCAACTATCCGTCACCTTGATCAAATACTGGTTCTGGATAAAGGACAAATCATTGAGCAAGGCACCCATGATGAACTACTCGCACAGCAAGGCGCGTATGCCAAACAGTGGGCAGCCTGGCGGGGAGAAAATACCGGAACAGGAGTAAATTAATCATGGGATTATTTAATCGTCTCCAACAACATCTGTCCGCAAAACTACAACGGGTTTGGTTGGGTGGATTGTTATATAAGCAGCTTGATACCATTGCAATTATGGCGCAACTGGCTATCGCTGCCTGGGCCATCGCTCATCTGGAGGGAACTCATCCGAAAGAAAGTGACAACGCTATGCTGCCACTTATCACACTGACATTATTGGTTATTTTACTGTTGCTGCGATTCACTTTTATGTCTCGCGCATTACGTAAACTCACCATTGCCGCTTATGGGTTGGGGATAGAAATCCGCCGCTCTTTGCTACAGCGGCTTGTCGGTATGTCCATCGCGACAATTCGCGGACTAAGTGCCGGAAAAATAGCCCTGACATTATCCGAAGATGTGCAATGGCAGGAAAATCAATCAGCCTATACCACCCCACAAATTACCTGCCAGATTATGATGCTGACGCTTATCTATCTGGCTTTATTCTGGTTCGACTGGGTTGTTGCTGGCTGTGCCCTATTAGTCTTGATGGTTGGATTACTGATCCTAGGTGGGATCCGGCAAAAACTCAATGAAATACTGCGCCGCCGGGCAGCGATGATGGCTGATGTATCCGAAGCAATCGTAGAATATGCCCAGGGCATGGCGTTTATTCGCGCGGCGGCTGCGACCACAACGGTAGAACAACGTTTTGACCAGGAAATTGAACAACTACGTGCCGCATTCCGCCGTGGAATATTCAAAAGCATACCGTTGCTGAGTCTGTTCTACATCATTATTGATACCAGCGTGGTTGTTGGCATTCTGGCCGGAGCCTTACGCTTTCATGAAGCACTCACTCTCCCTGAGATGCTGATCACTATTCTGTTGTTGTTTGCCACTATTACCCCTTTACGCGGGATCATTCCCCTGCTCAACGTAACCGCATTGACACAAGTCGGTGAAACACATATTGCAGAGATAGAGGCGATTGCAACACAAACTTCCGGGCCATTAGCTGCACCAAACAAATATGATGTTGAAGTTAACAATATCTCATTTAGCTACCCAGGGACTCACCAGCCCGCTATCCAGGACGTATCATTTTATGCCCCACAAGGCAGTATGACCGCTATTGTGGGGCCAAGTGGCAGTGGTAAATCCACGCTGGCCTACTTATTACTTGCTTTCTATCAACTGGATAAAGGTGAAATCTGTTTAGGTGGGAACCCTATTCATCATTACCAGACTCAAGCACTGTATGACACCGTTACAATGATGTTCCAGGAAACCGCCCTATTCCAGGACACGGTTGCCAACAATCTTCGTCTGGGGGATCCGAATGCGACACAGGCAGAGCTGGAACAGGCTGCCCGTCTCGCCAATATTCACGATACGATTATGGCATTACCGCAAGGGTACGATACACCTTTAGGTGTGGATGGCGGTACGTTATCGGGTGGTGAGCGCCAACGGCTTGCCATTGCTCGTGCGATCCTAAAACAGTCCCCGGTTCTATTCCTGGACGAAGCAACGGCGTCGCTGGATCCCGAAAATGAGCGGTTAATACAAGAAGCCTTTGATTCTCTCACTCAGGATAAAACCGTTTTTGTCATCGCTCATCGGTTAAGCACGATAACCCGTGCTGATCAAATATTGGTAATGGATCATGGAACCCTCTGTGATAGCGGTACACATGATGAATTACTGGGGCGTTGCCCGCTTTACCAATCCCTTTGGAAAAATCACCTTGGCTCAGAAGAGCATTGGCATTTACACCCCAATATTCACTTAAACAAGGTGTAACCCACCCATATGATTTTTTAGGTACTGTCATTTATAGGATTTACTTATGCACATGGACCTTCACTCTCCTGATTCACTGCGCCAGCTTATCGTTGGCCTGTTTAATCAAAAAAATATTTTGGTGGGCGATCATGACGATTTAATTCGCCATGGGCTGGATTCAATGCAAATCATGGCATTGCTAAACCAGTTTAGACGCCAGGGTCATCGTGTCACTCTGCGCGAACTTTACCAAAAGCCAACGCTGTATGCCTGGAGTCAGCTTCTGCAATGCAGTGCCCCTGTCACTCATACAGTTCCCCAAGAAACAACGCCACAGCCACGGATTGTTGATGCGAATCCATTCCCATTGACGGCGGTACAACATGCTTATTTTGTTGGGCGTTCACCGGAGCAAACGTTGGGAGGTGTGGGTTGTCATTTGTATCATGAGTTTGATGGTATCGGGCTGGAGCCTGAACGACTGGAGGCGGCTATTCACCTACTGATCCAGCGCCATCCGATGTTACGTGTGCGTTTTTTGCCGGATGGTCGCCAGCAAGGTATGCCCCGCGCTTACTGGAAAAAATTAACCGTTCACGATCTCCGCCATCAGTCCATTGATGAACAGCAACAAGCGCTGGATAACATACGTAACCAATTAAGCCATCGTGTATTACGGGTTGAAGAAGGGGAAACGTTTGATATTCAGCTTAGCCTGTTTGGCGATAAACAACATCGGCTACATACTAATATCGATCTGCTGATCATGGATGCCGCCAGTTTTAGCCTGTTCTTTACCGAACTGGCGGCATTAATTGCCAAACGCAGCCTGCCTGCCATTTCTTCTGACTATGATTTTTGCAGTTACCTGACACAATATCAGGCTCAATTTAAGCAAGCCCGACAGGAAGCAGAGGAATTCTGGCGTAACCGATTAGACACCTTGCCACCTGCCCCTCAACTTCCTCTGGCCAGAGATCCTTCTCTGATAACAAATGTTCGGATCCAGCGCAGATGTTTTCGTTTATCACCTGAACATTGGGAACATTTTAAACAACTCGCGCAACAAAATGGCGTGACGCCAACGATGGCATTGGCGACGGCATTTGCCGCTTTATTGTGCCGTTGGAGCAATGCAACACGCTTGTTGTTCAACCTGACGCTATTTGACAGAGCTCCGCTGCATAACGCGGTTGACAACATTCTGGCCGATTTTACCAATATTTTGCTGTTGGACATCCCCGGCGATAATTTACCGTTCAGCCAACTGGCTCAGGATGCACAAACAACATTTACCGAGGCTTACGAACATCGTCACTGGTCTGGTGTCGAAGTTCTGCGTGAACTCAAGAAGCGAGGTAACCACCCACATGGTGCACCGGTTGTGTTCACCAGCAATTTAGGCCGGCCTTTATATGGTGAAAATACCGGTGATGTCCTGGGAAAACCAAGCTGGGGAATATCACAAACCCCCCAGGTATGGCTAGATTTTGTTGCCTTTGAACATGAAAACGCCCTGAACATCCAGTGGGATAGCAACGATGAGCTTTTCCCTGACGGCCTGATGGATACGCTATTCACAACCTATCAAGGGCTGATTGAAAACCTGACGGAAAACGCAACACAATGGCACGAAAAATTACCGGATTTGATGCCTGAGTCGCAATACCGTCTGCGACACCAAATTAATAACACGGTTGAACCGTTACCTAATGCTTTGTTGCATGAAGCGGTGTTTACGCAAGCAGAACGCACACCAAATGCTGTGGCTTTAATAGCCCATCATGAACAAATAAGTTATGGCGACCTCAGTCTGGCTGCCCGCCGATTAGCCGCCGTACTGCAAAAAGCGTCGGTTATATCGGGAGATCGCGTTGCCATTAGCATGGAAAAAGGCATTGGACAAATTGTCGCTGTACTCGCTGTACTTTATGCCGGCGGTGTTTATGTTCCGGTTCCCGTGGATCAACCACTAAGCCGACGTCGCGCTATCTGTGAAAGTGCCGGAATCAATGTCGTGATTATTGATCCTAAGCAGCAGAATAATACCTGGTCACAGGATATACATTGCATTTCCTGGCACCAAAATGAGCCGTTACTGCCCTTAACTCACATGGCTAAGCGCGCGGTGACTGATCCGGCTTATATCATTTATACCTCCGGTTCAACTGGTATGCCAAAAGGTGTGGTGATTAGCCATCAAAGCGCACTGAATACCTGTCTGGATATCAATCGCCGTCATCAAGTGCAAAGCCATGACCGTTTACTGGCACTCTCTGCCCTGCATTTCGACCTCTCTGTGTATGACATTTTTGGCATTCTCAGTGCAGGAGGCGCACTGGTCTTAATTGATGAAGCACAACGCCGCGATCCATCAACCTGGGAAATGCTGATCGAGCGTCATCACGTTACGTTGTGGAACAGTGTACCGGCACTGTTTGATATGTTGCTGACCTATTGTGAAGGGATGGAGGTTGATGCCCCGAAAACACTTCGTACTGTGATGTTGTCCGGGGATTGGATCGGGTTGTCACTGCCTGAGCGTTACCGTGCGTTCAATCCTGATGGTGTATTAAGTGCAATGGGCGGCGCAACGGAAGCGGCTATCTGGTCAAATGAATATATCGTGAAGGAAATTGACCCGCAGTGGCGTTCTATCCCTTATGGATATCCTCTCACTAACCAGCGTTACCGCGTAGTTGGTGAAGATGGCCGTGATTGCCCTGACTGGGTTGTCGGTGAACTGTGGATTGGGGGTGCTGGTGTAGCGCTAGGCTATTTTAATGATGAAGAACGCACGGCTACCCAATTTGTCATTGATCAGGGAGAACGCTGGTATCGTACTGGAGATCTGGGTTGTTATCACCCCGAAGGCTGGCTTGAATTTATGGGACGCCGTGATAGCCAGGTGAAAATTGGGGGTTACCGGATTGAACTGGGAGAAATTGATGCCGCCCTCAGTCAAGTAACCGGTATCAGTAAAGGTGTTGCCTTAGCCCGTGGTGAAAAAGAAAAGTCTCTGGTGGCATTCCTGGAGTTGGAAGGTGATACTTTATGCCAACGCATAAATCGTGCCCCACAATTACCAACACACTATCGTGATCTGTTCCCTGCAATGCAGGCAATAACCGATGATAATCATCATGACGAAGTTGCGCCATTCCTGCTTGAACACCTGTCGCATTACGGCATTACATTGACTTCACCGCAATCGCTCACTGATTGTCTGACGCAATATCAACCTCAGCCGGAATACCATCACTGGTTTGCCCGTATGCTGACGTACCTTTGCCGATGCAATTTATTGACTGAACCTGCACATCATATCTATCAAGCTGGATTACCAGCCACCTCATTCAGTCATAAAGCAAAATGCATTCCTGCACGCTGGCATTCTACGCTGCGTAATATTCTTACCGGACAGCAGGCAGCCGTCACATTACTTGATGATCCGCAATTTGCACCGGAGCAACTGCTCTTTGTCCAACCGGAAACCCAGCAATGGCTGGCAGGGTTGAAACACGTCATCATTGGCCTGTCCCAGCGGTTACAACGCCCCGTTACTTTGATGGAGTTCGATGCCCGCAGCGGCCTCTGTGCTCAGTGGCTGGCAGAACATATCACTGACCAACATCTGTCTTATATCGGCTTTGAACGTTCTCAGGCTCTGATTAACCAGATGCAGACAAGATTAAGTGGCTATACTCACGCATCAGCACAATATTGGTCTGAGAAAAACCGGCCAGAATCGCAACAACATCAGGCAGATATCATCCTGCTAAACAATGTATTACACCGTGAGGAAGACCCAACACGTTGCATCAAAGCGTTGCTTCCACTGGCACAGCCGGGAGCGTTGGTATTGGCAATGGAGTTGCAACAAGCCTCCCCTATTTCCCTGATTACCGCTGAGTTACTTTCACCCCAAGGTATTCGGTTACGTTCTGCGGCAGAGTGGTTATCTCTTCTTCCATTGCATGCGGAAACACCGATTACTATCGGCAATTTGAGTGTGTTGTTGATGCAAATAAGTGACAACGTCACCATACCTGATCGGGAAAAAATTAAATCCGCTTTGGCACAACATTTGCCAGGGTATATGATCCCACAGAGCTTGCATGTTATCCCGCACCTGCCCCTGACTCCTAACGGCAAAATCGACCGCAAGGCGCTGGCACAATCTCTTCAGTTCGCCACAAAAACAGCTACAGCGACGCCTCAGCCTGAAATAACCTCACTAAATGCGGTAGAACAAACCGTTGCCGATAGTTGGCAACGCCTGCTAAATACAGAGCAATTGAGCCGTAACAGCGACTTTTTCCAACTTGGCGGTGACAGCCTTTTAGCTACCCGTTTGATTGGTGACCTGGCACAACAAGGCTTCAAAGGCGAACTCAGTCATCTGTTCCGTCACCCGCAATTGGCGGCGTTTGCCTCAACACTGACTTATTTATCTGAAACTGCATCAGAAGCCTATGCAATACCCGAAGAGCAAGATGAATATCAGCCTTTCCCATTGACCGAAGTTCAGCAAGCTTATCTGGTCGGGCGCTATCCTGGTTTTGCTCTAAGCGGCATTGGTGCACATTTCTTTATCGAATACCGGATAGAACAATTAGATGTTCAGCGCCTGAATCGGGTGTTAAATCGCCTGATCCAACGTCATCCGATGCTCAGGACAGTTGTGATTAATGGACAACAACAGATATTGCAAAATGTCCCGCTTTTCTCCGTTAAACAACACCGATTTGCTGATATGGCTGAAGCAGACACCTTACGCGACCACCTGTCACATCAAGTATTAGATGTCAGTCGCTGGCCGGTGTTCGATTTCCAACTTGCACAAGACAACAGTTCAGTCTCCCGACTATTTGTTAGTCTGGATAACCTGTTATTAGACGGGTTAAGTATGCAGATATTGCTGGCTGAATTAGAGCAGCTATATCTCAACGAACAGCACACATTACCGCCACTGAAAGTGACATTCCGTGATTGTGTATTACGCCAGCAACAAATGCCGGTACACCAGCGTTCACTGCAATACTGGCAAGAGCGAGTGAAAACATTGCCATTGGCCCCGCAATTACCATTGCGTATTGCACCAGAAAATGTCCAATCCCCGCATTTTGTGCGCTATAGCGATCGGTTATCTGCACAGGAATGGGGGCAGTTAAAACAACAGGCGGCCTCCCACCAAATAACACCTTCTGCGCTCCTGCTTGCCGCTTATGCCACCGTTCTGTCCGCATCCAGTACCAGACCGGAGCTAACCCTTAATCTGACGCTGTTTGATCGCCCACACTGGCATGAGGATATCAAACATATTCTGGGTGATTTCACCTCATTGTCACTACTGGCCTGGCATCCAGAGAAAAACTGGTTATCAAGTGCGCGTCGGCTGCAACAACAGCTATGGCAAGATCTGGATCACCGCCATATTTCAGCAATCAGAGTGATGCGCGAACTGGCACAGCGCCGTGGTCCCAACGCTGCCGTTATGCCAGTCGTTTTCACCAGTGCGTTGGGAACCCATGAAGGACAGTTCCTGTCACGTTCATCATGGATGAAACCGGTTTGGGGGATCTCGCAAACGCCACAAATCTGGCTGGATCACCAGGTTTACGAATCTGACAGTGAACTTTGCCTGAACTGGGACGCAGTCGAAGAATTATTTGAGCCACACCAGTTACAAAGCATGTTCAACAGCTATATGGCGCTATTGCGCACGCTCGTTACACAACCGGAAAATTGGCATTCAGCTTTAGAGCAATTGCTGCCACGCCAGCAAGACACAGTCGTTACAGATAATCCTGTTGTGGCGATGGCACCATCACGCTTAGAAGGCGCCGATCCACAAATATGCAGTGAAATTCAACGCCTGTTTTTATCTGTAACCCAGTGTCCGATAAATGCACAACAGAACTTTTTTGAGGCAGGAGCCAGCTCGTTACAGCTCATTCAACTGCATAACAAATTACAACATGCGGGCTTCCAGCATCTTGCTGTTACTGATTTATTTGCCTATCCGACACCCGAAACGCTCAGTTTGCGTTGCCGTAAAGAGACACCCGACGGAAACCACCCGTCGATTACCCTTCGTCAACGTCAACAACAAAAGCGTCTGCAACAACGGGAAAAACGTCATAAAGGAGCTGTACAATGACTAACTTAACGCCTCACTACGATAATTGTGATCCCATCGCAGTGATTGGCCTTGCCTGTCGTTTTCCGCAGGCACCAAATAGCGATACTTTTTGGCATAACCTGCAACAGGGGGTTGAGTGTACGACGACACTTTCCCGTCAAGCATTATTGGATGCAGGTATTCCTCCTGAAGTCATTGATAGTGAAAACTTTGTCAATCAGGCGGCAATACTGGAAAACGCGGAACAATTTGATGCCACACTGTTTGGCTATTCGCGTCAGGAAGCAGAAATGCTCGATCCTCAACAGCGTCTATTCCTACAAACAGCCTGGCACGCGCTTGAACATGCCGGTTATGCGCCACGAAATATCGCCCTGAAAACCGGTGTCTTTGGTAGCAGCCGGATCAGTACCTGGCCTTCGTGGTCACAGTTTGCGATGACCGATGTTGGCAAAGTGAAAGGGTTACAGGCATTAATGAGTAACGATAAAGATTATCTTGCGACTCGTACTGCCTATAAATTAAATCTGAAAGGGCCTGCTCTCACCGTACAAACAGCCTGCTCAAGTTCACTGGTTGCCGTACATATGGCTTGCGAGAACCTGCGTTCCGGTGAGTGTGACATGGCTCTAGCCGGTGGTGTGGCGGTTTCTTTCCCACAAGAGAGTGGTTACTTGTATCAACCCGGGATGATCTTCTCACCTGACGGGCATTGTCGTCCTTTTGATAGCCAGGCAAATGGCACCTACGGTGGCAATGGTGTTGGTGTTGTTGCATTGAAACGTCTGAGTGATGCCTTACGCGACGGCGATCCCATCATGGCCGTATTGCGTGGCAGTGCCATTAATAACGATGGCAACGAAAAAGTGGGCTTTACTGCACCTTCAGTGAATGGCCAACGCCGTGTGATTAGCGAAGCATTACAACTGGCTGATGTCAGCATTGATGACATCGGCATGATTGAAGCGCATGGCACAGGAACACCCCTTGGTGATCCCATAGAAGTTGATGCATTACGCACTGTATTCTCTGACCGCAGTGGAGCAGTTCCGCCTTGTTACCTTGGCTCCGTGAAAAGCAACATCGGCCATCTCGATACTGCCGCAGGCATTGCCAGTTTGATCAAAGCGGTTCTGTCCGTCTGGCATGGTTACATTCCTCCAACAATCAATGTACAGCAACCCAATCCGGCATTACGATTGCAAGAAAGCCCATTCAGGCTGGCAACACAAGGACAACGTTGGACGCAAGAATTACGAACTGCCGGCGTTTCTTCATTCGGTATTGGCGGCACCAACTGTCATATTGTGGTGCAATCATTGCCAACAGAATTACACCGCCGTGATGTCAATCATTCACCAACAGCGCCGTTGCTGCTCTCCGCGGCTTCTGAATCCTCATTGCGTCAATTGGCACAACGCTACGCGACTGCGCTCAATAATACCCCTGAACGTTATGCCGATCTGGCCTGGACTGCCTTACAAGGGCGCGATATTTCACTGCCCTGGCGTTTAGCGCTGCCAATATCACCACACGATATAGGGAAAAATGCGGCCAGTTTATCCGCTTTTGCAGGCAATATACCAACACCGAACATTTTTAGCGGACAAGCTAAGAATGAAAACAAGCAATTGTGGCAATTCAGCGGTCAGGGATGCCAATGGCCTGGCATGGGAAAAGCCATGTATGCCAGCTCTCCGGTTTTCTCCGCCATGTTAGATCGTTGCTGTGCAGCCTGTGCTTGCGAGTTAGCGCTGCCATTAAAAGCCGTTATGTTCGGCGAGCATGATGCTGCATTAGCGACTACCGAATATGCACAACCGGCCATTGTGGCACATCAAATTGCATTGGCAGCCCATTGGCGTGCACTTGGGCTCAAACCGGATTATGTCCTCGGGCATTCCGTTGGTGAATTCGCAGCTGCCGTTGTTGCCGGAATTTTTACGCCTGAACAAATCATGCCGCTGGTCGCCGCTCGCGGCAAACTGATGCAAAACTGCTCCCAGGGAGGAGCAATGCTGGCAATCTTTGCCAACGAAGAAGATATTTGTCCTGTTACTGATTCATTATCTTTGGATCTGGCGGTTTGCAATGGCCCACAACACTGGGTTTGGGCCGGCACTGAGACAGAAATCGAGCTTCTGGCACAACGTCTGGCACAGCAGCAGATCCGCTGCCAACGGCTTAAGGTTGCCTGTGCCGCACATTCAGCCATGCTTGATCCTGTTCTGGCAGACTTTTCCCTGTATTGCAGTCGGTTACAACCTGCATCGGGAGAAATTCCGCTCATTTCTACCTTGACAGCCAATCTGGCAAGTGATGAGCAATTAGGTTCACCAGATTACTGGTGTAACCATATGCGCCACACGGTACGTTATCACCAGGCCATCGAGTTTGCCCGCCAGCAAGGTGTTGCACTGTTCATGGAATTTGGGGCTGATGCACAACTAACAGGGATCGGACGACGTGGCAGTCTG
>NZ_JBBMXF010000016.1:0-175536 GCF_037996785.1 Xenorhabdus thailandensis
TGGTTGAAGTTAATGCGATCCCGCTGGCGGTATTACGCACGGGCTTACAAAATGGGCGTTATGCGTTATTGGAGGGACAGTTATGAGACTCGATGTCCGGTTTGATGACCGGGATATTCAGCAGGCCTTTCAGCGCGTGATGCAATTGGGAATGGATTCAACCCCCATTACCCGCGCAGTGGCGGCGGTATTGGCGAGTGAGAGTGAAGACGCCTTTGCCCGTCAGGCTGACCCGTCCACCGGGCAGCCGTGGACACCGTTGACACCCCGCTATAAAGCAAAATTGGACGCCCGCGGGCACACGGGACCTATGCTGCAACGCACGCAGGGCGGGCTGGCATTGTCGCTGTCTACCACCTATGATGCCGTGAGTGCGGCGATGGGTTCAATAAGATCTACGCCCCGATCCATCAATGGGCGGCCTGCCAACCATGTCCCCCGGTCCTGCGGCGGTGCCTGCCCGTCCTTATATGGGACTGTCCAGACAGGGAATTGCCGATATCGTGGATATCATTAACCAGCAACACGCAGAGGCACTACAGCCCCGCTGACAGGGAATGATTCGCCTTTAACCCGTTTAAACGGTTCCTGACATTTTTAAACGGGTTTTAAACGCGCTATAGTGTTACTTGTCTCATTCCTCTTCTTTTTCCTGCCCTGTGAAGGTGTGATTTACCACAAACCCACCCTGACTGCCTTGCCGTTCACAATGGCGGTATGAAAACCCGAATCCCAACCCCAAAAAACCGTGTCGCCATTTTAAGTGCGGCGATCTCAGCCAGTACCGATGGCTGGTATCAACTGCTGCCTGCCGGGTATTTCAGCGCCCGGGATGGTCGCCCGGACGATGTGCCCGGCGGGCAGTGGTTTATCGATGCCCACATTGCCGAACAATTTATTGCGGCGACGGTGGCGATTGGCCAGCCCGTGCTGTTTGACTATAACCACGTAACGCTGAAACAGGATAGTGATGCCACGGCGTGCGCGGAAGCGCGGGCGGCGGGCTGGTTGCGTGACCCACGCAATAATATGCAATGGCGCGAGGGCGTTGGGCTATTCGTCCGGCTGTCACTGACACCGGCAGCACAGCAGGCCGTGGATAACCGCGAGTGGGCCTACCTGTCGGCCGTATTTCCGTATAACGAATCCGGCCATCCGCTCTACCTGCGGATGGGCGCATTAACCAATGATCCCGGTCTGACGGGTATGCAATCCATCGCGGCCCTGAGTGCGCAACGGGATACCCTGATTTCCCCATCCCCTATCACAGAGGACTTTCCCATGAATGACATGTTGTTGCAGGTGCTGGAGCTATTAGGCATCCCCTTGCCTGAAGACACCACCGAACTGACCGACGAAGCGGTCAGCGATTTGCTGACACAGGCACTGGCCGCGCTGGAGGCACTGAAAGCGTCCGCCCAGGTCGCCCTGGATACGCAGGCCGTGATTGAAACCACCCCGGACGCTGACGCGATCTCCACGGAAGTCACCAATCTGATTGATGACAACACTGCTGAACTCACTGAAGTGGAGCAAATTTTGGAAGAGGCAGCGCTGAACGGTGTTGATTTAACTCAATTTGTGCCCGCCCGTGCGTATAACCTGCTGGCCCGTCAGGCGGCGGTGTTAAATGCCAATGCTAAAGGCGGCAGCGCAGAAAGCATTATTGCGGCTGCCCGCCGAAGCGGACGGGTTGTCGCAGCGGAAGTGCCATACCTACGCAGTGTCTATCGTCAGCATGGCGTCGCCGCACTCAATGCCGCCATTTCCGGCCGTCGCAGTATCACGGCCCTGACCCACCGCCAGACCACCCAACACCGCCAGCCTAACCGCGTAGCTGTGTTGTCCGCCGCCGATAAAGAAGCCGCTCGCCTGCAAGGGCTGACGACAGCGGAATTCCTGAAACGTAAACAAAAAGGAGCCAAAAAATAATGGCTATCGTAACTCCTGCGTTAATCAAGAGCCTGTTCACGGGCTGGAACGGTGACTTTCAGAACGGCCTGGACGATGCCCCGAGCCAGTATGAAAAAATTGCCACGGTGGTGCCCAGTACCACCAAATCCAATACCTATGGCTGGCTGGGTAAATTCCCGGGGATGCGGGAATGGATCGGTGACCGCGTTATCAATGACATGCAGGCACATGGCTACCAGTTGATTAACCGCCCGTTTGAAAGCACGGTCGGGGTTGATCGCGACGATATTGAAGATGACAACGTGGGAATTTATGCCCCGTTGTTTACCGAAATGGGGCGTGCGGCGGGTGTTCAGCCGGATGAGCTTTGCTTCAGTGCGCTCACTAATGGTTTCAAAACGTTCTGCTATGACAAGCAAAACTTCTTTGACACCGATCATCCGGTTTATCCGACAGTGGATGGCACAGGCGACGCAAAACACGTCAGCAATATCCTGGCGGAAGACGGCTACAAAGGGCAGCCGTGGTTTGTGCTCGACTGCTCCCGTGCCATCAAGCCGGTGATCTTCCAGCAGCGTAAGGCACCGGAAATGGTGGCAATGGACAAGGTGGATGACGAACAGAACTTCATGCGCAAGTTGATTCGTTATGGCGTCGATACGCGCTGCGAAGCGGGGTATTCCTTCTGGCAACTGGCTTATGCAGCTAAAGCCCCTTTGACGGCGGATAACGTCTGGTCAGTGATTTCCGCTATGCGTGGGTTTAAAGCCGATGGCGGACGCCCGCTGGCTATTCGTCCGACCCATCTGGTGGTGCCACCGTCTATGGAAAAACAGGCCACGCAGTTACTGGAGCGTGAACTGACCGTGGACAGCCAGGGGGGCACCGTCAGCAACGAAATGAAGGGTCGTCTGGAACTGATTGTCGGCGATTATCTGTAACGTGTTAAACGGGGTTTACACCCCGTTTAAATCCGGTCTAACAGGAGTTGAAATGTTATGTCTGATGAAACGAATATTGCGCCGCTGGATACCCTTTCGCCCCTTGAAAGGGTGGGGATCAAGGTTGTCAATACCGCGCATGATGGCTACCGGCGTGCGGGGTTGGTTCTGCAACCCGGGGAAAACAGCCTGCCGTTCGTTACGCGGGAAACCCTTCAGGCGCTAGAAGCTGACCCCCGTTTGTCTGTTACGGTTATCACGGCAGATCCTGATGATGACCCGAAAGGGGGGCTGGATAATCAAGACATTGAAGATGCGGTAAAGGACTCATCATCCCCCGAACAGCAATCGCCAACGCAGGATAAACGAGGCAATAAATGAGCTACGCCACACTGAGCGACATGCATGCCCGTTATAGCCGTGATGCACTCAATACCCTGACCGACAGCAAGATTGATGATTTTCACAGTCTGTCACCGGCAGCATTGCAGCGTACCCGTGAGCATTTGATCCAGATTGCGCTGGATGATGCCGCCGCCACCATTGATGGTTATATCGATGGCCGCGCGACATTGCCGTTAAAAACGGTGCCGGTTGTGTTGATCAGAATTGCCTGCGTATTGGCCCGCTTCACGCTGGAAGAGGGGGAAGCCACAGACAAAGCGACCAAAGATCAGGAAGATGCTATCCGGTTGCTGGAGAAAGTGGCGGCGGGTGATGTCAGTCTGGGGCTGAGCAAAGAAGCCGAACGTCCGGCCAGCGGGGATGTCGCTATCATCACCAGCAGCGGTAGCGTCTGGAGCCGCCCCAAATCGCGGGGATTTATCTGATGGCCATCACCAGTGATATTTCAGACAGCCTGATAACGGGCATCACCGCGTTGTTTGGCAACACCCTGCGCCGGGTGGACACCCACCCGGGGCAATGGAGTGATTCCGCCGTCAAACTCATCATTAATACGGCACCGGCGGTCTATGTCGCCTGGCTGGGCAGCCGTCAGGGGGAGATCCGCAATACCGCGATTTCCAGTTGGGGTCTCTTTGTTAGCGCCCGGGTCCTGAACGGCAGGCAAACCGATGTCCCGGGGATTTACCAAATCGTCGAGCGACTGACAGGCTGGCTGAATAACCGGCGGATGGCACCGGCGGGCACGTTCACCCTGACGCAGGTGGCCAATTTGTGGAGCGATACACAGAGCCAGGCGGGGGTTGCCGTCTATGGCCTCTATTTTGATGCGCCGCAGCCCTTGCCTGACCCCATTGATCCCAGCGAACTGGATGACTATGCCACCCATGACCAGCAATGGGCACAACCCGATGGCACGCCCGAACAGGAAGCCCTGATTTCATTACCTATTCAGGACAGGAAACACCATGACTGAACTGCATCTGAAACCCGTGAGCGGACTGATTGTCCGTGACCCCGATACGTACCAGCCATTGTCTGCTGACGGGGAACCCAAGCCCCGCACCGCGTATTGGCTGCGTCGCCTGAAAGATGGCGACGTGACTGAAGTTGTTCCGCTTAAACTGAAGAAAGGAGCACAATAATGACGATCTCATTTAATGACATCCCGTCCAATATCCGTGTGCCACTGTGCTATATCGAATTCGATAATTCGGCCGCCGTCACCGGCACCCCGCCCACGTTGCATAAGACCTTGTTGTTAGGCTTGCGCACGGCGTCTGGCCAGGTGCCTGCCGGGCAACCGTTCCGTATTACCTCCATCAGTGCGGCTGAAGCGGCGTTTGGCCGGGGTTCTATGCTGGCTGAAATGGCCGGCGCCTTTATTCGGGGCAACGCCTTCGCCGATCTGTGGGGATTGGCAATTGACGATGATGCCAACGGGGTGAAGGCCACGGGCAAAATTCAGTTGGTGGGCAAGGTTGCCCAGACTGGCCAGATTGCCCTGATGGTGGCAGGTATGCCGGTCCGTGTTACGGTCAACACGGGCGATGATGCCGGCGCGATGGCGGGCCAGGTGCGGGATGCCATTAACGCCAATGATAAGTTGTCGGTGACCGCCCGCAGTGAGTCACTCTCTGATACCGTGCTGTTAACTGCCAAATGGTCCGGTGCCACGGGCAATGATATTGATGTCAGGGTGAACTACTACGACGGTGAGATGCTGCCTGCGGGGATCAATGTCGGCATCACCCCGTTGAGTGGCGCGACGGGCAACCCGGATTTGACACCGGCGATTACCGCCTTTGGCGATACCTGGTGGAACTATATCGTTAACCCGTTTACGGATACTTTCAATTTAAACCTGCTGCGTGACGAACTGAAGCACCGTTGGGGGCCACTGAAAATGATTGACGGCCTGTGCTGGATAGCGAAGCGTGGCACGCTGGCGCAAACGTCAACCTTTGGTACGGCTCGCAATGATTATCTGTTTTCCACCCTGGCAACGGGCATTTCGCCGCAGCCACCGTACCTGTGGGCCGCCACGCTGGCCGGGGTGGCTGTCGGGTCACTGAGTATTGATCCGGCGCGTCCCCTGCAAACGCTGCAATTGCCGGGCATTCTTCCCCCGGCACGCGGTGACCGTTGGGCGCTGAACGAACGCAACTTATTGCTGTATGACGGTATTTCCACGTTCACGGTGGATACCGGCGGTAATGTGCAGATTGAACGCATGATCACCATGTACCGCCAGAATGCGTTTGGCGACCCTGACCCCAGTTATCTGGATGTGGAAACCATCGCGACCCTGTCCTATCTGCGTTATGCCACCCGGGTGCGGATCACCCAGAAATACCCGCGCCACAAACTGGCGAACGACGGCACCCGTATCAGTGCCGGGCAGGCGGTGGTGACGCCGTCAGTCATTCGCACGGAATTGCTGGCGTTGTTCACCGAACATGAATTTGCGGGACTCGTTGAAGATTTTGATCTGTTCAAGCAAACGCTGATTGTGGAGCGGGACAAAAACGACCGTAACCGCCTGAACGTGCGCAGCAATCCAGACCTGGTTAACCAGTTCCGCATTTATGCCCATGCCATCCAGTTTATTTTATAAAGAGGATATCACCTATGGCCGGTCCATATCAGTATACGGGCATTGCCTATATTCACCTCAACGGAAAAGAGTTGCCGTCCAAAGAGGGCGCTACATTAACACCGGGTGGCGTCAGCCGTGATCCAGTGATTGGTGCCCGCGTTTACGGCTGGCAGCAGACCCCCAAAGAAGCCCGGCTGAGTTGTACTATCCCTCAGGGGCCGGGTGTCAGCTTGTTTACCATTAAGAACGCCGTTGATGCCACCATTTCATTTGAATGTGATACGGGTGAAAAATTCATGCTGGCCAATGCCTGGTGTGATGGCAATACCACGCTGACCAGCAAGGGCGAAATTTCCGCCGAATTTATCGCCGTGGAATGTAAGGAGATCTAAGCAATGCACTTTGAATTAAAACACGGCCTGGCTTATGGCAAGGGGGATGAGACTGAACTGCAATTTGAGGTTGAGCTGCGCCCATTGACCGCCGGTGACCTGATTGATGCCGAAGCGGCCAGCGAGCGGGTGGTGGTCACGGCCAATGGCCCCACCCTGCTGTCCAGTCCCTCCCGGATGGGATACGAACTGCTGCGCCGTACCATTGCCCGTATCGGTAAAATTAACGGCCCGATCCCGTTAGATATGCTGAAAACCCTGCATCAGGATGATTTGGAACGGATCGCTTCCCACGCTGACCTGCACCGCACCGCAGCCCTGGAGACGGCGGCACGGATGGCCGCCGAGGGGCGATAGTTTGCAGTGCGTTCGTGCCGTTGAACGCACTGCATTGTATGTTGGCCAGCGCCTGCGGGGTGGTCCTGCCTGGGCGTTGGCGTTATCCCTGCCGAAACTGCGGCTGTATTCATCCTGGCTGGAGAAACGTTAATGACCACACGTAACCGTACCCAGTTTATTGTGGATTTGGTGGGCAATGTTGCCCAACGCGCCCGCCAGTTTGGGGCCAGTATCCGCCGGTTTGGTGCTGAAGGCAGCCGCTCTATGCGGTTGTTTTCCAGTGCGGTCACGGGGGCCAATGGACTGCTGGATAAATTTGATAACCGCCTGATGGGATTTGTGACCGGGGGTGGTCTGGCGATGGCCGCCAAGAAAGTGGCCGACAGCCAGCAGCAGATGACCGAACTGGGCACACGTTATAACCTGACGGCTGACCAGGTCAATGCGCTGGATGACGCCATCACCAAAGTAGCGGGTCGCCGTAAGCTGACCACCGACGATTTAACCACGGCGGCCTCGGCCTTTCTGGAACAGACCAACAATCTGGATGCGACACTGGCACATCTGGATAACCTGGCCCTGGGTATCAACGGCATCAAAATGGAAGCCACCGCCGCCGGGACAGAACTGGGGGCAATGTTTAATGTTGGCTACCAGTCGCCGGAAAAAATGCAGCACTGGCTGGATGGGATTGCATCAGCCAGCCAATACGGCACCGGCAATATTACCGACCAGCTCAGTGCCTTACGGGGACTGGGTAAAGATACCCAGTGGAAATCACAGACAGACCAGCAGCAGATGCTGGCCTTAATCCGGGTTGCCAATGCGGAATTTAATGACCCAGGTCAGGCCGCCGCTGCCGTGCAGGGATATTTCGACGTCATTAAAGATCCGGAAAAATTAAAAACACTCTGGCAACGTGGCAGGATTAAACCCACAGATAAAAATGGGCAACTGAAACAACCCGCTGATCTGCTGTTTGACATTGGCAAACGCGCCTATCAAAAAGAAGGTAACCTAAAAGAAATTTTTGATGGCGATACGCTGAAATTAGCAATGGTGTTTGTTGACGCTAAGAAGCGGGATTTGGCAAAAACGATTGCCAACCCGACCAATATCCAGGCGGGATTGCTGGAAGAGAAAGCTACCCAAAACGTCCAGACCCTGAATGCCGCCTTAATTTCGCTTGCCAATGCGGGAGAGCGGTTTGCACAGCTCAGATTGGCTCAGCCTGTTCAGGAACTGGCGGATGCCATCAATGATCTGACGCCTGAAGAGCTGGACAAATACGCCGCGACGATTGAGAAAGCCGCGATGGCCATTGGCACTGCGGTGGCAGCCCGCTATGCCTGGCGGGCAGGACAAAAAATCTTTAACTATGCCCAGTACATCAAAAATGGTCCGGGTGCCGGAGGGGCTGGTGGTAATGGTGGTGGAGGTCTTGGTAGTGATGGCACTGAGGTTGTCCCTGTCTATGTGACTAATTGGCAAGACCAAAGCAATGGCAACAACAATAACGGTGGTAATGATGGTGATAGGGGACCAGGCAATCGACGTAATAACAGTAGACAAAACATGCTACGGGGCGCAGCAATTGTTGATGCATTACCCTTCTTATCTGATAAAGAAGGCACAGAAAAATTACAAAAACATCTAGACAAACTCAATGAAGAATATCCCCATGCCGAAAAAGGACCGGGCTGGTTACCTGCCCCCCTGACTAATTGGTGGTATGAACGCGATGAGAAGATCAAAACAGAGGGCGTTAAGCCATCACCTTACCTCACGGGAAGCTGGGATGATGATCTCAATAAGAAGATCAATACAGAGGGCGTAAAACTTCCACCGTATTTAACGGGAGAACAACCAAACTTACCCGGGAACTGGCCGGATGAAAAACCCGCTCCTACCGAAAAACAACCGGATTGGCCTGTTCCTCCGAACAATTGGTGGGATGACCTCGATAAGAACGCCAATACAGAGGGAGTTAAACCTCCACCGTATCTAACGAACGAACGGCCAAACGCCTTCGGAAACTGGCCGGATTATCTGGTTGATCGTCTGGCGGTGTCACAGCAGCAACCTGAGCCTCCGCCGGCTAAACCTGCGGAGGGTAAAATCACCGTCGTAGTTGAATCCGCTGACGATTTACGGGTCAGAACTCAATCCGTTCAGGCGGAGAATATCGATTTACGGGTCAACACCGGCTACAGCTATGGGAGAACGTATTAATGTTTGATCAATTTATGACGTTGTTTGATGACACCTCATGGCGCAGCCGCATCGGCACGGGCAAAGGCACCTTTCGTAATGTGCCATTTTATATCATTGATGATGCCACCGTGTCCGGTGGGCGTCGGGTCGTTCGTCATGAGTACCCGCTGCGGGATGATGGCGAAACAGAAGATATGGGCTTGAGTACGCGGGAATACTCATTCACCGCAGTCGTATTCGGTGACAACTATTTTGAGCAGCGTGATGCCCTGATTACTGCATTGGAAAAAGCCGAACCCGGTGAAATTGATCATCCGTATTACGGCAAACAGCAGGTGCAAATTGAAACCTACACCGTCCGTGAATCTTGTTACACCGGCGGGGTTGCGTTGTTTTCCGTGACGTTTGTTCCGGCACTCGATAATACAGCGCCCATCGTCGCACAACAACCGGAACTGAACGGTGAATCGTTGACCGACAGCATACTGGCGGATATTACGGCGAACTGGGAAACATTTAAGGATACGGTTAATCAGGCCACTGAACGTCTGAACGCCATTGAAAATACCATCAATACCATTGTTAACGGCATTCGCAGTCTGCCCGCTAACTCGGGTATGAATCAATTGTTGGGTGCGGCGCTGGGATTGAAAGGTGCCCTGAAAAATTTGATCAATGCGCCTGCACAGTTGTTTGGCACTATCAGCGACCTGATTTCCGGCATGGCCGAGGTTGCCACACCCGACATTGCCCATCGGGCATTACGTAAAACGTCCAGTGGTATTCAGTCACAATTTCGCTCCAATGTGCCCGCAGTGGCCCAGCTTCAGCATGTGATAAATACCACGACAAGCATTTTTATTGCAAAAGAGTTAGCCATCTTAAATTTGAATGCGGCCGCCGCGACTGCACGGAGTCAGCAACTGGCGCCTGCGTTAACGCGGGCACTGTCTCAACGGGGTTTCATACCACTGCAATCTGTTAATGGTGTGTTACAAGCACGGGGTACATTTATTCCTGGTATTCCTGGCACAACGGTTATTCCGGGTACAACGATTACTCCAGGCTCAACAGTTACTCCAGGCACAACAGTTACTCCAGGCACAACAGTTACCCCAGGTACAACAGTTACTCCAGGTGTCGCTGCAATGACTTCCGGTATCACGCCTTTTATCCCAGAATTGGCTCAAAATACCCTCATTCCTTTGATAGAAACCGTGGCGGATGTTCGCCAGACCATTGCCGAACTGGAGACACCTTCATGCAACTGATAGTCGAAACCGGGGATTTAGGCTGGTTCCGTACATCAGACCAGTTACGTGATTTTCGTATTGTCTGGATGCAACAAGTACAGGTGACGGCCAGTGCCTTACCCACCGCCCGATCTGTTCAGGTGATGGGCACTGAACCTGCCCTGGTCACACTACACCGCGAGACAGGCAGTGTCGCGCAAATTAACCGATTTATCCGCCGCAATGGCATTCGTCACCCCGCGTTCGTCTCGGGTGGGGTAGATGTTGAGGTGATCTATGGCTAATACCATCGAGTTGATTCTGGGCAATAAAATCTATTCCGGCTGGAAAACGTTGGATGTCACCCGCAGTCTGGAAGACATGTCCGGCCAGTTTAGTCTGGGCATTACCGTCAGAAACACTGATTCACCGCTGGTACTGACGCCCGGTCATGCCTGCCAGTTGGCAATCAACGGCCAGCGGGTGGTGACGGGTTATGTTGACGCGGTTGACGTCGGTATTAATACGGATGAACGCACGATTACATTATCCGGCCGGGACAAGACCGGCGACCTGGTTGACTGTGCCGCCATGCATGGCAAGGGCCAGTGGCGCAATGTCAGTCTGGAAACCATCGCCAAAGATCTGTGCCAGCCGTTCGGGGTTACCGTTCGCTGGCTGGTTAAGGATGCCGCCGCCGCTACCGCATTTCGTCAGTGGCAGATCGAACCGGGTGAAACCGTTTTTGACAACCTGTCCCGAGCGGCTCGGCATCGGGGCGTGATAGTCACCAGCAATGCCGCAGGCGAACTGGTTTTTACCACCGCAGGCAGTCAGTCCGTAGCCGCGTTAGTCTTGGGCAATACCCAGCATACTGGCGTCAAAATCAAAACCCTGGATACGTCATTATCCTGGCAGGAGCGGTTTAGTCTCTACCGCGTCAAAGGGGCATCGGCGGCGGGTGGTCGCTGGGGTGAAACCCAAACCCCGGTACAATCAACGGCCATTTATATGGATGCGCGAGATCCTGCCATTACCCGTTACCGCCCGACTATTTTTTTGGCCGATGACAACATGACGAAAGCCAAAGGCACCGCCCGCGCAGCGTGGGAACAAAAGCGGGCAATGGCGCATTCCACAACTGCAACCGTGGGTGTTCGGGGCTGGTTTAAACCGGATGGCCAACTCTGGCAACCCAATGAAATGGTGCAATTACAGGCTCCTCAAGCAGGATTTCCCGATGATCCATTGTTGATCGTTGCCGTTAATTACCTGCTGGATAGCGATAACGGTACGATAACCCGGCTGGAATTGATGCCCCGCGATGGATTCACCGAACCCGCCGACCCAGAAAAGAAAGTTCAACAAGATGTCAGGTGGAAACCATGATAGCGCAATTCAATAAATTTACCGCGAGCCTGTCCCGCCGTATCCGACTGCTGATATCACGTGGCGTAGTGAACGTCGTTAATGATGCCCTCAAGCAACAAAATATTCAGGTATCGTTATTGGCTGAAGAGACGGCGGATGATGTCGAGCGGTTCCAGAACTACGGGCAGACCAGTGTTCCGCCCGCGGGTAGCGAAGCCATTGTGGTGTCGGTGGGCGGCGTTCGCCAGCACCTGGTTGCCATTGCCGTAGATAACCGCAGTTGCCGTCTGGGGAACCTTCAGAGTGGGGACAGTGCCGTCTATCATCTGGAAGGGCATCACATTCTGCTGACCGAAAATGGCGTTATTCGCGTTCAGTGCAAACGGCTGGAGGTGGTGGCTGAAGAGCATATTGTGTTTGATACGCCACAAACCCAATTTACGGGCAATGTGGATATAGTCGGCGTCAGTCAGGCTAAAGATCATCTGTCAGGGTCAGGCCAAACGAGTGGTAAAAACCATACCCATACTGAACATGACGGATACAGTACGAGCAAACCCCGATGAATGCAACCAATGATATCGCATTACAGTGGCAAATCAACGGTGCAGATATTGTTATCGATAATGCGGATATTGCCCTGGATACCACATTCAGCACGGCGGTCATCATTTCATTATTCACTGACCGTCGGGCGCTGGACTCAGACGAACTACCCACAGGTGCAGGCACTGACAGGCGCGGTTGGTGGGGCGATACCTTTAACGACCGTCCCATTGGCAGCCGGCTTTGGCTGCTCGCCCGTGAAAAGCAACTGGCTGCCGTTCTGCACCGTGCCAAATCCTATGCTGACGAGGCACTGGCCTGGCTGATTGAGGATGGTCACGTGAAAAAAATTGACGTTAAGGCGACGGCACCTGAATCGGGTGTTTTGCTATTGACCGTCACTCTCACGTTATTCGATGGCAGCGTGCTGCCGATTCCCTTTAAAACCCATTTAAGCAGGATTTAAATGCCGTATAACGCCCCCTCACTGTCAAAATTGATTGCCCGAAATCAGGCTGATATTGAAAGCCGGTTGCGGGGAACGTATGCCCGTACCGCATTCAGGGCAACCAATGCTATCGCGTATGCCAATGCCGGCAATGCTGCCGGATTGCATGACCACTTAGCCTGGACCAGCCGTCAGGTGGTTCCGCATCTTGCCGATGATGATAAGTTGCTGGAACACTGCGAGTTCTGGGGCGTCTGGCGCAAAGCGGCCACGAATGCCAACGGCACATTAACTGTAACCGTTTCGGCGGATACGTTAATTCCCGACGGGACACGCTGGCAGCGTCCCGATGGTATCACGTTTGAATCTACTGAGATTGTTTATGCTGTGACCGGTGATAACGCCGTCTCTGTGAGCGCTATTGAGGCAGGTCGCCAGGGGAACACGGCTGAAAGCGTGCCACTGGAATTAATTTCGCCTGTGGTGAATGTGCAAACGCAGGCTATCTGTCGATATATCGGCGGCGGTGCTGAACAAGAGTCTATTGATTCGCTACGTTCCCGACTGTTGTTCCGGGTGCAATATCCGCCGTCAGGGGGTAACCAGTATGACTATGAACGCTGGGCGCTGGAAATACCGGGTGTCACCCGTGCCTGGTGTATTCCCCGCTATCGTGGGCATGGTACGGTCGGTGTGATGTTCGTCATGGATGAAGAGCCTAATATCTTCCCCGGTGCAGACGATCTAAACAGAGTCAACGACTATCTGACCGGACATATCAATCCGGTGACCAACCAGGTGGAAGGAAAGACCACAGGCGCAGAACTTATCGTGATGAGTCCCATTGCAAAAGTCATTAACTTTGTTATTCGTTTATCCCCCAATACGGAAGAAGTGCGTAATGCTGTTAAGGCGAACTTAAAAATCTATCTGGAAAGCCTGCGTCCCGGTGGTCTTTCCTTCTTGTCTGAAATCCGTGCAACGGTTTCTAACACACCGGGTGAGATTGATAACACGGTAATCAGCCCGGCCAGCGATATTCATGCGGTAGAAAATGAGATTTTCGTGTTGGGAGAGATCACATGGCGATGACAGCCAAAGATTACCAACGCGCCGGGCTGCAATTGCTACCGAACGGTTTAGCCTGGTCAAAAGACCCTGACGGCAATCTGGCCAAGCTGATGCTGGCAACCGGGGAAGAGTTTGCCCGGGTGGACGCCATTAATGCCGCGTTGTTAGAAGAGATCTACGCCGACCGGGCGTTTATGTTACTGGAAGACTGGGAAGAGTTTGCCGGGTTGCCTGACTGTAGCATTGACAAAGAATCATCAATTAACAGCCGCCGCCAGGCCGTCAAAGCTAAGCTAATTATGTCCGGCAGCTTGTGTAATCAGTTCTATGAACGACTAGCCGCCGACCGTGGCTATCGTGTCAAACTGGAAGAACGTTACCCCCATCACTGTCTGCGCGACTGTAATTATCCTATTTACCCCGATATCAACTGGTTTCGCGTGTTTGTCCATGTAGCCGATCGGCAGACACATTTTGCGACCGTTCTGGACAACTGCCAGCAACGCCTGCGCATTGCTGACGCTGCCGATCTGGAATGTCTATTGGAGCGTTATGCGCCAGCCGAAACTGAATTTGTTTTTATTTATGAGTGAGGAATAACGATGTTCGGACTTGATAACCCGTCAGGTATCAGCGTGATGCCTGCCATCACCCCAACCAATAATTCCACACCCCAGTGGTTTACTGAAGGGGGCGCTGGATTAAGTGCCAGTTATCCAGGGCAAGAATGGTTTAACCAGATTCAGGCGGAATTGCTGAATGTGCTGAAAGAAGCTGGTGTTACACCAGATAAAAGCAAGCTAAATCAATTATCGGTAGCGATAAAGGCAATTGTTGCCAAAGGCTGGCTGGAAAAATCCAAGAATGGCGCGGATATTCCAAATAAAAACGAGTTTGTGAAAAACCTCCGTTTGCTGGATATCAAAGGCTGCCTGATAACGATTGATGCGATGGGATGTCAAACGAAGATTGCGGAACAAATTGTGCAGCAAGAAGGTGACTATCTTCTGGCGGTGAAAGGCAATCAGGAAACGCTGTATCACGCCGTCAAGAAGGCGTTGTCTGCGCAAGTCTCAGCAGTGAGTCATGCCGAAAATATCACGATAGAACAAGGGCATGGTCGTATAGAAGCGCGTGAATATCATGTATTGTCTGCACAAGCGTTATCTCAACCATTTCCTGAATGGAAAAACTTAAAAAGCATCGGCGTAGCAATCGGGTATCGAATTAATAATAAAGGAAAAGAGTCGCTCGATTATCGTTATTACATCAGTTCAGCGGAGCTAAACACGGATAAATTTGCGACCGCTGTCAGGAGCCATTGGGGGATCGAAACACGATTACATTGGGTTCTTGATGTCACTATGGGAGAAGATGCTTGCCTTATCCATCGGGGAGAATCGGCTGAAATATTGGGATGTATGCGTCATATCAGTGTCAATATGTTGCGGGCAGAAACAACCAAAAAAGCGAGTATTCGCCGAAAACAACGGCTTGCGAGCATGGATATTAACTATCTGGACAAGGTATTAGTCGCAGGATTTACGGTATTGGGCAAGAAGTGAGCATTCACGCTCTTGCCCTGGATGATCTGGTATCATTGTCTTCGCGAAAAAACCATTACCCCAGCTCATCATGCCAAGAACAATGTTATCAAAATCTTTATGGAATACGCTAGCTGTATTAATGCAACAATATGGATGTATTTACCACAAAGACGCGCATTACCTGACTTTCGAAGGGATCCTTTATCGAATGAGAACGGGATGTCCGTGGCGGGATTTACCCGATGAATTTGGCAAATGGAATACGCTTTTTAAGCGCTTTAACGCCTGGTCAAAGAAAGGTGTTTTTGAATTATTATTCAAATTGTTATCTGAAAATACAGACACCGAATGGTTATTCATTGATGGGAGTATTATCCGCGCTCATCAACATAGCTCAGGGGCAGCTTCAACAGAAGATAAAGCCATCGGTAAAAGTCGAGGTGGACGTTCGACTAAAATTCATTTGGCCGTAGACAGTTATGGTTTGCCTGTCCATTTTGAGCTGTCAGGGGGTCAAACGCACGACATTGTACATGCAGAAAGTTTGGTCACCCATTCACCCGCATCCGATTTTGTGATCGCGGATAAAGGTTACGATAGCGGTACTTTCAGAGATTTCGTTGAAAAACAAGGTTCAAAAACGGTCATTCCCTATCGAAAAAATAGCCGAAAACCCGATAAAAGTATTGATGAAGTTTTATACTGTTATCGGCATTTGGTCGAAAATGCGTTTGCCAGAATAAAACATTTTCGAGCTATTGCGACAAGATACGATAAATTGGCGCGAAATTACGCCAGTATGTTGGCACTGGCGTTTGTCATTATATGGTTACCGATGTGGGTTGAGTAAATGGTGAACTCAAAACGTCAACAGCCCCTAGAAGGAAGAAAAACAGATGATGGAAATAGAGAATATTTTATTCACGATTATACAGGCAACTCTGTTGGCAAAAAGTTAGGCACCATATTGAAGCAAGGCGATCCGACTAAAACTGTTTATATTAAATGGATTGATTAAATCAGTTATTCGATTTCGCAAACCAAACTCAAGGCTGTGCTTCGGCGTAGCTTTTTTTATCGCCACTTTCCGTTTTTCCTTCCTCATTTGAGGGGCGAAAACAAGAAGTGACCATCAATGTATTAATCGAATTTGCCACCGCAATCACTCCCATAACCTCAGTATCGCTATTGCGGCTGGCATCCCATTTACATCAACTCACAGGGGTAACCATCGTTCACCCCACGGACGCCCATTGTTCAGATGGGGTGGAATATGCGTATGGATAAATACACTAGCCCTCTGCCTACGGATGGGGCGCATTTACTGCAATGCTGGGAGCTCTATCGTTGAACGATTGGGCAATTATCGTCGGTATTATCTGCACGGTCGGTACATTTGCCGTGAACTGGTACTACAAACACAAGGAGTTTAACCGTAATGGCAAAGACCAAGACTAAATTAACGGCTGCGGTCATTGGTCTGATTATTTCCGGTGCGGGTGCCTCAGCAATCCTCTCTCATTTCCTCGATGAGAAGGAGGGTAATAGGCTATCGGCATATCGGGACGCTGGCGGTGTTTGGACAATTTGTCGTGGTATCACTCGGATAGAGGGCGTTCCCGTTCGTCGTGGCATGACGCTGACGACTCAGCAGTGCGATGAATTAAACCGGATTGAGGCTCAGCGGGCTATTGAATGGGTAAAAGCCAATATCAAAGTTCCACTAACCGAACCTCAAATCGCAGGCATTGCCAGTTTTTGCCCGTACAACATTGGCCCCGGCAAATGTTTCTCTTCCACATTCTACCGGAAGCTGAACAGTGGGGATAAGCAAGGTGCCTGTGCTGAAATCCAGCGCTGGATATTTGACGGCGGTAAAGATTGCAGGCAGACCAAAGGCCAAGCGAACGGCTATTACGGTCAGGTAGAGCGGCGTGTTCAGGAATCAGAAATAACGTGCTGGGGACTGGATGAATGAGATTTTACGTTATCTGCGGTATGGGAGTGGCTCTGGGGATAACGCTGTATATTGGGGGTTATTACTGTACTGAGTACACCGAACAGAAACAGATCAATGAACGTCAGCTAACTGAAATTCAGCAATTAACCGACACTATCACCTACTAGAACACGTACATTAACATGTGCACGAACTGGACACCAAACACACTCAGGAACTTGCCCATGTCAAGACTGAAATTGACACTCTTCGGGCTGATGTTGCCGCTGGCCGTCGTAGGTTGCGCACCAAGGCCGTCTGCCCCGAGCCTAAAACTGTTACCTCCGGCGGCGTGGGCGATGCAACCACCGTCGAACTCAGTAGAGAAACTGGATCAACTGTTCTCGATATCCAAGAGGGCATCATCAGCGGCGGACAAAACTGAGATATTTGCAGGATTATATTAGGAGTCAGTATCAGTAAAAAGACTATTGAGGTAAATGATGAACAACCCAGAAATTAGATTAAGTTATCGTTCCAGCATAAAAGATCTGAGCATAGGGATTTTGCATGTTATATTTTTTCCTTTGTTTGCAATTTGGCGGCTCTGGAAATTACATATGGTGAGTAAAAAAGAGATACTGGATGATTTGTCTCGATACAGAGAAAAGAGCGATCAACTGATGGATGATATATTTTTATTGTCAGATAAATCACTAGAAATAATGGCTGAGATTGAAAGACTGTTAGGACATGATGAGAAACACCAAGAATTCATAGCTAAAGTGCAAAAATACGGTAAGGTGGTTTTAACGAGTATAGGCCATGTCAATGAGTATTCAACTTCATTGATGAAGGATTATAGATCAGCAATAAGAAAAATAGGCAATAGCTCTGATAGTTAAAGGCGAAATTATGACAGTTGCAGATCTTAATAACATTATTTCTAATGCAAAAGAAAAATCTCAAGAAAGTAAAAATGATATCAGCACCGAAGAAGAAGGGTTAAGAGATAAAACTTATCGAGATGATAAGGCCAGAATTAATTTGACCTTTCATTTTTTATGGGGATTTTTTGCTTTAATCGTTGGGTGTTTTATATTTGTGCTGGGGTACAACCATCTGGCAATAAAGTGGATTGAGACACTAAATGAACAAGGAATGATGGAAATGGCAGCCTCTATAAAGTTACTGGAGCTGGATAAAGTGTTATCTGTGATCATTGGCGCCCTTGGCACATCGCTTGGTTTTATCATTGGTTATTATTTTAAAGAGAAGAAAGGGTAACGGTAGTTGAGCAATGCAATCTGGATAAACGGGTGATACGGGAAATTGAAAAGCCACCGTAAAGATTAACACCATTCAGTTAAGAATGTTTTGATCGAATAGAGTAGAGAGTCTTCGACATACGAACGGTCCAACTTTTGGGCCGTTTTCTTTTTTCAGGCAAAATATACCGTATCACTCTTTCCCTCAGTGCCCTGAGTTTTTTGGGAATAGTTCCGGGAGCTGCAATCGCACACCATAAAATTTCATCCTGAATATCCCGTAATGCCATAATAAAACTGATACGCAATGGAGAGACGCCAGCCTCTGCGGCTATACGGCTTATTTCGACTCGCACCAAATTGTAAGCCAGAAGAATTCCCCATATTTCCTGAATAACCCCGTTCACTGACTGGCTGCGCAGCAGAATGTGGTCTTCTAACATCTGATGCTTGATTTCGCCATAGCTGTTTTCGATTTCCCATCGCTCAAAGTAAACATCCAGAATATCCTGGGCGGGATACGCTTCCGGCTCAGTGAGTGAACACAGCACACTGAGAATATGATCCTTTCCAACCGGCTCCGGATAGAGCACGAGCCGGGCACGCCAATGTGTCGGCAAGCTGGGGTCAAGTTTACGGGCATGAGCAGAAACCGCCATCTCAATCCAAAAATCATTAGCACCGAGGGTGTCTATGACCGTGTATTTTGTATTGCGTTTTATCGGCACCAGCCAGTGGTTGGTAGGGTGTGTCCTCTGCCAGTTTATCAACAGTTCAGCACTCAAATAGCATCGGTCAAAGAGCGTCAGTGAGTTATCCGTGAGCCGGGTGGATAACTGTTTAGCATACGTGACTTCCCCCTGAAAACTGGGGCCAAACGCCACATCCCGGACCAGCCGGCTACGTAATGAGCTGAGTGCACATCATCGGACAATCGGGTATTCCGTTGTTTTTGTTGCACTGTATTTAATCCGACCAAAATGGTGGTCAAGCTCGCCTGTATCGGCGGTTCTGAACTGAGTCCCATCGACAGCATACAGCCTTAAACCGTGCCAAATATCGTGACTGTCTTCCTGCTTAACCCAGTGCGAGCCCGTGATGTCAAACAGTTTAGCTAAGGGTTCGTGAGTCAGTCTCTGGCTCGCCTGAGGGATTGCGCTGGGCGCGACGGTTTCACCGGCGCTATTTTGTACACTGAGATCCAATTTCGTGACCACTTCGGTGATGGAACGGTCACGAAAAAGGCTCATGGCAACGACAAGCCAAACCACGAGTTCAGCCGGTAACTTACGTCGTCGAACGCTGAATTTTTGTGTGGATTCAAGGGCCTGTTCAATCCATTCAAGCGGTATAGATTGCTGAAACGTCGATAATGACTCAGGTGCAGCAAATGTCTCCGTATCGAGTAACCAATGATTAAGCCAAAAAATACCCTCATGACCTAATAGTGATGAGGGTATTTTGAATTAACCTGAGGATCAGTCAATTGATCTAAGCAGGTAATTCTTTAACTGAATGGTGTTAACTTAAAGCCGGGCGAAATTCATTGCCCGTGACCAGACAGCAAAACTCAACTCGGCTTTGACAGAAACACGCAGTCAGGCGTTAGGTTTAGACTTGTACGAATGGGGTGGTGCGGGAGATGAGAGAGAACGTAACAGTCATTCTGTGCTGAATGGGAAAACCTGCAAGTATTCCGATCCGACTGTCTACTCAGACGATGGCGGCAACACATGGAAAAAACGGGCAAGCATTAAAGGCTATGAAGGCACTCCGGGCACTGATTATCAATGCCGCTGCGTGGCGTTACCTAAAGTTTCATGGGATCAATTATGACGTGGAAACGAACATCGCAGGGTTACGTTGTGACCACTGCGCGGATAACCCGTGCTGGCCCCGTGCAATATTACGGGCATGAAATCGGGTTAACCGGAAAAGACATCAATAAAAAAATCACTATTCACCGCACTCTTGAAGAACTCTCCAAACCTGAAACCCTGAAATCCTTTGACGGCCTCACCCTGACACTGACTCATCCGGACAGTGGCGAGGTAAATGCTGATGAGTGGAAAGATAAGACTATCGGTCACATTCAAAATATCAGGGCTGATGGTAATTATCTGGTTTGCGATGCCTACCTGAAAGATGCCAATGCCATTCAGGTGCTGGAAGAAAAAGGCATTAGAGAGCTGTTGGTTGGTTATGAGCCTGCTGAACTCATAGAGCGCAATGGTGAACTGTATCAAATCAACATTCGCGGCAATCATGTTGCCGTTGTAGCGGAAGGGCGCTTAGGTGATTCCTGTCGATTAAATGACAAAAAAGGTAACCCAATGAGTAAAACATTAAAAGATATCATAACCTTACTTAAAGGTAAGCGAGTCAAGGATGCGGAGGGGCAGCCGCTAACCGAAGACGAATTGATTGGCATGATTGCGGTACTGGAAAAAACACTGCAAGAACTGGAAGGCAATGCAACGCCGGAGGCCACGGCAAAAGCGCAGGAAATAGTTACACAGCTAGCGGAGTTAAAAGCGCAACTGGAAGCCTCAAAAGGTAGCACAGCGCCACCTCCAACTGATGCCGATCCTAACAAGGGTGATGCAGGTGGCACAGACGATAAGGAGGCTTGTATAGCAGCTCTGGAAGCTGAAAACGAACAACTAAAAACTGAAAACACAGCACTCAAAGAAGAGCTGGAAAAACTCAAGGGAGAAAGCGAGGCGAGTTCTACGCTGAACGATGAAAAATCACGCTTCCCGAAAGTCAATTTTAACGATGCTAAATCAGCGCGTGATGTACGTACCCAGGTGCTATTGAGCACGCAAGTATTCACCGATGCGCAGGTTAAGGCTATGACAGATGAAGAGATCGGCGCGACCTATACGGCTATTCAGGCGACATCCAAGCCGCGTAGCAATATTGGCCATCTACTGGTTGACTCCGCCCCTGTTGCATCAAGCTCTAATGATAAAATATGGGGTGAAGAAAACCTCACCGATACAGATCTGCTGTACGGCACATTCGCGGCGGTCAATCCTGATGGCGGTATCAAAGGGATTGAAAAAGCTACCGACCAGATCCACGGCATTATCGTTCGCGATATCTATGGCGACAAAGCCCCTCACAGTAAACAGGTTAACGTGGGGCACTTTTCTCACGGTGATTGTGTAGCTGTCTCAGCGGTTGCAGGTGATGCTTTTGCTCGTGGTGACAAACGTACATTGTCGCAACAGGTAAAGACGCGGGCAAAGTCACGAAAACAGCCAAAGGCAATATTGACTTGGGTTACTAGGTTGAGGAAGTTAGCGCAGGTAATCACTGCGTTGCTATCACCCTTGGTTATATTCAAAACGTACAGAAAACGGGAGAGTAACAAATGCCTGTAGAAGCCGCATATTTTGAGGAAGTTTTGCAGGAATCGCTGACAGAACGCGACACACAACTGCAAGAAAAAGAATTGCCGGAAATCAATATAGTTTAGTACAGAAATTACTTGGGTCTGAGGCGACCGCACCAATGTCATACTCGCGCGCATTCAATTCCAATTGTTGAATAGGTGGAACAGAATACTATGACAGGGAGCATGATTTTTGCTGACGAGACCGATTAGGGCGTTGAAGCTTATGATTTTTTAGCATGGAAGGCTGTGCTATGATTAATCAGAAAAAATTTAATGGCATAGAGACTTGTCGTTGGAGCGTAGTGTAAATCATGATCAAGGTAAAAAAATCGATTGAGAAATATCATCCTGCCAGCAGCGAGTTTCAGAAAGAGAATTTCCCCTTTTATTGGCTCGCAATGACGTCGCACCGTTATAGTCAGGCGATGGAAAAAATCTTAAAAAAGCTCGATCTTGATTTAAACCGCTACCGTATCTTATTTTCCTTAAAGGAAGAGGATCACATTAGCATCAGCGACATTGCGTCTCACGCTCTGTGTAAATTGCCTACGGCGACTAAAATTATCTATCGCATGAAAGACACCGGCTTTTTAGACACTAGGCCGATGGAAAATGATGGACGAGTGACCATTGTTTCCCTGACTCCTAAAGGCGAAGAGCTGATTCATTTGGTTGAGGAAGAAACGGCTGTCTTGTTTGCACAAAGTTTTTCTGGCATGAGTGAAAACCAGATAGTGAAGGTTAATTCACTACTTAAAACGATGTATCACAATTTACCAGAACCATAATGGTTTTTTTTATATATGGCAGCCGTTTTAGACAATTAATGCAGGCGGTTAGGCCGTTAATCCATCCACTGCTTTAGCAAGTATGGGCAGGTCATGATAATTTCTATCGAAGTACATAAGCGCAGCCTTACTATCACCGATACGAATCGCCTTGATCTCCGCGAAGAATACACTGTGGCTGCCGCATTGGTTTACTGCGCTGATTTTACAGTCAAAGTTCACCAGGGCATCATCCAGAGCCGGCGCGCCAGTGTTTAATACACTCCATGAGTGAGTGTTAAATCTCTCCGCCATTGAAATACGTTTGTCAGCAAAACGGCATGACAACGTTTTATGTGCAGATGACAGCACATTCACGCAGAGAATACCGCTGGACTTAAAGTAATCATGCGACCAGGCGTTTTGATTAATGCATACCAGCAATGAGGGCGGAGAGTCGGTAACGCTGCAGACCGCAGAAACAGTCATACCATACTTTATTTGTTCATGTATCGTCGTTACTACAGATACCGCTCCCCCGAGCATCGACATGCCGTTGCGGAATTCGTTAACATCAAACATGTAAGGGCCTTCCGGAAAATATAATCTCAAATGAATTTTAGAAAAAAGTGTTGTTGCGTGAGTTATAAATAGCCAGGTGAGGGTTCCTGACCGCAAAGCATCGAACCCGCATTTAAATAGGTCATTTCCCCCATAAAAGCGTGTTGTGTAATAACCAGTGAATCATTGACGCATCTGGCCACGGCATTGTTTTTGACAATACCGGACATGCCCATAAGCATCTGCATGTTACGACAGATCTTTGCTGCCTCGCGCACAGCATGCGTGCTGGAAAGCCTGAGCATATTGATTTTATCCGCCGGAACCGGCTCGCCGCGTAATACGTATGCCCATGCATTGTCAATGGAATCATAGAAATAAGCCTTTAGTGATTGCAGGCTGGCCTCCGCTTTGGCGATATCAATTTTTGCGCTTGGTCGTTGATAGGTAGGGGGGGAGCCGGTTATTGAAGTGTTGTGGCCTGATAATCCTCTGACCTCATTGATGGCCCGCCGGGCGATACCAATTGCAACTACGGAAAGTACCTGGGTAGCGAAAGACAAAGAGGGATAATGAAACAATGGTTCATCAAGGTTGGATTTACCGCCCCGGATAAACGTCCAGTCTTCAGGCACGAAGGCATCGTCGACCACCAAGTCGTGACTGCCTGTTCCTGTGAGACCAACGGTGTTCCAGGTGAGATCGATGTTCACTGCTGAACGCGGTATGACCGCGATTCTTGGCAGATCTTTTTTGCCTTCGGTCGTTGGTTCTATGCCGACGCCAATAATATCCGCGCCAAGACATCCGCTGGAATATTTCCAGCGACCGCTGAATCTCATGCCGCCGTCAACGACGGAGGCCGGCTGAGGGGGGAAAATACCGCCGGCAAAGATCAAATCTGCGCCTCGATCCGTGTTATAAAGCGTGGAAAGTGTTTGCAGCGGCAATGCTGAAAGGTAGACGGGGCTCATACCGAAACTTGCCACCCAACCAGCAGAACCATCTGCCTCGGCAATACATTCAATCAGCCGGCAAAAATCAGCGGGGGTGGACTCTGTTCCGCCGAAGCGTTTCGGCACCAGGGAGCGGTATAAACCTGCCTGACGCAGACGCTCGATGATGTCTGGAGAGATCTGTTTCTGTTCGTCAAACTCGCCCTTTAAAGCACATTGTTTTATCTCGCCCAGCAGTTGCTCCAAATCGGTTTTATCCAGTGATAGGATGCCTGATTTTATAACGTCTGATACCAGCGAACTCATTAAAACCTTCCTATTTTTCTAAATACCGTTGCCTGCCAATCAGTGTATAAAACATAAGATAATCTCAATAAAATACGCTGACACAAATTTACATTTAGCTGTATAGCTTGGTGATATTTAGTTTCCATGTCAACTAAATAATAAACCAAATGTAATCATATGAGGTCGATGTTGTTACTGATTTTATACAGGGAACCGGGATCGTGGTGGTACCGGATTGTAGTAAAAATAGACAATTTTACCATCGCTAATCGATATGTTGCGAGTGTATTGATTATTTATTTTTTTGATAAATAATAAATTTTTTATGTTGGTTACGTTGCTATTCCACGGGAACGCGTGAGGTGGAATTTTTCTAGCTCGTCGGATCAGAACTGCAAAAATTTTTTTAGCGCGTTTGATGTAAAATTACACAATTCGTTTTGGCATTTTCTAAGCTAGAAGGTTGTTAATCTTTAAAAGGGCTCTCGCGATAAGTTTGTTGTTACTCCATTTTACTCTTGAGTCACTCATCGCGAGTTTTGCTAATGTGTTTGAGATTGGCTATTTAGATTTTGTTATTGTTTGCTGTTGAGCTTTTCGATATGGATTTGCAAGAAATCGATAAAGGTCCGGACGTTCTCGGAGACATGACGGGTATTGGGATAGAGTGCGTAGATACCTTGTCTGGGAAAGCGGTGGTCAGGCAGTAATTGGGTTAAACATCCGTTGGCAATATCTTCTTGCACTAGCCAGGCGGGCAGTAACGCCACGCCTGCGCCGCAGCAGGCAAATGCCCGCAGTGAAGCTGCGCTGTCAGCCATGATCATGGGAGGAGTGTCTGCCCTGAACAGCACATTGTTGCCTGCAGGCGTCAGAACTTGCCAGTTTAACGGTGTGGCAAGGCGGCTATGTGCGATCCAGCGCGCGCTTTGCAGTTGTTTCAAGTCAGTGATGGTATTGTCATGATGCGTCGTTAAATATTCTTTTGAAGCGACAGGTAAAATATCGAACCAATCGATCAGCTTCGCATGATGAGTGGAGTCCGCTAGTTGGCCAAGACGTATCGCCACATCAAAACGTTCGGAGATCAGATCATCATTTTTTGATGAAGAAACGTGCTGGATGCGAAGTTGCGGATGCAGAGCGGCAAATGCTGAGAGCACGGGAACCACGACTCTGGCCCCATATTCCGGCGTGGTGGTGATACGCAGCATGCCTCTCAGACTGGTATGATCGCTGCGGACATCGTCCAGGATTTTTTCCACATCCTGCAACAGTTGCAGACAGTGCAGATAAAAACGCTCGCCGGCATCGGTGACGGCCATCTGCCGGGTACTGCGGGTGAGCACGGAAACACCTAATTTATCCTCAAGTTGCTTGATATTAAAACTCACTACCGCTTTGGTCAGCCCTAGCGTATGCGCCGCGCCAGTAAAACTGCCGGCTTCCACCACCGCTACAAATATCTCCAGATGTTGTATATTCAGAATGGAGCTTCCTTATGAACTTAGATTATTGTCAAAATAATTTTGACAGTATAACTACAAAACGTCGATTTATCTTTTTTTTCTAACTGTATACTACGCCCATTATGCTGTTTTTCATGAGAAATCTATGAATTATCGGGTGCGTGTCGCCAGCGTCTATCTGCTGGGTTTTTTCATCGATCTGGTCAATATGTTTATCGCCAATGTCGCCTATCCTGATATTGGCCGGCAGCTTAATGCACCGGTCAGCCAGCTGGCGTGGGTGAGTAATGGCTATATTCTGGGATTAACTTTGGTTATTCCTCTGAGTAGTTGGCTGGCAAAACGAATAGGCTCAAAGCGCCTGTTTATCCTCTCACTGATTATTTTCATCATCGGCACCTGTGGTGTGGCCGGCGCCTCTCAGATTGAACAACTCATTGCCTGGCGTGTGGTACAAGGGCTGGGAGGGGGGCTGCTGATCCCTGTTGGTCAGACAATGACCTATGCCCTTTATCGCAGTCATGAACGGGCAAAACTCTCTTCGGTCGTTATGCTGGTCGCCTTAATGGCGCCGGCGCTCTCTCCGGCCATTGGCGGCGTGCTGGTGGACAACGTCAGCTGGCGCTGGGTATTTTTAGCCAGTTTACCCCTGGCGCTCATCGCATTGGTTCTTGCCGCTTGCTGGCTGAAGAGTGATGTGCGTGCCACCAGTGCCGAACGGCTGGATTTCAGCGGTCTTATCTCGGGCTGCCTGGCGCTGACTCTGATTCTGCTAGGCCTGACTTACATGGGGGAATCCGGTCGCCTGAGCTTGGGGGCGTCGTTACTGGTCTCAGGTATTGCGCTGATGGGCTGGTATGTACGCGTTTCGTTACGTAAAACGCAACCGTTGCTCAATCTGCGTTTGATCCAGGATCCGATGTTACAAACTGCGATGTTGATCTATCAGTTTATTCCGGGAGTTTTTACCGGCGTCAGCCTGATTGCAATGCTGTATTTGCAGGATCAGCTGGGGATGCATGCCACCTTAGTGGGCGCGATGATGCTTCCCTGGGCTATAGCCTCATTTGTCGCTATCGCCCTCACTGGTAAAAAGTTTAATAAGATCGGGCCGCGCCCGCTGTTTATCATTGGTTGCCTTGTGCAGGGGATTGGTATTGGATTATTACCTCTGATTGGCAGTACCGATGACGTGATTTTAGCGGTTGTCGCTTATGCGCTGATGGGGTTCGGGGGTAGTCTGTGCAGCAGCACCGCGCAGAGTTCGGCGTTTATTCAGGTACACGATGCCGAGCTGGCAGATGCCAGCGCACTGTGGAACATCAACCGTCAGCTCAGTTTCTGTTTTGGCGTGACGTTAATCAGCTTATTACTGAACGTGTTACTCAACATGTCAGGCATTCAGAAAATCCAGGCTTACCATCTGTGCTTTGCACTGGCGGCCATCAGTGCTGTCATTCCCGTCTTACTCTGCTTACGGATAGCTAATAGCAGAGTCATTCTTATGCTTAATCAGGAGAAATGATGAATCGCTACTTTCAGGAAGTCTTAGATGCTCACGTGCTGATCCGTCGTTGGCTCGGCGATGCCACTAGCCCCGCCGAGGTGTGTGAAGATTTGTTGGCGCGTTTCAGCCCGGCCTATTCCATGGTGACGCCAGGTGGAGGCCAGCTTGATTATACGTCGCTAACTTCGTTTTTCCGTATGCAATGTGGCGCAAAATCGGGGCTGGAGATTGAAATCGACAATATGCAATTGATTGCAGAAAGTGCTACAGGGGCTACCGTGACTTATCAGGAGCGGCAGCTGCTGCCAGGCCAAGACGCAACGCTGCGCTTTTCGACCGTGGTGTTCGAATTGGGAGCAGATAATCAGGTGATATGGCGTCATCTGCATGAGACAGCACTTCCTTTATAAGCACTCTTATTGGATTAATTTTCTTAAATCGGCTGGATGTTCGGGAACGGGCATTCAGCCGTGTTACGAAATACAACCCATGTTGTTTTATGTAAGGACGTAGAATTAAGTCGTATCAATATTAACGAGTGTATTTTCTCTGGGAGGCATTGTTATAATTAAGCGCAATTCGTTAGAAAGCGTGTGGGAGCACTTTCTTTAACTGATTAATTAAGAAATTAAGTTAGATAACTTCATATAAACTAAAAACAGATTAAAATAGATAGTCTATGTTAAATAAAAACATCAACACCGAAAAAACGCGTGCTTTTCCATATATTGATTCATTATTCGATTACGGCACCTATCTTGACCGAGTAAAGGCCAAAGGGGCAATTGGACAATTTAACGCCCCCTGTAACGAGCGTGTGGCTATTATCGGGGCAGGGCTAAGCGGTATGGTTGCCGCCCGCGAGTTGCTAAAAGCCGGGGTAAGCCATGTAACTCTGTTCGAAGCCGAAACAAACCGGCACGGCGGCAGGCTGTTAAGCCAGCAATTTGATGCTGAGATGCCTGAATATATTGCTGAGATGGGAGCGATGCGTTTCCCGCCTTCTGAAGTTGGGTTATTCCATTATTTGGATAACTTCAATATTGATACCGCATCCGTTTTCCCCGATCCTGGGGTTGTTGATACCGAAATTCATTTCCAAGGTGACGCCTTTACATGGCAAGCAGGTTCACCGCCGCCATCCTTGTTTCACCGTGTTGACCGTGGCTGGAAAAGCTTTTTAAAAGAAGGGGTGATACTGGATGGTAAGCAGCTAATTGCGCCATTGGATATTACCCAGGCGTTACGAGAAGGCCGGTTGGCTGATGCCAAAGAAGCATGGCAAACCTATATTGATGTTTTTAGCGATAGCTGTTTTTACTCTTCATTAGTAAGAATTTTCACTAGTCCCAATCCGCCAGGCGGAGAACATTGGGAGAAACCTAACGATTTTGCACTGTTTGGTTCGCTTGGCATCGGCTCCGGCGGTTTCCAGCCGGTATTCAGGGCGGCATTTATTGAGATAATGCGTCTTGTTGTCAATGGATTGGAGGAGGATCAGCGTCTGGTACCGGATGGTATTGGCACGTTAACTGACCGCATGGGCAGTGAAATACTCGCGGATAAGCCGTTAGCCGACCGCATTATCTATCAGAAAGTCACTGATATTTCCCAACAGGACGATGGACGCTTTATTATCAACACCGATGACGGTGCACAGGCAGAATTTGACCGGGTAATCGTGACGGTTTCAACACGCGCCATGCAGGTTTCATTAAAACTTTCACAACACAATGAGTGGCTGGGTGCAGACGTTTCACGCGCAATTAATGAAACACACCTGATTGGCTCGTCGAAACTATTTATCTTGACGCAGACGAAATTCTGGTTGAAAGAACGGCTGCCACGGACTATTTTGACCGATACTCTGGCTAAAGGGATTTACTGCTTGGACTATCAGCCTGAAAACCCTGACGGGTATGGTGTCGTTTTGATCAGCTATACCTGGGAGGATGATTCTCACAAACTGGTGACATTGAGTAATAAGCGCGCTCGACTAGATCGCCTGGTTGATGAACTGCGTCAGACCGCGCCAGAATTTGCCAAATATCTGGTGCCGCTGAATGATAACCCTAAATATATCCAAGAATACGATTGGCTGACGGATACTAATGCTATGGGGGCATTTAAGCTCAATTACCCGGGGGATGACCGCTATTCAGAAGCGCTGTTTTTCCAGTTCCAGATGGCTGTTGATACGCAGAACGATCCGGGATTGTATCTCGCTGGCTGCAGCTGTTCATTTACCGGTGGATGGGCGGAAGGGGCTATCCAGACAGGGATTAACGCAGCCTGTGCGGTGGTGCATAGCCTCGGCGGTGCGTTGATGGCTGATAATCCGCTGCACAACATGTCTCACCACTACCACTACCATCACTAATCAACCGGTTTTTATAAATGGATACGAAACGTCAATTATCATTGGCTGAAATCGTGGCTAGAAATCTGCAACCCGGAGGGTTGCAGGAAAATAATCACTACCATCTTTCCCGGTATCATCAGACTTGCAGCAACAATGCTTTTATTGCATTTGATGAATCTCCATTGTTAACGGGAGATACATTAAAAAATTCCTCAAGTCAGCCGCTTTTCGGGCTGCCGTTTTCCTGTAAAGACAATATCAATGCCCGGGGGTTTGCGACGACGGCGGGCACGAAAGGTCTGAAAGATTATTGGCCGGACAGTGACGCCGCTATCATTGCAAGGTTAAAGGATCTTGGGGCTATGTTGTGTGGCAAGAACAATATGCATGAACTTTCGTTTGGCGTGACCTCGCTGAACGATGCATGGGGTGCGGTGGAAAACCCTGTTCATCCTGGTCACATCGCTGGCGGCAGTAGCGGCGGCAGCGCAGCGGCAGTGGCAGCCGGCGTGAGCACCTTTGCCGTGGGCACCGATACGGGCGGCTCTGCCCGTATACCCGCTGCGCTATGCGGCGTGAGCGGATTTCGTCCTACCACCGGGCGTTACCCTTGTTCCGGGATCATCCCGGTTTCCGGCACCAAGGATACGCCAGGATTTATCGCGCCGACGGCTGAGGATATAGCGCTGCTGGATGCTGTGCTAATGAATGAAGCACCTATTGTGCCCGAAAAGCCTGTGCGGCTCGGTCTACCCGCTGAATTTATGTGGTGCGATCTAGCCGATGATGTACGTATGGTATGCGATGATGCAGTGAGCCGACTGGAGTGTGCCGGCGTTGAAATTATCCGGTTTGATGACTCGTTGATTGGTGAACTGAATCAATCCGTTCAGTTCCCAGTTCCCTTTTATGAGTTTTTTGTCGATTTTCCTCGTTTTCTGCTCAAAGAAGGGATCAGGCAGAGTTTCAACGCCATACTCGAGCAGATCAGCGATCAGGCGGTTAGCCAGATTTTGCAGACGCAGATCCGGCAAGGGCGCGTCTCTTGGGATGATTATTTGGTCGGAATGCACGCTATCGGCGATATGCGCGCTCTTTGGCAGGAAACTTTCGCAAAGTATAAGATTACAGCAATCGTCTATCCTACAGTCAGTTGTTCTGTGCCTCGTATTGCAGAAGCTGACGATCCTGCAGTATTTGAGAAACTGGTCCGCAATACCGATATTGCAAGCAGCATCGGTGCCCCCAGTCTGACCCTGCCTGTGGGTTTGAGCGGTCAGTTGTCTGTCGGTCTCTCGCTTGACGGGCTGCCTGGTGAGGACCGTCTGCTACTGAGCCAGGCGATGGCGATTTCTGCTATTTTGCTTCAGGACTGATTCTCTTATTCTCAGGAAAACACGATGACCGAAATCGCTTTAACACGCCGGCAACCCTCACTGTGGTGGGGGGCCATGATCATTTGCGGCACCGTGGTGGGTGCAGGGATGTTTACGTTGCCTGTCGTTATGGCTGGTGCATGGTACAGCTGGTCAACACTGATTCTTATTATTAGCTGGAGCTGTATGCTGTTAAGCGGCCTGATGTTTCAGCGCGTTAGTTATCATTATCCTATTGAGGCCGGCTATGACACCATTACACGGGATCTTCTGGGCAATGTGTGGGCGGCCATCAACGGGTTAAGTCTGGTGTTTGTCTTGGGTGTGTTGACCTATGCCTACATCTCTGCCAGTGGACCGGTTTATCAGCACTCGCTAAATAGCGTGGGGATTAACGTTTCTTCTGCGGAATCAAAAATGCTTCTTACCCTGTTTGTTGCCCTGGTGGTTTGGTTGGGAACCAGCGGGATAGGGAAATTGATGACGGTGTTATTAATCGCCAAGATGATGCTGATGGCCATCTTCTTCGGCGGTTTGCTGAAAAGCGCCAACGTTAATCTTTTGCTGAATGAACAGGGGACGGAACAATCATATTGGCCATATGTCTTGGGTATTCTGCCATTCTGTCTGACTTCGTTCGGCTATCATGGCAATATATCGGGATTGATCGGATATTATGCCGGCGATCATCAGCGCGTCAGAAAGGTGCTGTTTACTGGCACAGGAATGGCGTTTGTCGTTTATCTGTTCTGGATCACGGGGACGATGGGGAATTTACCGCGCGAGACTTTCCCGAATATCGTCCGGCAAGGGGGGGATATAGAAGTGTTGATGCAGGCGTTGAATCAAACCCTTCATACCGCCAACCTGTCATTAATACTCTCCCTATTTTCCCATTTTGCCATTATATGTTCATTTATTGGCGTATCTGCCGGTTTAGTGGATTACATTGCCGATCGACTCAACTTTGAAAAAACGCCAACGGGCCGTCTGAAAGCTGTCTGCTTAACGTTCCTGCCGCCGCTGAGCACTTCCTTATGGATACCTGATGGCTTCGTCGGCGCCATTGGTTACGCGGGATTATTTGCAACACTTTGGGCGGTAATTGTGCCTGGCCTATTGTTTTATCAGTTAAAAGTAAAATCATCGCCAGCCAATGGCCTCTGTTTCCGCGACAAAGTCATGTTGGTGATTATTACGCTATTTGCCCTGTCCAATATCGCTTCATGGTTGCTGAATAAGTTACAGGTTCTCCCCGTATTTAAATAAGCCGAGGCTCTGTCGCATTAACGTAGACAGGTTAGCAAAAGTTATGTTGCCACTTTTTTAGGTAGTCAACAGATAAAACCGTTCTGCCGGTGACAATCCGTCGCCGGCTGGATACTGAAGTTGCTCTTTACGGAGTATTTATAACCTCAGTTTTGTTTAAGCATCGTATGCTCCGGTGTCCATATATGTTCTATCTGAGAAATATTTTTCAATTGATCATTCACGCGCTCTATCAAAAAATTTTTTCTTAACATGGTCTTATTCCAAAGTGATAAAAATTTGGCTTTCATATTACGGCGAACATTTGTAATCAGCATGATCCATTCCTCCTTCAGCTCATCGCATAACACTTGCGATAAATAGCCTTTGTCACCATAAATATGCCTTCTGAGGTCTTTTACCAATGCTTTAACCGGCTAGCGATCGTCAATATTTTCCAGTGTCAATTTAACAGATAACAGCTCACCACAATCATCGATAGGGCAGGTTGGTCTGTTTATCGCTCATAGCTGACGGTCAGGTAGGGTAGCGATTAATCTATACTAAAAAACTTGAGGATGCATGACGTAAAACTCATATGATACTGATTTTACAGTGTTAAATATCATGGCAAACCTGCATCTTGAAGTTAAATTGGTATAGATAATTATCTTTTATCAGGGAAAATAGTGTTATTCTGCCTTACCTTTCTGGTAATACACCTGCCGGATATAGCGCCCACATCCATCACCGTGCCCCAAATCCATTGATTCCAGTGCCAGGCTTCCCGCTCACTGAATCCCTGCGCTGTGTAATATTCACCGGATTGCTGGCTAAAATGGTAGCGCATACTGTGCGGGGTATTCTTACCCCCAGTCCTGAGCGTCTGACAATATATCGGTGACGGTTATGGCCTGCGTGATCGTCGGTTTATCAATCAGTTTTCTACCTGTTACTCATCAATACCGTAAATAACTTGGCCGAACGCAGCCAGTATCAGGATCGCGAACTGCAACTGGTGATCGATGAAAGGCATATCATTACCACCAACCCGCTGCTCTCCCCCTATATGACCAAAGTGATGAAAATGTGGCATAAACTGGGGGCCTGGCTGTGGTTCGCCACACTAAACCTCGCCGATTACCTGGATACGGCCGAAAATATGCTGAATATGGCTAAATGATGGCTGTGTTTGACCATGCCGTCGGATGAAGTCGAATAAATCGCCCGCTTTAAAAAACTGACGGAAGAACAAAAAGCTGTGTTGCTCTCCGCCAGTAAATTGCCTCGTTGTTATACCGAAGACGTGGTACTGGCAAAGAAAATCGAAGCGTTGTTTAGGGTGGTGCCACCGAGCTTGTATCTGGCATTGGGGATGACGGAAAAAGAAGAAAAGGCCGAACAGTGGGCATTAATGCGCGAGCATCAGTGTAGTGAACTGGGAGCGGAGATGTCAGTGGCCAGAAAAATGGATATTATTGCGCGGGGATTGAAACTGATTGCGGGAATGACCGAACCATAAGTGTGGCAGGTTGGTTATATTTAGTTTAGGTACTCCAGACTAATGCGCGTGTTTTATTCTAAGGCAGGACACCATATACAGTCTGTGAGATGTAGGGTGCTATAGCTCAAAACAAAATTTATGCACCCTAATATCAAAGTTGCCAATAATTGTAGCAATTAATTAATCCGTATTTTCTTCATTATAGGATGAAAAAATCGCATCAAAAATAATGACTGATTGGCGTAACTTTTCAAGGGCGTCTCTTAATGGAGAAAATACATCATTATCATCAGGAAAGGAGCCATATTCTTGCCAGCATTCAGCAAGTTGATTTGCATTCAACCTAATAGGTAGGAAAAAATTGCCTTTTCCGTGATCATCAAATCCTATATTTATGAGTTGATCACGATATTCCTGAGCAATGGTATTGGTATAAGCGTTTAGTTTTTTTGTCCGCCAAAATGGTCAGCGTTCATTTTAAACCTCAAACCAAATTCTGCCTGTTCTGTCCCTGTATCAGTTATCACTGCTAAGCAATAATTATCTTCTTTGTATGCAGCAAAATGAGTTTCAAACCAATACTTCCAATTATCGGTTTCTACTTCCCAGTCATAGGGGGCAGCTTCAACGGAAGATGAAGCCATCGGGGTAAAAGCCGGGGTGGACGTTCAACTAAAATTCATTTGGCGGTAGACAGTTATGGTTTTCCTGTCCATGTTGAGCTGTCAGGGGGACAAACACATGACATTGTACATGCAGAAAGTTTGGTCGCAAATTCATCGGCATCTGATTTTGTGATAGCGGATAAAGGTTACGATAGCAGAACTTTCCGAGATTTCATTGAAAAACAAGGTACAACAGCAGTCATTCCTTATCGAAGAAATAGCCGAAAACCCGATAAGAACATCGATGATGTTTTATATCATTATCGCCATTTGGTCGAAAATGTGTTTGCTCGAATAAAGCATTTTCGAGCAATTGCAACAAGATACGCTAAATTAGCGCGAAATTACGCCAGCATGTTAGCGCTGGCGTTGATCATGATATGGCTACCGATGTGGGTTGATTGAATCATAGACACTAAACGTCAACACGCCCTAGATAGTGTCGTCATAAATAAATTCATGTAATAATCACCCTATATTACATGAATGGATGACTTAACCATGAGCACACCCGCACACCGCCGTCACGATATTTCCGATCATATTTGGAGTTTGCTTGAACCTCACCTACCGGGGCGTAAGGGGGCCTGGGGGCGTGTTGCTTATGATAATCGATTATTTATTAATGCCGTGTTCTGGATTTTACGGACAGGCGCACCCTGGCGAGATTTACCGCCCGATTATGGCGACTGGAAAAATACGCATCGCCGTTTTTGTCGGTGGCGGGACAAAGGCGTATGGGAAGGACTGCTTGAAGAACTCATCTTTGAACCCGATTTCGAATGGCTGATGATTGACGCCAGTCATATTAAGGTTCATCCCCATGCCGCAGGAGCGGCAGGAGGCAATCAGGATATGGGGTGCACAAAAGGGGGCTCAATACAAAGAGACATCTGGCCGTGGATGCGCATGGTATGCCGATCAGAGCGCTTATTACAAGCGGTCCCACAGCGGATTGCTCACAAGCTGAGGCCTTGATTGACGGAATAGAGGCAGAACATTTATTAGCGGAGCGGGGCTATGACAGTAATACCGTTGTTGAACAAGCAAAAAAACAAGGCATGGCAGCGCAAATTCCCGGCCGAAAAAATCGCAAAGTGAAACGCGAATATGATCGAGACCTCTATCGACTCAGGCATTTAGTTGAAAATGCGTTTCTTCATCTTAAACGCTGGCGTGGCATAGCAACCCGCTATGCCAAAAATAGTGCATCGTTTCTTGCCGCGGTCCAAATCCGTTGCCTTGCTCTTTGGTTAAGTATCTCATGACGACACTATCTAGCATTGATAGTTCCACATCCGTTGCCATATCGAGGTCAACAGCATATTGCAACGGGGCAATAGCAATATCTGCCCGTTGTCGCAATGATAATTTTTGCTGTTTCGCCTGTTGCTGCAATTTCGCTGGGGATGGAGGGGGAATATCGACCAGTTTTGGATATCCGTTATCACCGGCTACCCATCGTTTGTTGACGGCATTAATAAAACGGTAATAATCCTCATCACTGATTTCAACACCATCATCTGGCCACGATCCGGCATCAATATAACGTTGTTTCAATTCAATCGGATGAAATGCATTATTTTTTGCGCTGTAAATGTACATAATTAATATCCTATAGCAAACCAGAAAACGAGGTTCGATGTCGGTGAAATGTAGGAAAACCGCACTTTCACCCGGTTGGAATTTGCTATATCAACCCCAATCGAACGTTGAGATGGGTCTCGAGTTGGAATATTCGCTTGAACAATTCCGAATGCAGTCGGGAATGCAACGGGAAATGATATTTCAATCGTTTCAACTATTCCGAATGTACTCGAAATATCAAACCGCCCCCATTGAATGATTAATCCCCCAGGGAAATACTGAACGCCGCTTGTACCCAGGATATTACGGAAACTATTCATGTCTGGAATCTGATTTGGCCCGTTTCCGATGGTTCTATAGACCGAATCCGCTAAACCGATATTATTCACAAACGCAGATTTATCAGGAATATCAGCACCGTTTTGTTTCTTTTCCAAATAGAGGTTGGAATTATTGTTGAGAGCATTTTGATTGGCGGTATTGGCTAGATCGTAGGCTTTCTTAACCGCTTGAGAGGTTGCGACGGTTAACTCATTATCGCTATCGATTTCATTACTTAGTGTGACAAATCCTGGCTCTGTCTGAGTTGCATATGGGTGATTACGGCTTTTTGCGTGCTCATTAATTGCTTCTTTGATTGAATATTTAATATATTGTGGTGTTGGTACTATTATAACGTTATCTTCTAAGGTTTTTGACTCGGGCTTTTTATCTTGCATATTTATTCCCTCATTTAATCAACAATACATTGCTAAGTAACATGAAGGCGGTGAGATACTGCTCCGCCTGTGAACATCAATAAAATTGGTTCATCAATACTGGAGAGTACATCTTGATTTAATTTCAATGGGTGAGATACATATTTTGAATGGCAGAATGACATAAAATAACAGGTGTGAAATTAATCAAATTTATCAGGTGGCTGATGAAACTTAGTACAGTAAGAGTGGGTTTTTCCGTCTTTAATTTAGCATGCCTCCGTTTGAAACGGGGAGAGTGAATTAACCCTAGGGATTCTTAAGGAGTTCTCAATCCTAGAGTCTCATCTCTTTAAGATGATAAGAATTTCAACTATATCTCAGATAAAACAATGTTAAATAAGCTTTCAAAATAGTAGATCACTTGAAGGGAACTCAGTCCAATTTTTGCGATCTGATTAATCGCCAAATCAAAAAAATCCCAAAATGGACTGAGTGATGCGAATCATAGCACCAATACCCCGAAATGAACGACGTCAGATGAAAAAATTTATTCATAAAACCCGAGATAAAGATTACGCCCGCCGACTCATGGCACTCTTGATGTTACATGAAGGTCAGACCGTTTCTTACATCGCCAAAACCCTTCATTGTTCACGTTCTTCCGTCCATCGTTGGATAAATTGGTTAACGTTATATGGGCTGGAAGGATTAAAAAGCTTACCGAGAGGAAGGCCTACTCGATGGAATTTAGCCCCGATTTTTAGCTTGTTGTCGTTCTTATTATCACACTCCCCGCAGGATTTTGACTGTTTGCGTTCACGCTGGAGTATTGAACTTATCACTCAGATAATCAATGAATTATTAGGGGTATCACTGTCGAAAAGTACGCTTTATCGTTACTTTTGTCAGGTGGGTATTGTCTGGCGAAGAGCGGCGCCTACTGTCAAAAAGCCTGATCCGGAGTATGATGAAAAAATGGCAAAAATCACCGAAGCCTTAGCCAACGCATCAGAGCAACATCTTGTTTTTTATGAAGATGAAGTCGATATCGATCTGAATCCTAAAATCGGGGCAGACTGGTGTCTAAAAGGACAACAAAAACGCGTGATGACACCGGGGAAAACGAAAGCACTACCTTGCAGGCTGCCTTGATGCCCGAACAGGTCAAGTGACTTATGTCGGTGGTATAAAGAAAAACGCTGATTTATTTATCAATATGTTAGATAGTGTCGTCATGAGATACTTAACCAAAGAGCAAGGCAACGGATTTGGACCGCGGCAAGAAACGATGCACTATTTTTGGCATAGCGGGTTGCTATGCCACGCCAGCGTTTAAGATGAAGAAACGCATTTTCAACTAAATGCCTGAGTCGATAGAGGTCTCGATCATATTCGCGTTTCACTTTGCGATTTTTTCGGCCGGGAATTTGCGCTGCCATGCCTTGTTTTTTTGCTTGTTCAACAACGGTATTACTGTCATAGCCCCGATCCGCTAATAAATGTTCTGCCTCTATTCCGTCAATCAAGGCCTCAGCTTGTGAGCAATCCGCTGTGGGACCGCTTGTAATAAGCGCTCTGATCGGCATACCATGCGCATCCACGGCCAGATGTCTCTTTGTATTGAGCCCCCTTTTGTGCACCCCATATCCTGATTGCCTCCTGCCGCTCCTGCGGCATGGGGATGAACCTTAATATGACTGGCGTCAATCATCAGCCATTCGAAATCGGGTTCAAAGATGAGTTCTTCAAGCAGTCCTTCCCATACGCCTTTGTCCCGCCACCGACAAAAACGGCGATGCGTATTTTTCCAGTCGCCATAATCGGGCGGTAAATCTCGCCAGGGTGCGCCTGTCCGTAAAATCCAGAACACGGCATTAATAAATAATCGATTATCATAAGCAACACGCCCCCAGGCCCCCTTACGCCCCGGTAGGTGAGGTTCAAGCAAACTCCAAATATGATCGGAAATATCGTGACGGCGGTGTGCGGGTGTGCTCATGGTTAAGTCATCCATTCATGTAATATAGGGTGATTATTACATGAATTTATTTATGACGACACTATCTAGAGAAAATTAATCGTCAGTATCGTCAAGCCAAAAGTATCACGTTGATTTTGGATAATTATGGTATTCACAAAAGCCATAAGGTCAGGGAATGGCTAAAACAAAATCCTCAATTTAACCTGTTATTTTTACCGGTCTATTCGCCATGGCTAAATAAGATTGAACGCTTGTGGCAATCCTTGCATGAAACCGTCACCCGAAATCATTGCTGTCAGTATATGTGGCAACTCTTAGCGTGCGTTGAAGAATTTATGATTGCATTTTCATTCGGGCAACAACCGGGAATGAAAAAAATGAGTGTATCGTTATTATGAAAGTTTATTTAACACTAAACCAATTATATGTATTTACTGAGGAAGAAAAAATAAATTACAGGTGAAGCAATAAACATGCTGGATGAAAGATTTAATAGTGCTATCATAAAAATGGAATGGGCAACTAAATATGTGAATCTAACAGATACTAAGTCTGAGAAGAACACTTACTCCTTATGTCGCAAGGAGTAAGTAAGTTTCTTACGATTTTGAAATGCTATTTAATATGAAATAAATGTTTTTTATTATTTGTATTTTTAAGCAAAAGAGTATCCTGCCCAGCAGGAACGTCATATTTATTTTATGGTTTGAAATTATAGATATGATAACCGGATGGAGTGGTAATTTAATAATGAATAGATTTTATAATTAATTAGGGGTTCATTATGGGACTTAGAAGAGTAACTATTGCATTACAAGCAGATAATGGTCTTTATTTAAGTCGAATTAATAGGAATGGGATTCAATATATTGAAGCGGCAAAATCTGGTATAGATGAATATTGTCGTTTTACTGTTGTCTATCTTGATCCAGCTAATCCTAATAAAATAGCACTTTATGGAGATAACAAGCTTTATCTCAGCCGAATAGCTGAATCAAATGGTAATTTTATCGAAGCTATTAAACCAACGGCGGATACTTACTCTGTTTTCACTGTCGTGGATGTCGGTTGTAATATAATTGCATTGAAAGCTGACACGGGTAACTATCTTAGCCGAATTACAATAAATAATGTTGATTATATCAAACCTGATAAAGTTGTTTTGGATGTCTATTGTCAATTTCGGGTAGTAACTTTGGTTGAATAGTGAAGATAATTATTATTTTTCTTGTTAACTGGAACGAATGAATTTATATATAGTGGCCGCATAATGGGGCCACTTTTCTGTTTATCCAGCGAAGCAGACAAATTTGTCAGATGCTGTTCATTAGAAAAAAACGAAAATTTATAAAAAAAGCGCAACAAAATATATACAGTAATACTATTTAATACTTTTAACAGTTCTGATAATGTGTAAATTTCGAAGTTTATTTCAGTTAAGCGGGTTTTTATTGTTTCTTAGCTGGTTTCTCTCCAAGGAGTAAATATGTATTCAGAGAATGAATGTAAACAGCATACTGAAATATTAATAAGTTTGATAGCAAAGGCTGATAAAGCTATTACTGAGTAATATTTTGATTTTATAATGGATTTTTATACAGAAAATGGTTCGTTAGTTGTTCGAGACGGTTTCACCGTATCTAGAAAGCCCGCTTTACATAAAACATTTTTGGTTATTGCACAATATGTTAATAACTAATTAAAATTATATCAGGATAAAATTAAAGTCATTTTTGGTGAAGATTGTGCTCTGGTATTAGCAGAAACTATTTTATCTCCTAAATTAGAAAACGAAGCTTCATTTGATAAAATAAGAAAAGCAACATATGTATTTAAATTGGTTAATGGTAACTGGTTGTGCGCCATAGATAATTCTTATGGAACGGGTTTATTATGTGAAGGAAGATAGCGATGTTAAAGTTCATTTTATTTTTATTGAGTGAAAACCCATTGTTCGCAGCATTGTACCCTGACCAGATAATTCGGGTGTTACACTGTGTTGAAAGAAAGTCAGCTATAAAATCAGTTTGATAAAAGTGGGAAATACAGTAATACTTGATTTCCCTGCTAATATACACAGGTAACACGGGGGGTTAAAAGGAATGTCGTTTTAGTTAATGAAAAACTCTCTATAAAGTCCCCCCATAACTTAAGACTACAGGATAACCCATATATGAGTACCCTCAAAATGCACACAACAGATAGATAAGCCGCAGCAATCACAGTTTTTTCGGTTGTTGCGGCATTCTCAAGACGTATTTAATTCTATGAGCATGTCGCCAAATCCTTAACTTTAGGAGATGGATTCGTGCACTCAAAAGATTTTTTCTGGCAATATTCGCTTACCGTCACAATATTATTGTTATCCCCATTCAACTTATTGGCATCACTGGCTATGGATATGTATCTGCCCGTAATGCCTTTCATCGCTGATGAACTCGGGGCTGGAGCGGGAGCGATCCAGCTAACGCTGACTGTATATATGATCCTGTTAGGCGTCGGCCAGCTTCTATTTGGCCCGCTGTCAGATCGGTTAGGTCGCCGTCCTGTTTTGCTTAGCGGTGGAATTGCTTATACGGTTGCTTCATTCGGCCTTGCCATTACTTCATCACCAGAAGTTTTTTTGGGCTTTCGCATTATTCAAGCCTGTGGAGCTTCGGCATGTCTCGTAGCCATGTTCGCGGCTGTACGCGATATCTATTCAGGCCGTAAAGAAATCAACGTAATCTATGGCTTGCTCGGTTCTATGCTTGCTATGGTTCCGGCAGTAGCTCCTTTGCTCGGAACGATGATTGATATTTGGTTTGGGTGGCGCGCAATCTTTGCTCTATTAGGTTGTGCGATGGCGGTTACGGTTATTGTGGTCTGGAAACTCTGTCCAGAAACCAGATGGCAACCGACAGCAGACTTACAGTGGTCGCAATTACTTCTTCCTGTAAGATGCCGGAATTTCTGGATGTATACACTCTGCTATAGTGCAGGGCTGGGAAGCTTCTTCGTCTTCTTTTCAACGGCCCCTTGGATAATGATGAATCGACAAGGATTATCACAAATTACTTTCAGTTTGCTATTTGCAACTGTGGCTATCGCAATGATGGTGACTGCGCGAAGTGTGGGGAGTTTGATTACCCGCTGGGGGCTTCTAAGTACGTTGCGGGTAGGAATGTTTTGCCTGATGGCAGGAGCGTTGCTGCTATCTGTTGGGGAAACGTTCATACCTGAGTCGGTGGTTGGCTTTATTGTTCCAATGTGGCTTGTTGGTGTTGGGATCTCTATGGCGATTTCAGTAGCACCTAATGGCGCACTACAAGATTTTGATCATATGGCCGGAACAGCAACGGCATTCTACTCCTGTTTGGGTGGGGTATTGTTGGGAATAGGTGGAACGCTCACCATTACACTTTTATCCAATGCTACTACCTGGCCGATTATTGCTTATTGTCTGGTTCTGGCAATAGTCGTACTTTGTCTGTCCTGTTTTATTGACCATCGAAGGCAAAAACAGTCGGATAAAAGTTGTTAAGTGGATTGATTTGCGAATACCGTGATAGGATTATAAACCCCGCGTTTGCGGGGCTTTTTAATTTTATTAAATTGATATCCCAGAGAATGACATAAATCCAAGTGACATAAGGCCGACAGTGATAAAAGTAATACCTAATCCCTTTAACCCTTTGGGTATATTTGAATATTTCATTTTTTCTCGTAACCCGGCTAGGGCAATAATCGCGAGCATCCAGCCAATACCACAACCTGCGCCATAAGTAATAGATTCAGCAAAGTTATAGTTTCGTTCAACCATAAATATGGTGGCGCCAAAAATCGCGCAGTGAATAGTGAGCAATGGTAGGAAAATTCCTAGCGAGTGGTAAAGGGAGGGAATAAATTTATCGAGAAATATCTCCAAAACTTGGACAAGAGCAGCTAAAACACCGATAAAGGTAATAAAATTAAGAAATGATAAATCTATTCCTCCAATGATAGTATTTTCTTTGAGTATGTAATTATATATTAAGTTATTGATTGGATTGGCTAATGTAAGCAGTGCTGTAACTGTTATACCTAGTTTAAATGCGGTTTTTACCTCTTTAGAGACAGCTAAAAAAGTACACATTCCAAGGAAGAAACTTAAGGCCATATTCTCAATAAAAGCTGCTTTAATGAGTATATTTAAGTGATTTTCAACCATAATTTCCTCCTATGTATGATAATCTTTTTATAGTCTAAATAAAACAGTCAATTACTTAAAGCTATCTTTTAAAAAAATGGGAGGTAGATTATGAGTATGAATTTGGAAGAAAGGGGATTATCAGCGCTTGATAAGCATTATCCTGAGTTACGTCATAAAATTGATCATTATGATGTTGAGGTGACTCAAGCGAATTGCAGAGTAAGAATGTGGATTAAAGGCGAAGTTTTGCCAAGATATGTCATATTTGATAGGGAAACTGATACTGACAATTTGTACTTGATACACGGAATCAGTGATGAAATCTAACAAAAATGTTGGTACTTATTTTTACAATTAGTAGTAAACTCTGGTTTTACCACTCGAGCGGGAACAATAACATTCTATAGTTTATTAAACCAATATATTAAATTGATTTTGCAACAAAAGAACAGATAACGCTCCGATCATTACGGTAATACTGTTTTTATGACTAGTGATGTTATTTGATAACGAGTAAGTCTAGTTCATCATTTTCAGGTAACTTACTACTTTTAAGGTAATTTTCCAATCTTCGCTTCTACAACTACGCCAACAATATGTACATGATTATTAAGAGGAATCATATTGTATTGAGGGTTTAATGGCTTTAAAAACTTATCATATCCTTCTGTGATCAGTTGCTTGAAAGTCAGTTCTTTCTCTCCATCGAGTTTTGCTACGACTAAGTTGTTGGGAGTGGGCTTAATTTCTGGATCAACTAAAATGATCATGCCTTGCGGTATGCTGAGTCCGTTTGGCGATACCATTGAATCACCTTTTACTTCCAGCCAAAAAGCACGTTGTGAACATTCAACGCAGGTTTCATATGCTTTTGCATAGCGGCTTGCTTGGTATTTTGGTGCGGGATCTTCGCACCAATTACCTGCGTTTACCCAGTCAAGTAATGGATATTGCTTGTGCAGGAGCATATGACTGGCAAATGTAGCATTATCATCATCGAGGACAGAGACAAGTTTTCTTGCTTGTTTATCCAGCGATGGACTGAAATCTGCAATTTTGATTTCCAGTTTTTGGGCAAAATAGCCCGCCATCTCCAGGTTAAGGGCATTTATCCCATTGAGATAGTGTGAAATTGCACTTTGTGTCTTGCCAATTTCTTCTGCAAGCGTTTCCTGAGAGATGCCGAGTTGTTTTTTCTTAGACTCAAATAGCGCTTTTAAGCGTGCTGCATCTGCAAGTTGTTCTGCTGTGAGTTTCTTTTTCATGGATTCATTTTAATACCAACGCTATTAAAATGATAAATACTAAAAGTATTGAAATTTTTAGTACTCTGGATATTATTTTGAGAGAAGGAGAAATCGTATGGAAAAAATCCCATTATCAGAGTATGTAAAGTTGAATGGCCAAGTTAAAGCGGCTCGTTTGGTTGGTGTTCATCAAACAGCGATCAGTAAAGCGTTGCGCTCGGGCCGGAAAATATTTTTGATTCGTCAAGAAGATGGAACCTACAAAGCTGAAGAATGCCGCCCGTTCCCTAGCCAAAAGTAAGGTGTATTGTGAATAACGAAGATATCAGAAGTACGATTAACTCATCTCTATTATAGGTTGAACTTAATTATCTCACTGATTTTATTAAGATGTTTTTTGTGTATATTGCTGGGGGAGAAAACGTGAACTTTAACATTGGTTATTACTTCAGAGCGATAGGGAGCATTCTTGACATTATGCCCGTAAATGATTACCGCAATGGTTTAGATGCTGATTCATCAAATGGATATTTACTCGAAAATAAAGAGATGTCTCATTGTTTTAGTTCATTTCCATCCCCTGAAGTATTGAAGAGTTATGAATCAATTTTACCTGGTTGTGCTGAAAGAGTATTTGCTTTCAGAGAAAAAGAGCAGGTTTTTCAACATGAAAAACAGAAAAAGACGTTGGATGGATTGATAAACCGAGATAAACGAGGGCAATGGATGGGCTTTTCCATTACCATATTTATCTTAATCATTGCGACTGTTTTTGCTTTTAGAGGAGAAATGTTATTTGCTGGTACTTTGATCACCATTGATTTAGTGGGGTTGGTTTCTGTATTTGCCATCGGCCGTAAATTGAAAATTAAATAATTTCAGAGTAAAATAAATTTTTTCTAAAAAATAGGTGATTATTCTTACTTGCCTTAAAACAAGCTATTGGCTGAGTTTTTATTGAACACTGGTGATAAGTTAATTAATAATTATAATCTAATTAATTGTTTTTATTATAGAAAAAGAAACGGATGGTTATTATTCTATACCTAATGAATATTTTTCAAATGCATCCATAATCAATCGATTTCAATTTACTATTGTAAATAACAAAGAAATTGCTTAAAAAGTTCATTGGATATTTCTTATTGGCTAAAGGAACTTCATCTTGTCTGATTCAGTTTTATTTTCTGCGATTAAAAGGCCAGAGGCCGGAGCACAACTGATATTTTTTCATCACGCCGGAGGCTCTTCTTTTCCCTACATTAAGTTGGCTCATAAGTTATCGAAATTTATTGAAGTTTATTGTTTTGAGCTTGCAGGCAGGGGAATGCGTGCTTCAGAGCCTTTTCAGGTGGATGTTGAAACTATTTTATCCAATATACTTGCCGCGATAAAGCGTTTAAAGTTAGGAGAAGATAAACCTTTATTACTGTTTGGTCATAGTTTGGGAGCGGAACTGGCTTATCAGGTCGCTCGTAGGCTGGAGAGTGAATTACCAGAAAAACAATTAGCACTCATTATCTCTGCCCGTCGTTTTATTGATCCCGAAGGGTTTAAAAATATGCCATGTGAGGAATATTCTGATTCTTATGTTTTGAATATCCTTGAGCAATGTGAAGGAACACCAACAGATATTCTTGCTAACCCTGAATTATGTAATTATGTGATCAAAACAATGAGAAATGATCTCATTTTGTTGGATTCGTTGTCTTTATTACCGAAAGTAGAGTTGAATATCCCAACTTATGTAATAGGAGGAGATCGGGATAATAGAGTTTCTGTTTCTCTGTTGGCGGAATGGCAGCGAGTGTTACCTACGCCAATAGAACAACAGATTTTCACAGGAGGGCATTTTTACTTGTTCGATAATTATGCAGTAATTTCTTGGATCGAAAAACAGGCCAGAGAACTAGCAGGATAAGACTAAGGTTATGTACACTATTATTGACTCACCTCAGTCTCAAGTTCTTAATGATTTCCATAAATAGATAAGTTATTAAATAGGAGAAAATGAGTGATATCAGAAAAGATCAGTGTTCAAGGGCGGTTTTCTGGCAAAAAAATAATTATTGTTCATGGATATACTGCTTCGCCGTCATCACATTGGTTCCCTTGGTTAAAAGAGAAACTTACTGAACAAGGTGCGGAGGTTATCATACCTACAATGCCTGATACATCATCACCCAAACCTGAAGCCTGGGCTAAGATGTTGATGGATATAGTACCTGAAGTAGATAAAGACGCGATTTTTGTTGGTCATAGCCTCGGTTGTATCTCTCTATTGCGGCATTTAGAATCGATGCGTTCTCAGCATCTTCATATTGGTGGATATATTTTGGTCTCCGGGTTTGATTCTCCTCAAATTACTTTACCAGAATTGGATCCTTTTACTGTTGAACCGTTAGATTATGCTTTCTTGCGTGAGGTAACCGAACACCGTTTTTCACTTATATCTTCTGATGATAAAATTGTTTCTCCTCATTCTTCCCTGGATTTATCTCATTCTTTGCAAACGGAAGTAATTAATATTGCTAATGGTGGGCATTTCCTGGGTAGGGATGGATTTACTTGTTTGTTACCTGTTTATGATATTCTGGAAAATATGCTATCAGAATAAGCGTAGATAAATGGTATCTTCTAACCCTCCAGTTTATTGATTTTATTCTGGAGGGAAATATTAAATATAAAAGACCAATGAGTTATTTTAAATAATGACAATGTAAAAATATATTTTTTTTGATTTTTATTCTATTTTGAGTTTTATGTGTAAATATAATTTACTAAGGGGTGTTTATGATACCAGTGCATTCTCCTCTTGTATCTAATGTAAATAATGATTATTTGATTAACGTGAATATTACACACAAGATAGGTCAATGCGCTATCAAAAATTTTAAATCCAATAGATTTATGTTTTTGGGACTTGTATGTCAAAGTATGTGAGCTATTTAATATTTTTACATACCTATAAAAATATTATTGATTTATTGCTTACAGCGTTTAAACTGTCCATCTCGAATGCACACATTAAAGTACATAAATTGAAGTACGTAAAATTATGTTATCTACCCATGAATATGCAAACGATCTGATCTTGTTTGCCTTGATTGTTGACTGTGGGTCTTTCAGTAAAGCGGCAGAAAGTGCCGGTATCACAAGTTCAGTCATCAGTAAGCGTATTGGGCGTTTGGAAAAATCTCTTGGAGCCCGTCTATTATATCGTACTACGCGTAGTCTCACCTTAACTGAGAATGGACGAGCGCTTTATCAACATGCCAAAGAAATCAGTATACGAATTCAAGACGCATTGCATGTTGTCAGTGAAAAAAGTGATGAGTTAACAGGCGTGATTCGGATGTCTGTGCCAACGGTATCAGGTGAATTACTTTTGAGTGAAAAAGTTGCTGAATTCTGTAGTCTCCATCCTAAATTAAAAGTGGAAATACGGTTAGAAAATCATTTTGTTGATTTGGTCAATGAAGGTATTGATTTAGCGATTCGCACTGGCACGATGCCGGATTCTAGTTTGATTGCTAGACCCATATTGAATTCGCGCTGGGTAATTGTCTGTTCTCCCGGTTATCTGGGTAAACATTTGCAACCACAATCAGCGGAAGATCTTCTTAAGCATAATTGTCTGACCTATACCCACCAGGAAAGTGGCACTGCCAACTGGTTAATGAAAAGGCCAGAAAGCGGTGATATTTATGAATTACTGGTTAACGGTAATTTTTCTTCAAATAATGCATTGGCGATCCGTAAAGCAGTATTAGGTGGGTTTGGTATTGCGATGGTTCCACGTGTCATGGTGTATGAAGATTTGCAGGCAGGAAAACTGGTGGAAATACTTAAAGGAAGTAGTGGAAAAGTATTAGGTGTTTATGCTGTTTATCCTTACACCCGAAATTTACCCCTAAAAATCCGAATGTTAATTGAACATATCATTATTTCTTGCAAAAATATCAGCCATTATTTCTAATATTTTTCTCTGTCGGAGTATAAATAATCGGCAGAGATTATGCTATTTTTAGATATAGTCTATTGAAAATTCATGCTTAATTAATGTGAACTACTTATTATTTTAGTACCAATGATATTTTATATCTATTTGATTTTTAATGATTTAAATTTTTTGGTGAGGTGGAGATCGTTATTGTGGATCCATATTATTTCCGATGGTTAAAAAGTCACAGTGTAGGAGTCTAGAAAAAGTTGTGATTATAATGGCGTTGTTATAGAAATTAACTTTTCAGCTACATTTCTTATCTTATAAAAATAATTATTTGAGGAACTTATGCCCTTGTTTTTCAGCATTGCTCCAATTGTCCTGCTGATTTGGATGATGACCAAACGTAATGGTATTCCATCCTTTATTGCTTTGCCATTAACAGCCGTAATGGTTTATTTCATACAATTATTCTGGTTTGAAGCCCAACCTATAATATTGAATGCCAATATTATTACAGCTCTGATTTCTGTCTTTACTCCTATCACGATTATTTTAGGCGCAGTATTACTGAATAAATTGATGCAAGTCAGTGGTGCTGAAGATATTGTGCGCAATTGGTTAGAAAATATCAGTCCTAATCCTGTAGCCCAATTAATGATTATTGGTTGGGCTTTTGCATTTATGATTGAAGGTGCCAGTGGTTTTGGTACGCCAGCAGCGATAGCTGCTCCTATATTGATAGGGCTGGGATTTAATCCTTTGCGGGTCGCTTTGTTGACTTTAGTGATGAACTCAGTCCCTGTTTCTTTTGGGGCGGTTGGAACACCGACTTGGTTTGGTTTTGCCAATCTTGGATTACAGGATGACAATTTATTAGAAATTGGGCGATTGAGTGCATTGATCCACTTTATTGCTGGTTTTGTTATTCCTTTATTGGCTCTGCGTTTTATTGTGTCATGGCAGGAAATCCGCCAAAACATCTTGTTTATCATTTTGAGTATATTAAGTTGTACCGTGCCTTACCTGTTGCTGGCTCAAGTGAATTATGAATTTCCAGCGTTGATCGGTGGCGCTATTGGGTTGGCTTTATCGGTATTGTTTGCCCGCATGGGGATCGGCATAAGACATTGCGAAAAAAAGCGTGATTCGCTACAGGTTGTGCCTTTCAGCAAAGTGATCAAGGCCATGATGCCTACCTTGTTATTGATTGGGATCTTGATTATTACCCGTATTCATCAACTAGGTATCAAGGCATGGTTGAATAATGCCGAGATCAATTGGCAAATGAATTTAGGATGGTTGGGTGATCTGAGTATCAGTAAGTCCTTAGTGATAAGTTTGCAGCAAGTATTGGGAACCTCGGCTTCTGCCAGCTACAAAACGTTATATGTACCGGCAATTATTCCATTTTTGTTGGTGGTATTGGTATGCATTCCACTGTTTCAACTCAACCGCCATCAAGTGAAGCAAATGTTCTGTGAAACAAGCGCTCGTGTTTTTAAGCCATTCATTGCGTTATTTGGTGCGTTAGTGATGGTGAACATGATGATGTTAGGGGATGAAAATGCGCCTGTAATTATTATTGGTAAGGCATTGGCTGCTATTACAGGAGAAAGCTGGTTATTGTTCTCTTCATTTTTAGGGGCGCTGGGGTCATTTTTTTCAGGCTCTAATACGGTCTCTAATCTGACATTTGGAGGGATACAATATTCCATCGCGCTGAACAATGGAATGAATGTCAATTTGATGTTGGCGCTGCAATCCGTTGGTGGGGCAATGGGTAACATGGTTTGTTTGAATAATATTATTGCTGTTTGCTCTATTTTGGGGATCACCAACGCAGAAGGCCAGATTATGAAGAAGACAATTTTACCCATGCTAATCTATGGGGGAATTGCGGCTATCATGGCTTTGATTTTGGCATCTTGAAAAATGTGCAAATAACTTTTCAACATTAGGGTCAATATTATGATTATTTCCGCTTCAACTGATTATCGGGGTGCAGCACAAGCTAAGTTACCGCCTTTTTTGTTCCACTATATTGATGGCGGAGCCTACGCAGAACATACCCTTAAACGTAATACAGCAGATTTATCCAATATTGAGTTACGCCAGCGTGTATTGAAGAATATGTCCGAATTAAGCCTGGAGACCAGCTTATTCGGAGAGAAGATGTCAATGCCGGTGGCACTTGCTCCTGTCGGGCTAACAGGCATGTATGCACGTCGTGGCGAAGTACAAGCTGCACGTGCTGCGGCCAAAAAAGGGATCCCATTTACGTTGTCGACGGTGTCGGTATGCCCGATTGAAGAAGTCGCTCCTGCAATAGATCGCCCAATCTGGTTTCAGCTCTATGTACTAAAAGATCGTGGTTTTATGCACAATGTACTGGAAAGGGCACAGGCTGCGGGAGTCAAAAATCTGGTATTTACCGTTGATATGCCAGTACCTGGGGCGCGTTATCGTGATGCACATTCCGGTATGAGTGGCTCGAATGCGGCCATGCGTCGTATTTTGCAGGCGATGACTCATCCTCAATGGGCATGGGATGTCGGATTATGGGGCAAGCCACACGATCTGGGCAATATTTCTGTGTATCGTGGCAAACCGACTAAATTGGAAGACTATATTGGCTGGTTGGGAAATAATTTTGATCCCTCAATCTCATGGAAAGATTTGGAATGGATCCGTGATTTCTGGAAAGGGCCAATGATTATCAAAGGCATCCTTGATCCAGAAGATGCCAAAGATGCTGTCCGTTTTGGGGCTGATGGCATTGTGGTCTCAAATCATGGCGGACGTCAGCTTGATGGTGTTCTGTCAACGGCACGGGCCTTGCCTGCGATTGCGGATGCAGTCAAAAACGACATTACTATTCTTACTGATTCCGGTATTCGGACTGGATTGGATGTGGTGAGAATGATTGCCCTGGGCGCGGATAGTATTTTGCTAGGGCGTGCTTTTGTTTATGCATTGGCTGCGGCAGGTGAAGCGGGTGTTTCTAATTTGTTGGATCTGATTGACAAAGAGATGCGGGTAGCGATGACTTTAACCGGAGCGAGATCGATTTCGGAGATTAATTCAGATTTACTGGTGCGTAATCAAGTCTAATGGGAGACGATGCTATGTGGGTCAGCAAAGTCTATTTGCTGACCATATCTAATTAATCCTTTAAATACCAATAGGACGATATCCTTGCCATTCAGGTTTATCTGGCTGACCGTGAGGATTTTCAGTTAAATGGATATGATAGCCACTGACTTGTCTAAGGAGCAGGCAATCATCAACATCTTTCAGATTATCTTTATGTAATTGACCATAACCAAGCAGTAAACTTTCTTTGGCTTTTTCTTTCGCTTCTTCTGCTGAACGAGCGACAAAGAACCCGAATTCATGGGCTTCTGCGAGTGAGTCTTTTTGGTAACCACCAAGGTTTACAAAGTAGAGCCGCATTTCTCCGTGATATTCATTATGATTGATTGCAATATCATAGCCGTCAGCCCACGTTAAAGGCATGTAACCATCCAGATGAAGTTTATCTTTATCACCAAACCAAACTTCGCGTAACAGAGGGTAAACTTCTTCTATTTTTTCTACTACAGCAAATTGGACATCGTGAACTTCAATATTGGATTTTCCAGCATTTCCACCAAGATAGAACATGTATAATTGAGACATTTTTTCCCTGCTTATATATTTTCTAGCAATATCTCACCGTGTGAAAAGAGCTTCGCTTTACCTGTCAGATAAACACGATCCCCATTTATGCGACACAGTAGTTCACCGCCTCGTTCGGATAATTGACGGGCATAAAGTTCAGTCTTATTGAGCCGTTTTCCCCAAAAAGGGGCAAGAACACAATGGCTAGAACCTGTAACAGGATCTTCATTGACACCTTTAGCTGGCGCAAAATAGCGAGAAACAAAATCAGCAGATGAGTCACCGAGAGCGGTAATGGTAAGTCCTGGCAAGGGTAGGGAAGCAATTTTATCAAAATTGGGTTGGGTATTGAGGATTTGTTCTGCGGAATCCAAAACACAAATATAACGATCATGTGAAGCCAAAACTGCGGAAACATTTTGTCCCAGGGCGTCTTGTATGACAGGGATGAGGTCATTTTCTTCATGACAATCGGCGATAGGAAAATCCAATGTAAAAACACCCTCTTGGTGAGAAACTCGGAGTTCACCGGAGCGGCTTTTGAATGTAAGCAACTTTTCTTGAATGTTGCGATGGGTTATAAGGACAAACGCAGTCGCCAGCGTTGCATGACCACATAAATCGACTTCGACTTTAGGTGTAAACCAACGTAGATGATTTTCTACCAGAAAAGCGGTCTCTGGCAGGCCAATTTCAGCAGCGATAGAAATTAGTATTTCATCTGCTGGCCATTTATCCAGCAGAACAACCGCAGCAGGGTTGCCAGAAAACGATTTTTCTGTAAAGGCATCGACGTGATAAATAGGATATGGATGCATCAGAATCTCTCTTAATTTTTATAATGAAAAGCCAAATATAACGCGATGCTCAACTTTAGCTCCCTATAACATGGGCTTGTTGAAGCCAGTCGCGTTGACTTTTACCTTGTTTAAAATTGGCAAAAATACCCAGTGTATGAGAAAGCAGTTTTCTGGCTATTCGATTACTCAAATGCCACAAATCCCGTGCCCAGCACTTCTCGATAGCAAATTGCCCAGCGAGTTGACCAATGACGGTTTCAATTAAGCGCCGTTTGGCATTAATGCGCTTTCTTGTTTCTCTGGGGACTGGGTCATCCATATTGGCACGCACCGGGGCTATCATTTCAATACCCGACTGCTTCATTTCCTCTTGAAATTCAAAACCTAAATAACCTTTATCGCCGAGCAAACAGCCTTTTATTGGGCTAGTCAAGTCCCAGACCGCTTCACGCTCACTGACATTGGCGGGCGTCAATGTGAATCCCGTTACTACGCCAGTTTCATCTATCATGAGATGCCCTTTAAAGCCGTAGTAAGTTTCGTTTTTGGCGGCGCAGTACCCATAATCAGCTTGTCCTTTAAAGCTGGCACTGCCTTTCGCTCTTTTGAATCCACAGATGGGCAACGGAAATCCGTCGACAATATGTACCGGCCTATCGAACGCACCCAATAACCTCGCCAGCTTTTCTTGCAGCTTTTGTTTAACAGCCCAAAGATTCGCAACCTGTTTAGCAAAATTGGCGCGTGAACCCAGTCCCGGAAACCACTCGCACCAGTGATCACGAAAGTACGTCCAAATTCCTTTATCCGTTGAAAAGCCTAAGAATTCACCTACCACTTCCATCGTGATGGCTTCCGCATCGCTCAGCTTAGGTGGGTATCCCCGGCTTCTGAATCGAGAGCTTTGCTGTAACGCCGTTAAATTATCGTCTACCCAACAAAACACCCAAATGATAAAATCTTGCTGTGACATAGCCTTTGTTCCTTTATTTCTCTCAGTTTGGCGACTTAAAGTTATAAAGGAGCGGCTATGTCATTTCAACTCACCATAAAAGTCGAGCATCGCGTCAAATATAGAATGTTGAAACCTTATTGATTTGTAAAGAGTTATTTTGTTTGATTGCAAAGTACACAGAAATTGTAGTGTTGACCTTAGGTGATAATGGTTATTAAATAATAATTAGTTGTTATAGTTACACTAAGGACGAATATGAAAATTAAAGGATACTATTGCCTGTTTTTATTTTGTCAGTGTGGTTTTCTCAGGCTCTGGCTTTGGATTTAAGCTACCAGGGCGATATACCCGCAGCTAACAGACCTTCAGAAGAATACCTGAAAAAAACGTTCAGTTTGGACAGTTCTGACTACGAAAATTGGAATATGGAGAAACTAGCTAAAGGTAATACCTTAGCTGGGAAGCAGGAGAGGAAACTGCATAAGTATGATGATAAATTTGAGAAAAAGAGGCTGGGACTTCCTCATGATTGGTATGCGCAGTACTCTGAGGATTATCCAGTATGCAACAGCAAAACCTTAGACCGGAGATGCCGGGCTTTAGTATGCAACAGAAACATCTTAGACCAGAGATGCAAAGATTTTGGTATGCAAGCTCAAGCTAAACGTTTGGCTGAAAGCCAAACGTCATTATCATATCCTCATTAAGGAAAAGTATATGAAAATTAAAGGATCTTATTGCCTATTTTTTATTTTGTCAGTGTGGTTTTCTCAGGCTCTGGCTTTGGATTTAAGCTATAAAAGCGATATACCCGCGGATAACAAACCCTCAAAAACGTACCTGAATAAGAGGGACAAATTGCACGATGGAAATTGGGACAGAGAGAAATTGGCTAAAGATAATACCTTAGCAGAGAAGCAGGAAAATGAACAGAAAGAGTATAATCATCGCTCTTCTGGTTGGTATAGCTCGAACAACTTTAGCTTTAAGGATTATCCTCCCAAGACGCAAATCTAAAGCGAGATATAGAACGCTTTATGAAACAAAACTGACCGTATTCAGGGGGAAAACTAAACGTTATTGCTATAGGACAACAAACCAAAAGAGGTTTGAGATTTTATTAATTGAGCCCGCTGCCGTTAGCGAAAACTTAAACTTTCTCTGAAGCCACGATGCACAATATGATAACGATTATTAATAATAATTAATTATTATAGTTCTAATAAGGAATGATATGAAAATAAAAGGATCCCATTACCTGTTTTTTATTTTGTCAGTGTGGTTTTCTCAGGCTCTGGCATTAGATTTAAGCTACAAAAGCGATATACCCGTGGATAACAAACCCTCCGAAGAATATTTGAAAAAGAGGGATACACTGGATAGTGGTAATTGGAACACCGATAAGCTGGCTAAAGATAATGCCTTAGCCGAGAAGCGGGAGAATGAACAGAAAGAATATAATGATAAATTTCATAATCATCACAGTGGACTTGATAAAGAAAGCTGGAAACTTTCTTATGATTGGAATGATCAACAGCTTAAATTTGCCCATAAGCCACAAGACGACATTATGCATCATTTCAGAGAGCAGGGTAAACGTCGTTGCTATAGGGAAACAAGGCAGAAATTAGAGAAAGAGCAGGGGAATGGCTATTCTTATGCTGATATTGCCGACGCCTGCTCTTCTTACTATTAAGTGAGTTAACACAGGCTTAAACTTGTGGCTTGAATGTAACAAAAACTAAGAAATAGTGTGCAAGGATGCTAAAAATAGCGAAAGGATTCGTAAATTTAGCAGCAAAAGGTATTAAACGATTGGCAGGCGCTGATCAATACATAAGTTGATGGCTAATGCTATAAATATCAAACTGGTGATCCTATTAAGAATAGTTTGTACGGATGGTTTACTGGATATCATTTTATTTAAAAATCCGGACAGATAGGATATGAACGTAAATACAGTAAACGCAATTACGACAAATATTAAACCTAGATATAATAATTGAAGCGATACTGGAATAGCGATTGTATTGTCAGTAGTAAACTGAGGCAGAAAAGCCAAAAAGAAAATAATTACTTTTGGATTTGATAGATTCATAAACAAACCTTTCTTAATGAGTTTTTTTGTGTCATTAAAACTTTTGGTGTTGCTTTTGAGGTGAATAGGCTTTGCCTTGAAGGCTCCCCAAGCCAGATAGGTTAAATAAAATACACCCAATAGCCTGATAATTTCAAAGGCCAGCGTATTGGCTTGTATTATTGCTGCAATGCCTAATGAAACTAAAAAGGTATGTATTACTAATCCAATACATAAACCAATGGTAATTAATATTCCATATTTGCATCCATTTATTGCAGACTGACTTAAAACTAACAGATTATCAGAGCCTGGCAAGAAGCATAGGAAGGTTGAAAGACTGATGAATGTAACAAGTGTTTCTATGGAAAGCATATTTATTGCCATTATAAAATCAAAAGTAATTGATGTTACCATCTATATGAAAAAGTGTTGATTATATTACTGTAACAAAGTCATCTATAAAAGACGAAAAATCTACTTGCGGGTATGAATTAATTTCATACCATGTTCGATAGTTCTTTCAAGATGCGTTTTGATCAGAGGAAAACAGATATCCCTAAACCATCTATGCTCTGGATCTTGGTGATGTTTTGCATGCCATAGCAAATAGTATTGTTGTGTTTTAATATCAATAGGTAAGCGTCTTATTTGTAAATCATAGTCTTGAGCAAAATCAGCCGCAATATGCAGTGGTATGGTTAGCATGGTGTCTGTTTTTAACAATAATTCAATAGCCGCTTGGAAAAAGGGAACTGTAGCGTAAATGTGGCGATTTAGGTTCATCTCTGCTAACGTGTGATCGACAGAACTGTCTTTATCTCCCCCACCACTAATCAGAATATGTCGGCCTTCTATATAGTCGTTAATAGTTATATCGCTATTAGCTTTGGAGTGTGTATCTCTAAATGCGATAACAAGCTGATCTTCAGCCATCATTTTACCGTATAAATTATCAGGTATCGTGTCGGCAATGGTTGCGACTAAATCAATATGTTGCTCAGCAAACTTATTTAATTTGTCTTTGTGCCACAATTTATATTCAATACTCACGTTAGGCGCATCAACTTCAATGTTAGAAATTATAGAGGGTAAGATGGCTTGGGCGACATAATCACTGGATGCTAAAGTAAATTTTCTCTTACAAAGGTTTGGTTCCATTATTTCTGGTGCATAGAGGTTATCTAATTGCCACATCAATGCTGGAAGTTTTTCTTTCAATTTTTCGCCTTTTGGGGTGAGAATAAATTGATTTGCTTCTCTCACAATAATTTTGTCATGAAAATCCTCACGCAGTTGATGTAATATTTTGCTCATTGCTGATTGTGTAACACCTAATTGTTTTGAAGACTCAGTTAGGTTAAGTGTTTGCAATATTGATACTAAAGCTGGTAATAATTTGTAATTATTCAAGATGTGCTTTCCATGAAATTAAATATCTAATGATTATAATAATTTTATGTACTTAATGGGGTTCCTGGATAAAATACCACTAAATATTCCTGACTTAAATACGAGGGAAAATATTGGCTGTTACTTAGGGAGTAACAGCCAGATGATGTTTATCAGTGAATATTATCGTTGTCACCATACAAAGATGGCATACCTTTAGGGCGAGTTTTGAAACGGCGATGTAACCACATATATTGTTCGGGTGCCTGCATAATTTCTTTTTCGATCACTTTATTCATGAATGTTGCTGCTTCTGTTTCATCTTGCAGAGGAAAATTTTCTACCGAGGGCTGAATAATTAACTCATAACCCTTTCCATTGGGTAACCTTCGCGGCGTAAAAGGGATCAGCGCAGGTTTGGCCAAACGGACGAGAATTGAGGTCCCGGTCGTAGTTGCCGCGTGTTCAACAGCGAATAATGGGGCAAATACACTGTTACGTGAGCCATAATCGTGATCAGGGGCGTACCAGACAATTTCACCATTTTTTAAGCATCGGATCATGCCCTTAACATCTTTTCTGTCCAGCATGTATTTATTGGAACGGAGACGTCCCCAAGTTTGTAGCCAATCCATGACAGGATTGTCATTGGGACGATAAACACCAATACCTGGGTTTAGCATACCAAAAATACGTGCTCCCAATTCCAGCGTTAAAAAATGGATACCAATGACAATAATCCCCTGGCCTGTGGATTGCACTTGTTGGATATGCTCCCGTCCAGTAACTTTAAACCAACGCTTGATGCGCCAGTCAGGCCAAAACCAGGCCATCCCTGTCTCAAACAGACCCATGCCAACAGATTCGAAATTTCTGACTAGCCATTCCTGTCGTTTCTCTGCTGGCATATCAGGGAAACAAAGTGCCAAATTGCGTTCTGCAACTTTGGCTCGTTTTTTTAAGAAACGTAGTGAAAGTCGCCCAAGTCGAGTTCCCATCCAATAAATCGTTGGATAAGGTAGCAAAACCAGTAAATAAAGTATGCCAATACCTAGCCAGGTCAGCCAGTAGCGGGGATGTAAAAACGAACGACAAAAAGGAGGAGCTTGTATCATGTGTTTTCTGTATGTTATTTGTTATCTTGAATCGGTTTCAATCTGTCGGAATTATAGAAGCCCAAGATAGACTCTAAAAATCGTATTGGCGTATTGTGACACCTTTTAGTGAAATATCGAAATTTTGTGGCACTCAATAGTGAATCTGAGGGTAACTTGTTTGCCAAATCCACTGTTTGGCAAGGTTTTGCTATCCCTGTCCTCGTAGTCACCATCCCACTGTATTGGCGTGATGGAAAAGCATAAATCACTATCCGCTAACGGCCATTTTCGTTATGATATCCAACCACCAATGGAACGACCATTGAAGTTTTTATTTTTTAATCGAAATTCAGGAAAGTACACCATGCCAGTGTTACATAACCGTATTTCTAACAAAGAGTTGAAAGAACGCATGTTGGCTGAAATTGAGCCGCGCACTACCATCTCTTTTTATAAATATTTCACTATTTCCGCACCACAGGCTTTTCGCGATAGTTTGTATCAAAAGTTTACTGAGTTATCTGTCTTTGGGCGGGTTTATATCGCTAAAGAAGGTATCAATGCACAAATTAGTGTGCCTTCCAAAAATGTCGATGCGTTGAAAGCATTATTGGATGAGACCGATCCGGCATTATGTAATCTGCGCCTTAACATCGCGTTAGAAGATGATGGTAAATCATTCTGGGTACTGCGCATGAAAGTGCGTGAGCGCATTGTTGCAGATGGGATTGAAGATGAAACTTTTGATGCATCTAAAACAGGCGAATATCTGAAAGCGGAGCAGGTCAACCAAATGTTGGATGATCCTGATACTGTCTTTGTCGATATGCGTAACCACTACGAATATGAAGTTGGGCATTTCGAAAATGCGATTGAGGTTCCATCAGATACGTTTCGTGAACAGCTACCAATGGCTGTAGAAATGCTGAAGGACAATAAAGATAAAAATATTGTTATGTATTGTACTGGCGGAATTCGTTGCGAAAAAGCAAGTGCTTATATGTTGCATAACGGCTTTAACAAAGTCTACCACGTAGAAGGTGGTATTATTGAATATGCCCGTAAAGCGAAAGAACAAGAATTGCCAGTTCGTTTCGTTGGCAAGAACTTTGTCTTTGATGAGCGTATGGGTGAGCGTATCACTGAAGATGTTATTGCTCACTGTCATCAATGCGGAGCGACGTGTGATAGCCATACCAACTGTAAGAACGATGGTTGCCATTTATTATTTATCCAATGTCCATCTTGTGCAGCGCGTTTCGAAGGTTGTTGTAGTGATGCTTGTCGTGAAGAGATGAAGCTGCCAGAAGAAGAACAGCGTGCCCGTCGTGCAGGAAGAGAGATTGGGGCTAAGATTTTTAATAAATCTCGCTATCGATTAAATGATGGTTTGAATATTACATCACTACAATCTATTAAATAATAGTAGTGCTTTAAGTCGTAATCGCTCCCATCTTTCAAACCAAAGCATTATTCATCACTTATCCCATTTACATAGCTTGTTATGTGAATGGGAATCACTTTATTGTCGCTGATTGGCAACTTGAGAACTATTAACCATAAATAGAATCAGTTTATTCAAAGGGTAAACAAAAATATTTAAAGATATTGTAAATAAAAAGTAACTCTATTTTGTTAGAAACGCCTATTTTTTCTATAATATGTCTCTTATGAGAATAAACTGTACTATTGCTAATTTTTAATATTTTGGCGATTTTATGGGTGTCCATTTCTAACATCCAATAATAGATGATACGGTTTTCTTGATGGCTAAAAATAGAACTATATACACTAAAATTAGAGAAATAACGTTGAATATCGAATGATGCTATTTCTTTTAGGCGTTCAAGCAATATCGTTAGTTCTTTTTTGGGTAATATAAAATCCTTATGTGTCAATTGGATAGGTGTTTTCTTGGTGGGGTATGTTTTGTCTATATAAATATAGATACGAACATTATAAACTGAAGAAACTAATAATTTTAGTTGATTACAATATTCACTGTAGTAACCATAATTGGTTAAATTTACCAAAATAACATTTGGAGAGAAGACAGATAAAATATTTATGGCATCACGTATTGATACAACGCCTAAAGAGAGGATGCCTGTATTTTCTTTTAGAGATTCAATAATCCCCAAACGTGTATAATGGCATTCATCAATGATTAATAGTTTCATTACTTGAACATCCTTGTCCTACTATAGTTTTATTTAAATGATCAGTTTGATAGTTAAGCATTAGATGGATGAACACTGATGTATAATACAATATTATGAAAAATAATAAACCATATGGATAATTTTACTGGTGAATATATATTCAGTTGTTTGTTTGGGACACCCAATATATTGAGTGTCCGAATGTGTTGGAAGTGTTAAACCAGGGTGAGAGCGTGAATTTTTTGTTAACAAAATTTAGGGTTGACGGATAAGAAAAAACATCATCTCATCCTTCTTTTTTTAGGAAGTATTCTCATGAGCATCAATGCCTTTTCTCAATATTTCAGTACGTTAACAGACCCTCGCCAGTCGTCTAAGATCAGTTATCCTTTGTTTGATATCCTTTTTCTGGCAATTACATCCATCATCGCCGGCGCGGAAGGATGGGAAGATATTGAAGATTTCGGCGAAACGTATCTGGACTGGTATCAAAAAAAATCACTTTTCCCGAATGGAATACCGGGACATGATTCTATCGCTCGACTTATTTCTCGTCTCAATCCTGTTGAGTTTCAGCACTGTTTTATCCAGTGGGTTCAAGGGATTAATGAACGTTCTGAAGGGGAAATTATCGCCATTGACGGGAAAACATTGCGGGGAACTTATCACGGCAAGGATCGGCAGTCGATGTAAGTGCGTTTGCCACCCAGAATGGCGTTGTGATGGGGCAATTGAAGACAGACAAAAAGTCCAATGAAATCACTGCGATCCCTAAATTACTCCGTTTGCTGGATATCAAAGGCTGCCTGATAACGATTGATGCGATGGGATGTCAAACGAAGATTGCGGAACAAATTGTGCAGCAAGAAGGTGACTATCTTCTGGCGGTGAAAGGCAATCAGGAAACGCTGTATCACGCCGTCAAGAAGGCGTTGTCTGCGCAAGTCTCAGCAGTGAGTCATGCCGAAAATATCACGATAGAACAAGGGCATGGTCGTATAGAAGCGCGTGAATATCATGTATTGTCTGCACAAGCGTTATCTCAACCATTTCCTGAATGGAAAAACTTAAAAAGCATCGGCGTAGCAATCGGGTATCGAATTAATAATAAAGGAAAAGAGTCGCTCGATTATCGTTATTACATCAGTTCAGCGGAGCTAAACACGGATAAATTTGCGACCGCTGTCAGGAGCCATTGGGGGATCGAAACACGATTACATTGGGTTCTTGATGTCACTATGGGAGAAGATGCTTGCCTTATCCATCGGGGAGAATCGGCTGAAATATTGGGATGTATGCGTCATATCAGTGTCAATATGTTGCGGGCAGAAACAACCAAAAAAGCGAGTATTCGCCGAAAACAACGGCTTGCGAGCATGGATATTAACTATCTGGACAAGGTATTAGTCGCAGGATTTACGGTGTTGGGCAAGAAGTGAGCATTCACGCTCTTGCCCTGAGTGTTAAACCTATTTATTTGTTAATGTTTAATACGATCAAGTTGGCTGTATTCTGAGGATTCTATTTTTTCAATCCCAGCTTGTAAAATGAGGATAAGCTGTTTAGCTACGCCTGTTGTTAACCATAACGTTTTGTCAAAATTGACATTTTCTGCTGTTTGATCTTGGGTGGATGAGTAATGAAGACGTATCATCATGGCGTCATAGGCATCGACAGTGCTGATATCCCAGCCTACAACAGGGTGTGTTTGAATTATTTCATTTTCTTTTCCCATATAACCTCCTAATCAGACTACAGAATCATTATTAATATAATTGACTAAGAGCAGAAGGTCTCATCTAAGAAGAGCCCTTAGCAGTATAAACCTTTTTAGTAATCTAAGAAGTGAAAAAAGCAGGTTTTTTTGCATTAGGCCTGGAGAGGAATCATTGCAAGGCTACTGCTGTCTTTTATCAGGTCGGGGATTGTGCGGAAATTGTTCTTTATTTCCGCACATGAAGAGGAGTGCTAAAGTTACTCACATACCCTTACATCCCATCCTGCATCTTCCCCTGCAAGGAATGGAATCAACTTTTCATCACCACATTCGATATATTCAACAACCGGAGTTGGTTTACGGGTAAGTTCGATAAAGCCATCATTAATCGGCAAACCGTAAAATGCAGGGCCATTCAGGGAGCAGAAGGACTCAAAATATTCCATTGCTCCCATTGCTTCAAAAACAGTCGCATAGGCCGCCAGGGCAGTTGGGGCATTGAAAACGCCCGCACAGCCACAAGAAGATTCTTTGCGGTGCAGTACATGAGGAGCAGAATCTGTACCTAAGAAGAAGCGGTTACAACCACTGGCAACTGCTGTTTGGAGGGCTTCTTGGTGAATATTGCGCTTTAGTATAGGTAAACAGTAAAGATGGGGGCGAATACCACCAACCAACATGTGGTTGCGATTGAACATCAAGTGCTGTGGTGTCAACGTCGCACCTAATTTATCGTTGCCTTCAAGAACATATTCTGCGGCTTCTTTGGTTGTAATATGCTCGAAAACAATTTTTAATTCAGGGAATTGCTGGCGCAATGGTTCCATTACCTGTTCGATAAAGCGCGCTTCACGGTCAAAAATATCAATATGAGAGGTGGTAACTTCCCCATGGATCAGGAGTGGCATACCTATTTTTTCCATGGTTTCCAATAATGGGTAGATTTTTTTGATATCAGAAACACCGTGACTGGAGTTCGTTGTTGCGTTGGCAGGATAGAGTTTGCAGGCGGTAAAAATACCTTCTTTATAACCAAGCTCAATTTGGTCGCTAGTTGTTGAATTTGTCAGATAACAAGTCATAAGAGGTTGGAAATGATGATCTGATGGAGTCGCTGCAATTATCCGTTCCTTGTAGGCTTTGGCACTGGCAACATCTGTCACTGGAGGGACAAGGTTGGGCATGACGATAGCTCGGCCAAAAAAACGGCTGGTGTGGGGGACAATCGTTTTTAGCATATCACCATCACGAAAATGGACATGCCAGTCGTCAGGACGGCGGATTTTAATTGTATATGATTCAGTGGTCATGGAACCGGCTCCAGAATATAAATGAAAAATGATGGATGCTGATTCAGCAATCCTTAAGCCGGAGGAGAATGATAAAGTGAAAATAGCTAAATAGCTATTATTGAATGATAATATTCTCTAAGTTTTTAATAATTAGAATGTTAAGATTATTTAGTTAGGGTATTCAGAGGGAATTATTGTATCAAAAAAGAAAAAATAGAAGTAACAACACGAGGGTGAATTGAATTTGGCTCCTCCAGCTGGACTCGAACCAGCGACATACGGATTAACAGTCCGCCGTTCTACCGACTGAACTATGGAGGAACTCCTTCAAGACGGGGCGAATATTAACGGCATTTTTTGCGTTTGTCAAAGCAGAAAATAGCAATAACTGTTTGATTGGCGAGTATCTGTGCGTTATGTGTGTTTTTTGACTAAATCTAACTGAGTTATGGTAAATATAGGCAAGGCAGAAGTAGGATTTTGCCAGCTGAAAAAGAGATTGGCTATATTGTCTATCTCAAGTTGCACTCATACTTTGCTCATTAACGAAGTATTCAAAGCTGAAAACGGTAAGGTCATGTTTTGTCTATACACTAAAAGGATAGAATATGATCGCAGTACTTTTTGAGGCAGATGTTGTTCCTGCACAACAAGAGCGTTACCTCCAGCTTGCTGCCGAACTGAAACCGTTATTAGCTGATATTGATGGGTTCATTTCCATAGAGCGTTTCCAAAGCCTGGCAACGCCAGGAAAGATCCTTTCGTTGTCTTGGTGGCGAGATAAGAATGCCATCTTAATGTGGAAGAAAAATTTCTTTCATAAGGCTGCTCAGACTGAAGGACGAGAGTCGATCTTCTCTTTTTACCGAATCCGCATTGTACACGCTATCAGAGACTACACTTCAGAAAACAGAGGAAATACAAATGTATGATATTCATGTTATTTTTAGAAATATCCCCGGTGAATTGGCCTCTTTGGGGATTATCCTTGGACGAAATGGTGTAGGACTTGAAGGTGGTGGTGTGTTTTCCGTGGCTAATGAAGGCCATGCGCATTTTCTTGTTGAAGATGGTGATAAGGCCAAATCTATACTTGAAAAGGAGGGATTTCAGGTTCAGAGCATAAACAAACCGTTGATCAGAAAACTCAAGCAGGAGCGTCCTGGTGAACTGGGAGAAATAGCAGTAACATTAGCTGAAAATGGTGTCAATATTCTGGTTCAATACAGTGATCATTCAAATCAACTGATCCTTGTTACAGATAATGATAATGTTGCAAGCAAGTTGACAGAAAAATGGGCGGTTATTCCTGAATAAAATGCTTAAAAACGTTGGGTTACTGGATGATAGTGACACACTTGAACGCTCTATGGCAGCCGTAGCTGCTGCCATATCAGACTTTTCTCGTGTAAAAATTCTCTGTGCATTGATGGATGGACGTGCATGGACAGCCACAGAATTGAGCGTGGTTGCTGATATTACTTCTTCTACAACAAGCGCCCATTTGTCCCGGCTTGTAAGTGGGAATTTGATTACTTGCCTTTCTCAAGGTCGTCATCGTTATTATCGTCTGGCTGGGAAAGATATCGCCGAACTTCTTGAGAAGATGATGAGTATATCATGGCATAGGATTTCGCCAGTCAAAACTCGTATTCCTTCCTTGTTGAGAATTGCCCGAACGTGTTATGACCATTTAGCTGGTGAGGTAGCGGTAGAAATTTATGACTTCATGGTTAGTGAAGGCTGGTTTAATGTTGATGGAATATCAATAACATTGGAAGGCCGAAAACAATTCCAGCAGTTAGGCATTGTGTTTGATCCAAAAACGAGGCGCAAAGAATGCTGTGCCTGTCTTGACTGGAGTGAGCGACGATTTCATCTTGGAGGTTACGCTGGTGCTGCTTTTTTGATTCATTGCGAACAAAAGGGATGGTTAACCAGAACTCAGGGGTTTAGGGAAGTTAACATCACTTCAGATGGAAAACGGGTTTTTAAAAAATTGTTCAATGTAAGCGTATAATCCGTTAAGTACACCTTTTTCAGAAAATGAAACAATCAGATTTATATCTGTTTTAATCATTGCGTGGTGAAGGGGTTCAAACAATTTTATTTCGGCATAAGGAAAGTTTAGTCATTGCATTTACCAAACTGGTGTGATTTCGAATTGTTTTTAGTGAATGAAGGAAAAGAGGTAGTTGTTTGATAGAAACGAAAAAAGCAGACTTTAGTCAATGTCTGCTTTCTTTAAATTGGCTCCTCCAACTGGACTCGAACCAGTGACATACGGATTAACAGTCCGCCGTTCTACCGACTGAACTATGGAGGAACTCCGTTTAACTGGCTCGAATATTAACGGCATTTTTCACATTTGTCAAAGCAGAAAATAACAATAAGTGTTTGATTGCTTGTAATATGTACTTTTGGGTTGCTTTTGATTCTGTTTGTATTTTTAACATAGATAATTACGTCGGCAAAGCAACTTGAAATAAGAGAATAGAGATGGTGAATAAATATGATTACTACGAAAAAATAATCAGTACTCAAAAGAAAAAATCCCGACTAGCAAAGTTAATCGGGATTTTCAAGAATTTGGCTCCTCCAGCTGGACTCGAACCAGCGACATACGGATTAACAGTCCGCCGTTCTACCGACTGAACTATGGAGGAATTGATTTGTTCCTGAGAACGGAGCGAATATTACAGTGAATGGTTTTATGTTGTAAAGTAAAAAAATTAAAAATAGAACCAATTGTTTTGTTTTTCGTCAGGGTGGTGTTTTTTTGTTGTTTTTGTTTAAAAAACATCTTTCAAATTGCAAGACTATTCATTTTTTCTTTTTTATTGTCCTTTGTTTATCTTGGAAAAACTAAACGTATTTATTATTTTTACCTTTTTTTAAAATCCTAAGTAAACAAAACGAGATTTTGCAAACTAGATATGTGCAGGATTATTGTTCAATAAATGTAGAACACGTTGATCTTGAGAATGAGGGATAAATAAAAAAATCAGAATAAAAAAACGGCTCAGCAATTGGGAAGCCGTTCGAAAAGGTTTAGGCTAAGTTACCTTTCTCAACCTTAATATCACACTAATTTATCTAGCGAGATATTTGAATTTTGGCTCCTCCAGCTGGACTCGAACCAGCGACATACGGATTAACAGTCCGCCGTTCTACCGACTGAACTATGGAGGAATCGGGTTGTTCCTGAGAACGGGGCGAATATTAGCGATGAACAGGAATCGTGTCAACGCAAAAATTCTTTTTTCTTACTATTTGCTCGCTATGTAATCTTATTTGGTTTGTAATCGTACTATTTTGTTGAATCTATTATATTTCTGCCTTTTTATTAACCATGTTAATAGATTTGGCATAGGGTGATTGTTCTGAACAAGCGAGCATAAAGACATCATAGAAACAAATCCCTTGTTTCTTCTGCATAATATATTTGATGTCATCTTTGATTGTATTCGGTACTTGGGGATGAGTGAGTATCTTATCGATAGCTTTCTTAGAAATTTGTTCGTTGACGAACCACTCACCGTTATAGCATACACGTAAATCAAGCACATCAATATCTTCGAAATGATAGACTGGCTTGATATCAAATAGCAAAATGGCCGCCATAGCAATAAAGGCTAGAGTAAATGCAAAAAGAGACCAGGTACCGAAATAGGGAGCGTACCACATAAGCACAGCTAGAAAAGCATAGGCAATCACCATCGCTAGACATAGGTAAGGGTGTTTGCGAATAAAAATGCTGTTGAAATGTATTTTACCATCACGATGCTCTTTAAGGTTGATCCGCTCAATATCCTGAATCAATATCTGTTTTATGATTTTCATAATACTAACCCGTTTATTTATAGACTCATCAGTATAAATTGTGTCGTAAAAATTGTTGCAAAATCGTGATCGAATTGAAAGTTATAGCATTTTTAAGATTATCATGTCCTGAACCTATACCTGTATAGCAATCGCTTTAATTTATTGGGCAAATTGTTATTGTTGACAAGCAATATCTTGTTCCTTTCTTGATAATAAAAAGTTGAATAAATCAAATAAAATTATAAAAAAACCTATTTATTATGTTATTTTGTTCTAATATTGAGCGTCTGAGTTTTTTTTAAAACGATAATACATAAAAAGGTTGATATTCGCGTGCGGTCATGCGTTAATGCGTTTGGCCTGATTAACAGACCTACTTTATGTACGACATCTTGAGTTAATGCGTTATGTGTAAGTGCTATCCTTGGTAGCCTTTGTTGACCGTTTCCTTCTTAGTGCCTCCATAAGTAATAGCTGATACTGGCCAACACATGCCCGAGGTGGCGAGTTTTTTTTGATATATAGGAAAGTCAAATGTCTGACAAAATGAAAGGTCAAGTGAAGTGGTTCAACGAATCTAAAGGCTTTGGTTTCATCACTCCAGCTGATGGTAGCAAAGACGTATTCGTACATTTCTCTGCCATTCAAGGTAACGGTTTCAAAACCTTAACAGAAGGCCAGAACGTAGAATTCACCATTGAAAATGGTGCCAAAGGCCCAGCAGCAGCAAACGTGACTGCTATCTAATTTCTGCCTTTATGCCTTATTTAAGCTCGCCAGCGCGAATGCCGTGGCGGGCTTTTTGTTTTTTTTGCACCGTGTTGTTTTGCTGTATCATAAAATTCATTTTTTGTGTTCAATTCTAAAATTTCCTCAACTTATTTATTTAATTGATAAAAAATAACTTAATATTAGTTACTTAGTAAAACAAAAAACTATTTCTGTTTTGTGGAACAACCTGCCTGATTAAGGTCTTTACTTGTTAATTTTAACTGTTTATACTCCTCGCAAATTCTATTGGAGAACGATTAATTGGATAGTCAAAGTTTTTGGTTAAATAAAAAATAAACTGGTAAGCTGTTCATATCCCTTCGATTTGCTGCTTACCTGGAATGGTGGGCGGTGCTACTTTAATTTCATGGGTTGTACCTACCTAAAGAAAAATTATCTGATATTAAGGATCTACTGAGTTGGAATTCTTAGTAAGGTATTAACTGAAGGTATATTGGGAAACACATGATGTGGTCATATATTCACTCCTTATTCCCTCCGGGAACATACGACTAATCAATTATAGATTCGTTGTCAGAATATTCTATGCACGATGAAGAGATACTCTCTTCAGGTTATTTTTTACGTATTAGTTTTATAACGAATTAAAAAATCAACTAATAAAAGCTCGGTAAATGCAATTAAATGAGCCAGCCTCGTGCATGATTTTCTGCATCTAACAGATTTCAAGTTTGTACTACTCAATCAAGTTCACATTCAATAATTTGAGGGACTTAGAGTATCTCTATCCATTTGATGTTATGGAGAATACTATGTTGTTAACATCTATCGCAATGCACTTACTATCCGCGTTATGTTTTGGGGCTTTGATTGGAGCTGAACGTCAATGGCGCCAACGTATGGCAGGATTAAGAACCAACGCTTTGGTATCAACAGGTGCTGCACTTTTCATGATTACTGCAATGAGCGCTTCTGAGGGAAATCCTGATCGTATTGCTGCACAAATTATCTCTGGCGTTGGTTTTCTTGGTGCTGGCGTGATTATGCGTCAGGGAATGAGTATTCGTGGTTTAAATACAGCAGCGACATTATGGTGTTCAGCGGGAATAGGGGAGTTATGCGGTATGGGGCAATACTGGGCAGCAGGGATTGCTACAGCGATTATTCTCTGTGCAAACATTTTATTGCGGGAGATCGCGCAACGAATTAATACTCAGCCTCACCAGCAAGCCTTAGATTTAGAACAACGCTATAAGATCCATATTATTTGCGACATAAATGATGAAATCCTGGTCAGAACTTTGATTTTACAAGCACTCAATGGATTAGGTGTCAGGTTACAGTCATTGAGCAGTGCAGATGCGATTCAGCCTGATAGGCTTGAGGTTTGTGCGGAAATATTAGCCACTCCTGCGGAGCAAAAAGAAATTGAATCGATTGTCTGCCGAGTAAGTTTGGAAAAAAGCGTCACTTCAGTGAATTGGAAAATTGCGGCTGAATTACCAGCTTAGAATATTTTTTTATTACTAATTCCATAAAGTTATATCAATAAGGAGCCAATATGGACGATGTCCCTCCCTCCACACTAAATAAGGTGTTGCCTATGGAGTAAGCAATTTTATTTCTCAGATAGGTAACGCATAAAAGCTGTATATGGAAATTATCCCTGGTGAAAAAGGGATGATAGGTATTGCAAATTGAATATAGAGAAAGCGTTATGACTGAGAAATACACTAATAAATCAGCCAATTTTTTCAAGGAAAAAGAATTTATTGTCGCGAAGCGAGCTAATCAGAGTCTTGAACATATCCTTACTGATCTTAACGGCAGTACATTGGGTTTAACTGATGATAAGGCCATAGAACGTTTAGGGCAGTATGGTATTAATGAAGTTGCACATGAAAAAACACCTCATGCTTTGATGCAACTTATTAAAGCTTTCCACAGCCCGTTTACCTATGTATTGCTATTACTGGCTGCAATCAGTTTTTGTACTGAATACTTGTTGCCATCATTCAACGGAGAAGAACCAGAGCTTACGAGTGTCATTATTATTCTAATAATGGTGACATTAAGTGGATTACTTCGGTTTTGGCAAGAATATCGAACAAATAAGGCATCGGAAGCCTTGAAATCAATGGTGAATACAACAGTAACTGTTTTGAGACGCCCTTCCGATAATACCAAATCACAGAAAAAAGAGATTCCAATCAAGTACCTGGTTCCAGGAGATATTGTTTACTTATCGGCTGGAGACATGATCCCAGCAGATCTGTATTTAATCGAATCCAGAGATCTATTTATCAGCCAGGCAATTTTGACGGGGGAAGCGATCCCTATCGAAAAATATGACACGATGGCGCATGTGAATGCCAAGACAGCTCGTTCTGATAATGTATCTGAAACAGAACTACTTGAACTTTCTAATATCTGCTTAATGGGAACCAATGTGACTAGTGGTACTGCGACTGCGGTGGTTGTGGCGACAGGAAAGCAAACTTACTTTGGTTCACTTGCAAAATCTATCGTAGGAATACGGGCACAAACTGCATTTGATCACGGTGTTAATAGTGTTAGCTGGCTCTTGATCCGTTTTATGTTGATTATGGTGCCAATTGTTTTTTTAATCAATGGGTTAACGAAAGGTGATTGGCTTGATGCGGCGTTGTTTGCACTGGCGGTTGCTGTTGGTTTAACACCTGAAATGCTTCCCATGATTGTCAGTTCCAATCTGGCAAAGGGAGCGATTGCTATGTCAAAGAAAAAAGTCATTGTCAAGCGACTCAATGCAATACAGAACTTTGGCGCAATGGACATATTGTGTACGGATAAGACGGGAACACTGACTCAGGATAAAATTATTCTCCAACACTATTTAGATACGGAAGGTAGGGAAGATGCTTCTGTCCTTCATTGTGCTTGGTTAAATAGCTTTCATCAAAGTGGAACTAAGAACTTAATGGATCAAGCTATTGTGAGGTATGGATACGATAATTCAGATCTCGATTGCCTACACAGCTACAGAAAAATTGATGAATTACCGTTTGATTTTATTAGACGTAGATTATCAATTTCTGTACAAGATTTGGCTAAAAAATATCAATTGATCTGCAAGGGAGCAGCAGAGGAAATGCTATCGGTTTGCTCCTATATAAGGATAAAAGAGAAAATTATTCCTCTAACTGAAGAAATCCGCAACAATGTAATGGAATTAGTTAGCAGTTATAACGAACAAGGTTTCAGGGTATTAATCTTAGCAACCCGGGAGTTAAGTCACGATGAAGTGAAACATCCACTTTCTGTTGCAGATGAAAAGGAGATGGTGCTACAAGGTTTATTAACATTTTTAGATCCACCAAAAGAAAGTGCGGCAATGGCAATTACGGCATTAAAGGAAAATGGTGTTTCGATCAAGGTGCTCACTGGAGATAATCCTGTTGTTACAGCCAAAATTTGTCGAGATGTGGATTTAGATTCTGGAAATATTCTTATTGGCCCCGATATTGAACTAATGAGTGATGAAGACCTTTCAAAAGAAGTGGAATTAAGGTCCGTCTTTTGTAAGTTAACCCCTCTGCAAAAGTCACGTATTTTAAAATCATTGCAAAATAATGGGCACACAGTTGGTTTTCTTGGTGATGGAATAAATGATGCGCCGGCATTACGGGATGCTGATGTTGGAGTTTCAGTTGATACAGGAACTGATATCGCAAAAGAATCCGCAGATATCATTCTGCTAGAGAAGAATTTGATGGTATTAGAAGAGGGAGTAATTAAGGGCAGGGAAACGTTTGGGAATATCATCAAGTATTTAAATATGACTGCCAGTTCAAATTTTGGAAATGTATTTTCGGTATTGGTTGCCAGTGCATTTATTCCATTTTTACCGATGTTAGCGATTCATTTGCTTGTACAAAATCTAATGTACGATATTTCCCAACTATCTATGCCATGGGACAGAATGGATAAGGCGTTTTTGAAAAAGCCGCGTAAATGGGACGCAAAGAATATAGGACGTTTTATGCTCTGGATTGGTCCTACTTCGTCTATCTTCGACATCATGACTTATGCTGTGATGTGGTATGTATTTGCAGCTAACAGTATAGAACATCAAGCATTATTTCAATCTGGATGGTTTGTTGAAGGATTATTGTCACAGACTTTGGTCGTGCATATGTTGCGTACACAAAAAATTCCTTTTGTGCAAAGTACGGCAGCACTTCCTATTTTATTAACGACACTAATAATAATGGTACTTGGTATTTACATTCCATTCTCTACATTTGGTAACCTCATTGGGTTACAACCACTACCGTGGAAATATTTTCTATGGTTAATTGGAACATTAATAAGCTATTGTATCATTGCCCAAATGATGAAGAAATTTTATATTCATCGATTTGGTGAATGGTTGTAAATGATTCTCATTAAGTAATTTTTTATTCAGTATGGGTTAAAGAGAGTAATCCATACTGGATATACAACATTATGACTCGTATCATGACGGATTTTTTGCAGGAATTGGATAGGTGTTGATATTATCTTTAAGTATTAAGGATGTGTTAAAATATAAACAAAATTAGGAATGCAATAACGTTATATTTATCTTTTTCCTATTTGAATTATCAGGTCAATTATCTATTATTATTTTTCTTTAAATGTAAATGGAATGATTTTATTTTTATATCTGTTTTTATATCTATTTTATTTTTCTTTAATTTTTGACTCTTCTTTTGGTTGTATTTTATTTAGTGATATATTATCGGCTGATTTTTATTTTGTCAGAATTTTATATTTATATTTATATTTATATTTATATTTATATTTATATTTATATTTATATTTATATTCTTGTTATTTAAGTAAATTTATCTTTAGTCAATAAAGCGCCTTGTTAGAGAGTTTGGTTGTTGGTTTTTTCATGGAAGAAAGCGGCATAAAACATTTTTAAATCTTATCATTTGTGTTGTTGGTATAAAATAAATTGATTAATTTTTCTTATTTATTTTGTGTGTAAGCTAACCTGAGTGGTGAAATTATAAACAATGGCAATTTGGTTAAATTTATGTCATGAGACGACGGTATATTTATTTATTTTGTTTAGAAAAACTTATCAATAGTTGTGGCGAAAAATATGCTTGCCAGATAACAGAGGGTTGGATTTCGTTTAATTAGTAAAGCTTTGTTAGTTAGGTTTGCCAGAGAGAAGAAATGTATATGTTTTTTTATTTCAACATCATACTGTATTTTATCTTATTTTTTCTATCTGTGTGATATTTGTGCCCAATGTGGGAGTGTGCGCTTTTTTTATTCTGTTTGGAAATAGTGCGATAATGAACTAAAAATGATCATACTGATAGCTTTTCAATAACCAGTATTCACATTTAATTAATAAATTTGGCATGACTATGATCTAAATCAAGTTATAGTGGAAGATGAGCACCTACCTACATTATCAAGAAGCAAATTTTATTAGAATATTGATAATTTAACTAAAGGTAGGATTTTTTGTCGTTATTTTAGATTTGTAAGTTTAATAGATCGTATAAAACCAAAAATGGTTCCTAATATTTTTATTTAAATAATTTAACTTATTAATTGTAGACTATTTCTTGTTTTTTATTGCTTGAATAGTTAATGAGCTAGAATCATAATAAAAAGTACAGGTTTTGTGATCAAGATCACATAGTATTTAAAATGACATCTGTTCTCCGTTGTATAAGTTGATGATTCAGGAGTAAAGTTAATTAGCATTAAGAATATTCTTAATCAATTGTGGCAAGTTCATTACCCAGATGACGCAATAATACTTTTACAACCCATTACCGAAATATTTTAGAAATTGGGCGATCCCAAGAGTAATACAAAGGACAGTTACTGCTCTGGCTAAAGATGTATATTTCAGTTATGTCGGAGATTATTGAATCTCGTGCTACTGGTAATTTTGTCGTGAGTGATTCTTTGATCACTTAATTTGATTTTTTCATGTAATCGGACGGGATATATAGAAATGAGTACGGCTGAATTGCTCAAACATATTTATGACATAAATTTATCGTATTTGCTTTTGGCACAACGGCTAATTAACCATGAGAAAGCATCTGCGATGTTCCGTTTAGGTATTAGTGAATCGATGGCTGATACGTTGGCCGAGCTGACATTGCCTCAGTTAGTAAAATTAGCTGAAACAAACCAATTGATTTGCCATTTCCGGTTTGAAGATCACGAAACTGTACAGCAGTTAACTAAAGAATCTCGGGTGGACGATCTGCAACAAATTCATACAGGTATCTTACTGTCTACTCATCTTTTTCAGCAGTTATCCGCCCAGGATGACACCTCAATCAAGAAAAGAGCGTAAAGATGGTTGAAAAAAGTATCGTTCAGGAAGCGAAAGATATTCAGCTGGCGATGGAACTCATCACTTTAGGCGCGCGATTGCAGATGCTTGAAAGTGAAACGCAACTAAGTAGAGGTCGATTGATCCGGTTGTATAAAGAGTTGCGGGGAAGCCCTCCGCCTAAAGGGATGCTCCCCTTTTCGACGGATTGGTTTATGACTTGGGAACAGAATATTCATTCGTCAATGTTCTACAATGCCTATCGTTTTCTGTTGAAAAGTGGGCATTGTGAGGGAGTAGAGGCTGTTGTCAAAGCTTATCGTTTATATCTTGAGCAATGCCCTCCGACGAGTGAAGAAGGACCCGTTCTGGCATTAACTCGAGCTTGGACATTGGTTCGTTTTGTTGATAGCGGGATGTTACAGCCAACACAATGTCGTTGTTGTGGTGGAACTTTTATCACACACGCTCACCAGCCATTAAATAGCTTTGTTTGTAGTCTTTGCCAGCCCCCTTCACGGGCAGTAAAAAAACGTAAACTTTCCTCTCAACCTGCCGATACTAAATCACAACTGCTGGATGGATTTGCTCAGCAAGCTGTGTGAATTTAAATGGGAAAGTAAAATTCAGGTTACAGATTTGATCATAACCTCTGTAACCTGTCGTCATACTCTTTTTCATTATCATTTGCCCTGTTCAAATCTCGTCTGCTCACCAACTTAGCTAAAGGATATCGCGTGTTAGTACTTTTAGGATATATCGTGGTTTTTGGTGCGGTAATTGGTGGCTACTTGCTTGTCGGTGGTCACATGGGCGCACTTTATCAGCCAGCGGAATTTTTGATTATTGCAGGTGCGGGAGTTGGTGCTTTTATCGTGGGCAATAATGGCAAGGCGATAAAGGCAACACTGCGTGTATTACCAAAAGTATTGCGTAGATCAAAATACAATAAAGCGATGTATATGGATCTTATGGCGTTACAGTTTCGTTTGTTGTCAAAATCCCGCCAGCATGGGCTACTCGCTTTGGAGCGGGATATTGAAAACCCGCACCAAAGCGACATATTCACACAATATCCTCGTTTGTTAAAAGATCAGCATTTGATGGATTTTATCACTGATTATATACGCCTGATTATCAGCGGTAATATGAATCCTCATGAAATCGAAGCCTTGATGGATGAAGAGATTGAAACTTACGAACAGGAAAGTGAAATACCAGCGACTAGTTTGGCAGCAGTCGGGGATTCATTACCCGCGTTCGGGATTGTTGCGGCCGTCATGGGTGTTGTTCATGCGCTGGGAGCTGCGGATCGTCCGGCAGGAGAATTGGGCGCGTTGATCGCACATGCGATGGTGGGAACATTCCTTGGGATCTTATTGTCTTATGGTTTTGTTTCCCCCCTGGCAACACTCCTTCGTCAACGCAGCGGTGAGCAAGTCAAAATGATGCAATGTATTAAGGTGACATTGCTTTCCAGTTTACATGGTTATGCACCACAAATTGCAGTTGAATTCGGTCGTAAAACATTATTCCTAACAGATCGTCCTTCATTTACAGAATTGGAAGAACATGTTCGTCGGGTTAAATCCCCTGTACAACAAGAAGCTGAAGAATAATTATGAGAGAGAATAATGTTTCCGTCGTCAGGATAAAGAGGCGTAAAAAACATGATTCGAACCATGTTGGTGGATCTTGGAAGATTGCTTATGCTGATTTTATGACTGCAATGATGGCATTCTTTCTGGTTATGTGGTTGATATCGATAGCTAGTCCACAGGAATTGACTAGTATCGCAGAATATTTCCGTACCCCTTTGCGAGTAGCGATCAACCAAGGACAGAAGAGCGGCGATAATACTAACCCGATCCCTGGGGGAGGGGAGGATATTTTCCAACAGGATGGAGAAGTTTTCCGTCAATCTAAGGTAATTGAAATTAAAGAAGAAACGCGTCGCTTAAATCGATTACACCAGCAACTTGATCAATTGATTATTACCGATCCTCGCCTTAAAGAGCTACGCCCTCATCTATTGATTGACATGATGGATGAAGGTTTACGTATTCAGATTATCGATCGAGAAAATCGCCCAATGTTCATGATTGGCAGTTCTAAGGTCGAAAATTACATGAGCGATATTTTGCGAGCAATTGCGCCGATCTTGAACGATATTCCAAACAAAATCAGTCTTTCTGGCCATACCGATAGTTTACCCTATGCTAATGGTCAGCGGGGTTACAGCAACTGGGAGCTTTCTTCAGATCGTGCCAATGCGTCAAGGCGTGAATTGCTGATAGGTGGTTTGGATGAAGCTAAGGTCCTGCGAGTTGTGGGTATGGCATCTACTGTTAGTATGCAGAAAGACATCGATCCTAATGCGCCGGTTAACCGTCGTATCAGTATTATTGTACTAAATAAAGATGCAGAAAAAAGGATTGAACAAGAAAACAGTGGCGGTAACGCCATGACCGCTAACAATAGTATGGATATGCAAGAAGTCATCAGAATGGATTCAAATGAGGGAGCGGCTGGTCAGCAACCCACTGAACAATCCCATGTGATCATAAAACATGAAATCACAAAATCGGAGCAGCCATCATCGGTTGAACCGCCGAGTGACAATAAGATGACAGAGTAAGTAACGATGGATATTACCGCGTTTTATCAAACTTTCTTTGATGAAGCAGATGAACTATTGGCTGATATGGAGCAGCATTTATTATTGCTCGACGCCGATGAGCCTGATCATGAGCAGTTAAACGCAATATTTCGCAGCGCCCATTCCATTAAAGGGGGTGCTGCGACTTTTGGTTTTACCAAACTGCAACAGACTACGCATGTTTTGGAAAATCTGCTTGATAGCGCCAGACGTGATGAAATACGTTTGACCATTGACATTATCAACTTGTTTTTAGAAGCGAAAGATATTATGCAGCAACAATTGGATGCCTATAAAAGTTCTCAGGAGCCGGATGAAGACACATTCAATTATATCTGCGAGACGCTGCGTCAGCTTGCGTTAGAATTACAGCAAGGGCAGCAGCAGGAAGAATTTCTTGCCACAACACCTGAGATTCAGGCTGAGCTTGCCCCGGAAGATGTTGTAAATGAAGTTGAGGAAAAACAGGCAGTAGAGTTAGCTCAGTTAGAAAAAAATCAGCCAGAGAAGCGACATTCTCCAGCAAACAAATCTAATCATGGGCGGATCCGTGTTCATTTATCTGGGTTGAAAGAACGCGAAGTCAGTTTAATGAAAGATGAATTGGGGCATCTTGGTGAGATTTATGATGTAGAACAGACTAATAATAGTCTTGAAGCTTCGTTGATCACATCTGCGACAGAAGATGATATTACAGCTGTATTGTGCTTTGTGATTGAGCCTGAGCAAATTACTTTTTTACCCACAAATGAATCTCAGTCAGAAGGTGTGGGCACTGAAACAGAACAAGATGCAGTAGCAAAAGGGGAATCTGTAGTTGATGCCTTAGTAAAAACCGATACGGTAAAAACGGTAGCAGAAAATAGCACAACAGATACGGCAGCAGAGACTACCACAGCAACAGATACGACAATTACAAATGATCCACAGTTGTCTAGTGCTCCGAAAAAAATAGATGTGCGCGAAGTTGGGCGTCCGGCACCCCGTCCAGCAGCGGGTTCGCCACGCCAGCGAGCGGAATCGTCTAGTATTCGTGTTGCAGTTGAAAAAGTTGATCAGCTTATCAATTTAGTGGGTGAATTGGTTATTACCCAATCTATGCTGGCTCAGCATTGTAACGGTCTGGAACCAACCAAACACAGTGAATTGCTAAGTTGTATGGCTCAATTACAACGAAACTCCCGTGACTTGCAAGAATCTGTCATGTCAATTCGTATGATGCCGATGGAATATGTTTTTAGCCGTTATCCGCGTTTGGTGCGGGATTTGGCTGGAAAACTCAATAAAAAAGTGGAATTGACACTCATTGGCAGTTCGACAGAACTGGATAAAAGTTTGATTGAACGGATTATCGATCCTCTCACACATCTGGTACGCAACAGTCTTGACCATGGTATCGAAAGCCCGGAAAAACGCCTTGCGGCTGGTAAACCTGAAACAGGTAATTTGACTTTGGCGGCTGAGCATCAAGGTGGAAATATTTGTATTGAAGTCATTGATGATGGTGCGGGTCTGAATCGTGAGAAAATCTTGGCAAAAGCACAATCTCAGGGCTTAAGCGTCAATGAAAATATGAGCAACGAAGAAGTGGCTATGCTGATTTTTGCTCCCGGCTTCTCTACCGCAGAAGTGGTCACTGATGTCTCTGGCCGTGGCGTTGGTATGGATGTGGTCAAGCGCAATATTCAAGACATGGGAGGGCAAATTCAGATTAACTTCCAGGAAGGAAAGGGAACTGTCATTCGCATTTTGTTGCCATTGACATTAGCGATATTGGATGGAATGTCAGTCAGAGTTAATGAGGAAGTTTTCATCCTGCCACTGAGTGCTGTAGTGAGTTCATTGCAACCACAAGAGGAAGATATTTATCCGTTGGCGGGTGATGAAAAACTATTGCTGGTACGTGGGGAATATTTACCTCTGCTGGAACTGTATCGCATATTTGATATCCCCAATGGGATCACTGATCCAACGAAAGGCATTGCTGTTATTGTGCAGAGTGCTGGACGCCGTTATGCCTTGCTGGTGGATAAGTTGGTGGGGCAACATCAAGTTGTTGTTAAAAATATTGAGAGCAATTACCGCAAAGTACCGGGTATTTCAGCTGCCACCATTATGGGGGATGGTAGCGTTGCGCTCATCATTGATGTTCCCGCTTTGCAAAAACTTAACCATGAACAATTGGCGCAGAGTAAGGCGGAATTAGCGAACAACAATTAAAAAAAGATACCCAATAGATTTCAAGTTGGCGTAACCGTAAGGGGCAGCTTGAAAGGAGAAAAAACTTCACACTAAAAGGTAACATCATGTCAGCCATAGAAGAATTTAATAAATTATCGGGGGAAACAACCGGAAAGGAATATCTGGTTTTCACCTTGGGTGATGAAGAGTATGGAATTGAAATATTAAAAGTGCAGGAAATTCGCGGCTATGATCAAGTTACCCGCATTGCAAACACGCCGGCTTTTATAAAGGGGATCACTAACCTGCGTGGAGTGATCGTGCCTATCATCGATTTGAGGATCAAATTCTCACAGGAAGATGTCACCTATAACGATAATACGGTTGTTATTGTCCTGAATTTGCTTAATCGTGTTGTCGGAATTGTGGTCGACGGTGTGTCAGACGTGCTTTCCCTGAAAGAGGATCAGATTTGTCCTGCGCCAGAATTTGCGGTTACTTTATCAACAGAATACTTAACCGGGCTTGGTTCTATTGATGAACGGATGCTGATTCTGGTTGATATCGAAAAGCTTCTCAACAGTGAAGAAATGGCATTGGTTGATTCAGTTGCCAAAGGCTGATGTTTTGGGGCTACTGCAATAAAAAAACAGCAGCCCCTTTGTCTTAGATCAAAAAAATACCGCAAAAAATCAATTTCTAGAATTTTACGTAAAGTTCCCTTTAAGTGTGCCGATAACACTGGCATAGAAATTTAGTAAAAAAAAAGGGAAGTCATGTTTAACCGAATGAAAATAGTGACGGGATTAATCTCAGTCATCATATTGTTTGGTGCTTTGCAACTTATCTCCGGGGGATTGTTCTTCAAAGGGTTGAAGAGTGATATACAAGCCTTTGACTTAATAGATAAAATGCGAGAGCAGCAAATCTATCTGGATGAAAGCTGGGTTAACCTGCTGCAAGGCCGTAATAACCTAAACCGTGTTGGCATCATGTACATGATGAAAAATCGCGGTGTTGAAGGTAGCTATAAAATTGATGACGCTTTGGGAGAAGCCAGGGCTAATATTGCTCGTGCCGAACGATTCTTCGAAAAATATGAGCAGACTGAAAGATTGTCTTTTTATGATTCAGAACGTCTGCAACGTTTGAAACAGACCCATAATGACTATCTTAATGCGCTTAAAGAATTAGATAACATGTTAGCGCATGACAAATTTGAAGAGTTTTTTCTCCATAAAACGACGGATTACCAGAACGCGTTTAATGCAGAATTTAACTTTTATTTATCTCAGAACGCAAAATTTTATGATCAGGTATCACAGGAAGCTGACAAAGCTTACAGCAATGTTGTTGTTTCATTGATCCTTGTGATGGCTCTGCTGGCTGTGGTCATAGTGATAAGCTGGATTGGTTTGCGTAAAGCATTGATCGATCCGCTGCACAAGCTACTGGAAAATATCAAGGCTTTCTCAAGAGGGGACTTGACCCAGACGATTACTGTAACTGGTAATAATGAAATGGGCATGTTAGCTGTTGGCTTGAGACACATGCAGGAAGAACTGATCAATACAGTCAGAAGTGTTCATCAAAGTACCGAAACCATCTATACCGGTACCAGCGAAATTGCAGCAGGTAACAACGATCTTTCTTCTCGTACTGAACAACAAGTGGCCTCGTTGGAAGAAACGGCTGCCAGCATGGAACAGTTGACTGCGACAGTAAAACAAAATGCTGACAATGCCCGTCAAGCCAGTAACTTGGCTGACAACGCCTCTGAGATCGCACGTCAGGGGGGCAAAGTGGTGGCTAATGTTGTTCAAACCATGCATGAAATTGCAGACAGCTCTCGCAAGATCTCTGACATCACGGGTGTCATTGATGCCATTGCTTTCCAAACTAACATCCTCGCCCTTAACGCTGCCGTGGAGGCTGCCCGTGCGGGTGAGCATGGTCGTGGTTTCGCCGTCGTTGCCGGTGAAGTGCGTAACTTGGCACAGCGCAGTGCAGAAGCGGCTAAAGAGATCAAAGCGTTGATCGAAGACTCTGTTAGTCGTACAGATACCGGTTCCATGCAGGTAGAAAGTGCTGGCGAAACCATGAACAAAATTGTCGATTCTGTTACTCGTGTGACTGACATTATGGGGGAAATTGCCTCGGCTTCTGATGAGCAAAGCAGAGGGATCACGCAAGTTGGTGTTGCTATTTCTGAAATGGATAGAGTCACACAGCAAAATGCGTCATTGGTTGAGCAATCTGCTGCTGCTGCGGCGGCATTGGAGGAACAGGCCAAGATATTAACCAAAGCGGTTGCGATGTTCCAGCTATCGGAGCAGGCAGAAAGGAAACAGCCTGAGAAAAGAAAAAATGAAGTTTTATCGTCGATTCCTCCAGCTAATAAAACGAATCCTCCCGTATTGAAGAAAGAAAACAATGTGGAAGACCCCTCTAATTGGGAAACATTCTAAAAAATAATAGCGATAACCACGGCTGCATTATGCAGCCGTTAAACGAGGTGATTACATGTTAGGCAAGCTTCGCATATCAACCAGTTTGTATCTGTTACTGATGATGTTTTGTGTTATGCAAATTATTTCGAGTGGTTTGTCTCTGGGAATAATTCATACAGACCAGACATATATCGAAAGAATTGATCTGGGCACTCAACGGAGAGATACCCTTGGGTTGAGTTGGGCGGCATTGTTACAAACGCGTAATACTCTAAACAAAATCGCGATTGCCCATAAAGTGGGGCAACCACAAACTCAGGTAGAAGCAATGGAGGCGTTGCTTAAAAGCTCACTGAATGAAGCAGACAGGAGTTTCGCCAAATTTAGTTCATTACCTCGGATAGAACAAACTGATCATAGTGCAGCTTTATTAGCTGCGGTTGAACATTCTTATCAAGAATATATCAATGCATTAAAAGAGCTAAAAACGTATCTTTATGAAGGTAATTTTCAGGCTTTCCTTGATCAACCTACAGAAGATTACCAACGTAAGATGGAAATTGCATATAACAACTATATGCAATATCTCGGTGATAACATTAACTCAGCGGTTGCTGAGGGGAAATTTTTCTACAAAGTATCCATTGCCATGTTTTTTGGCGCTGTCTTGATGGTATTTGTTGTTTCAATAGCGGCTAATTGGTGGCTAAAACGTAACCTTCTCAGACCGTTTTCGAATATGAGAGCTTGCTTCCAGGATGTAGCGGAAGGGCGTTTGGATAAAGAAATTGCTGTGTTCACCAAGGATGAGATTGGTGATATTTTCCGCAAGCTGCGTGATATGCAGGCATCATTAGTCAAATCCATTGCTGCAGTGCGTGAGAATACCAACCAGATGTATTCTGGTATTCAAGAGATCACTCAAGGCAATACGGATTTATCCTCACGTACGGAACAACAGGCAGCATCATTGGAAGAAACGGCTGCCAGTATGGAAGAGTTGACCGTTACTGTTAAACAGAACGCAGAGAATGCGCGCCAAGCCAGTGAATTGGCGATATCGGCTTCTCAGACTGCGTCAAAAGGTGGCGAATTGACCACAAGTGTTGTGGCAACGATGGATGAAATTGCCAAAAGTTCGAAAAAAATTAGCGCTATTATTAGCGTTATTGATGGTATTGCTTTCCAGACCAATATTTTGGCACTGAATGCTGCCGTTGAAGCAGCTCGTGCCGGTGAACAGGGACGTGGATTCTCCGTAGTGGCCGGTGAAGTCCGTGACTTGGCGCAACGCAGTGCCGAAGCCGCGAAAGAAATAAAAACATTAATTGATGAATCTGTCCATCGTGTTAATCAGGGTTCAGAATTGGTGAATAATGCAGGGCAAACGATGGATGAATTGGTTAGGTCAGTGAACCAGGTAACTGATTTAATGGCTGAAATTGCTGCTGCTTCTGATGAGCAGAGCCGTGGCATTCATCAAGTTGCTCAAGCGGTCAGCCAGATGGATCAAGTCACACAGCAAAATGCTGCATTGGTGGAACAATCTGCGTCTGCCGCTGCCGCTCTTGAAGACAAGGCAGATATCCTGGTGAAAACCGTTGCTCAATTTGAACTACCTAAAAGTTTGGAAGGTGAATACGCTCATCAGGCGACCGCTACATCAAACATGACTGATGAGCATGTTGTAAGTCAACTACGCTGAGGTCAGATGAAAGCCAATTCAATAGCTTCGGATACTGATGCTACTGCGTCGCTAAACTTTATGCTTCAGCGACATGCTTTGTCGGATGCGCAATTTGAGCGCATCTGCCAGTTTATCTACCAACGGGCTGGCATAGTACTGGCAAAAAATAAGCGCGAGATGGTATACAACCGTTTAGTCAGACGGCTTCGTGTATTGGGACTTAATGATTTTGGTCAATATTTATCGATTTTGGAACAGGACAGTCACAGTAAAGAATGGGAATCTTTCATTAATGCATTGACCACCAATCTCACCGCGTTTTTCAGAGAGTCTCATCATTTTCCTATTTTGGCGGCACATGCCAGCAGACAAAATGGCGGCGCGTACCGAGTTTGGAGCGCTGCCGCTTCAACGGGTGAAGAGCCATATTCTATTGCAATGACCTTGTGTGATGCACTGGGACATCGGTCAAATCGGATAAAAATCATTGGCAGCGATATTGATACTAGTGTGCTGGAAAAAGCCAGACGGGGTATTTATCGGCTGGAAGAATTACAGTATCTAAATGAAAGCCAAAAGAAAAAATATTTTTTCAGAGGAGTTGGCCGTTTTGAAGGATATGCACGGGTTCGTCCTTTACTTGCTGAATTGGTGAGTTTCCAGCACTTGAATCTACTCGATTCTGATTGGGCACTCGAAGGTAAGTTTGATGCGATATTCTGCCGTAATGTCATGATTTATTTTGATAAAAAGACACAGGAAAGGATCTTGCGTCGTTTTGTCAGTTTCTTAAAACCGGATGGTTTGCTCTTTGCAGGGCATTCCGAAAACGTCACTCAAATCAGCCGAGAGTTCTACTTGCAAGGACAGACCGTTTACGGTGTAGGTCGGGCAAGGAGGGGTCATGAATAAAATAACTGTTCTTTGTGTGGATGATTCGGCGTTGATGCGTCAAGTCATGCGGGAAATTATCAATAGTCACCCTGACATGGAAGTCGTGGACTGTGCTCCGGATCCATTCGTTGCTCGCGATTTAATTAAAAAGCACAATCCGCAGGTACTGACATTGGATGTTGAAATGCCACGCATGGATGGCATTGATTTTTTAGAAAAACTGATGCGGTTACGCCCTATGCCTGTTGTGATGGTTTCCTCTCTGACAGCAAAAGGTTCGGAAATTACATTGAAGGCATTGGAACTGGGGGCGGTAGACTTTGTCACTAAGCCACAATTGGGTATCCGTGAAGGTATGTTAGCTTACAGCGAACTGATTGCTGAAAAAATCCGTGCCGCAGCTCAAGCTAGAATTAGTCCTGCGGAACCGACAGCTGTAAATACAACACCATTAAATTTCAAGCCACTCTTATCCAGTGAAAAACTAATCGCAGTAGGGGCATCGACAGGAGGAACAGAGGCAATCAAAAACCTGCTGCAACCTCTGCCGATCACCAGTCCGGCTTTATTAATTACTCAACATATGCCTCCGGGGTTCACCCGTTCTTTTGCACAACGACTTAATAAACTGAGTCAAATCACGGTAAAAGAAGCGGAGGATGGAGAACGTGTTCTGCCGGGACATGCCTATGTTGCGCCTGGTGATCGTCATATGGAGCTTTGCCGTAGCGGTGCCAATTATCAAATCATGATAACTCATTCCCAGCCGGTTAATCGTCATCGTCCTTCTGTCGATGTTCTCTTTCGTTCTGTTGCAAAGTATGCCGGGCGCAATGCGGTAGGCGTTATCTTAACAGGTATGGGAAATGATGGTGCTGCGGGTTTGCTGGAAATGAAACAGGCAGGTGCTTACACATTGGCTCAAAGCGAAAAAAGTTGTGTCGTATTTGGAATGCCACGTGCTGCGATCCAGTTAGGGGCGGTGGATGAAGTCATGGATCTTCAAAAAATCAGTAAAACTATGTTGGCCAAAATCAGTGCAGGGCAATCGGTTCGTATTTAGTCGTTGTATTTGGTAGTTGTATTTGATGTTAATTTTTGCAGCGCTCTGTGCTGCTGGATAAGTGAAATTCCAAGGAGTTTTTATGGCAAGTAAGGATCTGAAATTTTTGGTCGTCGATGACTTTTCAACTATGCGTCGAATTGTACGTAATCTACTGAAAGAATTGGGATTCAACAATGTAGATGAAGCACAGGATGGGGCAGAAGCGTTGACTAAACTCCGCACTGCCGAATTTGATTTTGTTATTTCTGACTGGAATATGCCAAATATTGATGGCCTCGAATTGCTGAAAATGATTCGCAGTGAAGAAAAACTGGCCGCTTTACCTGTCCTAATGGTAACGGCAGAAGCAAAAAAAGAGAACATTATTGCAGCAGCCCAAGCTGGAGCGAGTGGTTATGTTGTGAAACCGTTTACTGCGGCTATTTTGGAAGAGAAACTCAATAAAATATTTGAAAAACTGGGGCTCTAAGGAGACAAAATGAGTGAAAATCCAGTCATGCCGAGAGGTGAGGCAATCTCGACCAGTGAGATAATCAGCCGTATTGGGCAGTTAACCAGAATGCTGCGCGATAGTTTACGTGAACTGGGATTGGATCAAACCATCGCTCAGGCGGCTGAAGCGATCCCAGATGCAAGAGAACGATTGAATTACGTTGTCCAAATGACGGCCCAAGCGGCTGAAAGGGTGTTGAACTGTGTTGAAGTAGCACAGCCCCGTCAGAACGAATTGGAAACGTCAGCCAAAGCCTTAACCCAACGTTGGGATGAATGGTTTGCAAATCCGAAGAATTTGGATCTGACTGATGCTCGTTCACTGGTAACGGACACGAGGAACTATTTGAATCTCGTACCTGATCATACCTCATTTACCAACACCCAATTACTTGAAATTATGATGGCGCAAGACTTTCAGGATCTTACTGGGCAGGTAATTAAACGGATGATGGAAGTCATTCAGGAGCTAGAAAAACAGTTGGTCATGGTATTAATGGAAAATATGCCTTCTGACCAGATGGCTAAAGCGAAAAAAGAGAACGACAGTCTCCTTAATGGCCCTCAAGTTAACCAAAATAGTGCCGGAGTGATTACCAACCAAGCACAGGTTGATGATTTGTTGGATAGTTTAGGTTTTTGATCACGAATATAATTGCTTTAACGAACAGGACTTTATATTTTTGGTGCGCTTGGGGGAGTTCCAAGCGCCTTTTTCGATGGCATTAATTCAGATTATGCAAAGGAAAGTATTGTGGAGTCGATTGATAAAGTTATTAAGTTAAAAGATTCATTGGTTTCTTACCGTAAGGAATTTCCAGACAATACGCAAAATAACAAAAAATCAATTATCTTCCTGCATGGCACAAATAGTAGCGGTGACAGTAGCTTTGGAGAGATAAAAAAGGCGTTTAGCCGTGACCGAACTGTTATCATTCCTGACTATGCAGGTTGTGGAAATTCTGAACTACCGCCAGAAACATTGACTATTGAGCATCTGGTGGAACAAGTTGCTGCTGTGATAGAAGATAGCAGCCATTTTCCTGTTGATTTAGTCGGTGTTTCCCTGGGAGCCGTTGTTGCGGCAGTTGTCGCAGCCAAATATCCAAATCTCATTGATAAGTTAATATTGACCGCTCCGTGGGCGACAAGTCATGATCCTCGCCACCAATTGGTATTCAATACTTGGTTACATTTGGAGTTGAATGACAAACCATCAGCGATGGCTTTTGCCTTATCACATGCTCTAAGCCCTGAATTTATCGCATCATTGGGACATGAGACTATACAGCGGATCTGCTCTCAACCTGCAGAAAAAGGGATAGAAAGACGTATTGCTTTGGGGTTATCTATAGATATAAAAGATTATCTTCCTCAAATAGATAAAAACACGCTGGTTATTGGCTTAAACAGTGATACGTTAATCCCTCCTTATTTGGTATGTGAAGTTTATAAGAACATTAACAACAGTACCTACAGAGAGATTAATAGTGGCCACGCGGTACAAATTGAGAAGCCAACAGAGTGGGTTAGTTTGATAAAAGAGTTTATAAACTAATTAACCACTTCCCCTACAGGTAAGTACTTATAAATTGTTGATAACGATACATTGTAAATAATCGACAACTGCTTCCGGCTATGCCCTTTGTTCAGTAATCTGACAGCCTGTTGTCGATTTGCTTCGGTAAACACGACGGGTCGTCCCCCCATTCGTCCCTGTTCCCGTGCGGCGGCCAAACCTGCATTGGTTCTTTCTACAATAAGTTCACGTTCCATTTCTGCAAGTGCACTCATTACATGGAAGAAAAACCTTCCCATTGCCGTACTGGTATCAATACTGTCAGTCAGACTTTGAAAATGAATTCCGCGTTCATGCAGTTCTGAAATCAGTGTGACCAGATCCTTCACACTGCGCCCCAATCGATCCAATTTCCAAACCACCAGAGTATCGCCAGGTTTAAGATGTTTTAAGGCGCGTTTTAGCCCTGGACGATTAACCGTCTTCCCACTGATTTTGTCTTCAAAAATCAGCTCACAGTGAATATTGATTAACGCATTTCTTTGTAAATCACTATTTTGGTCATTTGTAGACACTCTGATGTAACCAATTCTTGCCACTGATAATCCTTTAGTAACCTTGATAACTATTTAAAATGAAAATAATACCTTTTTATTTACTATAAAAAACCTTTAATTTATTTAATGTCAAAATAAAAATTGGTTGGCTGGTAGGGAAAATTCAGAATAATTGATGTATACCAAACTAACTTCAAGATGCTTGTGATTTTTCCCCGCAAAGCGGGGAGAAATCAGGTTTCATATCGTGTTGTAAATTGCAACTTGAAGTTTAATGCGTATAACAAGAATTATTACCAATAAAGTTGGTAAAGAGTAATCATAACGAGTGACTTAACTCACAGTATCCATTTTTTCTTGCTGAAGGCCCTCAATTAATCCTCGCTTATTTTGCCAAAATGCTCTTTATTTAATTGAAATAATTTTGTTGCCAACTTGTTATATTGAATGCCGAGGGTGTATATGGAATTGATTACACAATGGTTAGCTGCATTAAACGGGGTAGTATGGGGTGTTCCCATGCTAATTGGGCTTTTGGGTATTGGTATCTTCATGCAAATCCGTTTGTCCTTCTTACCGATCCGTAAATTAGGCACGGGGTTTAAATTACTCTTTCAAAAAAATGAACAACGTGGTGAAGGTCAGATTTCACCTTTTAACGCCCTAATGACTGCATTGTCGGCGACAATCGGGACTGGAAATATCGCAGGAGTGGCGACAGCCATTGTGATGGGCGGGCCGGGAGCAATGTTCTGGATGTGGATGACCGCATTGGTGGGCATGGCGACGAAATATTCGGAAGCGGTTTTGGCGGTACGTTTCCGTGAAACCGATAAAAACGGTAATTACGTTGGCGGCCCGATGTATTACATCAAAAACGGCTTAGGAAAAAAATGGGTTTGGCTGGGAACGCTTTTTGCTTTCTTTGGCAGTATTGCAGGTTTTGGTATCGGTAATACAGTACAAGCTAACTCTGTCGCTGACGTATTGCAAAGTAACTTTGGTATTGAAAAAACCATCACGGCCGGTATCTTGGTCGTTTTGGTTGGTGCCGTGTTAATTGGCGGTATCAAGCGCATTTCTGATGTTGCAGGTAAATTAGTGCCTATTATGACAGTCGGTTACTTTGGGGCAGGGATTGTTGTTTTGGCACTCAATCTTACAGCTATTCCCGATGCTTTTGTTTTAATCGTCAAATCAGCTTTCACTCCCGTTGCGGCGCAGGGGGGATTTGCTGGTGCAGCCGTTTGGGCGGCGATCCGTTTTGGTATTGCCCGTGGTGTATTCTCTAACGAAGCAGGTATGGGAAGTGCCCCCATTGCCCACGCAGCGGCAAAAACCCAAAACCCCATTCGTCAGGGTTTGATTGCGATGCTGGGAACCTTTATTGATACGATCGTTGTTTGCTCCGTGACAGGCTTAACTATTGTTATTACCGGTGGCTGGCTGACAGGCCAAACAGGCGCAACACTAACCGCAGCCTCCTTCTCAACCGTGATACCAGGAGGCAACTATATCGTTGCTGTTGCTTTGGCTATTTTCGCCTTTACAACCATTTTGGGATGGAGTTTTTATGGTGAGAAATGTATCCAATATTTATTGGGGCCAAAAGCCATAGTACCTTTTCGTATCGTTTGGATTATCGCGTTGCCGATTGGCGCCACTCAGTCGTTAACCTTTGTTTGGTTGCTGGCTGATACCCTTAATGCCATGATGGCGATCCCCAATCTGATAGCAATTGCTTTTCTGAGTCCAGTTGTTTATCGCCTGACGAAAGATCATATTCGTGACGTTAATGCTGATAGTATTAATATTAAGGCACCAGTTAAAACAGATTGAAAAACGGTTTGAGATGGCTGGTAACAGCCATCTCAATTCAAGACAGTTGTCATAATGCTCCAAATACCCCCGCAAATTTTGCAGTGTTCCCGCCATTGAATTTCTAGGCTTTTGTCATGCTTAACACAATTTTATTTGCCCACTCCTAAAGGCAAATTTTCTGCACGTAATCACGAATGCTCACCAAGGAAAGCAGTGGCTGAAGATAGCGATCTCGAAAAAACCGAAGAACCCACGCCCCATAAACGGGAAAAAGCGCGTAAAGAGGGGCAAATAGCGCGTTCTAAGGAACTCACCTCAATCTTGATGTTAGCGGGAGGGGTAAGCCTGCTCTGGATGAGCGGACAATCGATTACCCATGAACTTTCCTTAATGGTGTTTGAAGGATTCAATTTCGACCACAGTATGGTCAGTAACGACAAACAGATGGTGCAACAAGTCGGCCGGTTACTAAAGCAGGCGGTTTGGGCACTACTGCCGATTTTTGTCGGATTGGTATTGATTGCTATTAGTGCGCCAGCATTGATGGGCGGGCTGCTATTCAGTTCAAAATCCATCAAATTTGATTTGGCTAAGCTGAATCCTATCTCTGGTTTGAAAAAAATATTCTCCATGAATGCGCTGGCGGAATTATTCAAAGCTATTTTGAAGGCATCACTAGTGGGAGGTGGTGGTGCTCTGTTTATCTGGCTTAATTGGCCTACTATGCTCAATTTGGCTGCTCAACATCCGTTGATAGCCTTGAGCGATGCCATGATGATGCTGATTTTTGCCAGTTATATTGTCTTATTTATGCTGATACCCATGGTGGCGTTTGATGTGTTTTATCAGATCCGCAGTCACCTGAAAAAATTGAAAATGACTCGTCAGGAGATCAAGGATGAATTTAAGGAGCAAGAAGGGGACCCACATGTAAAGGCAAGAATTCGTCAACAACAGCGAGCGGCTGCGCGTAAGCGCATGATGGCAGATGTGCCGAAGGCGGATGTCATTGTCACCAACCCGACTCATTACGCTGTTGCCTTGCAATATGACAGCAAAAAAATGAGTGCCCCCAAAGTGTTGGCAAAAGGGGCAGGGCTCATTGCCTTGCACATTAAAGAAATTGGTATGGAAAATCGCATTCCACTACTGGAGGCCCCCCCTTTGGCACGAGCGTTATTTCGCCATGCTGAGGTAGGTGGTTTTATTCCTGCGGCGCTCTATTCTGCTGTCGCAGAAGTCCTTGCCTGGGTTTACCAATTGAAACGTTGGAAACAGGAAGGTGGTTTGAAACCGAAAAAACCTGAAAATCTGCCAGTGCCGCCAGCACTGGATTTTGCTGGAGAAAATAATCGTCATGGCTAATCTGGCCTCATTATTACGTTTATCGGGGAATATAAAAGGCTCCCAGTGGCAAATGCTTGCGGGGCCTGTTCTGATACTCATGATCTTGTCGATGATGGTACTGCCGTTGCCCGCATTCCTGCTTGATCTACTGTTCACTTTTAACATTGCGCTTTCTATCATGGTCTTGCTGGTGGCCATGTTCACTCGCCGGACATTGGATTTTGCCGCATTCCCGACCATTTTGCTGTTTTCAACTTTACTGCGCCTGTCACTTAATGTGGCTTCCACACGAATTATCCTGATGGAAGGACACACGGGATCTGCCGCGGCAGGGCAAGTCGTGGAAGCCTTTGGTCACTTCCTAGTTGGCGGTAATTTTGCCATCGGTATTGTAGTCTTCGTTATCTTGATCCTGATTAACTTTATGGTCATAACCAAAGGTGCAGGGCGTATTGCAGAAGTTGGTGCACGCTTTGTATTGGATGGAATGCCTGGTAAACAGATGGCGATTGATGCTGATCTGAACGCAGGATTGATCGGCGAAGATGAAGCTAAAAAACGTCGTGCCGAGGTGACACAGGAAGCGGATTTCTACGGTTCAATGGATGGGGCGAGCAAATTTGTACGTGGCGATGCAATTGCTGGATTGATGATATTGGTGATCAACATCATTGGTGGCTTGATCGTTGGTGTTGCCCAACACAATTTGTCTTTGGGGGATGCCGCAGAAGCCTATACCTTGCTAACCATCGGTGATGGCTTGGTTGCTCAGTTACCCGCATTAATTATCTCCACAGCGGCAGGTGTTATCGTAACGCGCGTAGCGACAGATGAAGATGTGGGTCAACAAATGGTGACCCAGCTTTTCAACAATCCAAAGGTAATGATGTTGAGTGCAGGTGTACTCGGTCTGCTTGGATTGGTCCCGGGAATGCCTAACTTCGTTTTCTTGTTATTTACGGCGGCTTTAGCGGGCGTGGGCTATTTCCTACTGCGTAAGGAAAAAAATCCGCTTGTGACACAACATGAAGAGATGAAAGCGGTGGAAGAGCAACAACAAACCGCAGAGGCTTCATGGTCTGATGTACAACTGGAAGATCCACTCGGAATGGAAGTGGGTTATCGTTTGATCCCAATGGTAGACTTCCGCCAAAACGGCGAATTGCTGGGTCGTATTAGCGGTATTCGCAAAAAATTCGCGCAAGAAGTGGGCTATTTGCCACCAGTTGTGCATATTCGTGACAACCTTGAATTGGCGCCCGCCAGCTACCGTATCATGATGAAAGGCGTAGAAATTGGGCGTGGAGAAGCCCATCCGGGACGTTGGTTGGCGATTAATCCGGGCGGTGCTGTAGGTGAATTGCAGGGTGACTTAACGACAGATCCGGCCTTTGGCCTGGCTGCTGTCTGGATTGATGACAGTCTAAGGGAACAGGCGCAGGTGCAAGGTTATACCGTCGTGGCTGCCAGCACAGTTGTTGCGACTCACTTAAACCATTTGCTCTCCCAGCATTCCAGTGAACTGTTTGGAAGACAGGAAGCGCAACAATTGTTTGAACGCGTCAGTCAGGAAATGCCAAAACTAACAGAGGATTTCATTCCTGATGTGGTAAGCCTGACAACGCTGCATAAAGTTTTGCAAAACTTACTGGCGGAACAAGTGCCAATTCGCGATATGCGTACTATTGTTGAAACACTGGCAGAACATGCTCCGGTACAAAAAGATCCTTACGAATTGACGGCCATGATTCGGATTGCACTTGGCAGGGCGATTGCCCAGCAATGGTTCCCAGGTACAGATGAAATCAAAGTTATTGGTTTGGATGCGGGTTTGGAACGATTGCTGCTGCAAGCACTGCAAAATGGCGGCGGACTGGAGCCGGGTCTGGCGGAAAGTTTGGAACGTCAGGCGGCAGAGGCATTGGAGCGTCAGGAAATGTTGGGGGCGCCACCTGTATTATTGGTCAACCATGCACTGCGTCCGCTATTGTCTCGTTTCTTACGCCGTATACTTCCTCGGTTGGTTGTACTGTCCAACCTTGAAATTACCGATAATCGTCAAATCAGAATGACGGCAACGATTGGGGGAGCAAGATAGCATTGACAACGACCGTATTTTATTAAGAAAAAAATAATAAATATAAGGTGATTGTTTAGCAAAACCCGCCGAAAACCCCCGCCCAATGCGGGCGGGGATATAAGGTGATCACCATATTATAGATTAATCACGCATAATTAATCCTCATATCCTTGCCATTGTGGTTGTTGTTTCATTTCTTCTGGAATTAATTTAAAGAGCATTTTCATTCTCTCTTTATGAAAATGATAGTTAATCATTTATCTTATAAATATAACAATCTAACCTAAAGATTCGTGTGATTTATCCCTGTGAAGCGAGGAGAAATCACATGCATCTTGAGGTTAGATTGGTATATAGGAATAAATATATCTCCAATTTCTCTTTTAATCATTAAAAATATAATTATTAAGACTACATAATTTAAAGGACTATATTTATTAAATTCTGAGATGGAATAAATTAAATTTTTAATATTAATTTCTATGGGTTTTAAATCGAAATATAAATTCATTTCGATGGATTCTACACGCATAATATAAATGGAATAAATAAATGAAGTTATTAATGAAATCAGCTATTGTTGTGACAATTTGGAGTTCTATGATTGTTTCTGCATTTGCTATTAATAACAATGGCAGTATTACTTTTACCGGTAAAGTGACGAAAGGAACATGTTCTACTGCTGTAGCGGGTGATGGTGGTAATGTCACTATGGCTGATGTTGGTGTGGGTGATTTTACAAATACAGGTGATGCTAAAGGTGATACACCTTTTAAAATTAAACTGAGTGGTTGTAAATCATCGGATAATTCTTCAGTAAAGATTAGATTTACTGGTATTCAAGATCGTGGTAATAACAAGGTATTAGCGAATACTGCTTCGGGGTCTCCTGCAACAGGGGTTGGCATTGGTATTTATAATAAATCAGGAGAGCAAATCGGAATAGGAGAACCACTTGTGACAGTTGATACCTTAACTACCAGAGATACTTTTAAGGAATTGCAATTTATTGCTAAATATGTAGCGATAAAAGACAAAAATAATATTACATCTGGCTTAGTTCAGGCTAGGGCTGCATTTACAGTAGAATACGACTAACTCTAACTCCTTACATTTCCGTTTTCTTTTTTTATTGTACCTGTGATATTCCCACTGTACTTGGTGGGAATATTTTTTATTTTGAAGTGATGTAGGGATAGGATCGTTATGTCAAAACATTTTTTTATCGGGCTACTATTTATTCTGCCTGTTTTCTTTCTCCCTCCTGTCCACGCTGGAATATCACTGAGTAGTACTCGGGTGATCTATGAATCTTCACAACGTGAAGTTGCTATTGCCGTCATCAACGATAGTCAAGATGATGTATACCTTATTCAATCTTGGGTCGATATGTTTACCCCAACGATTGAATCTTCTGGTCAAAAAGCCCCATTTTTAGTGACACCGCCTTTATTTCGTCTGGATGGTGAGCAGGAAAATCGTTTACGAATTATTTTAATGGATAACACACTGCCACAGGATCGTGAATCTATTTTTTGGTTTAACGTTAAGGCCATTCCTGCCTCGAAAAATGATGAATCAAATCGTTTATTAATCTCGCTGAAAAACCGGATAAAACTCTTTTATCGTCCAAAAGGGTTAACAGAACAACTTGCTGTAACGGCTTATCAGCAGTTGATCTTTTCCCGGCAAGCAGGGCAATTGGTGGTGCAGAATCCTACACCATTTTATGTCTCCTTTTATGACATCAGGCTTGGAAACAGTGTAATACCAGAAGCTGGCATGGTGGCACCCTTTAGCAACCGACAATGGCCGTTACCTATAAGCTCTGGTAATAACATTATCTGGAGAGCCATCAATGATTATGGTGGTATCACTGAGCCCCAATACCAAACATTGTCATCCCTATAATAACCTATCAGTCACAAGACGCTTGGTATCATGAGCTTGATTATTTCTGTTGCCTATAATTGGTTGTTGTTAACGATGACATTGGTGATACCTACTGTTGGGTATTCCAGTGAATATTTCGACCTCAATGCATTGGAAATCGATGATCCGTCTGCTCCGCTACCTGATTTAAGTTATTTTGCCGAAAAAGGGGGCAGTGCGCCAGGAACATATAGAGTTGCTGTCCGTGTTAATGATCAGGACAAAGGCACACAGGATATCCAATTTGTGATAGGGGCAGAAAAAAAACTGCAACCTGTCTTATCGGTTCAACAATTAGTTGACTGGGGAGTCAATGTATCTGCTTTCCCTGGTTTGAAACCAGAAGATCAATTTTCTGATTTACCTAATGTTATTCCTTATGCCAGTGCATCATTACAACTGAGCCAGCAAACCCTATTGATTACCATTCCTCAGGCGGAGATGGTAACGATAGCGAGCGAAGCGATTGATTCATCACTTTGGCAGCAAGGAGAATCGGCACTATGGATCAGTTATGATTTGAATGGAACTAACACTTGGAGTAAAAACGACTCTAGTACGAATAATTTCTATATGAATTTACGTAGTGGCTTTAATTGGGGAAGCTGGCGTTTACGAAATTATTCCACCTACTATCGGAATTTTGGGAGAAACAATAGTGATAAACCCCATTGGGAAAATTTGAGTACATCTTTGCAGCGAGATATTCATACCCTAAAAAGCCAGCTTGTAGTTGGTGAGACCAATACACAAGGGGATCTGTTTAACGGATTTGCTTTTCGGGGGATCACCTTGATGTCGGATGATAACATGCTGCCAGATAGCCAGCGGGGATTTGCCCCAGTGGTACGAGGGATCGCAGAAAGTAACGCGCAGATCACTGTTCGTCAAAACGGGTATATCATTTATCAGGCTAATGTTCCGCCCGGCGCTTTTGTTATTGATGACCTTTATCCAACCTCTTCTGGGGGAAATTTGGATATCGTAATTCGGGAAGCAGATGGCCGTGAGCGCTATTTTGTTCAACCATTTTCATCAATTCCTGTGATGTTGAGGGAAGGGAATTTAAAATACAATTTTACGGTAGGAAAATACCGTAATTTGCACGCAGATGCCCATCAGCCATTCTTTATGCAAAGCGAGGTTTATTACGGCCTGCCATATGCAACAACCCTGTATGGCGGTCTGTTATTGTCTGCGAAATATCAAGCATATGCAGTTGGTATAGGATATAGCCTTGGTTGCTGGGGATCGCTGGCGTTTGATATCACACAGTCGCAGGTTGATATTATCAATCAAGGTCAACAACGGGGTTGGGTCTATCGGGCACAGTATGCTAAAGACTTCGAACAAACTGGAACGAATTTTTCCCTGACAAATTATTATTACCCTTCACCCCATTTTTACGAATTTCAGGACGCCAATAACAGGGAGGTGTTCGATGAGCCATCACATCAAAATAAACATAAATTTCAATTCACACTGAGCCAAAGTTTGTCGGATTATGGCAGCCTCTATTTTTCTGGCTATGTGCAGAATGATTGGGAAAGCAGAGGTATTAGCCGCAATTTGGATGTGGGATATAGCGTAAATTATTCCAATATTCATTACACCCTGAATTACGTCCAAAGCAGGAATGCCGGCGATTCAATGGTTGACAACCAACTGGCATTCAATATACAGATCCCGTTTGAGCGGGGGCTACCAGGTAGCTGGGCAACTTATAGCATCAATCATAATCGCCGTGGCGATATTAACCAGTCAATTGGCTTGGGGGGTACGGCTTTAGATGGATTGAATTACTCCCTGCAACAGAGTCACAGTAATGACGGTCAAGGCACTAGCAGTAATATAAGCCTTAACTATAAAGGCCGTTATGGGGTGTTATCTGGCGGATATCACTATGGTAATAACGCACAACAGATTAATTATGGCCTTAGAGGGGGGATGGTTGCCCATCGCTATGGCTTGACTTTATCGCAACCGCTGGGGGAGACGATTGTTTTGGTCAAAACATCTGGAGCTACCGGCATTAAGGTTACTGGCTATGGCGGTGTTGAAACTGATGGACAAGGTTATGCTGTATTGCCTTATGTTAGCCCTTATCATCGTAATCGTATCGCTCTGTCACCGGATTCTTTTGGGGAAGGTGTGGAGATTGGAACCAATATCCAGACTGTTATTCCAACACAGGGAGCCATGGTTTTGGCTGACTTCCAGACATGGCTCGGTCGCAGGGTATTGTTCACTTTGACTTATCAGGGTAACCCTATCCCTTTTGGCGCAATAGCGACTGTGAATGGAGAAAACACCTTTCGTTCTACTGCAAATCACAGCATCGTTGGTAACGGGGGAGAAGTTTATTTCGGTGGTGTGCCAGAACAAGGTCAGCTTTCGGTTCAATGGGGGAGTGGGCAGTTTGAGCAGTGTAAAGCACGTTTTCTTTTGCCGAAAAGTAAGGCAATGGTGATTTCAACAAAGGTCGATTGTTATCCATAAAAGTAAATCATCATAGTTTTTCGGATGAACAACATAACAATAAGTTATATAAGGGATGACTTGTGAATGTATCAATTCCTTCATGGTTACTATTGGTAGCCATATTTTTATCCTCCTGCGCGGGATATGCTTATACTGATGTCTCTTGTACAGCGCCTTCTCAAACATTGAGTTCATATAAGATATCACTGCCAGTAGATGTACCTGTAGATCAAGAGCTGGAAAAATCGAATGATAGATTGAGAATGGATGCGAGCCCTGTGATTGTTTGTCAAGGAAAGTCTTTGCATAAGACTGAGGCTGTTCTTGGTATCAAGGCATATGGAGTACCGTCAAAAATGATTAATGGCCGGAGAATTTTTCGTTTGGGTAATAGTGGTATTGGGTACGCAATTAGAGGCCTGACCGGGGATCCTAGTGATAGAAAATACATTCGGGGAAATAATAATAGTACGGCACTTAAAACTGTCGCTTTGCGAGATCAAGGTGGAAGAATGAGTGTTGGAATTGCACTTGTATTTTACCGTATAGGTCAAGTAAAACCTGGTCAATACCCTTCCCAGCCTGTGGCAACCGCGACGGTAACACTACGAAATCCTGGTGAAAGCGGTTCAAATAAATATAGTGAAATAGGGCGGTTCAGCACCGGCAATATAGTCGTTGAATCACGCTCTTGTGCCTTTGATAACAATTCAATTCCTGTCACATTAGAACCGATAACGAGTATGCAATTACCTAGAGTGGGTTCCACCGCAGCGGAAAAGGCATTTGATATACCTTTAAATTGTCATGCACATATCAAAGTTAATATGCTTTTACAGGCTGGTTCTCAAGGAGCGTATAATCTCCAAAACGGAATTATTAAACTTAATCCTAATGCCAATGCAGCCAGGGGGATTGGTATTCAAATTTTAGATGGTAAAAAAGCAACGCCTGTTCCCCTTGGAAAGAAAATTGAATATATAGAAACTCGGGCAGAAGGATCTATCAATATTCCTTTAAAAGCGCGTTATTATCGGTATGGTAACGTTAAGGAAGGGATAGTTAATGCAACAGCGACATTCACGATGAGTTATGAGTAATTCCCATTTATAATCTTTCGAATTATTTGTTACTCATTTTAACCTCCTGGAAAGAGAGTGTTCTTGATCTTAATATTGGTATTGGATTATTTTGATTTGAAATATCACTAATTGATTATATAACGAGAATCATTATCTTTTTATAGAAAAAGAGAGAGGCACACAGAAACAGACCCCTTATCAATTACCAATAAACCAAGAGGTCTGTAGGACTTACTGCTTAAGCAGTAATCGAATAATCAAACGCTGATCTTGTGACCGGATAGCGCTGAATGATGACGGGATTGGCCGTCTGCACCATAGAGAGAAGGGCTATGGTGAATTTTCAGAAAAGCGATAGCTTTACTGTTCAATTCAATATGTTGTTCCAGTAAAAATCCGTTATGCGAATTTAAGTCACGAATATGTTCAACAGATTGGTTAACTTGACTCCATAATACTGTGAGCCTTTCATAGCCAGTATAAGGAGCTTTTATTTTTAGTGTTTCATTTAATTGCAGGCGTTTTCGTTCAGCGTGATCGAGTGCTGAAAGCAAAAATGTCTTTTTTTCTGTTACGCTATGTAATTGATTTACTTCAATAAAGCCTTCGCTTAGTATACGCTGTTCTTCTGCCATAGTTTGCGAAAGCGAATTTAAGTGCACGTTTTGCTGTTCAAGCAATAGTTGAAGTTCTTCCATTTATTATGGCTCTTTATGATTTTGATGTTTATTTATCATATTCCATGTTTTCAAGGGCCTCTTTAAATAGAGCATCAGCAATTTTACCGCTGTCCATCGTTAGGGTTCCCTTTGCAATGGCTTCTTTCAATTGTTGTACTTTCTGGATATTAATATCCTGGCTGCTTGGCTGGACGAGCTTTTTCTGCGCTTCGCTCAGCTTAACTTGTGTATCTGCGCTTTTTTCTGCAACAGCGACAATTCTGCGAGTGCTCTGAGCACTTTCATTGGCATTACGCTGCTGTAAAGCAGCCATAGCCAGTAGAGGTTGAGTGCGTTCAATACTCATAATCGTAATCCTTTAATCAGGCATTATTTATTTCTTAGGTATCAGGCGATATACCGCTGGCATGCCTGTAAATCATGGTCTGTTGGTTATATCGGCGTAAAGAAATAAAACTTTAGCCATTTATAACATCATTTTTACACTACCATTTTCTTGAGCTTTACCAGTAATAACCCGTCCAGAACTTAGGCGTACACGGATATTATCAAAACTCGCGGCATTGTTAATCGCTTTTCCTTCGTAACGCACTTGAAAATGGTGTCCATCTACTGTGACGACTACATTTTGCCCAGCTTTAATTACCCATGGACGCCGGATCATATTGCGTTTGATGAATTGTCCAGCAGGGATATTACGAAGCGCAATACTATTTTGTATGGTTTTCTTGTTACGGATTATGTCGCTTGGCAGCTTATCTAAGGAGCCCATTTTTACTTGAAAATCTTTTTCTGTCAGGACCGCATTGCGGTTAATAGCTCGCTTAGAAACCAAATAAGGGCCGATGACATTGACGTAGACTTGAATAAAATGGCGTTTCTGACCACAAGTTACAGGAACAGAAATGTTACCCCAATTTTTGTTGTTAAGTAACGGTTGCATTTCAGGCTGCTCGCAAATTGGCCATTGTTGCTCAGGTGTTTTGATTTTTACTGAAACTTTATGGTTTGATGTGTGATGGATCTGCCTGAAATAGTCATCTATTAATTGCGGTAAGTGATTTCCCCAAGCTAAAGAACAGCCAAAAACAAAAAATAGCTTAAGGAAAAAGGCAAATAACCCGATAAACTTTAATACAGGCATTTCATCACCTTAAATCCCGTTAGTCAGCCATGATTTAAAAAATATTCAGCATCTGTTGGATGTTAGTAGTGTAACTCGATTGATTATTCGTTAATGGGATAAATAGCAATTCAATTTGTTTCTATTCTTCGAATTACCTTTTTCTTCTCCGTTTATTCTGTTAGCTGCTTGGGGCTTATCCCCGACAGAACAAATCCGAGGGAGGAATATGCTCGATAAATTAGATGCCGCTTTTCAATTTCGACAAGAAGCGCTGGTACTCCGTAATCAGCGGCAGGAAATTTTGTCTGCCAACATTGCTAATGCGGATACCCCTGGCTATCAGGCGCGTGATATCGATTTTGCTGCTCAATTACAAAAAGTCATGGCACATGGTCGTGTAACGGGGAATGGAATTGGGCTATCTCTGACTTCCGATCGACATATTCCCGTCCAGCCTCAAAAACGTCTGGAGATGGATCTGCTATATCGTGTGCCATCCCAGACAGCAATGGATGGAAATACCGTTGACATGGATATGGAACGCAGCAATTTCGCAGATAACAGCCTGAAATATCAGGCCGAACTTACTATGACGAATGCGCAAATCAAAAGCATGATGTCAGTTCTACAGTCACAAGGATAATGGGAATGTCTCTACTCAGTATTTTTGATATTGCCAGCTCCGCGCTTTCTGCACAGTCCCAGCGACTGAATGTCAGCGCCAGTAATATGGCGAATGCCGACAGTGTTGCGGGGCCGGATGGAGAGCCATATCGAGCCAAGCAAGTGGTCTTCCGTGTTGCCGCCCCCGCAGGCCAAGAGGTTGGCGGCGTTCGCGTTAGCGAAGTTGTGGATGATCCTTCACCGTTCCGTCTTGAATATCAACCGGGTCATCCGCTGGCTGATGAAAAAGGCTATGTACGTATGCCGAATGTGGATGTCGTTGGAGAAATGGTTAATACCATCTCGGCTTCCCGTAGCTATCAGGCAAACGTTGAAGTACTTAATACCACCAAATCCATCATGTTGAAAACGCTGACACTGGGCCAGTAACAGGAATATCGTTATGGGAATGACCACTTCAATTAATGAATCATTGGATAATTCAGCAATCAGTGAACTGTCTAAGTTTACCAACCAAAAACCGCAAAATAGTGGTGATATCAAAGATAGCTTTTTGAATATATTGGTGGCTCAGCTTAAAAACCAAGATCCCACTAATCCAATGCAAAACAGTGAGTTGACTTCACAGATTGCCCAGATCAGTACTGTTGAAGGTATTGAGAAACTCAATAAAACGCTGGGTTCCATTGTCGGGCAAATGGACAGCAACCACGTGATGCAAACGACAGCACTGATTGGTCGAGGTGTCATGGTTCCTGGCAATGAGATTTTGGTGGGTTCCAGCGCAGATCCTATTGGCTTTGAACTGAACCGACCCGCTGATATCGTCAAAGTGACTATCAAAGATAAAAGTGGCGCAGTCGTTCGCGAGATGGAATTCAATAAAGTCGATCCCAATGCATTCGAATATTTGGGTGCTGGTGTACACAGCTTCAGATGGGATGGTAAAGACGCAGAAGGCAATGCCGTAGAACAAGGCGCTTATCATTTCAGTGTTTCCGCAAGCCAACAGGATCAAGCGTTGATGGTCAATTCCCTGAGATATGCCAAGGTTGAAGGCATAGTGCGGCAGGAGAATAGCGCTCAATTGGATTTAGGGCTGATGGGTGCGGTAAACATGGGCGAAGTTCGTCAGATTCTTTAATTAAACGGAGGACATATGGCTTTTTCACAAGCGGTCAGTGGCTTAAATGCCGCAGCAAGCAACTTAGACGTTATTGGTAATAATATCGCAAACTCGTCAACCTATGGATTTAAATCCAGTTCAGTGGCTTTTGCAGATTTGTTCAGTGGTTCAGATGTTGGATTGGGTGTCAAGGTTTCGGGCATGGTGCAGAACTTTAAGGATGGTTCTATCACCAAAACCAACGATCAATTGCATATGGCGATCACGCAGGGCGGTTTTTTCCGTATGCAAGATACCAACGGGAATATTTTTTATTCCCGCAATGGTCAATTTAAAATGGATGCCGATCGTAATGTGATCGATATGCAGGGAATGAAATTGACAGGTTATCCCGCCATTCAAGGCAAAGAAGGGCCTGAAATTCAACAGGGCGCGGCACCTGAGCCGATTTCGATTCCAACCAATATGCTGACGGCCAAGGCGACGACAGAAGTCGCTATGACGGCTAACCTGAATTCGATGCATAACCAGATCGAAAAAACGCCAAATTATAAATTTGATCCAAGTAACAAAGAGACTTTTAACTACAGCTCCGGTATTTCGATATACGACAGTCTTGGTAATGAACACAATATCAATGTGTTTTTTGTCAAGACAGGTGTTGTTAATAAAAATGAAGGTAAGGCCGGGCCAGAAAACTGGGTAACTCAGTGGGATATTCATGCCCTCGATACTTCTGTTAAAGACGCAAAATCTGAATCATTAGGTAGTGTCGAATTTAATGGTAATGGCCAACTGGTGAAAGATGAAAACAAATTTTCTTTCGGGATGAAATCCTTGAATGGTTCTGAGCCGGCACAAGTCACTTTTAATTTTAATGGCAGTAAACAGCAAAGAGTCAAAGAAGACTCCATTTCTAACCAGAAGCAAGATGGTTATGCGGCCGGTCACTTTACCAACTACCAGGTTGAGAGTGATGGCAAAATTTACGGCCTTTATTCTAACGAGCAGAAACAAGTGTTGGGACAAGTCGTACTGGCGAACTTCTCCAACCCAGCAGGCTTGGCTTCACAAGGTGATAACGTTTGGATAGAAACCGGTGCATCCGGTAGCCCAGTGGTGGGTACTGCGGGTTCAGGTAATTTCGGTAAATTGATCAGTAGCTCATTGGAAGCATCAAACGTTGATATGAGCCAGGAGCTGGTCAGTATGATCGTCGCCCAGCGTAATTACCAATCTAACGCCCAAACCATCAAGACGCAGGATCAAATTCTGCAAACTCTGGTCAGCATGCGTTAATAGGCTCAGGCGGATAGCTTTATGGATCACGTCATTTATACCGCTATGGGAGCTGCGCGCCAGACACTGGAGCATCAGGCTATCACAACCCATAATCTGGCCAATGCGTCAACACCAGGCTTTAAAGCCCAGCTTGCTGCACTGCGTGCCGTGCCAGTTGAAGGTGAAACTTTGCCGACACGTTCGCTGGTTGTTGCTTCTACCCCTGGCGCAGATAGCCGTCAGGGGCCGATGAATTATACCTCCCGTCCGTTAGATGTGGCAGTCGGACAAGGTGGCTATTTGGCTGTTCAGCTTGAAGATGGGACAGAAGCCTATACCCGCAACGGAAACATCCAAATTTCACCTGAAGGACAACTGATGGTGCAGGGGCGCATGTTGATGGGCGAAAACGGGCCGATTGATGTTCCGCCGCAGGCTGAATTAACCATTGCAAAAGATGGTGCCATTTCTGCTTTGATTGCCAGTGATCCGCCCACTTTGCTGGGCCAGATTGGCAAGCTGAAAATCGTCAAACCAGAAGCTAACCAAGTGGTGCGGGGCGATGATGGTTTGTTCCATTTAACGCCACAGGCACGGGAACTACAGGGCAATGAATTGGCGGCCAGCACCGAAGTGAAAGTTATGCCGGGTGTACTGGAAGGCAGCAATGTGAATCCAGTAGAAAGCATGGTGAACATGATAGCCAACGCGCGTCGCTTTGAAATGCAAATGAAAGTCATACACAGTTCCGATGAAAATGTGCAGCGGGCTAACCAAATTCTCGCTATGAGCTAATCGGGGGGATAAGTTCATGATCCGATCTTTATGGATTGCCAAGACTGGGCTGGATGCTCAGCAAACCAATATGGATGTTGTTGCCAATAACCTGGCAAACGTCAACACTAATGGCTTTAAACGCCAGCGTGCAGTGTTTGAAGATTTGCTTTACCAAACCGAGCGTCAGCCGGGTGCCATGTCATCTGAACAGACCAATCTGCCGTCAGGGTTGCAGATTGGTACGGGGGTTCGCCCAGTTGCGACAGAGCGGCTGCATAGCCAGGGTAATCTGGTGCAAACCAATAGTAGCAATGATGTGGCAATTGAAGGGCGAGGTTTTTTCCAGATCCAGATGCCTGACGGCACAATGGGTTATACCCGTGATGGTTCATTTCAGAAGGATCAGAATGGTCAGTTGGTGACTGCGGGTGGTTTTCCGGTTGTGCCTGCCATTATCATGCCAGACAACGCCACTAAACTCAGTATTGCCCGTGATGGGATTGTCAGTGTATATGTACAGGGACAGGGACAAGCTGCCCCTCAACAGGTTGGACAACTTACTCTGACTACGTTCATCAATGAAAGTGGTTTAGAAAGCATTGGTGAGAACTTGTATTTGGAAACCAACAGTTCCGGTGTACCTATAGAAAATGCACCAGGCATCAATGGGGCTGGAATAATTCGTCAAAATTTTCTCGAAACGTCTAACGTCAATGTGGCGGAAGAGTTAGTTAATATGATTCAGGTTCAGCGAGCCTATGAAATCAACAGCAAAGCAGTATCGACCTCTGATCAAATGCTGCAAAAACTGACTCAGTTGTAACCTAACCGTTAATGGTGGAGGGATCCCTTTCTCCACCATTTCTACGATCAACTTAAGAGCATAGAAGATGGATACAGTGCCTGTTGCCGAAAGCCATGCTAAAAACCATGTAGCTTATGGCTCCACTGGTTTACGGAAAGACCAGAGAAATCAGCGGCGTATCAGTATATCTGTGGCGGTACTCGCATTGTCGGCACTGACATTGGGGGGCTGTGCTTATATGCCGCATAAGCCGCTGGTGGAAGGGCAAACAACAGCAAAACCCGCCGAAGCGCTTGCCCCAACGCCAAATGGTTCTATTTTTCAAACTGTCCAACCGGTTTATTACGGCTATCAACCGCTGTTTGAAGACCGCCGTCCACGTAATATCGGTGATACGCTGACGATTATCTTGCAAGAGAACGTCAGCGCGAGCAAAAACTCTTCAGCTAATGCCAGCCGCAATGGAAAAACCAGTTTCACGGCTGCCTTAACTCCCCGTTTTTTACAGGGATTGATGGGCGGTGAAAAAACCGATCTGGGCATGGAAGGAAATAATGAATTTGGCGGCAAAGGAGGGGCAAATGCCAACAATACTTTCAGGGGCACAATTACTGTGACCGTGGATAAGCTGCTGGCCAATGGCAACTTGCATGTGGTGGGGGAAAAGCAGATTGCCATTAATCAGGGAACGGAGTTTATTCGTTTCTCTGGTGTTGTTAACCCACGCACGATCACGGGCAATAATACAGTAAGCTCTAATCAGGTTGCTGATGCTCGTATTGAATATGTTGGTGATGGCTATATCAACGAAGCGCAGCACATGGGTTGGTTGCAACGTTTCTTTATCAATATCTCACCGTTTTAAAAGAGGATGGTCAGGATGAAAAAATTAGTCGCCAGCCTTTTTACATTTTTGTTGGTGCTATCCAGTGTGTTCACCTCTACCTGCGTTTTTGCGGAACGTATTCGTGATTTGACGACGATTGAGGGAGTCAGGGATAACGCGCTGATTGGTTATGGTTTAGTCGTCGGTCTGGATGGAACGGGTGACCAAACCATGCAGACGCCTTTTACTACCCAAAGCCTGGGCAATATGTTGTCACAGCTAGGGATCACCGTACCCGCCGGTACAAATATGCAGCTTAAAAACGTCGCTGCCGTGATGGTGACAGCCAAGCTGCCCCCTTTTGCGCGTGCAGGGCAGAGCATTGATATTGTTGTTTCCTCACTCGGTAATGCTAAAAGTTTGCGCGGTGGTACATTGCTGATGACCCCATTAAAAGGGGTAGATAACCAGGTCTATGCGTTGGCTCAGGGCAATATTCTCGTGGGCGGTGCAGGTGCGAGTGCCGGTGGTAACAGTATCAAAGTCAACCAGCTTGCAGGGGGACGGATCTCCAACGGTGCAGTGATTGAACGTGAATTGCCAACACAGTTCGGCCAGAAAGGTACACTAAACCTGCAACTGAATGATGATGATTTCGGATTGGCTCAGAAAATCAGTGATGCGATCAACCGATTGAATGGAAAGGGGACGGCGACACCATTGGATTCCCGCACTGTTCAGCTGCGTTTGCCGATTGAGAACAGCGAACAAGTGAGGTTTCTTGCCCAGGTACAGAATTTGTCTATTCGGGTAGATGCCGGTGATGCCAAAGTGATTTTCAACTCCCGAACAGGATCTGTGGTGATGAATCGCAATGTGACCTTGGACAGTTGTGCAATTGCCCATGGCAGTTTGTCTGTAACTGTTGAACGCCAAATAGTGGTTAATCAGCCTAATACCCCATTGGCGGGAGGCAGTACCGTTGTGACCCGTAATACGGGAGTTGGCATTCAGGAGCAGGGTGGTGCTTTGCAGCAGTTGAGTGCCAGCGCGAACCTGACACAAGTTGTACGTGCGTTGAATGCATTGGGCGCAACGCCAACAGATTTAATGTCAATCTTGCAGGCAATGGAGAGTGCAGGTTGTCTGCGGGCAAAATTGGAGATTATCTGATGAATGACTTTCTGAAGATACCCAATGCAGCTTACGATGTTAACTCATTGCATTCACTGAAAGCTAAACTGTCACAGGAACCACACCAAGGGCTACGGCAAGTAGCCCAACAATTAGAAGGCGTCTTTGTTCAGATGATGCTGAAAAGTATGCGTTCCTCGTTGCCACAGGATGGCATTTTAAGCAGTGATCAGACCCGTTTTTATACTTCGTTGTACGATCAGCAAATAGCCCAGGATCTTTCCCAAAAGGGGTTAGGATTTGCTGACATGATCGTGAAGCAATTCTCTAATGCGAATAATGTGCCTGGTGAATTAGCCAGCACCGTACCGATGCCGCTGGATAATGAAATCCTGCAAACACTACCGAAGCAGGCATTGGAACAATTTATGCGTCGGGCTATACCTGATTCTGGTGATATGTCTAAAAACGCCTCTCTGGCTTTTTCCAATGGGGCAGCTCAATCAAAGTCATTACCAATGCACAATGCCAGCTTTGTTTCCATGCTTTCTTTACCGGCAAAATTGGCAAGTCAGCAAAGCGGCATTCCTCATTTATTGATCATTGCCCAGGCAGCATTGGAATCCGGTTGGGGGCAGCGAGAAATTCTGACGGCGGAAGGCAGGCCAAGTCATAATTTATTTGGTATTAAAGCGGGGAAAAACTGGAAAGGACCTGTCACCCATATTATGACGACGGAATACATTGATGGCGAACCGAAGAAAATGCAGGACAGTTTCCGCGTTTATGGCTCTTATGTGGAAGCGATAACGGATTACGTCAAATTGCTGACGGAAAATCCCCGTTACGCTAAGGTTGCAGAATCAACCACAGCGGAACAAGGCGCCTATTCCTTACAAGAGGCTGGATATGCTACCGATCCCAGTTATGCCAAAAAACTAGTGTCATTGATCCAGCAGTTAAAAAATACCGGCCATCAAATGGCAAAAGCCTATGCCTATGATTTTGATAACCTGTTTTAAGGGAACCAATTCGCTCAAGAATCAGGGTATTTTGCCGATAACTGTAGCAGTGAATTACCTCCTGCGATGGAGGCGTAACGAAAACGTAAAAGGATCTACACATGTCCAATAATCTTATCAATACTGCCATGAGTGGTATTAATGCTGCGCAGGTGGCAATGAGTGTAGTAGGTAATAACATTACCAATTATAATGTCGAAGGATATCACCGACAGACAACGGAAATATCGCAAAATAATGGAAGCATGTCACCCGTTGGTTTTATTGGCAATGGTGCGCACGTTAATTCCATTAATCGTCAATATGATGAGTTTGTCAGCGAACAATATAATGCTGCAAAAACGAAATATGAAGAATTAGTTGCATACAATAGACAGGTTGATCAAGTTGACAATCTGCTGGCGGATAAGGTAACCAGCCTTTCCAGTTCTATGGGCGATTTCTTTAACAGTATGAGTACACTTGCCGGTAACGCAGAAGACATTGCGGCAAGAACCACTGTACTGGGTAAAGCTGAAGGTTTGATTAACCGATTTAAAGAAACTGATCAAGCGCTTAATAAGATGAACAGCGGTATCAATGCCCAAATTGAACAAAATGTCGAGGAAATCAACAAATACGCGGAAGAAATCGCCTTTTTAAACAATGAAATTTCTCATATGCATGGTACAGGGGCGGGAAAACCTCTTGCTTTGCTGGATAAACGTGATCATGCGCTGAGTGAGTTAAATAAACTTGTTAAAGTAGAAATGATTCAGCAAGACGGTGGTGTTTACAACGTCTCATTTGGTGGCGGCATGTCATTAGTATCGGGCAGTAGATCCTATCAATTGGAAGCCATTCCATCCAGTGCAGACAACGGCCGTATTGCTTTGGGTTATAACAATAATGTCGTCGGCACGAAAGAGATTGATGAGCGTTTTATCTCGGAAGGTGCATTGGGTGGTGCATTACGTGTGCGTAGTGAAGTGATAGACCCAACCCGTAATCAGCTAAACCGATTGGGGTTAGTGATGGCGGATCAATTCAATCGGGTCCAGCGTGGTGGTTTCGATCTAAACGGTGAAAAAGGCATTGATTTCTTCAATTTTTCACAACCAGATACCATTGCTAACAGCAATAACACTGGTACAGCCGACATTAAAGTGGAATATACAGATACCACTAAAGTAAAAGACAGTGATTACACCATCAAATATGAAGATGGTGCCTGGAAAGTGCAGCGTGTTGCTGACAAGGAAATGATCCCGGTAAATGGTAATACATGGGAATTTGATGGCTTAAAAATTGAAATTAATGCGACTAATCCGCAAGATAATGATCGGTATACACTGAAAACGGTTAATGACGTAATAGTTACACTTGAAGTCAATATTAAAAACTCTTCCCAGCTGGCAACGGCGGGTGCCAAAGACTCAGGCCAAAGTGATAACGAAAATGCGAAGGAATTCGTTAGCCTGCAAAAACAAAAGCTGGTTGATGGGAAAAATACCTTGACTGATTCTTATGCTTCGCTAGTCAGTACCGTGGGCAGCAAGGCTAATAGCGCTAAACGCAGTATGGAAGCTCAGGATGTCAAGGTAAAAGAGTATAATCGGGTTCGCGAGTCTATTTCTGGCGTTCATCTGGATGAAGAATACGGTGAACTACAACGCATGCAACAATACTATTTAGCAAATGCCCGTGTTATTCAAACCGCATCAACATTGTTCAATGCTATTTTAGACATTCGTTAATCATTATTGGCTAAAGAAAAAAAGGAAGTAATATTGTGCGCGTAAGTACGAATCTTTTATATAGCCAAAAAATGAATGGGGTTTTTGGCTCCCAATCTAAATGGATGCAATATGGTGATCAGTTATCCAGTGGAAAACGTGTCATTAATCCATCTGATGATCCATTGGCTGCTTCACAGGGTATTATGATTGCCCAATCTGAGTCGCAAAATCAGCAATTTGTGGCGGCTCGGGTCTTTGCTAGAAATACGATGTCAATCCAATCGAGCACTATCTCCAGTGTTGTATCGGTGACAATTAATGTTAAGGAAAGATTAATTGCGGCGGCTAGTGAACAGAGTGATCACAATCGTGAATCTTATGCCCAGCAATTAGATGGCCTTAAACAACAATTGATGAATCTTGGGAATCAAACCGATGGCAATGGCCGCTATATTTTTGCTGGTTATAAGACAGACGAGCCACCTTTCGAAGCTGATAACAGTGGAAAAGTTCACTACAAAGGTGGGGATCGAGCTATAAGCCAAAGGGTGGATGATAATCGCTCCATGGTTATTGCCCATACAGGGGAGAAAGTCTTTTTATCGGCGACATCTAACCCGATTAAAGAGCCTGATGGTAGTGTAAGTGAATCAGATATTTTCGCTTCCATTGATTTCGCGCTCGAGGCGCTTGGCAAGCCATTCACTAATGCTAGCGAAGCAGAAAGAAAGGAAGCAAAGGAGTTGATTGACCGGGCTATCCGAGGTGTAGAAAATAGTTTGAACAACTTATACGCGGCGGATGCCGTATTAGGGGTACAACTTCAGGAAATGGAACAATTGGATGCGTTAGCCAGTGAACGCAGTATTGCCAATCAAGTTCGTATGGGCGAATTGCTTGATGTTGACTGGGTCTCTACTATTTCCAGTTATTATCAGGAACAGGCCGCATTGAATGCTTCCTATAAGGCTTTTTCTGATTTAAAAGGGATGTCATTGTTTGAGATGTATCGCTAATTAAGATTGGTATATTTCCAAACTTTCAAGTTACAGCTTTGTTGGTTGTGTCCTTTTACCTCGTTATATAGCCCTTGCTTTTTTCTATCGAATCAGGAAAAACAAGGGCTAATTTATTTCCTTTTATTTCTTAATTTGCAGGCGTTTCCTCCTGTGTATGCATACCATCGAACCAGAAACGCATCTGGTAGATAAATCTTACCCAACATATTTGTCTATAGCCTGTTCCACCTCGGCGCTGTTTTTGGTTTGCACTAAAACTTTACTTCTGGAACAGGCTTGTCATCAATTTCTTATCCAAGATTCGGTTTAATTAACAAAATCTTATTCTGGATAATGGTATCAATTTGGGTGACTCGGGGTTATAACCTTGGCCAGTTCACATAAGATGGGATGTGTGAACAAGGTTGCTAATGGAATGTCTATGTCTTGTTCACGCATACGAGCCAACAATTGTATTGCTATCAATGAATGACCTCCCAATGCAAAGAAATTGTCATAACGACCGACCTTTTTCCGTTTCAGCAATTTCTGCCAAATCTCAGCTAGAGCAGTTTCCACATCACCACGAGGCGCTTCGTAACCGGCAGTTGTTCCAATAGCAGGTTGTTCTGATATCGGCGTATTTTGCGGTAAGCCAGTCTGAGTAGCATTGAAATTGGTTAGTAACTGCTGGCGTTCTGTGGCAGACAGAGTGGAAATGTTCATGATTGGTTTTTGGGGTTCGGTTTCTAATGTTTTTACCAGATCGGCTAAAGCAGACGTCATATAAGCAATCAGGTGTGCCGGATCGATTCCTGCTATAGCCTGAGCTGTCAACAAGAAGCCTTTACCTAAATCATCTATAGCCAGATAGATAGGATAATTCGTCCTTTCTCGACCCGTTACCAGACGTATACCTTCCCATAACGTATTGGTAACATCCGGTTGGCTATGGCGATAATTAAGGAGCGTATTAAAAAGCGGCAGAGGATAAGCTACACCGCTGCAACGTTGAGCCAATGCCAGTGGTGCCTGTTCGTGTTCAAGTAATTGCGCCAAACTGCGGTAAGCTGCTTGCACAGTGGCTTGTGTGCTGTTCCCCGCAAGTGTGATCCGCATGGGCAGGGTATTAATAAACATCCCCAGAATTCGCTCAATATCGGCACTTCCTTGCATCCGTCCTGACAAGACTGTCCCGAAGACGACATCATCTCGCCCACTTATTTTTGCCAGCACTTGTGCTAACGCAACATGGAACAGGATCCCAGGGCTAACGCCTTGACGGCGAGCCTGTTTGCGAATAGCACGAGCCAGTGTAGCACTCAGTGGCTTGCTAGTTTCAGTGACTGGTCTGTTTCCACTGTAAACGTCCAATATACCGAAAGGTGTTGTTGGTGTATCCACATCAGCGAGTATCTTCCTGAAATAAGTTTCGTGAGCTGATATCGGCATACGCAAGGATTGGGCGATAAAATGGCGGTACGGTAATACAGGCGATAATTGCTCAGTACGATGGTGCAGAAGTTCATTGATTTCGGCAACGATGATATCCAACGACATATGATCATTGAGGATATGGTGGCAACAGAACGCTAACAACCACTCTCCTTGATTCGGATCATATGCGATATCAGCAGAGAATAGCGGAGCCTGGCTTATATCGAGGCGGTGCTGGTATGGATCTGTCTGTGCCAACAATTGAGACGATACATCTGTTGTATCGTTATCTGGCACAAACGTATTGATGCGCAGGGAAGCCTGGCGCCAAACCACCTGTACTGGCCGTGTTAAGCCCTGCCAGCAGACGGCTGTACGTAGAATATCGTGGCGATTAATTACCTGTTGTAAAGCGGCCAGAAAAGCATCAAGACGCTCGCGGGTGTTGAAAGCAAGCAAGAGGTGCAACAGATAAACATCCCCTTGTGTTTGCAGTAGATGATGGAACAGCATACCTTCCTGTAATGGTGCAAGTGGGTAGATATCCTGGATATTGTTGACACCATTGGGAACGGTGGCAGCGATAGTATCAATCTCGTATGGCGTCAGAGAAACCAGCGGTAGCATATCAGGCGTGATGGCGGTGCAATCATCGGGGATGAGATTGGGTGGTAGGGTAAAAGTGGTCTCATCATCTTGAGTTTTAGGCATTATTTTCGCTATTTCCGCCAATGTTGGTGTGGAAAATACAGCACGAATATCAAGGTGCCAGCCTCGGTTGCGCAGCTGCTCAATCAGATTGACAACCATCAGGGAATGGCCACCGAGTTCAAAGAAATGATCATAGCGCCCAACCTTTTCCAGTCCTAATAATGCTTGCCAAATCTCAGCTAGGGTTATTTCCATTTCACCGAGCGGCTCTTCATAAGTATGGGTTGCAATGGATGTCTGATCCGGCATCGGTAGTGCCTGGCGGTTAATCTTGCCATTAGGAGCCAATGGAAAAGTATCCAATGTCACAAATGCACTAGGCAGCATATAGTCAGCGAGATATTGTGCGAGTTGCTGACGTAGTTCTGTTGGTACTAGTTTTATATTGGGTTCGGCGATCAGATAAGCAATCAGTCGCTTATCACCCCGCTTATCTTCGCGGGCAAGCACGATAGCTTCACGCACGCCGTGGCATTGCATCAATCTGGCTTCAATTTCCCCCAGTTCAATCCGGTAGCCGCGTAACTTGACCTGAAAATCATTGCGGCCAAGGTACTCGATATTGCCGTCAGATCGCCAGCGAGCTAAATCCCCCGTTTTATACATGCGAGCATTAGGATGTTCGCTAAAGGGATCGATAATAAATCTCTCTGCTGTTAGCTCTGGTTGGTTTGAATAACCACGGGCGACCCCCATTCCACCGATATAGATTTCGCCGCTCACGCCGATAGGAACCGGCTGACCAAATGCATCCAAAATATAGATACGTGTATTGGACAGTGGCCGGCCAATCGGAATATTGTTAGTGATAGGCGGAATATGTTTGTTATCTGTCACCATTTCTTTATCTATCAGCATAGCTGTGGCAGTGATGGTAATTTCTGTCGGGCCATAAGCGTTGAACCAGCGGCAGGATTGAGTTTCTGGGCACGATAGCCAATCCACTAAATAGCGGTATTCCACTTTATCCCCGCCAACAATCACGGTGCGTATATAGGGGCTGAAACCGATGTGTCCTGACTTTATTTCTTGCACCCAATGGTGCCAGAAAGCCGTCGGTATATTGATGACTGTTACTTTTTGTTCACGTAAAAAATCAACAAACCTGTTATCTGGTATTTTGAGCTGAGGCGGGCGCAAAACCAGCGTGGCACCCGATGCCAGAGTAGGGAAAATATCTGACACCGAAATGTCAAACGCGAAGGTCACAAATTGCAGAATACGATCCCCCAAACCAGGTTCACTGATCTGGCAATGAGCATGGATAAGGCTGACGACATTGCGATGTTCCAGCATGACGCCTTTGGGATTACCGGTTGAACCCGAAGTGTAGATGATATAGGCCAAATGATGTGGCTGAACGCCTATTTGCCTGCTGTCAGGGTTATAATCAGGCTGTTTTTGCAGATCCTCCTGATAAATTTTATCGTCCAGCAGCCAGAGGGGAATATCTTGTATTGGTAAACGTGTCTGTAAATGTTTCTGGGTCAGTAATATGACAGGCTTGCAGTCTGACAACTGATAAATCAGCCGCTCGGCAGGATATTCTGGATCAAGCGGAATATAACCGGCACCCGCTTTTAAGATCCCGAGCAGACCAATGATCATCTCCAAACCCCGTTCAACCTGAATTGCCACGCGGTCATCAGGGCGTACACCAACAGCAATCAAACGATGTGCCAGTTGGTTGGCACGGCGGTTTAGTTCGTCATAACTCAAGTATTGTTCTTCAAAGATCACCGCCGTAGCATTTGGTGTGCGTTGTACCTGGGCTTCGAACAGTTGGTGAATCAACGTATCATGCGGAAAGTCGGCTTGGGGGGCATTGAAATCAACCAATAATTGTTGGCGCTCTGCAACGGATAACATCGGCAGGCGGGCAATAGCTTGTGTTTCATCGGTTGTCATGGCAGTCAGTACGTTAGTGAGATAACCCACCATACGTTCAATCGTTGTCCGGTCAAATAGACTGGATGCATATTCCAGATAGCCACTGAGCCCATCCTGGTTTTCGATTAATGACAGTGTCAGGTCAAAGTACGCGCTGCGGTGTGGGGGCGCCATCATCGAGACAGATAAACCCGGTAATTCAAGGGATTGAGGGGGAGTATTGTTTAGGGCCAGCATAACCTGAAAAATGGGGTTGTAGCTTAAGCTGCGTTCAGGTTTTAAGGCTTCCACCAACTGTTCAAATGGCAAGTCTTGATGTGCATAAGCTGCTAGCGTCTGTTCACGAACATGGGCGAGCAGATTTGCCACCGAGTTGCACTGTTCCAGTTCGATGCGTAAAGGCAGGGTATTGACAAAAAAGCCGATCAAACCTTCCAGGTCACTTAATGAACGGTTGGCGACGGGAGTGCCAATGATGATATCGTCCTGTCCGCTCAAACGGGCCAGTACGATGCTCCAGGCTGCAAGCAACGTCATAAATAATGTGGCATCCTGCCGCTGTCCAAGCGCTTTGAGAGCCGACAATAAGCTAGCATCCAGATGAACGGGCACATGAGAGCCGATGTAACTTTGTTCTGGTGGGCGTGGGTGATCAATCGGGAGAGTCAGCAATGTCGGTGCATTTTGCAGGTGTTTCTGCCAAAAATCCCGTTGTGCGGTGAGGATCTCATTTTGTAGCCATTTCTGTTGCCAGACGGCATAGTCCGCATACTGAATGGGAAGGTGAGGCAAAGGAGTGCTACATTTCCCTAATGCGGTACGGTAGAGGGCACTCAGTTCGCGGAGCAATATCCCTACTGACCAACCATCGGTGATGATGTGGTGTTGGGTAACTATCAACACATGTTCTTCATCAGACAGTTGCAGTAATTGACCTCGAATCATTGGTTCATTAGCGAAATCGAATGGCGTTTGTGTTCCAAGCTCCATCAATTCGTTAACGCGAGCCATGCGAGAAGTTTTGTCTAATCTACGCAGATCCTGATAGGCCAGAGAAAACCCCGTATCTGCACTATCTATGTGCTGGTAAGGTTGTTCATCAATCAGGATAAAACGGGTGCGCAAACTTTCATGTCGGCTAACGAGATGGTTAAGTGCAGACGTAAACGCAGCATGATCGAGATATCCGCTGAGATGAAGGGCTATCGGAATATTATAAGCCAGATTAGCTTTGGTATTGAGTTGAGCAAGGAACCATAAGCGTTGCTGGGAGAAAGAAAGCGGTAATGGTTGGTTGCGATCGATAGCGGGAATAACAATTTGGGTTGTTATAGGCGTGTCGATGAGCAAGGCAGCCAAATCAGCCAGGACAGGATGGGAAAAGAGTTGCTGCAAGTGCAATTCTCGCGCCAGTCTCTGGCGTATTCGTGCGGCAAGCTGAATGGTGAGCAGGGAATGACCACCGAGTTCAAAGAAATGATCGTGACGACTCACTTGTTCCAAGTTCAGCAATTCTTGCCAAATCGCGGCCAATGCTATTTCTATGTCTCCGATGGGAGCAGCATAATGACGGGTTGCGAGTGCTGTTTGATCGGGCATTGGCAGCGCCTGGCGGTTGAGTTTGCCATTGGGCGTCAATGGAAAGGTATCAAGTGTCACAAAGGCACTGGGCAGCATATATTCGGCAAGGTGTTGCGCCAGTTGCTGGCGTAGTTCTGCTGGCACCAGTGTTGCATTGGGTTCGGCAAGCAAATAAGCAACCAGCCGCTTCTCATTCGGTGTATCTTCCCGGACAATCACAACTGCTTCCCGTACACCGTGACATTGCGCCAAGGCCGTCTCAATTTCGCCAAGTTCGATACGAAAACCACGTATCTTGACCTGAAAATCATTACGGCCAAGGTATTCAATATTCCCGTCAGGCAACCAGCGCGCCAGATCACCACTTTTGTAGAGGCAGGCATCAGGACTTGAAGAAAAAGGATCAGCAAGGAAGCGTTCTCTGGTTAGCTCTGGAAGATTCAGGTAACCGCGGGCAACACCGATCCCACCAATGTAAAGCTCCCCTGTCACACCGATTGGTACGGGTTTTTTGTGACTATCAAGCAGATAAATTTGGATATTGGCTATGGGTTTCCCAATCGGTACTCGTCCGATATAGCGATCTGGCACGCATTGCCAGGCGGTGACATGGATCGCAGCTTCAGTTGGGCCATATAAGTTATGTAACTGGCAATGAGCAAAATGGGACAGACATTTCTGCTGCAAAGTATAAGGAAACTCTTCACCACTGCATAAAATGTGACGCAAAGAAGGGCAACATCCGGCAGGAACAGCATAGACAAATTGTTGTAGCATGGAGGGGACGAAGTAGATAAGCGTAATCCGGCGTTTTTCTATCTCAGACCGTAAATAGTGTGGATCTTTATGACCATCGGGGCGAGCCAAAATTAATTGTGCCCCAAACATCAGGGGTGGGAATAGTTCCCAAACGGAAACATCAAAACTAAATGGTGTTTTCTGCAAGACCCGATCCTGTGGGGTTAATTGATAAGCCTGCTGTGACCAGAATAGGCCATTCACGACACCACGATGCTCATTCATTACCCCTTTGGGCAAGCCTGTCGAACCAGAGGTATAAATCACATAAGCCAGATGGCGTGAGGTTAGGCCAAGCACTTTGGGATCTGGGTTGCTACTTGGCATGTCTGCGGTAAGGGATGCCAAGTTATTGAGATCCACAATGGGGATGTTGGTCAGTCGATTGATTAACGTTGTTTGGGTAAGAAACGCAACGGGAGCCGCATCTTCAAGTAGATAAGCCAATCGTTCGGCTGGATAGCCTGGATCGAGCGGGACATAGGCACCGCCGGCCTTAAGGATAGCGAGTAATCCCACCATCATGATCGGACTGCGTTCAGAACAAATTGCTACCCGATCATCCGGGCGGACACCGAGAGCAATCAGATAATGCGCTAAGCAATTGGCTTGGTGGTTCAGTTCAGCATAACTCAACGATTGATCTTCAAAGATGACAGCAATTGCATCAGGATTTTGCTGGACTTGCTTTTCAAACAGTTGGTGGATAAACGTGTCTTGTGGGAAGTCGGTGACTGTATTTTGAGGGAATACCGTGTGTTGAGAAGCCTGGAGCGCGTTAAAATCCACCAGCAATTGTTGACGTTCCATAACGGGCAAAATCGAGATATCTAGAATTGGCTGGTGGGGTGAGGTTTCCAGTGCTTCGATCAGCCCTGTCAAGGCTGTCGTCATATAACCGATCAAACGAATCGGATCGATGCCTGATACAGTTTGAGCAACCAAACTAAACCCATCACCCCAATCGTCAACAAACAAACCGATAGGATAGTTAATTCTCTCTTCTTCCATCAGCAGACGTACACCGTCCCATTTAGCAAAGGTGGTATCTGTCTGGCTATGACGATAGTTGAGTAGTGTGTTAAAAAGCGGCAAAGGGGGGATCACACCACTGCAATGTTGAGCCAGTGTCAAAGTTGCCTGTTCATGTTCCAGCAACCTCATTAAATTGAGGTAGGTATCTTGAACGATTGCCTGGACACTCTTATCTGTAAGCCCAATTCGAATGGGCAAAGTATTGATCAGCAGCCCCATCATTTGATCGATGCTGGTACTGCCTTGCATACGTCCCAGTAGTACTGTACCGAAGACGACATCTTCGCGCCCACTGGTTTTTGCCAGCACCAATGCCAAGGCGACATGAAACAATATACTGGGGCTGACACCTTGGCGTTTGGCTTGTGTGCGAATGGCTTTGGACAGTGCCATATCCAGTGACTGTTTGGCCTCCGTTATTTGCTTATCCTCATTGTGAACATCCAGTATCCCGAAAGGTGCTGTTGGTGTATTGATGTCAGAAAACATCTTACGGAAATAGGCTTCATGATCTGAAGTCGGCAAATACAGGGATTGGGCGACAAAATTACGATAAGGCAATATTGGGGGTAATTTTACAGAATGGGCGTTGTCAGGATACCCATTCTCGCTATGGCCAGGTAATAAAGCATCAATTTCATCAATGATACGTTCCAGTGTTATATGATCACAGACTAAATGATGGATGCATAAAACCAGTAACCACTCATCCTGATGTGGATCATAGGCTATGTCAGCGGAGAATAGTGGTGCCCGACTGACATCAAGACGGTATTGATGAGGATCGGTGTGTGCCAGTAATTGGAAAGAAATATCCTGTTCGCCATTGGGTAAGAATGTATTAATGTTCAAAGATGCTTGTCGCCAGACAACTTGCACGGGTTGTGCCAATTCCTGCCAGTAGATTGAAGTGTGCAGAATATCGTGACGGTTAATAACCTGTTGTAAGGTTGCCAAAAAGGTATTGAGCCGTTCGTGGGTATCGAAGGCAAGTGACTCGCGTAACAGATAAGTATCGCCCTGTTTTTGCAACAGATGATGGAACAAAATACCTTCCTGTAGTGGTGCGAGAGGATAAATATCCTGGATATTGGCCGCACCACCAGGGATTGTCGCGGCGATGGCATCAATCTCGTGCTGGGATAAGGAAACTAAATTCAACATATCGGGGGTAATGGCAGTACAACCTTCAGGGATGAGATGAGGTGGTACAGTGAACACCGTTGCATTTTCTTGCTCTGTATTCCCTTGAACAGTATCTTTTTGAACCGACAATAGCGCTTTTGCCATCTCTTTCAAGACGGGTTTAGTGAATATAACCTGAATATCAAGAAGCCATCCCAATTCGCGGAGTTTTTCGATCAGGTTAACGGCTATCAGCGAGTGCCCGCCAAGCTCGAAAAAGTGATCGCAGCGGCTGACATAATTCACACCAAGCAATATTTGCCAAATTTGACTCAAAATAGTTTCTGCTTCGCCTACGGGTGCCTGATAACTGCGTGTGACGATTGCCGTATGATCGGGTTTGGGAAGCGCCTGACGATCAAGTTTGCCATTGGGTGTCAGTGGAAAGGCGTCAAGTGTCACGAAGGCACCGGGTATCATGTATTCTGCAAGATGTTGTGCCAGTTGCTGTCTTAATGTCATGGGTTCCAGTTCAACACCAGTTTGTGGTAATAAGTAGGCAACTAGCTGTTTTGATACTGAACTGTTTTCACCAGGTAGCTTTTCATAAGGTAGCTTTTCATAAGGTAATACTATGGCTTCACGTACGCCATGGCATTGCCGCAGCCTTGCTTCAATCTCTCCCGGCTCGATGCGGAAACCACGTAGTTTGATCTGGAAATCATTCCGGCCGAGATATTCAATTTTGCCATCAGGGAGCCAACGTCCCAGATCACCGGTTTTGTACATACGAGCGTTGTATTCAGAAGAGAGCGGATTGATGAGGAAACGTTCGGCAGTCAGTTCAGGACGATTCAGGTAACCGCGGGCAACACCGACGCCAGCGATATATATTTCTCCCACAACTCCGCGTGGGACGGGTTGACCGTACATGTCAAGGATATAGATCTGAGTATTGGCGATGGGACGACCAATCGGCGGGGCATGGTTTCCCTGACTTTCACATCGGCAAAGAGTCGCACAAACAGTGGTTTCCGTCGGGCCATATGCATTGATCATCTTCCGCCCTTGTGCCCAGCGTTTGGTCAGCGTAGGCGGACACGCTTCTCCACCCACCATTAAGGTTTGCAGGGTTGCCGGAAGCGAATCCATAGTTGCCAGGGCTGTGGGGGACAAGAGGGCATGAGTAATGGCGTGAGTCTCTAAATAGTGAGACAGGGTTGTTCCCGGCAGAAGGTTTTCCCGTCTGGCAAGGTAAAGGCGAGCGCCGGCCATTAAAGCCATGCAACATTCCCAAATACAGGCATCGAAACTGTTTGAGGCAAACTGCAAGATCCGGCTGTCTGGCGAGATGGTGAGTATATCCTGCTGGGTGGTAATCAAGTTACACAAACTGCGGTGTTCTATCATGACGCCTTTGGGTTGTCCTGTGGAACCCGAGGTATAGATAACATAAGCCAGGTGACGAGAGGTCAGTCCCAATGTTTGGATCTCTGGATTTTCTTCCGATTTTTCATCCAAAACAGGATCGTCTGGAATATCAAGCAAAATGGTTGGCAGGTGGCTGTTCCCTATTTTTGTCATCGTTGTTTGCGTAATCAACGCCACGGGGGCTGAATCATTGAGCATATAGGTCAGTCGCGTGGTTGGATAAGTTGGATCAAGGGGAACAAAAGCACCACCGGCTTTAAGGATACCTAATAAACCGACTACCATTTCCAGACTGCGTTCAATACAAATTGCCACCCGATCATCAGGGCGTACACCGAGAGCAATCAGATGATGCGCCAGGCGATTGGCACGTTTGTTCAGTTCATCGTAGCTCAACGATTGCCCTTCAAAGACTAAGGCAATGGCATTTGGTGTGTGCTGCACTTGTGCTTCGAACAGTTGATGAATCAGAGTATCTTGCGGGAATTCGGCTTGGGTGGCGTTGAAATCCATCAATACTTGCTGGCGCTCGATGTCGGGCAGGATTGGCAGATTGACTATTTTTGTTTGCGTTAGAGAGGGGATTTCCAGAGACGTGAGGGCAGCATCAAGCAAGACAGCAAGGCGAGCTTGGAGCGCCAAAACCTCCGTACTACTCAGATAATCAGGAGAAAAATAGAACTCAATGGAAATCGGGAAATCGGTATTTTCAGGACGGGCGGTGTTTGTGTATTGCTTCATTCTGATACAAAGAGGGTAAGGGGCACCGGAATGTAGTGCTAATTGTTTGACGCTGACGTTTTCTCCTTCCATATGTAAATTGGCTTTAAAGGGTTCGAGAGATAAAGTCACGTCGAATAATCGTGCATTTCCGACTTGTTGTCGCGAGTGTATTTGTCGGTTAAGTTCTGCGATAGGAAAGTGTTGATGCTCATGGCAAAGACTCATTTCGGTTGCGGCTTTGCGCATGACATCACGAAACGTATCCTCTGGTGAAAGGGTGATACCAATGGGGAGCACGGAGGCGAACATGCCCATCGTGGATTTTTGTCGCGTATTTTTGCGATTGTGTATGGGAATACCAATAACAATTTCATTGACATCTGCTATTCGTGCAAAGTAGCAGGCCAGAATGGCGTACATGAAATGCAGGAAGGGCAATCCCTGTCCGCCAGCCACGTTTTCGATACGTTTAAACAGAGCCTGATCGATGGCCCAAATGACAGGCTGGGGAGCAACGGGTTTGGTTTGTTCATGGTTTGTCGTGTTATTGAAATTGTCAGGCTGGAGTAACGGAGGTGGCAGGTTTTCATAGCGTTTCAACCAAAATTGAAGATCGTGTGAGTAGTGTTCAGAAGCCAGATAATTGAGGTTATCCGTAATAAAATCCAGATAAGAATGAGCGGCGTTATCCAGCGTTTCTCCTTTCATCAGGCGATTGTAGGCATCAATAACCTTGTTGATGAGAATGAATATACCTGTGCCATCAATAATCAAATGATGACAGCAAAATTGCCAATATCGGCAGTTATTACTTATTCGTAATAATTTGGAACGCCACAGTGCCGCATTCAGATGAAATGGACGCAGGAACTCGGTATCCATGTATTGTTTTACTCTGGTTTCAGCATCTGGATGCGATGAAAAATCCAATATGTCCATGGTTGCAGGAAGCGAATGAGCAATCTTTTGGCTGGGTAAAGTGTGGGTGTTGAGAAATTGCAAACGCAGAGTGTCATGACAACAAACAACAGATTCAAAGGCACGGGAAAATACGGCTTCATTCAGTTCTCCTTCGATGCAGATAAAAGCACTGAGGTTGTAACTGGAAGAATTGGGATGAATAGCCTGATCAAACCAGATAGCTTGTTGGGGAGAACTGAGAGGATAAGCCGGTAAGGGGAGTGAATTGTTATTACAAACTGTGGAAGAAGTTTGTGAAGAGTTGTTGTGTAACATTTTAGTTTCTCCTTTGTAGTTATTTGGTTTTAATTTGTTGCATCCATCTGAAAGTAAATTAAATTCTGACTATAGCTAATTTTTTGGAAAAAATAACTGTTTAAAGTTACATTGATGGTATTTTATACTAAATACTCACCTTATAGTAACTTCTGAAATTAAATTAACTGAAATAAACACCGTGTGTCGATATTTTTTGTTGTTACAATGTTAATTATGAATGCGAGTGCTACGTTGCAGGGTTGAAAAGGGATATCCGGGCAAGGTAAATACGGTACTGTTTATCAGGGCGTTGGTGGGTATGGGGCAATGTGGAAGTTATCCCGCTGCTTGGCGGGATGATTAGCAAAATGACGGCTACACCAATTCATGAATGATGATCGCCAAACGATCAAACATTTCTCCAAATAATCGCTCAGTAAATGGCACTAACGTTGGAAATAACAGGGAAAGCGTGAAAATCCCCACGGTCAGAGTCAATGGAAAACCGACCACAAATACAGAGAGCTGGGGTGTCATGCGGTTTAACATTCCTAGAGAGAAGTTTAGAACCAGAAGTAGGGTAATCATTGGCATTGCCAGCATCATGCCATTGACAAAGATCAAGCTGGCACTTTGGGACAATAATAAGAAACCTTTTGGATTCAATTGGGTTAATTGAATGGGTATGGAATAGAATGTATCTGCCAGAATCGACAATAACCATAAATGCCCATCAAAAGCCAGGAACAGAAGCATCATTATCATATTTAGAATACGGGCTAAGATAGGCATATTCGGGCCACCAGTAGGATCAAAAAACGTGGCGAATGAAAGTCCCATTTGTAAGCGAAGTACTTCACCTGCGTAACGCACGACAGCAAAGGCAATCTGCATGGTTAATCCCAAGGCCATACCAACCAATACCTGTTGTATTAAAACCCAAATTCCGGCAACAGAAAAAATCGGAATTTGGGGGAGGGGAGGGTAGGAACGAGTAAGGAGGTGATCACTAAGGCCAAGCCAATTTTGACCCTTATCGGTATCTGTTTTTCACTGAAAATAGGTGCAGTGCTGAACAAAGCCAACAGGCGCACCATGGGCAAGAAAAAATCACTGACGAGGCGGGAAAGTGTTTCGCTATCAAACGGGATCATAATTAACCGATAATAACTGGAATACTGCTAAACAGAGTGCGCATATAATCCAGTAATAAATTAAGCATCCATGGTCCGGCAGTGACGATAGTCACGAAAACAGCCAGGATTTTTGGAATAAACGACAAAGTCATTTCGTTTATTTGCGTTGCTGCCTGTAATAAGCTGATGATTAAACCAGAAATCAAGGCAGATAAAAGAGGTGGAGCAGCCAGTGCTAATGCCACTTTCATCGCCTCAACACCGAGGGCCATTACCGATTCTGGAGTCATAATTTCCTCAAACCCCTCTTTGATCTTTATTCCAATAAGGTTTCACGCTAGACATAAAAACTTTGTGCCAGTGAACCAAGTAATAGTTGCCAACCATCAACCAAAACAAACAGCATAAGTTTGAACGGCAGTGAGATAGTGGCTGGTGGGACCATCATCATCCCCAACGCCATCAAAACACTGGCAACAACTAGATCGATGATCAGGAACGGAATGAAGAGCGTAAAGCCAATCTGGAAAGCGGTTTTCAATTCACTGGTAATAAATGCCGGGACAAGTACGCGCATCGGAACAGAATCCGCAGTTTCAAATGCGCCCTGATCTGCAAGGCGGGCAAACAGCGCCAGATCATTTTCCCGTGTCTGACGTAACATAAATTGGCGCAAAGGCTTGGCTCCCTGATCCAGGGCGATTTCCAGTGTGATCTTATCCTCACTGTAAGGCAGGTAAGCGTTTTGATAAATTTTATCGAATACGGGCGACATGATGAAGAAAGTCATAAACAGTGCCAGACCCAACATCACCTGATTAGGCGGGGCTGAAGGTGTTCCCAGTGCATTGCGCAGCAAACCAAGTACAATGATGATACGGGTAAAACTGGTCATCATTAGCAGTGCTGCGGGAATGAACCCCAGTGCCGTGATAAAAATCAGGGTTTGAACTGGCAAGGACCAACTCTGTCCGCCATTGGCTAAAGGCTGGCTGATGATGCCAGGAAACTCAGCCGCAGCGTTCATGGGAACGAGTGGTAACAGGAGCACCATAAACAGAGTTGTTAAACGCATTGGATGAAGCCGCGAGACAAATTTCTTGCCTGTTATTCGGTTACCTGTCATAAAAAAACCTATTTTTCATCATCGTCTTTGTTATTTTTGTTTTTTTGGAGTGTATTTTTTAGCATCTGACCAAATGGTAGCGATTTGAGCGCAGTCTCCTTGTCCATGTTGTCAGGTGGTGCAGGCATTTGATGCAGCATATTGATCTGTTGAGATGTGACGCCTAAAACCAGCCAGTTATCCTCGACTTCTACCACAACAACCCGTTCTTTTGCTCCAAGGGAGCAGCTTGCCTTGATGTTTAGCAAACGATGATTTTTGCTTTTGGCAGGGGCAAAACCCAAACGGCGAACTAGCCATGTTATGAAGAAAATCAGCAACAAAATACCACCCAGGGCACTGCTGACTTGCATCAGAGTTTGGCTGGCTGGAAGAGGATCATTATTGCCTGTCGGTTTAATCGTATTTACATAGGCATGGTTGGCTACCGTATTAACCGGTGCAGCATCAGATGCCGCACCATGTTGTAAGGAAGTATCATTGGAAGGCTGGCTTGCCATCATGGTTAACGACTCAAGCGGCGCATGCGCTCAGAAGGAGTGATGATATCTGTGATACGGATACCGTATTTATCGGATACGACAACCACTTCTCCCTGCGCGATCAAATAACCATTAATCAGAATATCCAATGGTTCTCCCGCCAGGCCATCAAGGGGAACGACTGAGCCTTGTGATAGCCTCAATAGTTGCTTAATGGTCATTTTAGTACGGCCTAGCTCGACTGAGAGCTTGACCGGAATGTCCATGATCAAATCAATATCGGAGAGTTGGGCTAATGCATCCTGTGCTTCCAGGTTCTCGAATATTGACGTGCCGCCGTCAGAGGTTTGCTGTGCGGCCTGTTGTTCCAGCGCTTCTGCCCACATATCTTCAGTCGAGCTGGTATCTGTAGGTTGTTTAGCATCACTCATTGGGCTTTTCCTCATCCAGAGCAGTTAAGACAGGGTTAATCAGGTGTTCAACACGCAGGGCATATTGCCCGTTTAGTGTTCCATATTGACTGGTGAGCACAGGCACACCATCAACGTGAACGATCAGACGTTCAGGTTTTTCAATCGGCAAGATATCGCCTCTTTTCAATTGAAGGATTTTTGACAACCGCAGAGGAATATCAACAAAGTTCGCCACCAGCTCTAATTCTGAATGTTGAACTTGCTTCACTAAACTTTCACGCCACTGACTTTCTTCCTGACGCACATTTTCCACTGGTGGGTTGGTCAAGCGTTCGCGCAGAGGCTCGATCATGGCAAATGGAATACAAATATTGAATTCCCCGGTCAATGCACCGATCTCTACTTGGAATGGGGTAGTCACCACGATGTCGTTCGGTGAAGTGGTAATATTAGTGAATTTCACCTGCGTCTCGGAACGCACGTATTCCACTTCAAGTTTAAAGATGGAATCCCATGCGTCACGATAGGCATCCAGTGCCAGTTTTAACATCCGGTTGATGATCCGCTGTTCGGTATAGGTAAACTCACGGCCTTCTACTTTGGTTGGAAAACGACCATCCCCTCCAAACAAATTATCAACGGCGATATAAACTAAGCTAGGTTCAAAAGCGAATAGTGCAGTTCCTCTCAATGGTTTCAAGTGAACCAGATTGAGGTTGGTTGGCACGGCCAGATTGCGGGCAAATTCGTGGTAAGGCTGAACCTTGATAGCACCGACCGTAATATCCGGACTGCGGCGTAGCATGTTAAATAGCCCCATCCTGAATTGGCGGGCAAAACGTTCGTTGATAATTTCCAGAGATTGCAAACGTTCGCGCACAACACGGCGTTGTGTATTGGGATCGTAAGGACGAACCTCATTTTCTCGGGACGCAGTTTGTTCTACGTCATCGGCAGAGGTACTGTCACCATTGAGCAGGGCATCGATCTCTGCTTGTGAAAGAATATTGTCACTCATTATGATTATCGCAGAATAAACGTAGTGAACAACACATCGGTGATCTCTTGATCGGGTTCACCGGGTATTAGTGTCGGGCGTAGTATCTGTTTGATATCTGCCACTAAATGCTTCTTACCATCATCTTTTGCCAGATTGGTGGCTTCCTGACGAGATAATAACAGCAACATACGGCTACGAACTTCTGGCAGATATTCATGGAAGCGTTGGCGAGTTTTCTCGTCAACCAGACGCAATGTGACGCCAACGTGCAAGACGCGGTCGAAATGCTCTTCGTTGTCGATCAAATTGACAGTAAAAGGCTCCAGGGTCATAAATACTGGTGCATCAATGACTTTGGGTTTTTCTGCACTATTATTGGCTGACTGATTCATTGCCCACCAGCTATACCCTCCGATGGCAGCACCAAGAACAGCAATCAGTACTAACAGTATCATCCAAATTGGATTTGTGCGTTTATGCTCGTAGCTATAATCAGACATGGACAGACAAATTCCTGTTTTCTGTTGCGAATAGTCTTCGCGCATTCCGTGGCGAAGCTCTTATCCATCAAAATTGATATTAATTATCCCGCGTCTTTGTTCCAGCAATGGCTGGAACAAACGGGGAAAAAACTATTAACTCATACGTTTGTTATCAACCGTTTTCGTTTTATCCCAATGCTTCACGAAATTAGGTTCGTGTTTAGGTGGATAATTAAGCAAAAGTATCAATACCTCCTCGGACAGAGGTCATTTGTTGAGGTGTTACCTGAATGGTTGATGCATGAGAAGGTGTGATCCCTCTGGCAGCTGCTAAGCCAGACTCTTGAGTTTCGGCGTGGGATTTAGAATTGCTGTTCGAGTTATTGGCATGGTTATCAGCAAAATATTCTTGTTGCCCGCTACCTTGGGTATCACTGTTGACACTGCTTTGTGCTAATTGAATACCACTTTCAGCCAGCGCGTGGCGCAATCCTGGCAATGCCGCTTCCAGAGCTGCACGAACATGCTGATGAGCGGAAACAAAATGCAATTGTGCCTGATTGTCTTCAACGCTCATGTGGATGTGTAATGCGCCCAGTTCTTGAGGATGTAAGCGAAGCTCTGCTTGTTGCAAGCCATTACGGTTAAAGAATAAGACATGTTGGTTGAGTTGTTGCTGCCACTCTTCGCTACCAAGATGGGCACTTAATAAAGGCGTTGTGGTGCTGTTGTTAAGCTGAAATTGCCCCGTTTGTTGTCCTGCTGAAAATAGGGAAGGGGTTGCTAATACTGTAGGTAAGTCAACAGACGTTGTTTCTGCCATCGAGGTTGTCAATGCTGGCGCTGTCTGAACTGCCATCTGGGGCAGATTTGGAGCTTTGCTATTGGCTGAAACTGCATCTTCGGGAATGACATTGCGAAATTCAGTCTTATTATTAGTAGCCAGGTTATTAATATCAAGTTTGGGCTGCGTAGGGAGCGGAACTAATTCCGCTTGAAAGTTGACAGGATTCTCTGTCTTATTGTTCAGAGGAATTTCCTGTTTAGCAGAAAGTTGAATATTTTTATCTTGCTCACCCGCTTTAGAAAATTGTTCAGTAAGATTGGGATGAGTTAATTTGCCATTCTTGGTACTGTTATCCAACAGGATGCTAGTCGTGTTGTTGGCGTTATCCCGCCCTTCATTGCTCAGCAATAGATTTTCTAACGATTCACTGTCCATTACCTCATGGGCATTCTCAGAAAGAACAGCGGAATTGGTATGAGCGGTAAACAGGCCAGTAAGCTGAGTGGGGATCGCCGTACTGGATGTTTTAGCTCGTGAGTGATCTCCATTGTTCAATATAGCAAACTCTGATGATGAGTTTTGCAGTAATGAATTTTCTAATGATGCATTGCCCATCAATTTATATGGGTTTTCAGAAAGAACAACGGAATTGGTATGAGGGTTAAACAGTTCAGCAGGCTGGATGGCTGTCTTTGTTCTTAATGCTTCAGCGGGTAAGAGCTCTTCATTGTTCAATGCAGCAAACTCAGGCGCTGAACTTTCCAGCAATGAACTTTCCAGTAATGAATTTTTCAAAAATGCATCACCCATCAACTCAGGTGAGTTTTCAGAAAAAACAGTGGGACTTACATGACGGTTAAGCAGTCCAGCAAGCTGGATTGGCATTGCTGCATTTAATGCTTCGATAGATAAGGGATCTTCATTGTTTGATGCAGCTAATTCTGGCAATGAATTTTCTAACGATCCATTGTCTCTCAACTCATGTGAGTTTTCAGGAGGAACAGCGGAATTTGTATGAGAGCCAGGCAATCCAGCTTGCTGGATGGGTGTTTTTGTACTTATTGATTCTGTTGGTGAGAGATCGTTATTGTTCAATACAACAATCTCTGGTGATGAATTTTGCAGTAATGAATTTTCTAATGGTGTATTGTCCATCAACTCATGTGAGTTTTCGGGAAGAACAGTTGAATTTGTATGAGAATTCAGCAACCCAGCAAGCGGGTTTGGTACTGCTGCACTTAATGTTTTCGTTGGCAAGGACTCTTCATTGTTCAATGCAGCAAATTTAGCGTTGTTTTCTTGCAGGACTGTTTCTACATGTGGTTTATCCTTGACCACATTGTTATCTGATACTGCCTTCTCTGTCACTATTGTTAACTGCGACCAACCACTTTCTGTTGTGTTATCAGTGGTGAATTTTTCCTCTTTCAGGCTATTTTTATCCACTTGAGTAGTGGACTTCTGTATAGAGGCCGTTTCCGCATCGAGGAGTTGCCCAAATTGAGAAGAATGGTTATCGATCACGGTATTATGTAAAGTCGGCTGACTTTTATCCGTACCTTTGTCCGTGAATTTTAAATCAGTAGGCAAAAGAGTGAGATTCATTGTTTCATTCTCCGTTGTGCACCGCGTTGTGCGTACTCGTCCATTTGTTTTTGCTCCATGCGATTTTGGCGTAACTTCAAATTATGCTCTGCCCGCTGTTGCAGAGTGTCGAAGGCATTCAGGCGTTGCTGTTTTTCCTGCCATTGTGACATGGCTTGCTCAAGACGTTTTTTCCATTGGTTGAGCTGTAATCTATGTTGTTCAATTGCCATTTCCAGCGTTTTCATAAATTGCTGGTAATTTTGCCAAGTCGAGCAGGACATACCACTGCTGAGTGTGTCATTCAGACGGGTACGATACTCATCTTGATAATTGATTAACGCCGTGAGTTGTTGCTCCATTTGTTGGTGACTTTGCCGAATCTGTGCAAGTTGCGATGCCGCTTTTTCTGCCGCATCTTGGGCTAGTTCACGCAGGGTCATGAGAGGGGAGTGTTGTTGCATGTATTTCCTCGTATTAATCACCAAACAGACATCAGCGTTACTGAATGATATCAATAGTAAATTTATATCGGCACCGTCTTGATAAATGTTATACCCCTTGGCAAAAGTATTTTTCGGCTAATTTCCCATAAACAAAATATTATGTTGGCAATAATTGTTGAAGCTGAGTACAGGCTTCATTGTATTCGCTGCGCTCGTCAATGCCTTGTTGCAGGAATTGGGCCATATGAGGATAAAGCTCAATCGCCCTGTCAAGCAGGGAGTCACTGCCCGCAGCATAGGCACCAACGTTGATCAAATCTCGGTTACGTTGATAACTGGAAAGCAATTGTTTGAAATGTTGTACACGCCGATAATGGGTATTGTCGATCAGCGCGGTCATGGCACGACTGATCGACGCCTCGATATCAATGGCAGGATAATGACCAGATTCCGCCAGTGAACGTGATAGCACGATATGGCCATCCAGGATGGCGCGTGCAGCATCGGCAATCGGATCTTGCTGGTCATCACCTTCTGTCAGCACGGTATAAAATGCGGTGATGGAGCCGCCATCACTGACACCATTACCGGCTCTTTCCACCAGTGCCGGTAATTTGGCAAATACAGAAGGGGGATAACCTTTGGTGGCGGGTGGCTCGCCGATAGCCAGTGCGATCTCACGTTGTGCCATGCTATAACGAGTCAGGGAATCCATGATCAACAAGACATGTTTACCTCTGTCGCGGAAATCTTCGGCAATGCGCGTGGCATAAGCGGCGCCTTGCATTCTCAGCAAAGGTGAAACGTCGGCGGGAGCGGCAACAACGACTGAGCGTGATAATCCCTCTGTACCCAAAATATTTTCGATAAAGTCTTTAACTTCACGGCCACGCTCACCAATTAATCCCACAACGATCACATCAGCTTGGGTATAACGAGCCATCATGCCAAGCAGCACACTTTTACCAACGCCGGAGCCGGCAAATAATCCCATACGTTGCCCACGTCCTACTGTCAGCAGGGCATTGATGGCACGAACGCCAACGTCCAATACATTGCTGATAGGGGTTCTTTGCAAAGGGTTAAATGGTGTTGTTGTCAAGGGGGCACGATAACCTGTATCGGGGGCTGGTAAACCATCAAGGGGGCGGCCTGCACCATCCAGAACCCTGCCGAGTAATTCCATTCCCAGAGGCAAGCGGCGCCCGGCGCCTGCATCTTCGCCATAAGAACGGGCATAGACGCGAGCGCCCGGTACAATACCTTCCAATTCTTCCAGTGGCATTAGCAACAGTTTTTCGCCATTGAAGCCGACGACTTCACTTTCAACTTCTTCGATGGCGTTACCATTTTGGCGCTCGATCAGGCAGGTAGCGCCAAGAGGCATATGTAAGCCAGTGGCTTCCAGTACCAAGCCGGTAGCGCGGGTCAGGCGCCCATAGCGACGTACTTTTGGTGTTTTTTCCAGTCGCTTTTCCAATGAGTCCAACGTTGCCAGCCAGCGACCCAATCTTGCCGTCATCACAATTCTCCCGGTGCTGCCAGACGACACATTTCATGCCAGCGGGTAGCTAAACTGGCGTCCATATCTCCTTCATCGGCGCTGACTTTACAGCCGCCCGGATGCAGCTTGTTATCCGCAATTAAACGCCAGCCGTGTAGCGCTAAAACTTCCCCCAGTTGTTGCTCAACCAGCGGAATATCTTGTGGATGGATACGCAATTGGGGTTTGCCGCTGAACATAGGTTCTTGCTGGATAAATTCGCGGATTTGATTCAGCAGGGCGGTGCCATCACAAACCGCAGGCTGTCCCAGAATATGATGGGCAGCCGTCAATGCAAGTTGCATCAGGCGGGAAGCAATCACAGTATCCAACCCATCCAATGAATGGCTAAAGTCCGTTAGCAAGGTTTTCCACTGTTCAGTAATAACTTGCTGTTGTTGTTTGGCTTCCTGCAAACCTTGTTCCAATCCGGCTTGGCGCCCTTCCTGAACCCCTTGCTCATAGCCCTGGATCTGGCCTTCTGCAAAGCCCTGCATATGACCAGCCTGACGTGCTTGCTCTTTTAGCTCGTCCAGTATTCTTGCTTGTTCCAGTAGCCGATCTTGTTCGCTTGGCTGCTGTTGCTCATCGATGGGTTCCAGTTTTGCCCGCAAGGTTTCCCACTGAGTCAATTCGCCTGGCTGCCACGGCCGCCAGTTGCCCTTATTCGACTTATCAGACATAGGTATCGTCACCACCATTTAGGATCATTTCGCCACTTTCTGCCAGACGACGAACAACAAGCAGGATGGATTTCTGTTCGGCTTCCACTTGAGACATCCGCACAGGGCCTCGGTTTGCCAAATCATCGCGCATGATTTCAGCCGCACGCTGTGACATATTGTTGAGGAAGTGGTCGCGCAATGCCTGATCGCAACCTTTCAATGCCACAAGCAAGGAATCGGTGGAAACTTCCTGCAACAAACGTTGGATACTGCGATCATCCACGTTGATAAGATTTTCGAACAGGAACATTTCATCAATGATTTTCTGTGCCAGTTCGTTATCGTAGGAACGAACCGCGTCAATGACACCTTCTTCCTGCTGACTTTTCATCAAGTTGATGATCTCTGCCGCAGTACGAACGCCTCCCATCTTGCTGCGTTTCAGGTTCTGGCCATCCAGCAGGTTATTTAGCACTTCCGTTAATTCTGCCAATGCGGAGGGCTGTACACCACCAAAGGTGGCGATACGTAGCATGACATCGTTTCGCAGGCGATCATCAAACAGGGCGAGGATATCGGCTGCCTGGCCACGGTTTAAGTGAACCAAAATAGTGGCAATGATCTGTGGATGTTCACCACGGATCATGTCGGCCGCCATTTGGGGTTCCATAAAGTTAAGGGTTTCTATGCCCGTCGTTGTATCACGGGACTCAAAGATATCCTCAAGCAGGCTGGAAGCCCGTTCTTCACCTAATGCCTTGATCAGTACATTGCGCAGATAATCGTTAGCGTTGATGCTGAGGGCAGCATATTGTTCCGCATCTTCTTCAAACTCTGCCATCACTTCAACGAGCTGCTGATTGGAGACTTGTTTCATTCCCGCCATCGCAATACTCAGTTGTTGTACTTCACGGGAATTCAGGTGCTTAAACACCTCGGCCGCCTGATCTTCTCCCAGGCTCATTAACATGACGGCACTTCTTTCTGTTCCGGTCAGGCTCATTGTTCGTTACTCATCCATTGGCGGATCACCAGCGCGACGACGCGAGGATCTTTTTCTGCAAGTTCACGGAGACGCTGGCTTTGAAGCTCAACATTGACACGTTGGCGAGCTAAATTACGACGCATTTTTTCGTCCAATTCAGCATTGGTTTCTATTTTCTGTTTTAGCTGGTTCTTTTGTGTTTCTAGTGCGGCTTTTTCTGCGGCGCGTTTTTTGGCGATTTGTGGCACGATCATCTTGCGCCACAGTAACCATACAACCAGTACCAACAGCAACCAACGGCTTGCTTCCAGCAATTTCTCTAATAAGATAGGGTTTTGCCAAAATGGCAAAGGTTCTATCACTTCGGCTATGTCATTGAATGGTGTGTTAACCACATTCAGGCTATCACCACGCTCAGTAGAGTAACCCATTGCTTCACGGGTTAATGCTTCGATCTGTGAGAGCTGTTCTGGTGTTAACGCTTGTGTTTCAGGGCCATTTTTTCCCTGAGTAGTAGCATAATTAACCACAACAGCAACCGAAAGGCGCTGCACCGCACCAGCCTGCAATTGTGTATGACGAATAGTGCGATCCACTTCATAGTTAATGGTTTCATCATAACGGTTATTGCGGTTGTCGCTTAATATGCGCTCGTAGCCATTGTTTCTAGTATTATTGCGTTGCTGAGCCGGTTTTTCATCGCCTTTTTCGTCGCCGTTGTTTTTGGCATTTGCGTTTGGCTTTTCAATTGGTGCACTTGGTGCAGCACTGGGTTGATTTGATAGTGCACCCGGTACTCCACCTACTAATGGCCCACCACTTTGCTCACTGGTACTATTTTGTTTAGAACGGACAGCCGCCTGGTTCGGTGGTTGGTTAGGTTTATATTCTTCTGCTGTTTCTTCGCGACGAGAAAAATCAATTTGGGCGGTTACCTGTGCATGTACGTTACCATGGCCAACTACAGGTGCCAGAATGGTTTCAATTCGATGCTGGAAACGATTTTCCACTTCCTGTGTATATTTCAGCTGAGTGGTGTTTAAATCCCGGCTAGTGGCATCGCTTTGTGTTAACAAGCGTCCTGATTGATCCACAATCGTGACATTGCTCGCGGGCAGGCCGGCAACACTGCTTGAAATCATATGCACGATGGCATTGATTTGTCCTTCATCCAATACTCGGCCTTGTAGTAATCCCACCGTGACTGAGGCTGAGGGTGATTTTTGTTCACGAACGAACAGGGAAGGCTTAGGCAAGGCCAGATGGACTCGGGCACTTTGGACTGGGCCAAGTGATTCCACGGTGCGAGCCAATTCACCTTCCAGAGCGCGTTGGTAATTGATCTGCTCACTGAACTGGCTGATACCGAATTTTTCTTTGTCCAATAATTCGAACCCCGCAGCTCCCCCTTTGGGCAATCCTTGTTGTGCGAGTTTCAGGCGAGTCTCATGTACCTTGTCGGCAGGGATCATGAGTGCAGAGCCATTCTCCGCAAAACGGTAAGGGATATTCATTTGGGTTAATTGCGTAACAATCTCGCCACCATCCTTATCGCTTAGGTTGCTGTAAAGCACCCGATAGTCGGGGCTTCGCAAGTAGAGAAACAGGGCGATGATGATGGCAATGGCAGCGGAGCCAGCAACTAATAACGGAACTTTTGGATCAGCTTTTATCCTGCTGATGATAGCGTTGAATCCGTTATTTTGGTTTTCAACGTCGGTTGTTGCTGCACTCATAGACGATCCTTGCCTTGCTGGTCAATATGAATACTAAAAGCGTGGCGTAACAAAACAGACTCCCCATACGCAAGCGAAAAGATTCTTCCTATTATTAATTCCATCATTATTCGCTGTTCACACCTCTTTTAATGGCACAATAAGCTTCAAATTTTTACTTCAATTACCCGCTTTAGTTTAGGAAGGCTATGTTACGGTGGCACCACATAATCAATAGGGTGATTTAACGCGAGGTTTTTATGTCAATTCCGGCAATTGAGGGTGTATTGCAACAGATACAGGCTCAGGCATTACAAGCAGCAAATGTTGCCAAGCCCATCCCAGTACAGGGTAGTTTTGCCAGTCAACTGACTGCGGCGGTAGAAAAAATAAACCAAACCCGCTTGAAAGCGACAAAGCAGGCACAAGATTTCACTCTGGGAGTCCCTGGTGTGGAGTTAAATGATGTCATGGTAAATATGCAAAAATCGAGTATTTCTCTGCAAATGGGGATTCAAGTAAGGAATAAACTGGTTAGCGCCTATAGTGAAATTATGAATATGCAGGTTTAATGGCTTATTTTTTGACAAACATAAATTAATTAATAGCAATTCTTGCTTGGGGCATATGGGGTATTGGAGCTGCCTTTCTATATTATCAGTAGGTAGCTTAATTGAGTTCTCTTATTTTCATTCATGCCCCACCGATATCCCTCATTGCCCAATTTACAAGTGTTATCGGTAACTTGTCTTTTTTCAGTTATTTATATAGTTTATTTGAAATTCACTTTTTAATTAAAAATAATATGTGATGATAATATCTCCAGTTAATTTCCTTAAGGAATCGCCACTATCATCTTATGGTTAAGTTTTTGTTAAAAATTATATATAAGATATATTGATTGTTTGCAAATTATAAATACAATATAATGCCTAATTAAATTAACCAAAAGACGATAGTGACGAATTGACACCACCTGAAATGAAAAAATAAATGACACCGTTAATCAGAGCTATTTTTAAATGGAATCACTGGTGCCTTTCGTGATATCTATTTTGATTCCGTCGTAGTCAACTCCATTTCATAGTTACTGATCGGGAACTGTCCGTATGTATCATGTAAGAGTTGTTTACAACTTTCCTGTTTAATCAATTCACTGAGTTCATTTAACCTTCTTTGCAACAATCTTTTAGTTTCTTTTTCATTATCCAAGACAGTTTGCAAAATTTTGGCCAATTGCTGCTGTAATGAAATGGGGGCACCCAAGTTTTCTGATAGTAAAGTCACCACTTCTACTGCCTTCAGATAAGTGATCTCCATATCAACAAGTTCGTCCCATTTTTCATTTCTAGCTAAATCAATCATTTGCTCACTTAAACTAAGGATCCGCTGATAAGCTGACAAAAGATCCGTATCATTTTTCATTAAACAATATCCTGACTGGCGTTGTAATGAGGACCTATTTGCCGCCAAGCATCTGAAATCTCGGTAAGTAAATCAATTACTTCGGTAATAGCCTTCTCATCATTGCGTAAATTGGCATGGAGTAAACGACGGCTCATATAATCATATAAAGCAAAAAGATTTTGGGCAATTTCGCCGCCTTTCTCGAAGTCTAATCCTTCTTTGAGACCACTATCAATGATATTAATCGCCTTTGAAATAGCTAACCCTTTTTCTGGGATATTCCCTTGTTGCATCAGAATGATTGCACGACGCAGGGCGCTTAGCGCCCCGTTGAACAATATCTGAATCAACTGATAGGGAGAGGCATTCATAATTTCGCTCTCAAGATCTACCTGAGCGTATAATTGGCTTGCCGAACGTTGATACATTAGTGTCCTTTGATTATCTTAAAAGTTGGGCCAAGGAAAACTCTGATTGCTTCAGTGAGCTGTTGAGTTTATCCAGTGCTGTAAATTGTTTCTTATAGCGCTCCATTGTGGCATCAATGTTTTTGTTGGTCTGTTCTACTTGCCTTTCCAGTATTTTCAGAGTCTTCTTGATACCTTCTGTTGCTGTATTGATAGTTCCTTCATGGCTATCTAGCGTTTTTTTCAATAAATTATACGTCTCGGTAGCAAAGCCGGTTTCTTTTCCATCACCCATAAAGAAAGCCTTAACATTTGTCGGTTTCTCTTTCAGGTTTTTTTCCAGTTTTTCGTTGCTAATTTCCAGAGTACTATCTTTTCCTTGTTTGATGCCCAATTTATTCAGGGTAGCGATATCATCAACATGTTGTGCCGCAAACAGTTGATGTGTTAACTGACTTTTAATACCTTTTAAAGTGCCATCACCAACTAGGGGACCATTGTCTTTTGAAGCCGCTTCGCCTTTTCCTACGCTATTGTATTTGGTCAATGAACTGAAGGTTTTTTGTAGCTCATTATAAGCATCAACCCACTTTTTAATTGCCTCTTTCATTGGCTCAATATCACGAGAAACCACCAGTGTTTCTGGTATTGGTTTTTTTTCAGTTTTGTCGTTGCTTTTGACTTCTTCTGTTTCTGAGACTTTTTTCAGATTTAGAATAACACCTTCTGGCGCATCTTTTATTTCATTGGTTTGACGTTCAATTTTAATACCGTTAACCGTTAATATTGCATTTTCGGCGGCAACGGTTTCTTTCATTACTGCATCAGGATTATCTTTTTTAGTTCTATCATCAGGCGGATATTTCAGTAAAGTATTCAGCTTCGTATCATCTTCAACCTGAATCGTCATGACTGATTTTGTGCCAGCTTTTTTCGAAGTCAGGATCAAATAGTTTTTATCATCTTCTGCTTTGATAATGCTGGCATTAACATTGCCTTCTTGTTTATTAATCGCATCACGAATTTCAACCAGAGAAGTTTCATTATCTTTCAGGGAAATGCGCATTGGCTTTTCTTGTTCTTCACCATCTTTTTTTTCACCTGGTTGCGTAATAGTAATGGTACGAGTACCTTTACCTTGTTCCCCTAATGGGGCTTTTACATCAGGAAATGCCTTAGATTGCAAAGATTGAGCTCTGGCAAGCTGTTGAACGGTAATAACATAGTTACCCGGGCTGGCTTTGGAATCTGTATTCGGAGTAAATGTTTTATGATCTTCGTTTGTTTTAGTGGTATTGAGTTTATCGAATTTTTTGAGTTCTTCAGATGCACTCTTTAATTTTTCCAGGCTACCTTGTAACGTACCAAAACCGGTAATTTTAGCTTTATAGCTACTTTGTTGTTGTGTTAATGGTTGTAAACGTTGTTTTTCACTTGCTTCAAGTTTGCCCAGTAACTGTGGATATATCCCGGATGCGCTTCCTACCGAGGAAATACTAGCCATGTTGACTCCTTTTTAATTAAAAGCATCATTGGGGATGTTATCGGATTAATTTGCGAAAAGTTTACTGACAAAATGATTTTTTTGATGGACGGAATAGTTGGTGAGAACAGGCGTTGTTTTGGTTATCGGGGAAAAGTGAGAAAAAAATAAAAAAGTTTTTTCAAGAAATATTAAAGGTTCTTTTGTCGGAGCCGATAAAACTGTTGGCGGTGATGCACACCGTGAGCAAAAGGCTCAAACTTATTATATCGACTTGATTTTAAAAGGAACTCTACTATGGCATCAGTCATTAATACTAACTACTCCTCTCTGCTGGCGCAAAATAACCTGACAAAATCTAAAAGTGTTCTGGGTACGGCTATTGAGCGTTTGTCCTCTGGTTTACGTATTAACAGTGCGAAGGATGACGCTGCTGGTCAAGCGATCGCCAACCGTTTCAATGCTAACATTAAAGGCCTGAATCAGGCTTCCCGTAACGCTAACGACGGTATCTCCATTGCCCAGACTACCGAAGGTGCGCTGAACGAAATCAACAATAACCTGCAACGTATCCGTGAACTGGCTGTTCAATCAAAAAATGGCAGTAACTCTGAAAACGACCTGAAATCTATCCAGGAAGAAGTTACACAACGTTTAGACGAAATTGACCGTATCTCTAAACAAACTCAGTTCAACGGTGTAGAAGTATTGAGTAAAAATGCTAAAACAATCACTATTCAGGTTGGGGCGAAAGATGGTGAGACTATCGATATTGGTTTGAAGCAGATTGATCGAGAAAAGTTGGGCTTGAAGGATTTCGATATAGCAACCAAAAAAGCACCTATTACAGAGGGTGCAGACCTGACCGGAAAAAAATTCGATGCTACTGGTGCTGTTAGTACCGCTAGTGGTGCTAAGGATTTTGATCTTACAAATTTGGGGCTAGCAGCAGGTGCGAAGTTGTCTCAAGCTAAGGATGCGGATGGAAAAGATATAGCAGGTACATATGTGGTAACAGGTAAGAAGGACGGTCAGGATAAGTCCTTCACGGTAACAGCAGCAAAAGTTGATGCCTCAGGTACTAGCGTTAAATTTACAGACGCTAAAGAAATAACGGCTACTATTGATCCTAAGTCACTGGACAAACTGGATAACGCACTTAAAGAAGTTGATAATCTGCGCAGTTCCCTAGGTGCAGTACAAAACCGCCTAGATTCTACAATTAACAATCTAGGCAACACCGTTAACAACCTGAGTGCAGCGAAAAGCCGCATCGAAGACGCTGATTACGCAACGGAAGTTTCCAATATGAGTCGTGGTAATATCCTGCAACAAGCGGGTACTTCTGTTCTGGCACAAGCGAACCAAATCCCACAAAGCGTTCTGTCTCTGCTGCGTTAATTTTTATTTTCCAGTTGGGCAATGAGTTAGCACAACCGGTGTAAATAACGCATATAAAATAAGGATCGGCTCGCCGATCCTTATTTTTTTATTGATTGTTTTCGCGTATAGATATCGTCAAGGACAGCCTGAAACTCGCTATCATTTAGGCGGACAGCGAAAATTTCGCATAGGTGAAAAAGAAGTGCTTTTACTTCATTGTTCAAACGATTGTACCGATTAGGGGACTGGATAATGGTATCCAGTCTCTTATCCAAAGGTGTCTGTTGTTGTGAGCGATTTGTATACCGCCGAAGGCGTGATGGACAAAAATAGCCTCTGGAAGCGCTATGTACCCCTAGTTCGCCATGAAGCATTGAGGCTACAGGTCAGGTTGCCAGCCAGCGTAGAACTCGATGACTTGCTTCAGGCCGGTGGCATAGGCTTACTGAATGCGGTGGAGCGGTTTGATTCTATGCAAGGAACGGCCTTTACCACCTATGCGGTACAGCGCATCAGAGGTGCAATGTTGGATGAGTTGAGGAGCCGTGATTGGGCTCCGCGTAGTGTGCGGCGTAACGCACGTGAAGTCACGCAGACCATCCGTAAACTTGAGCAAGAGTTAGGCCGTCCAGCCAGTGAGCAGGAAGTTGCTAAAGAATTAAAGATTAATCTGATAGAATATCGGCAAATACTGTTAGATACCAATAACAGTCAACTGTTTTCTTATGACGAATGGCACGAAATTCACGGTGAAAGCTGTGAGCCAGTAGTTGAGGAGGAGCATGAGACCAATCCTCTTCAACAATTATTGGAAGGTGATCTTCGCCGGCGGGTGATCGATGTCATTGAATCGTTGCCTGAACGAGAAAAGATTGTTCTTACTCTGTACTATCAGGAAGAGTTGAATCTTAAAGAGATTGGCGCAGTGCTTAATGTGGGCGAATCCCGCGTAAGCCAGCTTCACAGCCAGGCAATAAAAAGGCTAAGGGCGCGTTTGAATCCAGAAAAGTAACTTTTTGCTTGTTTGTTTTTTTTGTTAAGACTATACACAGGGCTTTATCTCTTATGTCTATTACAACACAAAAGAAACGGCCTCTTAGCCGTTATATCAAAGACTATAAACATAGCCAGACTCATTGTCTGCACTGTCATAAAACCCTTGACCGTATCTCGCTTGTTTTTAACGGTCAGGTCATCAATAAAGAAGCTATTTCTGAGATGACTGAATTGGTGGATGACAAAACCTGGAGTGAGTTGCAAGGTAAATTCGTGGCATTGTGCCGCTTTTGTAGTGAAATTTACTGCAATAGCCAGACTGATTATTTCGACATTATGTCATTTAAACAGTATTTGTTTGAGCAAACAGAGATGAGCCATAGTACCGTGCGTGAGTATGTGGTTCGTTTAAGGCGTTTGGATGAATTACTGACTTCAAGTAATTATCCGGCAAGTGATTTTACCCCAGAAAAGATCCAGGAAAAACTCAGCGAGGAATTATCTCAATCTGCTTTTAGCAATTACAACATTGCACTGCGCAAATACGAGCAATATCTGAGTTGGCAACAGAACGGTCATTGATTAATTATACCGATAGATAATGTTGTCAAATTGAACCGATTTCAGAGGGGAGTGCGGTTTTTACGTACTCCCCTCTATAAATTTAAACGAAAAAAGTTACATGAGCTGAATAATATTAACCAATTGTCATCAGGCTCGCATTACCGCCTGCTGCGGCCGTATTCACACTTAATGAACGTTCATGAAGTAAGCGTTCTAGCAGTAAATTGGTTTCACCACGGGCAAAACCCTGTACAGAGATAATCGGTCCTTTACGCTGGGCAATCACTTCACACACATGGCGTAATTGGTCACAATCGCCATGATAAATAACCGATCCCATCGCTGTTTCTTCATCCTGCCAATCGTTGGCCCAATAAATATGCTGACGAACCTCACTTGGTAACTGGCGATGTAATTCTTGATGCAGTTCATCTTTTTCCCAAATGGCCTGGCAGCCGACAGAAAGTACCGCGGCTAATTGCACCAACACGTCTTGTTCGTTGTCTGCAAGGCAAAGAACATGGCCACGCGGTAGCAGGGCATAAGTATTGCGCTCTCCAGTTGGTCCTGGTAATAAGCGTGTTGTCCCACCCTGTGCCAGTAAACTGTATTCCTGAATCACCTGATTCAATGTTTCATTGTTCTGCTTGGTTGCCCAATCTGCCAGTTTATAGAGAGGTGAGTGCAGGTCAACACGGGTCCTGGCATCGAGCTCATATTCTGTATCCTGCCGTTCCAGGGTTTGGCTGGCGGCACTGAGAGGACGTTGTGACAGCAAACGATACAGATACAACGGTCCACCGGCTTTTGGTCCTGTACCTGACAAACCTTCACCCCCAAATGGCTGTACGCCGACGACTGCACCGACTATGTTGCGGTTGACATAAATGTTGCCGACTTGTGCTTTGCTTGTAACTTGGGCGATAGTCTCATCAATACGAGTATGGACTCCCAATGTTAAGCCATAACCCGTAGCGTTGATTTGATCGAGCAGTTTATCTAACTCATTATGTTTAAAACGAACTACATGCAGGACTGGCCCGAAAATTTCTTTCTTCAATTCATCGAAACTTTCCAATTCAATCAGTGTTGGTTTAACAAAAGTGCCTTGTGACCACTCCTGGCTATCGGTGGCATTTTCATATGCTGCCTGATAAATTGTTCGGCCTTTAGTACGCATGGTTTGGATATGACGTTCGATTCCCGCTTTGGCTTCTGCATCAATGACGGGGCCAATATCTGTGTATAAATGCTCAGTATTCCCCATCCGGCATTCCGCCATCGCGCCTTTTAACATAGAAATAGTTCTTTCAGCGACATCTTCCTGAACGCACAGGATACGCAGGGCAGAGCAACGTTGACCGGCACTGTCAAAAGCGGAAGCGATGACATCAGTAACAACTTGTTCGGTTAGCGCGGAGGAATCTATGATCATGGCATTTAGGCCACCGGTTTCTGCAATCAACGGTGTTGGGCGACCTTGTGCATCAAGGCGGCCAGCAATATTGCGTTGTAACAAGCTGGCAACTGCGGTTGAACCGGTAAACATCACACCGCGTACACGTTCATCACCAACCAGCAACGCTCCCACGGTTTCCCCTTGTCCGGGCAGTAATTGCAGTACATCGCGCGGAATACCCGCTTGGTGTAACATTTTTACTGCGACGGCGGCAATAAGCGGTGTCTGTTCTGCGGGTTTTGCCAGAACACTATTACCTGCTGCCAATGCAGCGGCAATTTGACCTGTGAAAATTGCCAGTGGGAAGTTCCACGGACTGATACACACGACAGGCCCCAGTGGGCGGTGGGTATCATTGGCGAAGTCTTGGCGAACTTGGCTTGCGTAATAGTGGAGAAAATCCACCGCTTCGCGCACTTCAGCAATCGCATTGTTGAATGTTTTACCCGATTCACGAACCAGAATACCAAGCAAGGATTGCAGGTTATTTTCCATCAACTCCGCTGCACGGACTAAAATTGCTGCCCGCTCTGAGGGAGGGGTGGCAAACCAAATTGCGCTGGCATCGGTAGCCACATCCAGTGCATGGCCAACTTCTTGTTCAGAGGCTTCGCGAACATAACCCACTATATCGGAATTTCTGGCTGGATTATTCACAGATTTAGTCGTAGGCAGTTCTCCAATAGGTTGGAAATCGCCACCTAACAACGGTTCGCTGTGCCATGTTTCCATTGAAGAACTGAGCAGGGCGCTGGAAAGAGAAGCTAAACGATGTTCATTGGCGAGATCCAGCCCTGATGAGTTAACACGGTTTTTGCCATATAAATCACGTGGCAGAGGAATTTTAGGATGGGGCAGGCCGATTTGCCCTTCAGCTTGGGCCAATTCCTGTACAATTTTTACCGGATCAGCAACCAATTCGTCAATCGGTAGCGAGGTATCTGCAATACGATTGACAAACGAAGTATTGGCCCCATTTTCCAGCAAACGGCGTACCAGATAGGCCAGTAGTGTTTCGTGTGTTCCTACAGGTGCGTAAATACGGCATGGGCGATTGAGTTTACCTTCTGAGATCTTGCCGACAACTTGTTCATAAAGCGGTTCACCCATGCCATGCAGACATTGGAATTCATATTGCCCCGGATAATAATTTTGCCCCGCCAGATGATAAATGGCGGATAAAGTATGGGCGTTGTGAGTGGCAAATTGCGGGTAGATCAAATTAGGGACAGAGAGCAGTTTGCGGGCACAGGCAAGGTAAGAAACATCGGTATAGACCTTGCGGGTATACACTGGATAGTCTTCCAAGCCATCGATTTGGGCACGTTTAATTTCACTATCCCAGTAAGCACCTTTCACCAGACGGATCATTAACCTGTGACGGCTGCGTTGTGCCAAATCAATAATGCTGTCGATGACGAAAGGACAACGTTTCTGATAAGCTTGAATAACAAAACCAATACCGTTCCAGCCTTCCAATTTTGGTTCGAAACACAATTTTTCCAGCAAGTCGAGGGAAATTTCCAGACGATCGGCTTCTTCTGCATCAATATTGATACCAATATCATATTGACGAGCCTGTAAGGTCAGGGAAAGCAGGCGAGGATAGAGTTCCTCAATAACACGTTCGTACTGGGCACGGCTATAACGTGGATGCAGGGCGGAAAGTTTAATAGAAATTCCTGGCCCTTCATAAATACCACGGCCATTTGATGCCTTACCAATGGCGTGGATCGCTTGCTGATAGGAAACTATATAGGCTTGTGCATCTTCTTCGGTTAATGCAGCTTCGCCGAGCATATCATAAGAATAACGGAAGCCTTTTTCCTCCAGTTTACGGGCGTTGGCAAGGGCTTGGGCGATGGTTTCTCCCGTCACAAATTGCTCACCCATCAAGCGCATTGCCATATCCACACCCTTGCGTACTAATGGCTCACCACTTTTACTAATAATACGGTTTAAGGATTTGGATAATTTGGCTTCATTATGGGTAGATACCAGCTTGCCAGTGAACAATAAACCCCACGTTGCCGCGTTGACAAACATGGAAGGACTTTGGCCTAAATGGGAATGCCAGTTGCCGTTACTGATTTTATCGCGGATCAGGGCATCACGGGTAGCTTTGTCAGGGATACGCAGCAAGGCTTCGGCGAGGCACATCAACGCCACACCTTCTTGTGAAGAAAGTGAAAACTCTTGTAATAACCCCTGAACTAAACCTGAGCGGCCAATGCCTTGTTTTTGTTGGCGTAGTTTTTCGGCAATGGAATAAGCCAGTTTATGAGTCGCCTTGGCTTGTTCTTCAGATAGCTGTGCACGTTGCAGCAGCATAGGAACCGCCTGGGTTTCGGGGAGACGATAGGCCGCAGTAATTGCAGAACGTTTCACCGATTGGGGTAAAATGTGTTCGGCAAAATTCAGAAATGGTTGATAAGGCACCTCAATCTGTGATTCTACTTCGGAAATCATTTCTTCTTTGTTATCCTGACCCGCTGATATTTCTGGGATCTTATCCTCATTTTCCAGACGTTCAAGATAGTTAAAAATGGCTTGCTTAATTAGCCAATGTGGTGTGCGTTCAATTCGTTGTGCTGCGGTTTTAATTCGATTACGCGTTGCTTCATCGAGCTTTACACCCATAGTGGTACTACCCATTTTCACTCCTTAATAGGTAAGACTAGAAAAAATTACATAACAATATCTTTCATGTTGCAACTTTGTGCAACTTTGTTACAAGCGTTCATTCTGAATTTGTGAAATTAATCTTGTTTTCATTATCTCTTCAGAGAAACTTATTATTGATTTTTGATTATGCTATTGATATTAATTAATTTTATTTTCATTTTGTAAATTTTAGGTATAACCCATTATTTAATTTCAGGTGCAACTTCTGGAGTGGTAAATGTGATTTAGCAAGCGTTTTTTATAAAAATACAGTTAATTTGTTGTTAAAAATGTTTTAGCTAAATTAGGATAGAATGTAATTTTAGAATAATTACAAGCATAAATAGTACATATGGAAACTAATGTCATCTTTAAGTACAACGGGGACATCCTGGTAAAAAAGGCAAGGTATCACTTGAGAGTACTTCCAGCACAGATGGCATGATTTACGCAAATAGCACATTTGCAGAGACATAATTTATAAAAACACTATGGAGAAGAACCTGCATGACAGTAAATTCACCAATGCTTATTACCTTCATTATCTACATCGCAGGGATGTTGTTGATAGGTTTTGCTGCTTATCGTTCCACCAAAAATTTTGATGATTACATATTGGGTGGACGGAGATTAGGCAGTGTGGTAACAGCATTATCTGCTGGCGCTTCTGATATGAGTGGCTGGTTATTGATGGGGTTACCAGGGGCTGTTTTTTTCTCTGGTATTTCAGAAAGTTGGATCGCATTAGGGTTGCTGTTGGGGGCATACCTGAATTGGCGATGGATTGCAGGTAGATTACGCGTACATACTGAAGTGAGTAATAACGCATTGACGCTACCGGATTATTTTACTAATCGCTTTGAAGATAAAAGCAAAATTCTGCGTATTATCTCTGCACTGGTTATCTTGATTTTCTTTACTATCTACTGTGCGTCGGGTGTTGTGGCTGGTGGTCTGTTGTTTGAAAACACGTTTGGTATCAGCTATGAAAAAGCGATTTGGCTGGGTGCATTGGCGACAATTGCTTATACCTTCCTCGGCGGTTTTCTTGCAGTAAGCTGGACGGATACAGTTCAGGCAACTTTAATGATTTTTGCTTTGATTTTGGTCCCTGTGCTGGTCTTGTTCAAAGTGGGAGGAGTTGACTCAGCCATCAATATTATTGAGGCAAAAAATCCAGCCTATTTAGATATGTTTAAGAATATGAATATTATTGCCATTGTTTCTTTGTTAGGATGGGGATTGGGCTATTTTGGTCAACCACACATTCTGGCTCGTTTCATGGCGGCAGACTCCCACCAGACTATTCATAAAGCCCGCCGCATCAGTATGACGTGGATGTTATTGTGCCTTGCAGGCACTGTGGCTGTTGGCTTTTTTGGTATCTCATATTTTGAAATATATCAAGAGCAGGCAGGGCCTGTATTGCAAAACCGTGAGCGTATCTTTATAGAATTAGGTGTGCTTTTGTTTAATCCGTGGATCACGGGAGTATTATTGTCTGCGGTATTGGCTGCGGTTATGAGTACATTGAGTTGTCAGTTGTTGGTTTGTTCCAGCGCATTGACAGAAGATTTCTATAAAGCATTTATACGTACTAAAGCCAGCCAGAGAGAATTGGTATGGGTTGGTCGTATGATGGTTTTGCTGGTGGCAATCATTGCCATCATGCTCGCAACTAACCCGAACAATAAGGTACTGGCTTTAGTCAGTAATGCTTGGGCTGGGTTTGGTGCGGCGTTTGGCCCAGTGGTTTTGATTTCGGTATTGTGGAAACGTATGACTCGTAATGGGGCGCTGGCAGGTATGCTTGTGGGGGCAATTACTGTACTGGTTTGGATGGAGTACCGTTGGTTTTCCCTGTATGAAATTATTCCCGGCTTTATCTTCGCGACGATAGCCATTATTGTGGTGAGCCTGCTAGGAAAAGCGCCGAGTCAAACAGTGCAACAGCGTTTTATTGATGCAGAAGCACACTATAAGACAAAATAATCCAATAAAATTATAAGCCCCTGAATACTCAGGGGCTTATTAGTTTATGCCCATCAATCACGAATGCCCGAATTTGTTGTGGCTGCAAATAGCAGCCACGTTCACATAGTAGTGTTATCGTTCTTTGGATATCTTTATTAACAATCAGTAAAGCGTTCAGCCAGAAAAGGGGTTATATCCAACGGAAGGGCTTCTTGTCGCACTAGTTTATCCAACAAAACTCCCGTGATCGCCGAGGTCAAAATTCCCGTTCGAAAATGGCCGCAGGCATTCAAATAACCGTCAATACCTGGCATCTTGCCCAGTATTGGCAGCTCATCAGGTGAGCCGGGACGTAATCCCGCCCAACAACGTTTGATATTAGCATTGGCCAGTTCGGGTATACAGCGAATTGCACCTTTGACCAAGCCTTTTACTTCTGGCAGTGTGGTTGCCACATCAAACCCTTTATCTTCTGTTGTGCTACCAATTAGGATTTCACCATTATCTTTTTGGGCAATGTAGCAATCACTGGTCGTTATGCATCCACGCAACAGCTTGGGCATTTTTTCTGTCAGTACAATCTGTCCTTTGACAGGGTGCACCGGAATACGTTGTCCCGTGGCCCATTCACTTAATTCTGCAGCCCACGACCCTGTTGCGTTGATCAATGTATCACAAGAAAATGTCCCTGCTTCCTGCGTTTTTACCCCGGTGATCCGAGATCCCTGCCGTAATACTCCGTTGATCGTTGTATTCGCATAGATATCTACGCCATTCTGGCATGCGCTCTCGGCATAGGCATCGGTGAGGCGAAATGGATTAATCTGGTGATCGCACAAGAACTCCAGTGCTCCTTTAGCATGGTGATTGATATAAGGTTCACTATCACGCAATTGCTCCTGATCCAACCAGCGAATCTGACTGGAAAGATGTGGGATCTGTGCTGCGATATGTTCTGCATATTGGCGGTCTTCATCATCATAGATCACATATTTCAAACCGGTAGGTTCAAATTTGCAATCCATACCATGATTTTCCCACAATTCTTGTTGCAATTGGGGGTACAATGCATTGGATTCTAAAGCCAGGTTAAAAAAACTTTCGGGGAGAATATGCGGCATTGTGGCACTAACGGCTACTGCGTTGCCCGTCACTGTGCGTTTATTCAATGCTGATTGCATACGAAAGAAAATTACCCCGCATCCCAATCCTACCGATTCACCAATTGCCCATAACCCACCGGCAGAAGCGCGAGAAGCATTACCTGGTCGCTTAATGTCTATTATGGCAATACTCAGATCCCGTCGCTTAGAAAGCTGATAAGCACAAGAAGCCCCAATCACGCCGCCGCCTGCGATTATTACATCATAATGTTTACTCATGATTTGCCTTCTCTGGTGAGTTGATGACGATAAGATCGCTATTCAGCGCTGAAAAAGGCAACGGGTCTATCGGGAACCGTGGCCGAATCCATTTCACATCGTGCTTACCTGTATATTCCCGTAAACGATCACTGCAATAACCGACACACATTTTTCCTTGACAATCACCCATTCCCACACGAGTGCGGATTTTTAGACTGAGCATGTCCTGTATGCCCTGATCCAACGCTCTGTCGATGTCTTTCCGGGTAACGTTCTCACAGCGGCAAATTACCGTATCCGCCTGTTGCAATCCCAATTGCCCCATACCTGGCCGAATAAAGGCATCGATTCCCACACGAAAACGTAAAATAGCATTCAACTTGCGTTGATAGATCATTCGCTGATGTTCAGCCTGTGCTTCAGTAAGATCACCACGTTGGCGTAAGATGGAAAGCGCAGCAATTTTGCCACTGAGCATTGCGGCTTCGCTACCACGTAATCCAGAGATATCTCCTGCCAAGTGGATATGGGGTTGGCTGCTTTGTTGCCAATCATTGTGGCACGGTTGTAAATACCCATCCTTATGGTATTGATGTTGCAGATCCATCAGTTGGGTTAATTGAGTTCGAGGGATAAAACCATAACCTACCGCCAGAGTTTCAGCTGATATTTGTTGTTTTTGCAGGTAATCGATTTGCCAATTCTCGTCATACGGTGCAAGAGTGACCTGTTGAAGTTCTGACTGCCCTTCAGCAGAGACGATCCCCCAACCAAAATGCAATGGAATATGATGCCGTTTCAGATAGGCGATCATACTTAAACCATCAAGTAATAATTGGGGTTGGTTTAGTAACGACAATGTACTTCTGGCAATGCGGTTGAAGGCACTGGCCTCGTACACACCAACAATCTCAGCGCCAGCTCGATGCAACTGACAAGCAACCAATGGTAACAACGGTCCTGTCCCAGCAATGACTGTTCGTCCTAACGGGTTCACTACTCCACTTTTTATTTGTAGTTGTAATCCTCCCAATAACATTACACCAGGTAGTGTCCAGCCAGGGAAAGGAACATTGCGTTCGTGGCAACCTGTCGATAACAACAAGTGCTGATAGTCAATACTGATCAACTGTTCTTTAGAATCAAGTACATGCAGTCGTTGATTGGCTTCAGTACCGAGTACTCGGGAATTAAGATGCACATCTACATTGTTGGCGATACGGGCAAAATCCTGGTGCAGCTTTTGCATGGCATTAATATAGCTCTGCCCAAGATAATCCATTACCACTCCTTGTCGTAGTGGGCCACGATAAACGACACCACCTAAGCGTGGTGCTTCATCCAGTAATATGCTGTTAACCCCATGTTTGGCGAGCTCGATTGCCGCTCCCATACCAGCAGGTCCTCCTCCCACAATGACCGGTCGCTGTTTCATGATAAATCTCCTGTCATTAAACGATTGGTCATCGTTTCCACTCGCATTCCCGGCTGAACCACGGTTTGGCAAGCTCTTCGTTTATAGCGGCCATCAATGTTAACTAAGCAACTATGACAAACCCCCATACCACAATAAGTTCCCATAATATTCTGACTGTCATTACATGAAATCTTGCGTAATCCCACCGCATTTAATACGGTCAATACTGTTTCACCCTCAGCTGCGGTTACTGATTGTCCATTGATATAAAGCGTAAAAAGAACTCCATTTAGTTCTTGGATATCGTATTTTCTATTCATCATAAAACCGAGTTCACTTTGATTTTTCATGGAAAAAATACAGATAACAAATAATTACAACAGATAATGAACAACATATATTAAAAATAATCGGTATATTAATTTATATATTTATTCTTTCGATGTTCAGCCGATGGATGACCACGGAACGGAACAAACAAGATGTATCCTCCCCAAATTTAACGAGATCAATAATTTCTCTTTGTTATTGTGGTGTGAGATTAGAATAATTCCTCCCACACAACCTTCTTTGCTCACAGTTTTCTGATAATTTCTTGACTGTTCCCACAATATTACTCTGCCCTTGTTCAAGGCCTCTAAAATTAAGTATCTTTTCAGCCAAATAAGGGAAAGCAAATTTTAAAGAAAGTGGGATTTCGTTATTCACCATTATTGAGTTTATTTTTACTCAATAAAATTAATTGTGAGAGCACTATGAGATAACTATTGGAATTTTAAAAGTTCTCTAGATATAGCATTCCTTTTTTTATGTAATAAACAGAAGTGCGATTAGTTGTTGGGTGTTTTTCAATATAATTTTTACTTAATAATATATTTTTGTTTTTATAACTTTCCTTGATTTTCAATATCAATATGGTTGATAAATTAGCGGAATAATCCATTGTTGGAAATTTTTGTAGGCACCATAGGTTGCGATATCGTAATTTATTTATCCATAACTTGTTGTTTTTTATGTTTATATTATGTGTTTTTTGTTTTTGGTTAATAGCATTTTGATTTAGTGGCTTTACATTGGCAACAAAGAATAGATGAGGCCGTTAATTTCCCTGAAAATAGGGAGAATGTATATGCTAATAACAAAATGATTTTTTTTTAGGTTTCATTGTTATAATAATTTTTGAAGGTTGAATTTTTTTCAAGCGTAATACAGAAAGATATAAGGGTCAAGTAGTAATAATGAAAATATTTTTGATAAATATTAGGTTGTATGTTTTTGATGATTTCATCATAACAATTTTAAATTTTTAATAAACTTATTGTTATAATTCCTCAAAAAAAGACTCACGGAATTAACGTAATTATTTGATAAATTTGGTAGGGTGTTGGGGACTCGAACCCCAGGGCAAGAGCGTGAATGCTCACTTCTTGCCCAATACCTTAAATCCTGCGACTAATACCTTGTCCAGATAGTTAATATCCATGCTCGCAAACCGTTGTTTTCGGCGAATACTCGCTTTTTGGGTTGTTTCTGCCCGCAACATATTGACACTGATATGACGCATACATCCCAATATTTCAGCCGATTTTCCCCGATGGATAAGGCAAGCATCTTCTCCCATAGTGACATCAAGAACCCAGTGTAATCGTGTTTCGATCCCCCAATGGCTCCTGACAGCGGTCGCAAATTTATCCGTGTTTAGCTCCGCTGAACTGATGTAATAACGATAATCGAGCGACTCTTTTCCTTTATTATTAATTCGATACCCGATTGCTACGCCGATGCTTTTTAAGTTTTTCCATTCAGGAAATGGTTGGGATAACGCTTGTGCAGACAATACATGATATTCACGCGCTTCTATACGACCATGCCCTTGTTCTATCGTGATATTTTCGGCATGACTCACTGCTGAGACTTGCGCAGACAACGCCTTCTTGACGGCGTGATACAGCGTTTCCTGATTGCCTTTCACCGCCAGAAGATAGTCACCTTCTTGCTGCACAATTTGTCCCGCAATCTTCGTTTGACATCCCATCGCATCAATCGTTATCAGGCAGCCTTTGATATCCAGCAAACGGAGTAATTTAGGGATCGCAGTGATTTCATTGGACTTTTTGTCTGTCTTCAATTGCCCCATCACAACGCCATTCTGGGTGGCAAACGCACTTACCATGTGGAGCATCGACTGCCGATCCTTGCCGTGATAAGTTCCCCGCAATGTTTTCCCGTCAATGGCGATAATTTCCCCTTCAGAACGTTCATTAATCCCTTGAACCCACTGGATAAAACAGTGCTGAAACTCAACAGGATTGAGACGAGAAATAAGTCGAGCGATAGAATCATGTCCCGGTATTCCATTCGGGAAAAGTGATTTTTTTGATACCAGTCCAGATACGTTTCGCCGAAATCTTCAATATCTTCCCATCCTTCCGCGCCGGCGATGATGGATGTAATTGCCAGAAAAAGGATATCAAACAAAGGATAACTGATCTTAGACGACTGGCGAGGGTCTGTTAACGTACTGAAATATTGAGAAAAGGCATCGATGCTCATGAGAATACTTCCTAAAAAAAGAAGGATGAGATGATGTTTTTTCTTATCCGTCAACCCTAAATTTTGTTAACAAAAAATTCACGCTCTCACCCTGACTCGAACCCTGGACAAATTGATTAGAGTCTGTTGACGTTTTGTGTTCATCATTTATTCTGACCACATGGGTAGCCAGACGATGATAAATGCCAGTGCCACCATACTGGCATAATTCCGTGCTAATTTATCGTATCTTGTTGCGATTGCACGAAAATGCTTGATTCTGGCAAACGCATTTTCCACTAAATGACGATAACGATATAAACCCTTATCAATCTTTTTATCCGATTTTCGGCTATTGTTCCGGTAGGGAATGACCGGTGTCGCGCCTTTTCGTTTGACGATTTCCCTGAAAGCTTCACTATCGTATCCTTTATCCGCAATAACAAAATCTGAAGTTGGAGATTGTGCAAGGAGACTTTCAGCATGAACGATATCATGTGTTTGTCCCTCGGAAAGCTCAAAATGGACAGGAAAACCGTAACTGTCTACGGCTAAATGGATTTTGGTTGAGAGTCCGCCACAACTTTTACCTATGGCCTCATTCTCCTCTGAGGCGGCGCCCGCACTATGCTGATGTGCACGGATAATACTGCCATCAATAAACAACCATTCAGTATCCGTGTCTTCAGACAACATTTTGAATAATAAATCAAAAATGCCTTTTTTTGACCAAGCATTAAAACGTCTGAATACGGTGTTCCATTTGCCAAATTCATCCGGCAATTCACGCCATGGAATACCCGTTCTCATCCGGTAAAGAATGCCTTCGAAAGTCAGTCGGTGTTCCTCTTTATTGTAGATAAGCTCATTTTGTTGCATGAATAAAAATAGCTTATTCCACAAAGGAGCTGGTAACATAGTTCTTGGCATGATGTTCTCAAGGTAACGGTTTTTTGGCGAAAACAAGGATACCAGATCATCATGCCGTTCCAATTCCCCTCACAAAACATCCACAGCCCCTAATAGTTTACTTATAATATATTAATTATTGTGGCTAACCTACGTCTTACCATTACAGGTGTTATAAATAATATGACATGTTTCTTCCGCTTCACCCACCATTTAGAAATATACCAATGGTCAGGAGTTCGCAGCCTTGTAACCAACTCCACCGGGAAGAAATTTCTATCAGTGCGTCTGCTATCACTTTTTTCAATTGGCTTCAAATAGGGGAGAGATTTCGGCCTTGCTGGTTGTCCGGAACTACGAACCCTGTACGAATCGCCACCATTAATAATTAATTTGTGGAAGGGGTAGTAGGAATGAATAACGTTAAAAATGATTGGTATCAAGCCGATATTATCGCAGCATTGCGTAAGGGCGGCACAACCTTAGCGGTTGTTTCTCGTGAAACGGGACTCAGTTCATCTACACTGACAAATATTCTCAGTCGCCCGTGGCTTAAATTCTACGTATTCCATAAAACACATCCTTGCTCATCTATGAAAAATAGTTTATTCGTACCAAGTACGAAAATTTAATAAGCGTGGGAAAATATAGCCTAAAAATCTCTGTCGCAATTGGCTATAAAGCGCAAAAAAGCCACTTGTTTAAAAGCAGCTTAATATTCTGATTTAATTAATAAAATTTGGTGGGTCGTGGGAGGCTCGAACTCCCGACTAATTGATTAAGAGTCAACGGCTCTACCGACTGAGCTAACGACCCAACACGAATAATTATTCTCCAGTGTCAACTTGGCGTCAATGGCCTATATCCATTTTTTACTAATTGAATGAAATACGCACAGTAAACGTTTAACGAATTGGCCTAATTATAATCACTCTGTTTTTCATGTGAAATCCTTCTGTTAATCGCGCGGTTGTCTATGTCAAAATGTTCCATTAAACACAGCTTGAGGGTATTAAGGCCATGCTGTGAGAATAAATTGGATATAACTATGGAAGAAAAAATACAACCCACACACACCACTGAAACTGGAAGTTCGCACTTACAGCGAAGTCTCACCAACCGACATATACAGCTAATCGCAATTGGTGGTGCCATCGGTACTGGCCTGTTTATGGGCTCAGGAAAAACGATATCTCTTGCGGGGCCATCGATCATTTTTGTTTATATGATCATAGGCTTTATGCTGTTTTTTGTTATGCGGGCAATGGGAGAGTTATTGCTTTCTAATTTGCACTATAAGTCGTTTAGCGATTTTTCCGCGGATCTGCTAGGATCGTGGGCCGGTTTTTTTGTCGGCTGGACTTATTGGTTCTGCTGGGTAATTACTGGTATAGCAGATATTGTTGCCATCACTGCTTATGTTGGATATTGGGTACCTGGTTTTCCAGAATGGGGAACTTCGCTTTTGTGTGTTCTGGTATTGCTTACTCTGAATCTCGCGACTGTTAAGCTGTTTGGTGAACTGGAGTTTTGGTTTGCCATGATCAAAATTATTGCCATTGTTGCCTTGATTGTGACAGGAGGCATTTTAATTGGCATCAACTTTAAATCACCAGCAGGACATGTTGCAGCATTTTCTAATGTCTGGAATGACGGGGGGATGTTCCCTATGGGATTAAGCGGATTTTTCGCCGGATTCCAGATTGCGATATTTGCTTTTGTTGGTATTGAGTTGGTGGGAACTGCCGCAGCGGAAACTAAAAACCCGATGAAATCTTTACCAAAAGCGATCAATGCTATTCCTATCCGTATTATCACGTTTTATGTATTGGCTTTGATTGTCATTATGTCAGTCACACCGTGGCGAGCCATTAGCGCGGATAAAAGTCCTTTTGTGGAATTGTTCGTTTTGATCGGATTACCCGCTGCTGCCAGCGTTGTTAACTTTGTGGTTTTGACTTCTGCGGCATCTTCGGCAAATAGTGGGGTTTTCTCCACTAGCCGGATGTTGTTCGGTCTGGCGAAAGAAGGAGATGCGCCAAAGCAGTTTAGCCGTCTTTCCCGCCGTTCGGTTCCGGCATCAGGGTTGATCTTTACTTGTCTGTGTCTCTCATTTGGGGTCATTTTGATCTATTTTATCCCCGATGTGATGCGGGTTTTTACTCTAGTGACAACCGTTTCTGCGATCCTGTTTATGTTTATTTGGAGCATGATCTTATGTTCCTATCTGGTTTATAGAAAGCGTCGCCCAGAACTCCATCAAGCTTCGGTCTATAAAATGCCATTTGGTATTGTCATGTCTTGGGTATGCCTGGTTTTCTTTGCTTTTGTTTTGGTATTGCTTTCCTTGCAGTCAGATACTCGCCAGGCGTTATTAGCCACACCAATTTGGTTTATTATTCTAATGATCGGGTTTCAGATTGTGAAAAAGCGTAAAATCCGTCTTGCTCATTAAGTAAAAGAAGCCGGCTAATTAATCTGGATGGCCCAAATATTGGGCCATTTTTTCTCTTAAACAGGTATGATCGTACCTTGATGGAATCTAAGCTGCCATTGACCAGTTAAAGATGATAATTGCCAAATTGATGAGCGAAGTGCTTGATTGAAAAAGTTACCAGTTAGATCTATTTCGTAAGACTGATAAGTTAGTAATACAATATTCTTATCAAGATGGTTTATAGAAAAGTTTTTTGAGAAAAGCTGAAAATTAGTTTTTATTTCTGTAATTAATGCATCAAAAACATCTTTTTTAGTATAAACATAACCTGATTTACTAATTTCTAGAAAATTATCATGTAATACTATATTTAACCAATCAGCATTATTTCTTTTTTTGCCGTGAAGGCTTACTTCAAAATTTTTGAGTAATTTAAAAGTATCTACATTTTCCTGAATCATATGAACTCCAAAAAATAAATGGGTATGAAATAACTTCAGTAGAAGACTAAATGATTATTTTAAGCAAACACTTAACATGCTATTTACATTTTTTATCAGGCAGTTATAAAGAGAACAAGTTAAAAAAGAGGTGAGTATGGAAATTATAATAAGGGCAACTAAGCCAGAGGATGCTGAAAATTAAATTGTTTGGTTTATTTTTGAGATTTTTTGTTGGGGTATTTTTACTTCTATTTCAGTTAATTAATTTATTATCAGAAGATTTGTTAACTTGTTTTAACAAGAATCCCAGAATCGGATAGGAAAGATTTATTCATATTTAACATCTTAACATAATCTTAAATGGAAGCTTGGTCGATAGCAATTGATTAGACAGGATTCCAGATTGAAATTAGATGGCTATCTTATTGCTTATCCCATCAAGTATGCCGCTGTTGGTTATGTTGAATGTTATAGTATGCACTATTAGTGTGACCGTCCTGACAGTTTCTCCTGATTTTGAAAAACGATATCGGCCAAAAAATCTGCCACTTTCCGGATCCTGGGGGAATGGGACAAATCAGATTGAATAACAAGCCAGATGGGTTTATCTATGCCTAAATCAGGCGAAATACACGTAAGTCCTGCACCATTGGCTGCAATATGAGGCAGCACGACTAATCCCAGACCCGCAGTTGCTGCTGCAATTTGAGAACAAATCGAAGTTGTTGCGACTGAAAGAGAACGTCCTTGTAAGGCTTGTTTAAGCCAGTTAACGGAAGGAAATTGTGAGTATTCACTTGTCCAACCAATAAAATGAGCGTCGTTGTATTCACCTCTAAATATATCGGAAGTGCAGGTGGCTAAATAGGCTTCACTTCCATAAAGACCAAACCCCAGCGTTCCTAGTTGTCGGACATTGACATGTCCTTGCTCCGGTCTGATGATACGAAGAGCTAAATCAGCATCACGGCGGTGAAGGTTTACTGTGTAATTATCCGTTGTGATTTCTAATGTCAGGTTTGGATGATTTTTTTGTAAGGTCGGCAAGTTTGGCATAATTAAATAATTGGAGAGTGTTTCAAGTGTTGCAAGGCGTACATTGCCGGCAATAGTTGCCCGTAGATCGGCTTCAAACAGAAATGAATTTGCTGTCATTTCCATGACTTTGGCTTTTTCCAATAGTTCTGCGCCATCTTCTGTTAGTTGATAACCTGTTTGATGTCGCAAAAATAATGGCATTCCGAAAGTATTTTCCAGGCGTTCGATTTTTCGCGATACCGTTGCCACACCAATACCAAGAAGCTCAGCCGCTTTACTGATAGTTCCTGTCCGCGCTATTGCCAAGAATATTCGAATATCATCCCAAATAAGTGATTGCACTATTTATTTTCCGTTTCTGAAAATTTGATTACCAATTCTGCCTAAATATTTCAATTTTAAAAGATGCCACAATGATTTTACCAAGAATTATTTTATTTAAGATCAATCAAGATAGGGTAATGAATATGAAAACAACTTCACAGTTAGCGATAGTGCTAACGTTAATTGCAACATTCTTTTGGGGATCAAATTTTCAGGTAACAAAATTTGCACTGACGAGTTTGCCACCGTGGACAGCTTCTGCTGAGCGTTTTTTCTATGCAGTTATCTGTATTTTTATTTTTTTTGCATGGAAAGAGGGGATTCACGGCAAGGTTTTGAAGCAAAATTGGTGGGCATTTATTGTTCTTGGGGCGATTGGTGTGGCGGGATTTAATGGGGCATTTTTTGTTGGTCTTCAAAGTTCCAACCCCGTTACGGCGGCTTTGATTGTGGCAACGACGCCTATCTCTGCCAACATTTTGGAAGCGATTATAAATCGGCGGTTACCTGAATTAATGAGAGTCATTGGTATGGCGATCAGTTTGTTGGGAGTTGCTTTAGTTATTACCAACGGTGAATTGATTTTGGGAGGTGTCTCTCAGATAGTAGCCGGCGATATAATCATTTTTATGGGAAGTCTTGGTTGGTCAATTTACACAGTGGGAATACGGGTATTTGTCAAAGATGCGACGCCATTGGCGACTACAAGCTGGACAATGCTTTTTGGTGCGATCATATTAGTGTTTATTGCGATTTTTGTGGAATCGCCAATAACTGCATTATCTTCAGGAACATTTGAAAGCCATTTGGCCTGTTTCTATATAGGTATTGGTGGTTCTACTATTGCCTATCTTTTTTGGAATATGGGGGTTGCTATTCGTGGAGCAGGAAAAACGGCGGTATTTTTTAACTTGGTTCCCATGTTTGCACTCATGATACAGCTAATAATGGGAAATATACCCAGCTTGCCACAACTAATTGGCGTTGTTGTCACTATTGTGGGAGTGCTCTTGGGGCAGGGAATATTGAGTAATATTCGGCTCATTAACATTGATAAAAATAAAAACTAGCATACAATCACCATGGTAACTAATTTATTAGTGGAGATCTGATATGGAAAAATTTACTGATAAATTAATTAGCTTTGACCGATTTATTTTAAGGATACTGCGCTTTCTTTTACATGCATTCATTATATTTCTGATCGGTATTATTCCTGGTGTACTGGGCTTTTTCTTGATAGAAAGCCATGCTATTCCTGATGCAATACTAAATTCAGTTTCAATGATTGGAACGCAAAACTTGCATATTGAACCCGTCAGTACCGTGGGAAAATATTTTGCGGCCATTTATGGACTGTTCCTTCAAGCTATATTTTTTATTGCAGTGGGTATGGTGGTGACGCCTTTTGTCCACCGAATACTGCACAGCTGGCATATTGATGATGAAGAGGATAATGAAGATATGAAAAAATAAATAACTTATTTTCCTGCTGTCTATCAAGCCATAATTTGAAGTTTCCAGAACTTATTTGTATGGCTAAAAATTAGAGAGTTATTGTAGTGAATAGGGTATTTTTAATGAAATATAGTGGTAGATTTATTCGATCTCAGACATAAAATTTCCTCTTATAAACTTATTATAGAGAGTTAAGTAATGAATAAAGGTCATTGTTTATGCGGTGCGGTAAGTGTGAACACCAATCAACGCATTGAAGATATTAACGTATGCCACTGTAAAACGTGTCAAAAATGGAATGGAGGTCCATTTTTATCTGTGGATTGTAAGGATGATCTAAAAATAGAAGGAGCTGAAAATATCTCAACATATCCGTCATCCGAATGGGCAGAACGCGCTTTCTGTAACAAATGCGGCACACATCTTTTTTACCACCTGCATCAACCAAGTGCTTATTATGTTCCAGTTGCTTTGTTTGAGAATAGTCATTCAGGTAAATTATCTCGCCAAATTTATGTGGAAAGTAAGCCAACATATTATAACTTTGTTGAAAAAACCCCTATGCTGACTAAAGCAGATGTCCTCAATTTATTTAAATAATTATTGCAATATGGGGAAAGTATTATCCTCATATTGTTCTGGATTAAAATGGATTACTCTAAATAATATAGAGATTAGAGATATGTTAATTAATAAAATATCGAATAAAATCAATTGGCTATATATTTATTTTATTTCATTGATATGTAACAATTCTCTTTCTGTTTTGCCCTAATGTTAGTATAATCTGTTATCTCATCCAAAAGGTTTCTCTCTCACTCGTGAGAAAATGTTATTTTTTGTCAATTTATCTTATGAAAATCATAAAGATAGACTCAACGTGTCCGTTTTGTTTTGGAGTTTATTAATTTTATCATTATTGTGGATATTACGTTAGTGGAGATGTTGTTTGATTAATGTTTTATTAGTTGATGACCATGAACTGGTGCGCATTGGTGTGAAAGGCGTCCTTGATGATATAAAAGGGATAAAAGTTGTAGGAGAAGCCAGTAGTGGAGAAGATGCGGTCAGATGGTGTAGATCAAACAGCACGGATATTGTCATGATGGATATGGGAATGCCCGGTATAGGAGGGTTGGAGGCGGCTAAAAAAATCATCCGTTATTCACCTGATACACGAGTGATTATGCTGACTATCCATACTGAAAGCTCTTTACCCACAAAAGTGATGCAAGCAGGGATCAGGGGATATTTGAGCAAGGCTGCCGCTCCTCAGGATATGATCAATGCAATTCGGACTGTTTATGCAGGCCAGCGTTACATTTCCCCGGATATTGCCCAGCAGATGGCACTCAACCAGTTATCACCCGCAAAAGAAAATCCGCTGGATGAACTTTCGGAGCGGGAATTGCAGATCATGACAATGATAACTCAGGGTCGCAAAGTTAATGAGATTTCTGAATTGCTTAATCTGAGCCCAAAAACAGTGAATAGTTACCGCTATAGGATGTTCAGTAAACTAAATATCAAAGGTGATGTAGAATTGACCCATATGGCAATACGTTGTGGATTGCTTGATGCGCAAAATATGGTAACTCACGGTGGGTAATAAGATTTGATGGGTGATCAGTTATGGCGGAACTATTTAATTCAAAGGCATTTTTAAAAACAGTTACCAATCAGCCGGGCGTCTACCGCATGTATGATATCACTGGCACAGTGATCTATGTTGGTAAAGCTAAGGATCTAAAAAAACGCTTATCTAGCTATTTTAGGGCACAAGTTAGTAGCCGTAAAACAGAGTCATTAGTGAAAAATATCGTTCAGATAGACGTCACCGTTACCCACACAGAGACAGAGGCGCTTCTGCTTGAACATAACTACATCAAGCTGTATCAGCCTCGCTACAATGTATTACTGAGAGATGATAAATCTTATCCTTATATTTTCTTGAGTAGTGATATCCACCCTCGTTTAACCTTATATCGTGGCGCCAGGCATACAAAAGGAGAATACTTCGGCCCATTCCCTAATTCTCATGCAATACGCGACACTTTGGCTTTATTGCAGAAACTATTTCCTATTCGCCAATGTGAAGACAATGTGTACCGCAATCGTTCAAGGCCTTGCTTGCAATATCAGATTGGGCGCTGCTTGGCTCCTTGTGTTAAGGGGTTTGTAACAGATGAAGAATATCAGCAGCAAGTTGAATACGTTCGCCTGTTTTTGGCGGGGAAAGATCAGCAAGTATTGGATGAACTGGTTGCAAAAATGGAAAATGCAAGTCAACAGCTTAAATTTGAAGAAGCAGCCCGTTATCGCGATCAGATCCAAGCAGTACGGCAAGTTACGGAACGACAATTTGTTTCCGGAGAAGGTGATGATCTTGATGTTATTAGCGTCGCTTTTGAGGCAGGAATGGCCTGTGTGCATGTCTTATTTATCCGTCAGGGTAAGATATTGGGCAGCCGAAGTTATTACCCCAAAATTCCGGCTGATACAAAATTAGATGAAGTAGTGCAAACTTTCCTTGGTCAATTCTATCTCCAAGGAAGCCAAAACAGGACGTTGCCAACAGAAATTTTGTTGGATTTTGCATTGCCTGAGAAAGAACTATTAGAAAGATCACTTGCTGAAATATTGGGCAGGAAAATCTATATCCAGGCACGGCCAAGAGGCGATAGGGCGCGTTATTTAAAATTAGCACGCACTAATGCTGCGACAGCTTTGATAACCAAACTCTCCCAACAATCGACAATTCATCAGAGATTAGCGTCATTGGCTACATTTGTCGGCTCTGAAAAAATCCACCGTATGGAATGTTTCGACATCAGTCACACGATGGGAGAACAAACTGTCGCATCATGTGTTGTTTTTGATGCTAATGGTCCAGTTCGTACAGAATACCGCCGCTATAATATTACAGGTATTACTCCAGGGGATGATTATGCTGCGATGAGTCAAGTCTTGCGTCGTCGATATGGCAAGGCTATTGATAAGACAAAAATCCCTGACATCATTTTTATTGACGGTGGAAAAGGTCAGCTTGCGCGTGCGATTGAAGTTTTCGACTCTTTGGAAGTTGAATGGAATAAAAAGTATCCTAAGTTAATTGGCGTTGCGAAAGGCAGTGATCGTAAGGCTGGACTAGAAACCCTTTTTTTTGAAGTGGAAGGAGAAGGGATTGCACTTCCTCCTGATTCACCTGCATTACACGTTATTCAGCATATTCGTGATGAATCTCACAACCATGCCATTACAGGGCATCGTCAGCGTCGGGAAAAAGTGAAAAAGACCAGTACATTGGAGTCGATTGATGGTATTGGGCCAAAACGTAGACAAATGTTACTTAAATATATGGGTGGATTACAGACTTTACGCAATGCAAGTGTAGAAGAGATCGCAAAAGTGCCTTCTATTTCTTATGCACTGGCAGAAAAAATCTATAATGCGTTGAAACACTAGAAGTATTGATGCACCATACTAATAAATTTAACCTAGCCAGATATTACTAAGCATTATGCAATTAAATATTCCAACATGGCTTACTCTATTTCGTATTGCCTTAATTCCATTCTTTGTTTTGGCATTCTACTTGCCATTCCAATGGGCACCGATGGTATGTGCCATTATCTTTATTATCGCTGCTGCAACAGATTGGTTTGATGGTTTTCTTGCCCGGTTGTGGAAACAGACGACGCGTTTTGGAGCATTTCTTGATCCGGTGGCGGATAAAGTGATGGTAGCTATTGCGTTGGTACTGATTGCAGAACATTACCATACGTGGTGGATCACGCTACCTGCTGCGACGATGATTGCTCGTGAGATCATCATATCTTCTCTGCGTGAGTGGATGGCGGAATTAGGAAAGCGCAGTAGTGTAGCTGTTTCCTGGATGGGAAAAATAAAAACTACGGCACAAATGGCGGCATTGGTTGCCTTATTATGGCGTCCTTGCATTGAACTTGAAGTAGGGGGATTCATCCTATTATACGTTGCTGCGGTCTTGACATTCTGGTCAATGTTTCAATATTTGAGCGCTGCATGGGACGATTTGCGTGAAAGTTGATCCGAATGACGCAAAAATCATCGAACGAACGAGTTTTATAAATAATTGTGTTGACTCATTTCGTGAAGTAAGTAGAATGCAACGCATCGAACGGCACATCAGGTTTACGAAACAAGTTAAGTAAATCAAGCGGTTCGGAAAGGCGGGAATAGCTCAGTTGGTAGAGCACGACCTTGCCAAGGTCGGGGTCGCGAGTTCGAGTCTCGTTTCCCGCTCCAAGAAAGGCGCGTTGGCAGAGTGGCCATGCAGCGGATTGCAAATCCGTCTACCTCGGTTCGACTCCGGGACGCGCCTCCAAATTTAGCCCAGGTGGTGAAATCGGTAGACACAAGGGATTTAAAATCCCTCGGCCTTAAGGCTGTGCGGGTTCAAGTCCCGCCCTGGGCACCAAATTAAAACTTGATATAAAACATTGAGTTAGGGTTAGAAAAAAGCCACCTTCGCGGTGGCTTTTTTCTTTGATAAAAATCACGTTTCACTATTCGTTCACTATATTCGTTCACTATATTCATTCACTATATTTTTTGACCATCCGTTTACTTTTTTTGTCCCCCAACAACCGGAACCACTTCAATTTTTCTGTTGTATCTTGCGGTCTGGGTAATGTTTTTATGACCCGAAATTACCTGTTTTTCGGCCAGCGTACCTTCCAGATCGGAGATGCCTTTTGCCTTTAAGTCGTGAAAGTGAAATTAAAATCCAGATGAGGAAATGCCTCTTTTGCGGCGGCTCTGGCTTTTTTCCAGCGGCTGTTAAAACCATCGCGGGTATATTTATGGCCTTTGGCCTGACAAATTACATACAGGCTGACAATACCGGGATCAGTTATGAGTGTGTTACTCAGCTTAACCACATTTTCTAAGCGTTTCGTCCAAGCTTTAATTTGTTTTTTGCCGGTTTTACCCTGGCGAATAAAGATCCCGTTTTCCATTAGCTGGGCGTGGGTGAGTGACAGAACATCGGCTTGCCGCGCACAGCACAAGTAAGCCAGCTCCATCGCTACTTTAACGACAGTAGGGGCAACGGAATAAAGTGCATGATATTCCGCATCCGTGATATACCGTTCCCGCGCTTTTTCCTTGTATTGCTGCACGCCTTTACACGGATTACCTTTGACCATTCCACGCTCATAGCCCCACTTGTAGACCCGGGACAAGAAAGTTTTTTCGCGGTTGGCCTGTGTCTTGCTCTTCAGCCTGCGTTTGTCCATATACTTTCTGACATGCTCAGGTTTCACATTGTCTGGTGCCATTCTCCCAAAAACAGGGATCAGCTTGTTGGCATATTTCCGATAGTCTTTTTTGGTGTCTGTCGCCAGATCCTGAAACGTGGCTGAAGCCAGGAATTGTTTGATTAATTTTGACACGGTGTTTTCCTCGCGTGACATGTCACAGATAATTTTTTCATACTCCGCCCAGATAACTGAAAGCGGGGCGTCTAGAGGGCAAAGGGAAATCGATCCCCCTCTGGCTGGATGAAATTCAAATTTGGTTTTTCCCCGATAGACCCGTTTAGGTAACTTGGCATCGGCGGCGTTCTTCCTTGTTCTGGCCATAATTACATGTTCTCGAAATCGGGCTCTTCGGCAGGCTTAGAGTAACGGGTGGCAATCATGGGGTGGTTAAAATGCTTCCAGGTTGTTCGGGGTTTACCGTCTTGGCGCGTAATAAAGAAAATGCCATGTTTGGCCAGTGCCTCGCATTGTTTGGAGGGAACTTGATACCCAGTCAATTCTTCCATTTCTTCATCGGTGATAATGTCGCAGTGGTTTTTCATGGTCTTGCCTCATCATTGATAAAATGAGCAGATCAGCGGTGTCACAAGCGCGGGTAATCTCTGCCTGATCACAGGGCGCATTTTTGACGCTGGCGGCTAATCGTCCCAGTTTGATATCGAAGTCAGTTAATAGTTGTTGTCCCGGTTGCCAGGGTTGCATGATGGTGCTCCTTTCGGTGGATGTCCCATCATGCTATGCATTACGTGACCAGATTTCTGATTAGGCTTAATCAGGTTTACGGGTGAGGAATAAACTGTCGGCCTCTGCCTTCTGGTGGTTGTCAACCGGCTCGATTTTGACTTCGGGCGGGAAGTCGTAAAAGACGGCGCAGCGGCGGTCAGTGATGACTTGGCCGCTGGTTCCATCAGGCAGGGTAAGTCTGATGGGCTGGTAACGTTTATGTTGATGTTTAAGCATGGGTCTTGCCTCTTGTTTTCTCTCTAATGGCCATCTTTATCCGTGCGAGCTGAACAGTGGTTGGTTTGTATTCAGCGGGGGCATTTGCATAGTACCGGTTAATGACCGCATTCTCTTGTTGCGATATCAGCATCAGGTTTTCAATCGCACAATTTTGTTTATCGTCATCGATAAATTTAATCACGCCGCCTTTGGGGATCTGGCCATGATGTTGTTCCCAAACTACCCGATGTTTCAGTTTCCATTTGTTGGGTTCAGCCACTTTTATTTTGATATAACCGTCCTTGGTCACGGCTTCACTGCCAATAACCAGAGAGTTATGGGGACGGTGATTTTTCTTAAATGATCCTGAATTTGAACCGGTTAACCCTTTTGCACCTTTGTTGGCCGGAGTGTGACCTTTCATAAAACAACCGCTGCGGCCTGTTTTTAATCCCAATCGTTTTCGCAGTGCATTAATGGCATCAGAGGAGCGGGTAGCATTAAATTGTTGGTTAAAGGCGACGGTGAGTTTACCTAGCCGCAATAAATAATGTTGCCGCATCCAGGCTTCCATTGCCGGGGTATAGACAAAATTCGCCATTATTTCACCTCCAGATATTTGGGCGCGGACTGAATTTCGTTGTCACCCAACATCTTTTGCACTGTAAGTGCCAGTTTGCCGTTTTCCACAATTTGGTTGGCGACCGCCGAAACCGCCTTTGAACGGGCAATTTCGCTTTCGAGTTCTTCACCTTTCAGCGCTTCATCAGAAAGGCGTTCTAACTGTGCAAACAGATGATTATGCAGATCTTCCAGATTATTTTTCATACTGCCACTCTCAATGTAATTGACCGTGACGGTGGACGGAATTCAGTTGGCCTACCAAGGCCGTTTTCAGTTGTTCCAGGGCGGCCTTTTCCATGGGGGCAAAATCTTCGGTTCTGTCCGCCGACCAGGTTACTTCGCACTGCCCGATTTCTTCGTTATAAAAGATACTGACTTCAAGTCTTGCTGCCATTATGTGCTCCTCAATGCCCGAATCATCGGGCATAAATTGATGGTTAACGAACCTGCAAACTTCTTTCCCCGATTTCGAGATGTGCGCCCGGTACGGTTTCACCGCGTTCGATAGCCGCCTTAATCGCTTTCTTGTCCGGTGCGGTGATGGTCTGCACATCCACTAATTCATCGGGCAATAACATCTCATTATCGATAATGACTCTGGCGATACCCTGACGCGCACTGAAGGTATTTTTCGTGGTTCTCAGACTGTTCAGTTCGGCTTTGAGCAAGCAATCCAGCACATATTTCTTGAGGTGTTTGACCTGACTTTCAAAGGATTTTTTGCGCTCAGTGAGTCGCCTGGCCTCATCGTCCAGCGTTCGGGTCTGCCCTTCAAGATTGCGGACATGGATCATGATGGTATCCAGTTTGTCACCTAACTCACCCTCAAGACCTTCAAGGGTATCGGCGATGGCTTCCGGTGAAAATTCACCGGCTGCTATCAATTTTTGCAACTGATCATAGTCGGCGGCTAATGCAATCGCAGTGGTCATGAGTTTGCCTCTTCCAGTTTAGATAAACAGTCTTTTTCGATTTCAGTTAAACGGCGTAAGCGGCCTGATAGATAGCGTTCATACTCTTTGTCACCGAGTGACTTTGCGTTCTTGAGATGCACGTCGATTTCACGGGTCAGTGTGGATGCAATGCCCCTCAGCTCATTTTTAGTGATCGCCGTTTTCATGGTTTCGGTGTTGCGTGCAAACTTCTCGTCCAGCTCCTTACGTAAACGGGTGAGATCTTCGGCTTTATCACTGGCGGCTTTGATACCAAATTCAATTTTGTTTTCAGCCAAGTATTCTGGGTTATCGTGCATGCCCATAAAGACATCGGCGCTAAACCCAAGCATGGATAAGGCTTTTTTGATGGCGTCTGTCAGGGATTTCTTAAGCACTTCCCCATCTGCTTTTGGTCCATAATTTGATTGGTAGCGATAGGGTGTCGCGCCATAACTGATGAATGATGCACGTTCGCCATATTCATCTGCGTACCAGAATAAAATCTTGATAGAATGGTTCTGGGTAAAAATTAATGAGCCATCACCATCACGCAAAAAACGGGTGGCTATTTGTTTATTACGCTCATCCAGAACGGGTTCAGTCATGGGAATGCCGTCGATAGATTTTTCTTCCAGAATGTCATAGCCCCAGCCTTTACCAATTGGGCCAAATAGTTCAGTGGCTCGCATCAGCATATAGTTACTGTTGATGCTGGTGCCGCTATAACCCATCCCTTCCAGTGGCTTGGTAAAACGCGGATCGGTACGCTGAACCGCTTTCCAGATATGCAGATTGACCTGCTGTTGATTACCCTGTGCCTTGATGGTTTCTTCGAGCAGATCGGCACGGTGCTGGAAATTATCATTACTGGCGTTCTGGCCACTGACTGGCAATAATGGAGTGATTTCATCATTGGCCGCCGTTTGGGGTGCGGTTTCCTCGGTTTTTGGTGCCGCTTTCTCAGTTTCTGGTGCCGCTTCCTCGATTTCTGGTGTGGCTTTCTCAGTTTCTGGCGCTACTTCTTCGGTTTCCGGTACAGTCTCCTTTTTGGCTGGTTTGGTCTTTCTGGTCTTGCGGGGTTTAGTTTCGCTTTTTTCCTCTTTTACTTCGGGGGCTGCCTGGGTTTCAACTTCATCGGCAGTGCCATTCTCTGATGAGGTTTCTGGTATTGATGCAGGCTCGTCAGGCGCATCCTGTAATTCAGCGATACGGGTATCACTTAAGGCGTGGTTCAAAAATGCCTTCATGTTGTTAAAGCTTCTCAAAAACTCAGGGCGCCGTTTACCTTCGCGAACTATCTTGAAAATTGTTTCGCGTGGGATAGATAAAGCATCCGTTCTGATACGAAATGCCATAGACCACCAACGCCATGTTTTATCGTTGTCTGCAATGAGTTGTTTAGCGGCCGTCAAACTGTGTGACATAACCGCCCAGCAATGAAAATCCCCGTCCAGTAATGCCAGCGCGATTTCTAAATCCAGGGTGGCATAAGTATGAACAAAATCACGTTTGTTAATGGCTGGGGTTTGAGCCGGTTCGAGGCTTTTAGCCTGCCATGTTGTGCCATTGAATTCATATTCAGTCGCAAACTTCTCATCAAATTTACCCACGGGTGGGCGAGGGGAGCCGACCCGATCTTCACAAATAATGGGATTATCGGTGTTAAATTTATCCATATCATCAGGATAGAATTCACCTAAATTCACAATGGCCATGGCTTTCGCCATTTTGATGGAATTTGCTTCAAGCGCGATGGCTAAAGATATCGCACCGCCCTGTTGAGCCGCTGGAGTCGGCTCAAATACACAAACGTAAGTTGTCATGGGTCTTGCCTTTTGTTAATTGCCTGTTTTAGCTAGTTTGACGGCTCTTCGAATGCCGGCTTTGGGAAGCCGAACAGTGGAATAAAGATCCTTGACAGGATTTGAGTAAACCATCCCCGTTGTCGGGTAATATTCCACCCGCCGTTTTCCGCCAAGAATAGAAATATGGGTTACCCCTTTCATGGAATCACTGTTATTTTCATGCTCAACGGCTGCTAAGCTTGCATCCAGAATCATTTCAATCACGTCATTGATGTCTTGCATACTTCACCCAGGTTTAATAAGGAAGCTCCATATCGGAAGCGGAAACAGGTTTACCTTCAATGCATAAGAGCGACTGGATGTGGTCTTCAATCCGGTTCACTTCTACCTGCGCATGGGACAGTACTTTTTCTTTTTCAGCCTTAAGTGCGTCGATCTGCGCCTGGATGAGATCAGGCTTATTAACTGACGGGAGCGTGATTTCCACGTCATGCTGAGAAACTAATGCCCCCCAAAAGGTAGTATTCACAGGTTCATTGGTGAACGTGGTGAACTCAATCTGTCGGTCAAAACCTTCTTTGGCATACACATAGAGGGTAATTTTGAGAGTCTTGGGTTGTGCTTTCATAGCAACTCCTATATATTGTCGTGGATCGATGAGTTATCATTGGTCTTGCCTCTTTGAGCGGATTGGTCTCCGCTCTAAGAAACCCGGTAGCTTTGGTCGGCGACCCGGGGTAAAAGAACCCACTTCGGTGGGTTTTTTTACGTCTGTAATAAGTTGCCCGTCTTTCCGGGCTGTCAGGTTATTGATTGCCTCTTACGTATCATCATGTAGATGACGATGGTCTCCGAACTAAAAGGTGCTGGTTACGCTATCCAGCGTCGCTTTACCCTGGTCAAGGCTGACGACCGGTTTAGTTGCCTCTTTGGTGCATCACGCTAATGGTGATTGGTCTCTTTCTAACTGTATTCCCTGGTGTTGGGATAAAAGTCAGTTGTCATCGAGTGGTAATCATGGCAGGTCGCGATGAGTGCTGCGGTTCTCCTCCTCCATGACAACTGAAACTGCAAATTCGGTCTTGAACACTTAACCTAAACGGCTGCTGTGCCGTATTGTCTGAGCAAATCATCTACCTCTTCATATGCCGGTAGCGGCTACTTCGTGGGCATCCTGCCTGTTTGCTGATGGAATGAAGTTTAGTAATTAATAAACTAAAAGTAAGGTAAAAATTAAACAAAGAAGGGCGATTGGTTTGAGTATTAAGGTTAATTATTTGATTTTATTTATTATATTTTTATTGTTGGAATGTAGGGGGAGTTTGTTTTTTCCTTGTTAAGGAAAATATTGGGTAGGTTTAGTTGTAGACAATTGCACATATATCTGTCACGACTATTTATTCAACTAATTAATTATGAGTAGAGATGCTTGGATGATAATATTATCTGAATGAACGAGTATTAAATTGATAAATAAGGAAAAAGTCAGAAAATGACTCTTCCCTATGCTTTCTTTTGCTTTTTTTTATGTAATAATTCTTCTAGTAAATTATCATAGTGCTGTTTTTTCTCTTCAAGATTTTTTATCAGAGCAGTAGCTTCACTATCTGGCAATTCCTCAAATAGTTCCAGAAGAATTTTTTGCCTAGGGGTTAATATTACTTGTAGCGGATCTCCTAATTCGGCATCGTTCGAACCAGAATCCAGATAACCTTCTGGCATATGGTAGTCCCTTTCTAAGCGTCTTGCCGCCTTTTCACCAAAAGATGCCTTGCCGTTCATAAGCTGTGATAGATAGCTTTTCTCCTTTTCAGGAAGAGTTTTGTCAGAAAACCAATCTTTTAGGCGTTGTTGCCTGATATTTTTCATGCTCATTTGATTTATAAGACTCCATATAGGAATTGAACTTGCTTTTGTACCAGCTAAATTGTGATTAGTATTTACTAAACAAGCAAATGCTTAACAAATGTTTGGTGTTTATTAAACTATTTGTATTTCCAATAAAGGGGTAGCTATGAAACCAAATGATTACATTTCCAGTTTAAAACGAGGTGAAGCAAAACTGCTGGCTGAGAAACTTGGGGTATCCAGTTCTTATTTATCACAAATGGCTCATGGTCATGCACCAGTTCCCCCAGCTAGGTGTTTCGATATTGAAAATGCCACCAATGAGAAAGTGACAAGACAAGATCTTCGTCCCCATGATTGGCAAAAAATATGGCCCGAAATGAATGTTAACTGAGGTGTCAGTGAAAAACTGATTTTCAATAATCAACATTGCGACAGGAGACGCAAATCGTGGAGCAAGATATCAATACGCTCAGAGCCGAAGTTGAGGCTTGGGCCATGGAGCGAGGGCAGGAGCATGTAGCCATTGAAGTCAGTCGTATGTATTTCCTGCTAGGTGCGGGTTGTTCTCACCATCGGTTACGTCAGATTGAGGACGCAACAGGAAATGCTGACTGGAAAGCGATAAACAATAACCGGCAACAAATTTTTCGCTGGTTGCGCAGTGATTCGAACGCAGCACAACGCAAGATCACGGAACTGTTACCGGCCATTGAAGCGGCATTGCCGGCAGAACGGCGGGCGAAGTTAATGAGCGAAGAGAGCCTGAATTATCTCGCGTCTGTTGCGATCAGGGAATTTGCTGCCGCCATAAGTGAAACCCTACTTGGAGGGCGTGACATGTCACACCGTATAGCCATCGCGGTATCTGCGTTAAATGCCATTGAACCCCGTTTGACCAACGTGCATTAACGAGAGGCAAGACCAATGATGAAACCCATCGATAAGATCACTTATCGCAATGGCTTTCGCCGGAACGATAAGCCTGCCACTTTTGAGGAAGTGTCAGAAATTTATGAAGGCCGCAGGGAAGCGGCACTGACAGCTTGGGAACAGGGCAAAAGACAGAAAAATGGCAGAGCCAAAAATAAGTAAGGGCGTGATATGAATTTGTTATTGTTAAAAAGCCGCCCACTAGTGGTTATCCCTGAGTTGGCCATGCGCCTGGGATTGAATGAGGCCATTATTTTGCAGCAGATCCAATACTGGCTGACAGAAACGTCGTCGGGTATTGAGGTCAATGGCTGCCGCTGGATCTACAACACGGTCGAAAAATGGCAAGCGCAATTCCCGTTTTTTTCCGAATCCACCATTAAACGAGCGCTGTCAAATTTGAAAAAGCTGGGTGTATTGCGGATTGAGCAAATTAATAAATCCAGCCATGACCGGACGAATTATTACGCAATCAATTATGAACACCCATTGTTAGCCGATAAGGTCAAAATGACCCCATCGAACAACGCAAACAAAGACCATCGAGCGGGTCAAAATGACCTTATCGACAGGGGCAATTTGGCACACTCCAACGGGTCAGAATGCGCCGTTCTGAACGGGTCAAATTGGCCTGATCTTACAGAGACTACAACAGAGATTACTACAGAGAGTACAACAGAGACTAACGTTTCTTGTCAGGTTCCGGTGGAACCCGACCACGATCCAGCTCGACAGGTCTTGGTTTATTTCAATCAGGTGACCGACTCTAACTACCGTGATGGCAAAACCACGATGGGGTATATCCGAGCGCGATTGAGTGACGGTTATACGGTGGACGACCTGAAACTCATTACGGATTACCTGACTACCAAGTGGCGAGAAGATGGCAAGATGCGTGATTACCTGCGCCCGAAGACCCTGTTTGGCCCGGAGAATTGCACGGAGTATTTCGATAAAGCATGCAAGTGGGACAAAGCGGGGCGTCCTGCCTGTGTCAATGGTCGCTGGCTGAAAGCCGGAGAAACCGCCATCACCATCGATACTGTGGAGCGCGATGCCACGTTCCAACAACTGTTTTCAACCGGCTGGACACCGACGAACCGTATTCAGGAACTGGCAGCGCAACTTGCGCGTAAAGCGGGTTTAGGACGGATGAGTGAGGTACCGGCCTTGGCTGCCTGGCGTGGGATCTGGAAACAGGCCGCGGAACAGGCGGCGAAAGAGCCGTATTCTGACCAGTAGCTAAAACACTTTCTGACCAAAAGCGGATGAACAAACACGAGGCAAGACCCCATGAACAACGAAAACGATGTCAACAAACTGATCCTGGATAACCGTCATCATGTCGATGATGGCTGTAACCACACTGATCGCATTCTTGATGATTTAAACCAGGCGGCACGGGCACGTAGTCGTCAGCCTTATCAACCCAAACCGAAACTCATTCCGGTGGCAAAACCTGTGACAGCAGCGGAACCCAGCATCAACATTGGGAAGCGATTTAACTATGGCCAGAATATTGTCCGGGGCATGTATGAACTCACTCGGCTCGGCAGAACAGCAGAGTACATCGCCATTTTGCTCCGTATGCCACTGGGCGATGTCCAGCGGGTGTTATTACGTAAAACGCCCGTTCAAAAGACAGTCTACAAACAGGTGATGACAGCACCTAAACCGATTGAAAAAGAAGTTATCAAGCGACTTTCAGCGGAATCGAGGGAATAGCCGTTTTTTTAAACATGCCTGAATGACTGGCGTGATGTAAGACTCAACAAAGGAACCCGTATGTTAAATGTTATCGATAAGAAAACCTTGCCCGTAATCGCAGGCGTTGAAATCACCACCGATGCCAAAGGACGTTTTAATCTGAATGCGCTACATAAGGCAAGTGGCAGGGAAAAGAAACATGGCCCAAGTTATTGGCTAGCACTTGAGGGAACTATCCAATTAATTTCAGAATTGCAAAACCAAACTACCGAGATCACGGTAGTTAAAAAAGCAGGGCGCACAGGGGGGACTTTTGCTCACGAACTTTTAGCTATCGAATATGCTGGCTGGATTTCCCCAAAATTCCGTCTGCAGGTTAACCAAACCTTTATCGACTACCACTCAGGCAGGCTGACAACACCACAATCGGTTTTACCCAATGCTAAGCAACTGGCGCTGATGGTCATTCAGGCTGAAGAGGAGAAAGAGCGGCTTTCGCTGGCGGTGAATCAGTTAGAGCACCAGATCTTTGAAGATGCGCCGAAAGTTGAATTTCATGACAAAGTCTCTGCGTCACATGGTTCCCTCAGCATTGCGCAGGTTGCTAAGGTTTTAGGTACAGGTCGAACCCGTTTGTTTGCGTTCCTGCGACAAATCGGCTGGGTCTCCCGTCGCAATGAACCGTATCAGGAAAAAATACAAGCAGGCTTGATGGATGTGAAATTAGGTCGTTGGGAACACCCGGAACGCGGCATTCAGGAATGTATCACGTCACTGGTGACGGGCAAGGGATTAATTAAATTACAAAAACTTTGGACATTGAGAAATCAGACTCACTGAGAGAGGCAAGACCAATGAAAACATCAAACAACTTTTTGCATTACCTAAAAGACGAAGTGATCGGTTACTGGGAAATTCTGACCGATGAAGAATTCTGGCTCCATATGCTCGCCTTGTTCCTGCTGCTGACCTTTCCGGTTTCACTGCCGGTGATGGCGTTGATCCGGTTTGTTTACGACTGGCTGGGAGAATAACGATGGATAAGCAATTAAACACGGAAAGCAAGGTATACACGGCGGAAATCGAGCTGACAGGGTTTATTCTCTACGGTAACGCTGATTTTCGGGCAAGTGGGCGCATTTACCATGATGTTAATCAACGCTGGTCTGATGGCGCTGAAATCATTACGTCACCGGTTGAGAATATTCATACCTTTAATGCTGATGGTTTTATCCGTACCCGCAATTCGGTCTATAAGCTCAGGACGCCTAACCATGGCTAAATCCCCGGCAGAACGTAAAGCCGCCCAACGTCAGCGCCAGCAGGAGGCTGGCGTTACCAAAATAGAATTGCTCCTTGATAATCAGGAATTGGCGATGCTGAAGCGCAATTGTGCACTGCGCAGACCGGGCAGGGAGCCTTACGACGTCAATGAATACCTCACGATGTTAATTCGAATGGATGACCGTTCATTAAAACAGCAGATGGCTGAGCTACAGGAACAATGCTGTGGAAAATGTGGTGAGTCTTTACCGGTGGCTGAATGCTGTTTTTCGGGTGAAGCCGCGTGTTGGAATACATTGGGCTGGCATGAACTGAAATTAACACTATAAAGAGTTGTTAATGGGCACAAGACGCGGTTATCTGTTTCGTTTATTGCGATTTTCGTTTGTTTCGATTACACTCGTTATAATGACTAACATACCAGGTATACACATATGAGTAATGCAACCTTAGCCGGCTTGAATCTTCCGGCAAAGCATGAGATTGAAATCGCAATGCGCAGCCAACGAGAGCTGGCTGCGTTTCTTTCCACCCAATTAGAAACTCAACAGATCACTATCAAAGGTGCAGATAACACATTTCACCAAATTGAATTACCGACCTCAGCATTAACCATGTTGATGAATATACTGGGTGAATTAGCAGTAGGTAATGCTGTGCAAATTGTACCGGTGCACGCTGAACTGACGACACAAGAAGCGGCAAATATACTGAATGTATCTCGCCCTCATTTGGTGAAGCTATTGGAAGAAGGGAAATTACCTCACCATAAAAGGAAGCGTCGAGTGTTATTTTCCGATTTGATGAAATACAAAAAGCAACGTGATGCTGACAGTTTGGCTGCGATGCAAGAACTTGCAGCTCAGGCACAAAAAACTTGAACTAGGTTATTAAAGGATGAAATATTCTCCTTATCCTGTGGTACTTGATGCCTGTGTTCTGTATCCGGCAAGATTGCGTGACTTACTGATGCATTTAGGTCTGGCTGGCCTGTATCAACCAAAATGGTCAGCCACTATTCAGGGAGAATGGAAGAGAAATTTACTGAAACAGCGTCCTGATATCAAGCCTGAAATGCTGGAACACACAACAGCGCTATGAATAAAGCCTTGCCAGATGCCAATGTCACAGGTTTTGAGTCATTAATTGAAGGATTAAGACTCCCTGATAAATACGATCGCCATGTATTGGCAACGGCCAT
>NZ_JBBMXF010000017.1:0-62082 GCF_037996785.1 Xenorhabdus thailandensis
CAATCAACCACATCTGGTCATACCAGATGGTATGCACTCATTGAGGAGAATGACATGCTCTACCTAAGTGAAACTATTCAAGTAAAATGGCTAAAAGATGGCATTGCTGAACTCATTTTCAATGCACCGGCTGCAATTAATAAATTAGACACAAAAACGGTCACTTCACTGGATAAAGCCGTTGCGACCCTTGAGCAAGAGACTAAACTAAAAGGGTTACTGCTACGCTCTGAAAAACAAGCTTTTATTGTTGGTGCTGATATCACAGAATTTTTATCGCTATTCAGTGCACCTGCAGAAAAACTGCACGAATTACTGAATCTCGCTAACAATATCTTTAACCGTATAGAAGATCTTCCGGTTCCGACTATCTCGGCTATCAATGGCTATGCCCTTGGCGGTGGCTGTGAATTGGTACTTTCAACAGATTTTCGTATCGCATCCCCCGATCTTCGCATTGGATTACCAGAAACTAAATTGGGCATTATGCCAGGATTTGGGGGTTCTGTTCGCCTGCCACGCTTGATTGGCACAGATAATGCTCTCGAAATCATCTCCGCAGGAAAAGATATTGGTGCTGAAGAAGCGCTGAAAAATGGCTTGATCGATGCCGTCGTTTCTGCTGAAAAACTGGTTGATTCTGCCGTTTCAGTTCTGGAACAAGCCATTCGAGGAGATTTAGATTGGCAAGCCGCCCGTCAGCCTAAATTGTTGCCTCTGACTCTCAATGAGATCGAACGTACCATGAGTTTCACCGTAGCAAAAGGTATGGTAATGAAGGTTGCTGGCCCGCATTATCCAGCACCAATCACAGCGGTAAAAACCATTGAAAAAGCCGCTACACTCGGTCGCGATGAAGCCTTAAAACTGGAATCAGCCAGTTTTGTATCATTAGCGCACACCTCTGTCGCTCGTGCGTTAGTCGGCATCTTCCTGAATGAACAGTATGTTAAAGGGCTAGCGAAGAAACACCTACAAACCGTTACAACCCCTGAACATGCGACTGTACTGGGTGCTGGTATCATGGGGGGAGGGATTGCCTATCAATCAGCGCGCAAGGGTATTCCTGTCTTGATGAAAGATATTAATCAAAAAGCGCTGGATTTAGGTATCAATGAAGCGGCCAAGTTGCTGAATAAACAGTTTGAACGGGGACGTTTAGATGCCATGAAGATGGCCAAAATTCTGGCATCCATCCAACCAACCCTGAATTATACGGGTATTGAACAATCCCAAATTGTTGTTGAAGCTGTAGTTGAAAATCCTAAGATTAAAGCTGCGGTTTTGGCAGAAACAGAATCACATATCAGCGATGACTGCATTCTGACTTCCAATACCTCCACGATCCCAATCACTGAATTAGCAAAATCGCTAAAACGCCCGGAAAACTTCTGTGGTATGCATTTCTTCAACCCAGTACATCGTATGCCATTGGTTGAAGTCATCCGTGGAGAAAAAACTTCAGAGAAGACTATTGCAAGCGTTGTCGCCTATGCCAGTAAAATGGGTAAAACACCGATCGTTGTTAACGACTGTCCTGGCTTCTTTGTAAACCGCGTATTGTTCCCTTATCTGGCTGGTTTTGGCATGTTGCTACGGGATGGTGGCGATTTCCGCCAAATCGACAAAATCATGGAAAAAGAATTTGGCTGGCCAATGGGTCCTGCATATCTCATTGATGTTGTCGGTATTGATACTGCTCACCATGCACAAGCTGTCATGGCTCAAGGTTTTCCAGACCGCATGAGCCGCGATTATCGGGATGCCATTGATGTACTATTTGAAAATCAGCGTTATGGTCAGAAAAATGGCGTTGGTTTCTATAAATATACCCAAGATAAAAAAGGTAAACCGAAAAAAGAGCTGGATGAGACTACCGATCAGTTACTGGCAAGCATCAGCAAACCGAAACATACTTTCTCTGGTGAAGAGATCATTGCCCGAACCATGATCCCAATGATTAACGAAGTTGTTCGCTGCTTAGAAGAAGGTGTCATTGCCAGCCCAGCAGAAGCAGACATGGCACTGGTATATGGTTTAGGCTTCCCTCCATTCCATGGTGGCGTTTTCCGTTACCTGGATACCATGGGAACCGCAGCCTATGTGAAGATGGCAGAAAGTTATGCTGATTTAGGCGCACTCTATCACATACCCGCTGGCCTGAAAGCAAAATCCGAAAGCAATGAAAGTTACTACCCGGCACCAGCAGAACTTGCTGTTAATCCAGGTGAAAAAGCGTGAGGTCTGAAAACATGGAAAACGTAGTTATTATTGATGGTATCCGTACCCCAATGGGGCGCTCAAAAGGTGGTGTATTCCGTCAGGTCCGTGCCGAAGATCTCTCCGCACATCTGATGAAGTCAATACTCAAGCGCAATCCTGCCGTTAGGCCTGAAGATATTGATGATATCTCTTGGGGATGCGTACAACAAACACTGGAACAAGGGTTCAATATTGCCCGCAATTCTGCTTTACTGGCGGGCATTCCTCACTCAGTCCCCGCGGTAACCGTTAACCGCCTCTGTGGTTCTTCAATGCAATCATTGCACGACGGTGCCCGCATGATCATGACCGGTGATGCCAGTGTTGTTATGGTCGGCGGTGTTGAACATATGGGACATGTTCCCATGACACACGGTGTCGACTTTCATTCCAAATTAAGCCGTAACGTTGCTAAGGCAGCAGGTGTGATGGGATTGACGGCAGAAATGCTGGCTAAAATGCACAATATTAGTCGTGAAATGCAAGATGAGTTTGCCCTGCGTTCTCATCAACGGGCAGCACAAGCGACTGAATCCAAGGCTTTCGCTAACGAAATCGTTCCTATATATGGACATGATGCTGATGGGAATATGAAACTCGTCGATTTTGATGAGGTGATCCGCACAGATGCTAATCTCAAAGGGTTGGCTGCACTGCGTCCCGTTTTTGATCCTGTCACTGGCAGTGTGACTGCGGGTAACTCCTCCGCGCTTTCCGATGGCGCCTCTGCCATGCTGATCATGAGCGAAAGCAAAGCTAAAGCGTTAGGATTAAAACCTCGCGCCCGTATTCGCTCAATGGCGGTGGTTGGTTGTGATCCTTCGATCATGGGTTATGGCCCGGTGCCGGCCACACAAATGGCCTTGAAAAAAGCCGGCTTAAGCCTGACGGATATTGGCGTCATGGAATTGAACGAAGCATTTGCTGCACAATCCTTGGCCTGCGTAAAGGGGTTGAATCTGCTGGATAGTATGGATGACAGAATCAACCTGAACGGTGGCGCTATTGCTCTTGGTCACCCATTGGGATGCTCTGGTACTCGCATTACAACCACCTTGCTTAACTTGATGGAAAGTAAAGATGTTCAGTTCGGGCTATCAACCATGTGCATCGGGTTAGGCCAGGGTATAGCCACGATTATTGAAAGAGTATAGTCATGAAAATTTGGCTATAAAGCATAGCTGATGATTAACATTGATGACTTTTAAAAATTAACGTTTTTCCCTTGTCTGTCTTATCTATTGCATCACTCTAGTAAGTTGTTGCCATAGTTTCCCGCCTGTCAGGGGCGGGTTTTTTTATTTTTGCGTCTTATTTTTTATCGGCAAATGGCTCAAATAAACTCAAATGCATCCCCATACATGCGTTCGATAGATGCATCACGCTCACTACAGAACCGTTCACGGGCAATTTTAGCCATCTCAAAACGACCAGCAATGTAGATATCATGGTTTGCCAAACTGCCGAAATCTTCCAAAACTGCACTCAAAACTGTGCCCGTTCTTCCGCGCCAATGCTCATCAACTTGTTCAACCACCGGTACAATAGTCAAATTAGGATAGTGCTCACTTAATGATTGCAATTCCCCCAAATCATACAAATGTTGCAGCTCTCGTCCTCCCCAGTAAATGGAAATTTCGCGATTAGGATTTTGTTCCAATGCAGACAATAAGATAGAGCGTGTATATGAGAATCCTGTTCCACCAGCAATCAATAACATCGGGTTTTTGCTGTCTTCACGAAACCAGGCCTGGCCATGTGGAATATCAATATCAATGACTTTCTGATCCAGAATTCTATCCATAACCGCCATCGCATAGAGATTTAGCTCAGAAGTACCAATATGCAACTCAATGATCTGTTTTTCTGATGGTGGTGATGCCATGGAGAAAGGACGCTTATCCCTATCATCCATAATCACCATTAAATATTGCCCCGCACGGAAAGAAAAAGGCGAATCAGGTAATAAACGAACCCGATAAACTGTATCTGTAATGGAGTCAACCGATGTTACTTTACAGCTTAATATTGTCATGCGTTCCCTCTTATCGCTTCAAAATATCTAATTGATCCCAAACTTCATCGACACGGGCCCGAATCTCATCGCTCATCACTATCGGACGCCCCCATTCCCTTTGTGTCTCTCCTGGCCATTTATTCGTTGCATCCAATCCCATTTTTGAACCTAACCCAGAAATAGGGGATGCAAAATCGAGATAGTCAATGGGTGTATTTTCCATTAAGACAGTATCTCTCTGCGGATCCATTCGCGTTGTTATCGCCCAGATGACATCATTCCAATCTCGCGCATTGATATCATCATCACAAACGATAACAAATTTTGTGTACATAAATTGTCTCAGATATGACCAAACTCCCATCATTACTCGCTTGGCATGGCCTGCATACTGTTTTTTGATTGTAACGATAGCGAGTCGATAAGAGCAGCCCTCTGGCGGCAAGTAAAAATCCACAATTTCAGGAAATTGTTTTTGCAATATTGGCACCAAGACTTCATTCAACGCAACCCCTAACACCGCAGGTTCGTCCGGTGGACGCCCAGTGTAAGTAGAATGATAGATAGCATCACTACGTTGGGTAATATGGGTTACCGTAAATACTGGGAACGTATCTACTTCATTGTAATAGCCGGTATGATCACCATATGGACCTTCTGGAGCCATTTCGCCCGGTTCAATATAGCCTTCAAGGATAATTTCAGCACTGGCCGGTACTTCCAGATCATTAGATATACATTTAACAACTTCCGTTTTATGTCCCCGTAATAATCCAGCAAACGCATATTCAGACAAGGTATCAGGAATTGGGGTAACCGCTCCCAATATCGTGGCAGGATCGGCGCCCAATGCAACGGACACGGGAAAACGTTCTCCTGGATGTGCCTGACACCACTCCTGAAAATCAAGCGCACCGCCACGATGTGATAACCAGCGCATAATCAGTTTGTTTTTTCCCAATACCTGTTGGCGGTAGATCCCCAAGTTCTGGCGCTCTTTATTAGGCCCCTTAGTCACCGTCAACCCCCAGGTAATCAAAGGGGCGACATCTTCTGGCCAACAATGCATAACTGGAATACGGGTGAGATCCACCTCATCTCCTGCCCAAATTTGTTCCTGACACGGCGCAGAGCTGAGGCGTTTAGTTGGCATATTCAAAACCTGTTTGAACTTAGGCAGTTTATCGACCAAATCACGAAAGCCTTTTGGCGGTTCAGGCTCTTTAAGGAAAGCTAATAGCTTCCCAACATCATGCAGTGCCTTAACATCATCCTGCCCCATACCCATGGCAACACGCTTAGGTGTGCCAAATAAGTTGCACAAGACAGGCATCGAATATCCCTTAGGGTTTTCAAATAATAAGGCGGGACCACCGGCACGAAGAGTACGATCTGCGATTTCAGTCATTTCCAGGTATGGATCAACTTCCATACGAATTCGTTTTAATTCACCTGATTGTTCTAACAAGGAAAGAAAGTCTCTTAGATCGCGATATTTCATAGTGTTCATTCATGCCGATTTTCAAGGAGGGAAAGCCATTATAATCCCTCCCATGAGGGTTACAAGGAAAACTCATAACCTGCTAAAACACAATGGATTTAGTGTAATAATTAATACATAAATTTTTGCTAGAAATAGGCACAATAGAATATAAAAAAATACGGCTTACACTTTAAGTAACGTGTATTTTTACTGATGACCCTATAGTACTGGTTTTGTTATGCTAGACATTCTACGCAATGGAGTCTAAATATTATGGGAAATTGGTATCTTCTTTACTGTAAACGTGGGCAAATCTCTCGAGCAATAGAGAATTTAGAGCGACAAAACGTAACTTGCTTAACACCTACAGCCAAAATTGAAAAAATCATCCGAGGTAAACGAACCACTGTTACTGAACCACTGTTTCCCAATTACCTGTTTGTTCATTTTGATCCTGAAGTTATTCATACTACGACAGTTAACTCAACACGTGGTGTAAATCATTTCGTTCGATTCAGCACTTACCCTACCATTATTCCACAAACATTAATTGATGAATTAATGTCTGTTACTGAGCAAGAATATATTGCACCAGAAACCCCAAATACGGGTGATACTGTCCTGATCACCGAAGGAATTTTCGAAGGAATTCAGGCAATTTACAACGAACCGGATGGGGAAGCCCGTTCCATTCTCTTGCTAAATATTCTCAACAAAGAAGTTTCTAAAGTTTTAGATAATAAATATTTCATCAAAATTTAATCAATAAACGGGCAAAATTGCCCGTCTTTAATATCCCCTGGCTATTACAATAATCAATATTTTTGTTCATGTAACCACTGCGCTACACGCTTGGCAAAATAGGTCAGAACGCCATCTGCTCCCGCTCGTTTGAAGCATAATAATGATTCCATAATCACGGGCTGCTCTTTCAACCAACCATTTTGAATGGCCGCCATATGCATGGCATATTCACCCGAAACCTGATAGGCAAATGTTGGCACACCGAAAGTATCTTTTACCCGGCGAATCACATCCAAATATGGCATACCAGGTTTAACCATAACGCTATCTGCACCTTCCTGTAAATCCTGTGCAATTTCCTGCAAGGCTTCATCACTGTTTGCAGGATCCATTTGATAGGTCATCTTATTGCCACCTTTCAAGTTACCGCTGGTACCAATCGCATCTCTAAATGGCCCATAGTAACAAGAGGCATATTTGGCAGAATAAGCCATGATTTGGGTATTCACATACCCCCCCATCTCAAGCTGATCGCGAATAGCACCAATACGGCCATCCATCATATCGCTTGGTGCGACAATCTCAGCCCCAGCTTCAGCATGGGATAATGCTTGCTTCACCAGAATATCTTTGGTCACATCATTGATAACATAGCCATCCTGATCAATAACACCATCTTGGCCATGGGTAGTAAATGGATCGAGCGCTACATCCGTCAACAGCCCCAATTCAGGAACAGCATCTTTCAGGGCACGAACAGCACGCTGGATCAAGCCATCTGGATTATAAGCTTCTTTCGCATCCAACGATTTCTTATCCGCTTCAATGGCTGGAAACAGGGACAAAACAGGAATACCCAGTCGGGCAATCTCTTCTGCTTCTTTCAGCAAAAGATCGATTGTCAGACGATACACTCCTGGCATTGAAGGCACTTCCTGACGCTGATTTGTTCCTTCCATAACAAATACAGGATAAATCAGATCATTAACAGTAAGTTGATTTTCAGCAACTAAGCGGCGGGAAAAATCATGACGGCGCACACGGCGCATACGACGACCGGGAAATACCCCCGGAAATACATAGCTCATATGGTTCTCCTAATGTAAAACCCAGCGACAAAGCGCTGGGTTAGTCGTCATCGTTTCATGATAATGATATTAACACCATCAATCAGTTCACGATAATTATGAATGTCTGGTATCAGATTATTTTTTAAAATTGTCACCAATATCACTGTCTGCTTTATCTTCTGGGTTGATAAAATTACGCCGTCCCCATTTACCAACATAGAACTGCGAAAGTACAATTCCCAGTTCAAATAGCAAATACATGGGAACAGCCAGCAGAGTCTGGGAGAAAACATCAGGTGGTGTTAACAACATCCCAACCACAAACGCCCCAACTAAAATATAAGGACGTTTTCTCTTTAGTGATTCTGGCGTCACAACCCCACTCCAACACAGCAAAATAATGGCAATAGGGATTTCAAATGAAACCCCAAAAGCCATAAATAGCGCCATGACAAAACTTAAATAATTGCTGATATCCGTCGATATTACGACCCCAGCGGGCACCGTATTGATAAAGAAACCAAATGCTATGGGAAAAACGACAAAATAGGCGAATGCCATTCCCAGATAAAATAATATGCTACTGGAAAACAACAGGGGCATAATCAAACGGCGTTCGTGTTTATACAATGCCGGTGCAATAAATGCCCATACTTGATAAAGGATCATCGGTGCCGAAACAAAGATAGACACCATAATGGTCAGTTTAATTGGGGTAAAGAAAGGTGATGCAACATCTGTTGCAATCATATTGGCGCCTTTAGGTAATTGCTCCATTAAAGGCGCTGCAATAAGCCGATAAATGTCATTGGAAAAATAAACTAATGCCAGAAATACTACCAGCACGGTAATTAGACTATTTAAAATCCGCTTACGCAGTTCAATCAGATGACTGATAAGAGGTTGGGTATTATCCACAGACATGTTTCAGTGTTCGCCATTTGCTTGTTCAGGAAGTTTTCTTTTCTGCTGCTCTGGTATTGTGCTCGATTGGAACCCAGAAGAATGAAAATGCGTTTCGTCTTCCTCCAACTCCCTCATTTCATCCGGTTTCAACTGATAGGTATTTTTCAATGATTCAGCCGCTTCCTTCAACTCCTCCATTGAGGCTTTCAGTTCTGGCGAAAGTGATTGCAGGTCAGCTTTTTCTTCCATTTTTTTCAGTGTGTCCTGAAGCTCTTGCAATTTTAGTTCTTGAGCAAGTTCATTCTGAACGTTAGCTGCCAGCGAGCGCAATACGCGAATCCATCCAGCCACTGTTTTGACCGCGATAGGCAAACGCTCCGGCCCCAAAACAACCAAGCCAATGATCATCACTAACAGTAGCTCACTAAAACCAATGTCAAACACGGTTTATACCTGCTCTTTGTCTTTACTTTTACTCTCTGATTTTTCAGATTGCGCAACCGTGGACTTTTCAGTCAGGTTTTTAGTTTCAAACTCGGCATCCTGACTCATTTTCTCCGGCTGCTGTGACTTTTCATCATCACTCATTGCCTTTTTAAAGCCCTTTATGGATTCACCCAAGTCCGAACCCAAGGTACGAAGTTTATTAGTACCAAACAACAGTACGACAATGACGGCAATGATGAGCAATTGCCAAATACTTATACCACCCATACTGACCTACCTCTATTCATCAGAATATGACTCGTGATTTAATTATAAACGACGAACTTGATGTTCAAAAATAATGCAATCATATCAAGGTTCGTGGCAAAATTACCTTCATTTAATATTCATCATTACTGAATTATTGAAGTTTACTTAAATGACGCCAGCCCAATCCCCATGATGCAATGCCGACCCCTATCATTCCCCATGCCAGGTGTTTCTGATCTATAATGAAAAACAAACTACCACAGATAAAGAGAGTTGCACCAATCCCCAATAAATAAAGAGACTTGCGTTGTCTGAGCTGTTGTTGCCTGAATTGTTGCGATATCTGATCAATGCTGCTCTGCAAACGTCGGTGCTGCTGAAGCGAGCCATATACCAGTTCGGGAAGCTCTGGTAACTTTTCCGCCCAATAAGGCGCTTTCTCTTTAAAGGCTCGCACAATAGCGGGAAGCCCAACCTGGTTATGCAACCAATCTTCCAGAAAAGGTTTTGCTGTTTTCCACAGATCAAGCTGAGGATAAAGTTGGCGCCCCAAGCCTTCAACATACAACAACGTTTTTTGCAACAGAACCAACTGGGGCTGAACTGTCATATTAAAACGGCGGGCGGTATTGAAAAGGTTTAGCAGAACATGCCCAAATGAGATTTCAGCCAGTGGTTTTTCAAAAATGGGTTCACAGACGGTACGGATAGCAAATTCGAAATCCTCCACATTGGTATCTGCCGGCACCCAACCAGAATCGACATGCAGTTCAGCAACCCGACGATAATCACGATTAAAAAAGGCAATGAAATTTTCTGCCAAGTAGCGTTTATCATCTTTATTCAAAGAGCCAACAATACCGTAATCGATACCGATATAAGTAGGATCTTCTGGTTTGTCATAACTGACGAAAATATTACCGGGATGCATATCCGCATGGAAAAAACTGTCACGAAATACCTGGGTGAAAAACACCTGAACGCCACGCTCAGCCAACAATTTCATATTGGTGTTCTGTGCCTCTAACGCCGCAACGTCTGACACAGGAATGCCATAAATGCGCTCCATCACCAAAACATTTTCTCGGCAATAGTTAGGATAGACCTCTGGCACATAGAGCATAGGACTATCTTCAAAATTGCGCCGCAATTGAATCGCGTTTGCAGTTTCACGCAATAAATTCAGCTCATCAAGCAGGGTTTTTTCATATTCTCTTACAACTTCACGCGGACGAAGACGACGACCATCAGGTAAAAGAGGAACCAAATTTGCCAGACGATACATTAACCGCACGTCAGCTTTAATTACAGGCAGAATATCCGGGCGGATCACCTTTAGGACAACCTCTTTGCCATTTTCCTTCAGTCGGGCAGTATGTACCTGAGCAATAGACGCGGAAGCCAGCGGTTGTGGATCAAAATCCTCAAACCACGTTTCCAGTGCTCCCTCTAACGCCGTTTCAATCGATTTTCGTGCCACCGCACCATCAAAGGGAACTACCCGATCTTGTAACATCGAAAGTTGATCTGCGATGGCAGGTGGGAACAAGTCACGACGTGTGGAGAGCATCTGGCCAAATTTGATCCACACTGGGCCGAGTTCTTGTAATGCTAAACGCAAACGTTCGCCGAGAGGTTTATCCTTATGCTTATTAGGTATCCAAAACAGGAAATAACGCCCAAAACGCAACGGCCAGGTCAAACGAATATTCGGGATGAGTTCATCCAACCCGTAAGAAAGAAAGACCCGGATGATAAAGTAAAGTCGTCTAATTTCACTGGGTGTCATGTTTTTCCTCCAGTGCCGCCAACCGTTTTTCGAGTTGGTTTATCTGATTGGCAACGGCATTAACTTCCTCACTGAAATAGGCCACTTCCAGCGCACTGGGAACCATTTCCCATTCTTCCGTCAATGATTCGGTGAAATGCGTTTTCTTCTTTGCAATGGTATTGCTGGCAAATTCAAAACTTTTCTTCACCATCCGGGTGATGCCTTCTGCGACAATATCACCAACATAAGGGGAGAGGTAATGCGCAGGATCCCACTCTGACATATCCAGCAAAGCAGACCATTGTTGAATCACCTGCATATCCCCTTCAATGACAATTTCACCACGGTTAATCAAGGCTGAAAGGCACTGGCGATCCCGTAGCTTGAGTAATGCAGGGAGCGTTGCTTTCATCGAGCAATCCACAGGTTCCGACCATTGGCTCAAAACATCCACTTGTTTCTCACTGAATATCAGTATCAAGGGAGTTTCGATTTCTTTCAGTTTAATGGACAGTATCTTACCTGCTAGTCTCAAGCGGGCAGGTTTTAATACAGCTTCTCGATATAAAAGACGATTCAAGGTTGTTTCCAGAAAGGCCGTTACTACCGGAAACAACACTTTTTCATTTGAGATCGCAAAAGCCATATTATGGCTTGATGAGGGTATTTCCATCTCAGAATTTGAACCCTTTGTGCAATGCAACAACGCCACCAGTCATATTGGTGTAGTAAACCTGGTCAAAGCCCGCTTCTTCCATCATGCCTTTCAAGGTTTCCTGATCAGGATGCATACGGATGGATTCTGTCAAATAGCGGTAACTGTCCGCATCATTCACAACGATCTGACCGATTCGGGGCAGAACGTGGAATGAATAAACATCATAAATCTTACTTAACGGTGCCAGTACAGGTTTGGAAAACTCCAGCACCAACAAGCGGCCACCAGGCTTAAGTACCCGATACATGGAGCGTAGCGCTTTTTCTTTGTCCGTGACATTACGCAAGCCAAAAGAAATGGTAATACAGTCAAAATGGTTATCCGGGAAAGGCAGTTCTTCAGCATTGGCTTGAACATAACTGACGTTGCCTACGATACCGATATCGCGTAATTTTTCGCGGCCAACTTTCAACATTGAGTCGTTGATATCCGCCAAAACAACCTGCCCTTTTTCCCCACAATTCGGGAGAATTTTGCGGTTAGATCGCCTGTCCCACCAGCAAGATCAAGCACCTTATGACCACGGCGAACACCACTTGACTCAATTGTGAAACGTTTCCAGATACGGTGAATGCCAAATGACATCAAGTCATTCATTAAGTCATATTTCGAGGCCACAGAGTGGAACACCTCTGCCACCATCTCTTTTTTTTGTTCTTTGGCTACAGTGCGGAAACCAAAATCAGTGGTTTCTTTTGATTGATCTGCCATATTATTTGTCCGCTTTTTATTCAAAAAAATTTATAGTCAGTGTATCAGCCTTTCCAACAAAACCCTATTCCAGACTTTACTCATTTACCTGCAACGATTGGAAAGATTTATCAATCAACTGTGAATCAATAGGACACTTCACATCCACGCCTAAATCACGAAATCCTTCGGCCTGACTAATTAAATTACCTCTGCCCTCAACAAGCTTTTTCATTGCGAAATGGTAACTCGTCTGTGCTTTGTTAAGGCTTTGCCCTAATCCTTGCATATCATCCACAAACAATCGCATTTTGTCATACATTCTGGCGGCTTTATCAGCAATCAAACGGGCATTTTGACTTTGATATTCATAACGCCACAAGTTATTGATAGTACGAACGGCAACCAGCAAAGTTGATGGGCTAACCAGCATAATATTATGTTTCCATGCTTCATCAAGTAATTCTGGCGCCTGGTTGAGTGCAACCAAATAAGCGGGTTCCACAGGAATAAACATCAAAACATAGTCCAATGATCGCAATCCGGGTAATTGTTGATAATCTTTTCGGCTCAGGCCACGGATATGTCCTCTGATAGAATTGATATGTTCCTGTAAGGCTGGCGCCTGTTGTTCTTCGCTATCACTATTGAAATAACGTTCATAGGCGACCAAGGACATTTTGGCATCAATAATGACATCTTTTCCCTGCGGCAGATGCACGATCACATCAGGTTGAAAACGTTCATTGTTTTCAGCCTTAATATTAACCTGTGTATCGAATTCATATCCCTCACGCAAGCCAGAGGCTTCCAAAATTCGAGCCAATACCATCTCTCCCCAATTTCCCTGTATTTTATTGTCTCCTTTCAGAGCCTTTGTAAGATTAATAGCTTCTTTTGCCATCTGTGCATTAAGTTGCTGAAGATTGCGGATTTCATGAGTCAAGGTATGGCGCTCACGGGCTTCTAGCCCAAAACTGTCTTGTACCTGACGGCGAAATCCCTCAAGTTGTTCACGAAATGGCATCAGAAGATGATTGAGATTTTGGCGATGATATTCATCGGTACGGAGTCGGTTCTGCTCAAAGATGCGATTGGCCAGATTTTCAAATTGGGTACTTAATCGCTGCTCACTGCTGATCAATAAACGCTGCTTTTCCTCCGCAGCTAGTCTGGTTTCTTCAAGCCGAATGCTAAATTCGCGCAATTCAGCTTCCTGCACACTGTTAATTTCACGTTGCGCCAGTAACTCTTGGTTTAATTGATCGCATTCAGTACGCCAATAGTGGGCTTGCTCCCGTTTTTCATGGCTGACAGCCAGTTGGCTATATAATTCACGCAGCTCCTGCTCTTTTTGCTGGAGCCTCTGCTGAACAGAAAGCCAGACGAAGATCCCTCCGCCCAGCAATCCACCCAAGCCACCGATCAGCATGTATAACCACTGGATATCCACCTATACACCCTCGCTAACTCTATTATTTTTTATTGGCACGATTACCGATAAATTTCAGACAACTTTTGTGAGTCATTAGCCCCAATGTAAGTTAAATAGAGGCTGTATAGATGTCCAGAGTATTCAATGGCTTTCTTTCAGTTTGCAAAGTAGCTCGCAATTATCCCATCCACTCTGCCAACCAACGCAAACCAAATGCCCCTGGTGCTAAAATACCGAATGCCCAAATCAATGCAGAAGCTAGGTTAGCAAGCTGAAAATGGCGTTTTGGCATAGCACAGATTCCGGCTACCAGCGGTACAACAGCTCTCAAGGGACCAAAAAAACGCCCAATGAAAACGCCCCATACACCCCATCGTTCAAAAAAACGATGTCCGCGAACCAAAGTTTGAGGATGGCGAGAAAGCGGCCACATCTTGCCAACATCTTCTTTGTAATGGCAACCAAACCAGTAAGAAACCCAATCACCAAAGAAAGCACCAGCGGCTGCGGCTATCCATATTGGCCAGAAAGTTAACCCACTTTCACCAATTAACGCTCCTAACCCTAACAAAATGATCGTTGCTGGTAACAATAGGGAAATAAATGCCAACGATTCACCAAATGCCAGTAGGAAAATGATGGGAATTGCCCAAACTTCATGGGCTTTTACGAAGTTTATGACCAATTCGATAATTTCATGCAGGCTCACATTAATCTTTCCTGTATTATCAGTGGGAGGTGATAAGGTCAGCCCTGAACAATCCGCCCAATGCTAACCTAATATTTTTATTCAAGAAAATAAGTTTGTAGTTTTTCACGCGCAGCGATATTGAGTCCAATATCTTTTTCCAGCCAAATATCTATGCTGCCATAATGCTGGTTGATGCTATTAAGTGCGGTCAGTAAAAACTCTTCCCTTACTGAATAAACATAGGCAAATTTTTCGACTACACTTTCGCTCATAATTTTTGCGTGTTCATTCAATAAATAGTCGCGGTATGGAGCCAATGTGACATTGGTTAATAAATAATCTTCCATTACCGTATCCAGATCAGCACCCAACGCGAATAAAACCAGTGCAGAGCCCACTCCTGTCCTGTCTTTACCAACCGCGCAGTGTTGCACAATGCCGCCTTTCTCTGGTTGCAGCAATAATGTCGCTAACGTCTTATACGCTGGATTGTTAATGGGTAACAATTCATATAAGCGAGACATAAATGTTTTCGCGTCGAATTGCTCCAATATTTTCATATCTAACTTATCCAGATTAGCATCCACTTCTTTGGAAAGAGGGTTGGCAGGAGCATGATGATAATGCGCCCCATTCCATACTCGATCTGGTTTATCCATAATTTCGCTGCTATCACGATAATCAATGATCTGCAAAAGGTTTTGATCCACTAAAAAAGCCTGATCGTTTTCTGTCAGCCTGTCCAATGAACCGGAACGAAATAACATGCCTGATTTAATCCTGACGCCATTGCCCAGTGTCTTATTACCTAAATCACGAAAATTAATGCCGCCATTTAAAGGAAGTAGTGAAGGATGGGATAGAAATGTTATGGTCATAGTCACTCTTGCTGAGATTAAAAATAGTTAATAGAACAAACTATCTATTAGTACAAAGTGCTATGACATTATCAAATTTTGAAATGAAAGGAAGAGAAGATCACACAAACGATAGGGCCAGAATCATCTGACCCTTGATAAAAGGCATTACAGCAGACGACGAGCTGCCTCCACAACTATCCCCAGCGCATTGCTTTCTGTTTTCTTCAGCAACTCAACATCTGGGATTTCCTGTTGGGTACGGTTAACAATCACACCAGCGACCATACCGGCACGCAGTCCTTGACTTGCACACATGGTCAACAATGTTGCTGATTCCATCTCAAAGTTCATTACGCCCATTTCTTGCCATTCTTTCATTGAACCCTGGAAACGACGAGCGACACGGCCAGAATAGGTATCGTAACGCTCCTGGCCGGGATAGAAGGTATCGGAAGATGCCGTAATACCAACATGGGTCGCAGAACCAGAGGCTTTTGCTGCTTCATACAAAGCATTTGTACATTCAAAATCAGCAACTGCCGGGAACTCCATTGGGGCAAAATGCAAGCTGGCACCGTCCAAACGAACCGCCGCAGTCGTCACCAATACATCCCCTACATTGATATGTGGCTGGATTGCTCCCGTTGTTCCGATACGCAGGAAAGTACGTACTCCCAACTGTGCCAATTCTTCTACAGCGATTGACGTTGAGGGGCCACCAATGCCTGTAGAGCAGACAACTACTGCTTTTCCATCAATTTCTGCACGCCAGGTCGTAAATTCACGGTGGGAAGCTAAATGTACTGGGTTATCCATTAATCGCGCAATTTTCTCAACACGGTTAGGATCGCCGGGTACAATCGCCAGAGTTGCGCCTTGCAGGTCGCTTTTGGTAATACCTAAGTGAAACACATCAGACATATCAGACTCCTCAACGGGCATGATTCAAAATATGAATACCTAAATTTAATCAATACTCTGACATTTTTTAGTAATTGAAATCATCTTTAATTAATATAAAAAAGAAACACATACATAAATTTGTGATTAATATCACATTTGAAAGGTAGTGCCCTCTACAGAGCACTATCACTATTCACATAAATCATTCACATAAACCGTTCATATAAAAAGTTACATGACGAGATTAAGAAGCAGCACACCGCATAATCCGATCCCCCATGCAATTGTGGTGGGAATCGACCAAATGATAATCTGTTGCTTCGTATTTTTAATGCCCATCATCCGGTTAACCACCCAGAAAAAACAGTCATTGAAATAACTGAAAAATAGTGTACCCATCATCGCAGCTTGAGCCGCCACCAGCATATTAACATCCGGTATTTGTTTGATAACAGGCGCAGAAATAGACGCCGCAGTTATCATTGCCACTGTGCCAGAGCCTTGAATTATGCGTATAAGCGTTGCAATGATAAATGGGATCAAAACAGGTGTTATGGGCAGGCTGGCAATATAATGCGCCAATATCGTCCCTGTCGCGCCTTCGTTCAATACTGCGCCTAATGCTCCTCCCGCTCCTGACACCAACAAAATAATGCCTACAGTTTTTAACCCTGTTTCCAGATGTTCAATTACTTCATGCTTACTGACGTTTGGCATTAAGGTATAAACCGCCAGTAATACACTGATTGCTAGCGCAATAATGGGTGATCCTAGAAAATCAAAAACCTGAAAATAGAAAGTGTCCTCTTTACCAGCAAACTCATCAGTTCTCAGTATCATTCCATTAATTACACCAATAAAAATCAGAATAATTGGCACGACGATGGGTAAAAGAGAAAGAAATAGGCTTGGAAGTGATTTTTGCTCTTTCTCTTCCAGATAACGCTGATGAACTTGTGATAAGTTTTCTGCTCTTTCTTCTGTATCACCAAGTTGATATTCAGGATATTTAGTCTCCAGCCACTTCGCATAGCAGGTAATACCAATAACACAGGGTACCGCCAATACCATACCTGCCAGCATCATTTTGCCGATACTCACCCCAAATATTCCGGCGACACCAAGCGGCCCTGGCGTTGGTGGAACGATATGGTGAGTCACCACTAACCCTCCCGCCAGAGCAACCCCAAGGGACAGTACATTGCGTTTACCTTTCTTCGCCAATGCCTTCACCAGCGGATAGAGGATCACAAAAGCTGAATTCACAAATATGGGGATACTGACAATATAACCGGTAATCGCCAAAGCCCACTCTTCACGCCTTTTGCCCAACCATTTTATCAAGCTATAAGCGATTTGCTCTGTTGCGCCTGATACTTCCAATATTCGCCCCATCATGCATCCCAATCCAATCACAATACCGATGTTGCCTAATGTCGAACCAAATCCTTTAGCGATCACATCAACGACATTATTTATAGTCAAACCGCCTGATATTCCAGCGATTATCGCTGCAATTAGCATAGCAATCAGGACATGAACACGAGTCCGCAACACCAGAAAAACCAGCGTAAATACCGCCACTCCCAACCCAATAATTGGAATGTAAAACTCCATCACCAAACCTCATCAAAAATGGACAAACTGGAACATGCCATATTTGTTATGCTTTTCGCTATCAGAAATCGATTTGGTAGTTGAAAAACTCAGTGATAAGGAATGAAAATCGCAATTGAAAAAAGGAGATTGTTTGAAAAAAAGTCTGGCAATTATCTAACTATCCAATACATGACCAACTTTTCTACCCGCCATATTGCACTAATTGTAGCGGGCAGTTTTATTACTTATTAAGTTTAAATTAAACAAATAAACGCTATACGCATTAAACTTTAAGTTGCAATTTACAATATGATATAAAACCTGATTTTTCCCCACTTCGCAGGGAAAAATCAGATTGGTATAAGTTAACTATTTAATGAAGAGCGCAAGCGTTTTGCCGCTTCAACCATGTTTGCCAACGCTTGCCTGGTTTCTGTCCAACCGCGCGTTTTCAAGCCGCAGTCTGGGTTCACCCACAAACGCTCGACTGGAATACGATCAGCCGCTTTGCGTAACAATGCCTCAATCCATTCAACGCTTGGGACGTTTGGTGAGTGAATGTCATACACCCCAGGCCCTATCTCATTCGGATAAGAGAAATCTTCGAACGAATCCAGCAATTCCATATCCGAGCGCGAGGTTTCAATGGTGATCACATCCGCATCCAGCGCTGCAATCGACGGCATGATGTCATTGAACTCGCAATAACACATATGAGTGTGAATTTGGGTATCATCTTTCGCAATGGCTGCGCTCAGTTTGAAAGCATCCACTGCCCACTCCAGATATTCCTGCCACTCTTCTCTGCGCAGTGGCAAGCCTTCACGCAATGCCGGTTCATCAATCTGGATAATGCCAATGCCTGCCTTCTGCAAATCATCAACTTCATCACGCAAAGCCAGTGCGATCTGTTTAGCAATGGTTTCACGACTAATATCTTCCCTTGGGAATGACCAGCAGAGAATGGTCACAGGCCCGGTCAACATGCCTTTGACTGGCTTCTCAGTCAAGGATTGCGCATAGGTCGCCCAGTTTACTGTTATCGCCTCTGGACGGCTAATATCGCCAATAATGACCGGTGGTTTCACGCAACGGGAGCCATAACTCTGCACCCAACCATTTTGGGTAAAGACATAACCGTCAAAGTGTTCGCCGAAATATTCCACCATGTCGTTACGTTCAGCTTCACCGTGTACCAAGACATCCAACCCCAAACGCTCCTGCTCTTGGATCGCCTGTTTAATATGTTCATTGATATTGGTTCGGTAGTGCGTACTATCCACCCGACCTTTTTTGAAATCGAGACGTAGGCTGCGAATTTCCGTCGTTTGTGGGAATGAACCTATGGTTGTTGTTGGCCACAGCGGTAAGTTGTAACGTTGACGCTGGAGCTTAGCACGTTCAGCATATGCCTGCTGACGTTCACTGTCCTGTGGCTTAATTGCCGCAATACGCCCAGCGACCGCAGGATTGTTCACTCTTGTGGAACTGCGACGGGCGCGAATTGGTGCACTATAGACATCCAGTTCGGTTTGTTTATTGCCTTCTGGCACATTCAATGCTTGCGACAGCAAAGAAAGTTCCGCACATTTTTGTAATGCAAAGGCAAACCAGCTTTTCACTTCTTCATCCAACCCAGTTTCATCATTCAGATCAATAGGGCTATGCAGCAGTGAACAGGAAGTGCCAATCCACACATTTCTCTTACCAACCCATGGTGCAACAAGCTGATATTTCTCACTCAAATCGGCTCGCCAAACATTACGGCCGTTAATCACTCCCAATGAAAGCAACCAATCTTTCGGCAGAGATGTATCCAAATTCTCAAGTGAATCCCTTCCCGCAACCAAATCAACATGCAATCCCTGCACTGGCAACGATTTGATCGTCTCCAGATTGTGACCAATGCTATCGAAATAGGTCGTCAGCAACAATTTCACCTGCCCCTCAAGTGCTTGATAAGCCGTTGAGAATGCCGCCAGCCATGTTTCTGGTAATTCCAGTACCAGAGCTGGTTCATCAATCTGCACCCATTCAATGCCACGTTTTGCCAGTTCTGCCAGTATTTGCTGGTATACCGGCAGGATATCTTTCAATAGAGACAAGCGATCAAAAACTTTGCCTTTTACCTTACCGAGCCATAAATAGGTCACTGGTCCCAAAAGTACAGGTTTTACGTTGTGCCCCAGTGCCAGAGCTTCATCAACTTCGTCCAACAACTGAGTCCAACCCAGCTTAAATGCCTGCCCCTCTTGAAATTCAGGCACGATATAATGATAATTTGTATTAAACCATTTAGTCATTTCCGAAGCAGCCGCAGGTGTACCTGTTGGTGCTCGGCCACGGGCAATACGGAACAGTGTATCCAGATCAATATTGCCATCTTCATTTTGATGACGTGGCGGAACATTGCCCAATAACAGGCTTGTGGTCAATACTTGGTCATACCAGGCAAAATCACCAACGGGGACTAAATCAACGCCCGCTTCTTTTTGTTGTTGCCAGTGACGTGCACGTAATTCACGACCTGTCTCCAGCAATTCCTGTTGAGAAATTTTGCCCGCCCAATAGTTTTCTTGCGCCTTTTTTAGCTCTCTTTTCAATCCGATACGTGGAAAACCTAATGTATGATTCAAAACCGTCATGTCGTCACCCGTAATTTTTAGCCGTCTAGATGTTTACACTTCTATAATCAACAGGTAATGTATAAACCACAAGCGCAAATTATTCATTATCATCTTGAAGGTTTTTCATGATCGAACTAAAACACTTAAAAACACTACAAGCACTGAACCATTGTGGCTCACTCGCAGCAGCAGCAAATTATTTGCATCAAACGCAATCTGCGCTCTCTCATCAGTTCAGTGAATTAGAACATCGGCTGGGATTTAAGTTATTCATTCGTAAAAGCCAACCCCTGAAGTTAACGCCTCAAGGAGAAGTGCTATTAAAATTAGCAGAGCAAGTCTTGCCCTTAGTGACAGCTTCCTTGCGTCAATGCCATGAACCACAAGAGACAAACTTACGCATTGCCATTGAGTGCCATAGCTGTATTCAATGGCTGACACCTGCGCTTAAGCGTTTTCGTGAAAGCTGGCCGCAGGTTAATGTGGACTTTAAATCTGGTGTGACATTTGATCCTCAACCTGCCCTGCAAAAACGCGAGCTGGATATTGTCCTGACATCTGACATTATTGCAGACAGTAACCTGCACTATACACCGCTGTTTGATTATGAAGTGAAGCTAGTGATCGCACCAGATCATCCACTGGCAAACACACGCGATATTCGCCCACAAGATCTCGCCGCTGAAACTTTGCTGATTTATCCCGTTCAGCGCCAACGGCTTGATATCTGGCGACGCTTTCTCCAACCCGCGGAAATTACGCCGACATTAAAAACGGTTGACAATACGTTATTGCTCATTCAGATGGTTGCCGCCCGATTGGGTATTGCCGCATTACCACACTGGGCTGTAGAAACATTCGAAAGACAAGGGTTGGTTGTAACCAAAACATTAGGAGAGGGATTATGGAGCAGATTGTACGCTGCCAGCCGAGAAGGAGAGCAGCGCCAACCCGCGATCGATACCTTTATTCGTTCTGCACGCCGGCACGCGGTGGACAATTTGCCGTTGGTAAAACGGGTTTCAGTATCCAACGGTGATGCACCCAAAGTGACGCAACAATCAGGCTGCCTCCAATGGTAAAGTTCAGCCAGTTAGGATGCTGCTGCCAAATTGCAAAATTGACCAATAACCCCGCCGGAACCAACATATTATTCATAATTGCCAGTGTTCCGGCATCCACTTGGGTGGCACCATAGTTCCACATAAAGTAGCCAATCCCCGATGCCCCAACACCCAGCCAAACCAAGACACCCCACTGAAGCTGAGTTGTGGGCAATTTTTGCGGATCACCAAACATTAGCCAGCCGATGATGGCGACGGTACAAGCGCCCAGATAGAACCATGAAAATGCCACTCGTTGTGGAATGGGATGGATCTCCATCAAGCGCTTATAACCGACCTGACCAATCGCAAAGAAAATATTTGCCAATTGCACTAACAGCAAGCCAATCCAGAAAGATTCACTCAATCGGTCATAACGAATAATCGCTGCACCAGCCACTGCCAATAAAGAACTCAAGGCATAACCCCAGCGCAATCGCTGACGCCCCATCAGATCATAAATTAATGTGACATAAAGTGGCGTCATAATGGTAAACAGCAAAAACTCAGCCACAGTCAGATAATGATAGGCATGAAAAACAAACAAATACATCACACCAAGCTGACAGGCACCAACAGCCATATACAGTGAAATAACTTTCAGAGATAACCCACGCCAGCGCAAAAATGGTAAAAATACCATTGCTGCTAACATTACCCTGACAAGAACCGAAAACCAGCTATCAACCTGACCAGCGAGATAAGCGCCAATCAGGCTAAATGAGGCGGCCCACAAAAATGTTGTGATCGTTAACAGCCACATAATTTATTGGTCTTTCACCTTTTATTGATCTTTCTCCACTAAAAGCGCTTCTAACAAATCAAGATCATGTAGCAACGTTTGTAGTGTTTCATTACTAATCTTACGGGTTGCACGCAAGTGATATAACTCCCCGCGTTCAGCCCTTAATGCCGTCAAACGGAAACGGCGTTCCAAATCTTCAACCATCAGATTATGCTCGATTTCATCCGTTCCCGCGGTACGGCGCCGCAAATAACCGGTAACGCGAGATGCAACCTCATTAATGACTTCTGCATCCAATTTTTCTTCAGTGCTGGCCGACAGACGCTCTTCCATCTTATTCATACTGACAATAGCAACTTCAGCCATTGCCGATTTTGCCATTCTGATTTCATCGAGATCTGCTTGCTTATCGCCAACTTTCATGCCACGTAGCAGCAAAGGTAAACCGATAACCCCGACAAAGAGGGAGAACAAAATCACGCCCGCTGCAATGAAAATTAACTGATAACGTGCCGGAAATGGGTCGCCATCCGGCAGGAACAGTGGCACAGACAGTGCACCTGCCAGTGTAATTGCCCCACGGACACCCGCAAAAGAAGCCAACCATAATTCACGGGTCGTATAGGAGGCAAACTGAAGCGGTTTTTTCTTTATCAGCATCTTGCTGATATTTTTCATCAGCCATAACCAACTGAATCGCAGTAATACCAGCGCAACGTAAATGATGCCAACGGCAGCAAACAGCATCCAGGTTTCAACATTTGGATCAAGCTCAGCCTGATCTACCGATGTTTCCCAAATGCCCGGCAATTGCAGACCCAGCATGATAAACACCAGGCCATTGAAGACAAAGGCCAGCATTCCCCATACATTATCGGCACGCAGACGCATATCCAATGGTGCGTTACGGATCACTCCTGCTTTACTGATAGTCATACCTGCGGAAACCGCAGCCAAAATCCCTGATACACCGATATGCTCGGCAATCATATAGGAAGCGAACGGCAACAACATCATAAACATGATTTGAGTTGCAGGATCATCCCCGCTCCAACGACTCATTAAGCGCAGTGATTTGCTGTATAACCATGTGATGGCGATGCCCGACAACAAACCACCAATCGCAACCTTGAAAAACTCCACCGTTGCGCCAGTGACAGTAAATACCATCGTGCCCATGGCAATCGCCACCGCAAATTTCAGAGCCACCAGACCGGAAGCATCATTCATTAATGCTTCCCCTTCCAGCACGCTCATCATATTTTTAGGAATACGTCCTTTTCCAACAATTGATGACAACGCCACCGCATCTGTTGGGGACAATACCGCCGCCAGTGCAAAGGCAGCAATAAGAGGGATACTTGGCAATAACCAATAGATCAAATAACCAATGCCAATAACCGTCACCAGTACCAATACTAAAACTAAAATGACGATTTCACGCCCATGCTGGAAAAACTCTCTGGTTGGTGTTTTCCAACCATCAACAAATAACAAAGGGGGGATAAGTAATACGAGGAAAAGTTCAGGATCGAAAGTAACGTGTAAACCAAAATGAGGCCAAGCCAGCAACGCTCCCATTGCTATTTGCACTATCGGCAAGGGGATACGGAACGGAATCATTTTAGTAAGAACACCAGAAACTGACACCACCAAAATCAAGATCAAGATAGTAAAGAATATTTCCATGTTACCCTTACAAATTGCCAAAAATCCGTCAGTGGAAAGATTGTGACTGTTTTTTACTGTTAATAATAGCGCTAATAACCATAAATATTACAGTTACTAAAGAAAATCAAAAAGCAATCACATTGTGAATCAATAAGCATTGCTTCATTTTTCTATTTTATGCTTACCAACTTGAGTATGTTGAAAAATTAGCACATTTTAGAACATACTTGGCAATCACAATATGGCTAATAATGAAACAGAGGGGTAGGAAGGGATGTGCAAACGCCAATTGTTTACACATCCTATTTTAATTAGATAGCCCAATTGCCGGCATAAAATACCACTAATATAATAGCAAGTATAACCGTGCCAATATTCAATTTACGCCATTCACCCGAAAAAATACGCCCAACAACCAGGACACTGAAACCCAGCATAATGCCTGTGACGATATTACAAGTCAGCACAATAAATACCGCACACAGTAAACCTGACATTGCATCAACAAAATCATCAAAATTCAGCTTTCGCACATTGCTCAGCATCAGTAATCCGACATACATCAAGGCAGGAGCCGTAGCATAGCCAGGCACTAAATACGACAGCGGGGATAGGAATACAATCAACAGGAATAAAATACCAACAACGGAAGCAGTTAAACCCGTTTTGCCTCCAGCAGCGGTTCCTGCGGCAGATTCAATATAAACCGCTGCGGGAGAAGAACCGATCATTCCAGCAAAAATACTACTGACAGAATCGGCTGTCAGTGCCTTGCCGCCATTGATAATCTGGCCTCTCTTATCCAATAAATTAGCTTGCCCCGCCACAGCCCGGATTGTACCCGTTGCGTCAAATATAGCTGTCATGACCAGAGCCAAAACACTGGGTAATACAACAGGCTGTAAAGCGCCCATAACATCCATACTGAACATCAGGGACAAACCATCTTCCCCCAATGTAGGAAATTTAAAGAATCCTTGATATTTAACGGCTGGATCAAAAATCAAGCCGATAATAGAAATTGCGATAATCATCAGCAAGATACCACCCGGCACCTTCTTACGTTCCAGACCGATAATGCCCGCCAGCCCCAATAACGTCATCACCACAGGAAATGACGTCAATGAACCAAAAGACACAGGCAAGCCAGCGTTTGGGTTCTTTACCACCAGACCTACGCCATTGGCTGCAATCAACAATAAAAACAAACCGATGCCAATACCCGTTCCATGTGCAATACCCATTGGCATATTACGCAAAATCCACGCTCGCACGCCCGTTATTGAAATTAACGTAAACAAACATCCCATCAGGAAAACCGCACCGAGAGCCACGGAAATGCTGACCTGTTGCCCTAATACCAGGCTAAATGCGGTAAATGTTGTCAACGAGATCGCACAGCCAATCGCCATTGGCAAATTAACCCACAACCCCATCAATAACGAACCAATACCGGTCACCAAACAAACAGAAATAAACACGGCGGTATGAGGAAATCCGGCTTGCCCAAGCATCCCTGGCACCACAATAACGGAATAGACCATCGCCAAAAATGTCGTTAATCCAGCGAGAACTTCCTGACGTATTGTCGATCCGCGTTCAGTAATCTTAAAATACCTATCGAGTTTGCATTGAGTTGGTGCCTGCATACCAGACATGTTTTTCCCCTGCTTCTGTTAACTATATCGCTTTAAAAGTTCTCTCCCTATTTCTTCACCTCTTCAAACGAAAACGATTACGCCACAAGATAATAAAAATCAGTGCTGCATTCATTGGCTCAACCATTCGTTTGCGCAATCGTTTGGCCTGCTGGATAAAGAAACAGTGAGAAAATTTGAAGCCAACGATTATCCAGTGAATCAGGGATAAGAATCAAGCAATAATCACATCAAAGATGATAAAACTCATACTCGGTATTCTGTATATTTACAGGGGTATTGGTTAACAAAGATGCTTTGCTTTCCGAAGCCAAATCGCAGGCCAAATTTACCGTGATAATCCCTCTGCTCAAGCGATAACGTGGGCATCAAAACAACATGGTGATAAGGCAATCATGCTATTCGGTGATCGGCTTAAAGAAAATCAACTGTCAGTCGCTATTGAATCACAGCCACTCAGGTCTTCTAACTCAGTTATCAAAGCCGTAGATTTTCTGGCTGATGAAATGGGTCTTATAACCTATAATAATCAAGATATTATCTGATCCCCACACCCTATCGACACATTTTTATGCGGCCTTTAAGCCTGACCTTGTGTAAAATCCCCTCAATTCGACTTTTGACTGATTCATTAGGATTTCTGTAAGAATTAAGGAGATAAACCATGACAACTTATGCCCTGGTAGGTGATATCGGCGGTACAAATGCACGTCTGGCATTATGTGATGTAGATACTGGGCAATTGAGCGCGGTCGAATTCTATCCCTGTGCGCATTATGAATCGCTTGAAATTGTTATCCGCCAATATTTGAAACAGCAGAATTGTGAAGTCAAATATGGCAGTATCGCTATTGCCTGTCCGGTGACGGACGATGTAATCAGCATGACTAACCATAGTTGGCGTTTTTCTGTTAGACAAATGAAAGCCTCTTTGGGATGGGAACGTTTTGAGGTGATTAACGATTTTACCGCCGTTTCCCTCGCCATTCCGGTTCTGGGAGCAGATGACGTAATTCAGATTGGTGGAAAGCAACCTCAAACTAAACGCCCTATTGCGGTTTATGGTGCAGGGACTGGGTTAGGAGTCGCGCATCTTGTTCACACTGGCAGCCAATGGATGAGCTTACCTGGTGAAGGTGGTCACGTAGAGTTCGCGCCAGATAGTGTGGAAGAAGATCATATGTTGCGCGTACTGCGCGAAGAATATGGACATGTCTCCGCTGAACGAGTCCTTTCCGGCCCTGGTTTAGTGAATATTTATCGTTCCCTGATGAAACTCAACGGGCAAGTCGCCGAAGATCTTACCCCTCGCGATGTTTCTGACCGTGCACTGAATGGAAATTGCTCTATCTGCAAACAAGCGTTAGAACTCTTCTGTACCGCGTTAGGACGTTTTGGTGGAAATTTAGCGCTGAATATGGGTGCATTTGGCGGTGTTTACATTGCAGGTGGGATCGTCCCTCGTTTCTTTGATTTCTTCCAAAAATCAGGTTTCCGGCAAGGGTTTGAAAACAAAGGCAGATTTACAGACTATTTAAAAGATATTCCTGTATATCTGATTACTCATGATAAACCAGGGTTATTGGGTGCAGGATCTTATATTCGCCAATTACTGGGTAAAGCGATTGGTTAAATAGAACCAAGATATTTATATATACGCATTAAACTTCAAGTTGCAATTTACAACACGCTATGAAACGTGATTTCTCCCCCGCTTCACAGGGAGAAATCACACGCATCTTGAAATGAGATTGGTATATGCTCATGCTATTTGTTTGCTTTGCTGGTGATAATTTTGAGCAATATTTAGCATAAATATTTTATGAGTGAGCTATTGAGTGACTATTCCTTCTGAAGCAAAGCAAGTATTGTTGATCGTCCAGAAGCGATTAGCCGAATCGCTGGTCGCGGTCTACCTTCATGGTTCGGCTGCGGTTGGTGGTCTTCGCCCCCGCAGCGATGTAGATTTGCTCGTGGTTATTGACCAACCGATGACATCTGAGGTTCGGGCATCTCTCGCTGCCGATTTAATGATGGTATCAGGCCGATATCCTTTTGATCCTGATGGGCATCGCCCGATTGAACTGATTGTTTTCTTGCGCACCAATCTCATCGCATCGCTTTATCCTGCCCGAAGTGAATTTATTTATGGTGAGTGGCTACGCCATAAATATGAGGTGGGAGAAATTCCCAAGCCAGTTTATGATCCAGAGCTTACCTTGGTGCTGGCTCAAGCACGGCAGGAAGCAATACCACTGCTCGGCTCGAACACAAGCAATCTCCTACCCGCTATTCCAAGTTCGGATATTCATCGAGCTATTAAGGATGTCCTGCCGAATTTAATTGAGACGCTACAGGGAGATGAACGTAATGTCCTTCTAACGCTGGCGCGTATGTGGCGGACATTAGTGACGGGAGAGTTTGTTTCTAAGGACGTTGCTGCCGATTGGGCGGCTGAGCGTCTTCCTGCCACACAGGCCGCAGTCTTAGCCGATGCGCGGGAAACCTATTTGAAAGGGCATGAAGAAGATTGGCAAAATCGCCAGCAAGAACTTCAAATTACGGTAAGTTCGCTGCACGATTGTGTGCTAACAAATCTATGTGTGAAACTTAAGACTTGATCTGACAATTATCGAAACAAAAACAATTGCCAGATCAAAGTTAAACGACTACAGATCGCAAAATCTGTGACTGGTTCTGACCAGAATCAAGCTGCTTTTTTAGTTCACTCGTAGAGTAGGCCTCAAGTTTGATGTCATCTCCCCAGCGGCCCCTCGTCAAACCGTGCGTGCGGTTTTCCCGCACACGGCTTTCCGACTGTCTTCTTCCTGCTGCATTACGACGTTACAAGGCGAGCATACCGACTGACTTCGTTTCCGTTTATCGACAGACTATACAACTTAAATAACCCGTGATACTTGTAGAACCAGCTCGGCGGATGGTCCCTCCATCCTTTAGTTCGCTTCTTGTGCTTCTTCCTCAACATAATACAGAGTGTCCATATCGTGTAATTTGCGATGCTTTTGAAATGCATCCGGGAGTTGCACGTCTTGAAATAATTACCCCACCCTCTAAGGATTGGGTTTATTTCTGTTCTGATTAGCTCCGGAAGATCCCGATGCTGACCTTTTCGTGTCACTTCACGAATCTTTCGCTTTACTCTTTTCATCGCTTCTGGTGAGGGGTAGTAATAGGTTCTCAATTTTCCATCCCTTTTGGACGGCTGCACTGCAAACCTGTGCCCCAGAAAGTCAAACGGTGACTTTATTGCATGAACGACTTTCGTCTTTTCGGTATTTAGCGTCAATCCAAGCTGATCAAGTACCTTACAGGCTTGAGCCAGATAAAACCTCGGTGCTTTCTTACACAAAATGACAAAGTCATCGGCATAACGAACAAGATGAGCGTCATGCTCACGCTGATTGAATCCCTCTTTTTCCCAGATATGATCCAGCCAGTGCAGGTAAAGATTAGCCAGTAGTGGAGATATCACGCCTCCTTGTGGAGTTCCTGCTATCCCCGCTTTCAGGTTTCCCTCTTCCATTACTCCAGCTTTCAGCCACATTTCAATCAGTTTCACAACTGAGCGATCTATGACTCTGGTTCTCACCGATAACAGCAATTTATCATGGGGGATAGTGTCAAAATAAGACTTCAAATCAGCATCTACCACCCAGTAACATTTAAAATTTAGCCACTTATAGATTTCTCTCAGCGCCTGCTGCGCATTTCTGCGAGGCCGAAAGCCATATGAAAAATCTTTAAAACTCGCTTCGAAAAGCGGTTCTATGACTATCTTTACTGCTGCCTGAACTACACGATCTTCAATAACAGGTATGCCCAGTGGTCTTTCCTTTCCATCCGGTTTAGGAATGTAAACCCTACGCACCGGTTGAGGAGAGTACTTCTTTTGAACTAGCTTCTTCTGGATGTCTTGCAGAAAGTTACCTACACCAATTTCAGTTTCAATCTTATCGATTGTTAACCTATCAATTCCTGAAGAACCTTTATTGGCTTTAACCTGCGTCCATGCCATAACAAGCACACGACCACTACATACCTTGTCATACAGAACACCAAATTTACGTTTTGGATCCGCCTTGGCTGCCAGGTATAGCTTGCGTTGCAGTACTCGTACCTTTTCAAATGCCGTGTTTAGAGCTTTCGCAATCACGTAGTACCTCCTGTAACAACAGGCATGACAGAAGTAGAGGTCCTTCCCTACGGTAAGGTTATGTTGTCCCTACCATCAACAGTACTATGACCTCCTCCGACTCCTCTATCCTGCATCTCTCAGAATTTCAGCGGTTACCTTATATCTTTGATTACGCAGTGGGTTAGACTACGACAGGTAGAGGTCTCGTTCGTTCCACTCAGTGCTATACATGCATCCCATCCTCAATACCCCGGATCCCTGTCATGACTTCATATGGTTGTTAATCCATCATGATTCACTGGCCTTCGCCCCCATTCTAAAGGCTCGGCAGGATCACCCTACACCACACTCTCCCAGCATAACTGTATGGCTGAAATTTACGAGGCTTGTTCAGGTTCACTTGCGTTACGGGCTGCATACTTGCGCGCACCCACAGTCTGGGTCAGGGGTCACGTTTATCCGGCGTTGCTCCCGTGTTTCAGTCACCATCCACACGTACGCCATAGCTACGCAGTCAAATCAACCAACTACTGCGGCAGGACTTTCACCTGCAAGACACTGAGCAGCTTAGCGAACCGCTCAGAAAGGAATATCATCATCGAAATCTATCGGCGGCTCATTGCTCTGTGGCATAGGCGACTGCGCTGGACGAGATGGAGCACCGCCACTGAATTGCTGAGAGGCTTGTGGCTGTTGTGGTTGCCCCCAACCGCCTTGCGCTGGCGCATCCTGTGCTGCGCCACTACGACTACCCAGCATCTGCATTACCCCACCGACAGGATTGACGACAATTTCCGTGGTATAACGGTCTTGGCCGTTCTGATCCTGCCATTTACGGGTCTGCAAAGAACCTTCAATATAAACCTGAGAACCTTTGCGCAGGTATTCACCGGCGACTTCTGCCAATTTGCCGAAAAACACGACACGATGCCATTCGGTTTTCTCTCTCATCTCACCGGTTTGTTTATCACGCCAGCTCTCAGACGTTGCCAGAGTAATGTTGGTCACTGCACCGCCATTCGGCATATAGCGAACTTCTGGGTCCTGTCCCAAATTACCCACTAAAATAACTTTGTTTATGCCTCTGCTGGCCATTGGGAATACTCCTGATGAAATGAATTTTGCTAAAAACGGATTTATCTAATTATAAGCAATGTAGTTTACCATGCGAGAGATAAGTTTAAACAGAGAGCCGTTATATTATACTTTGCGAAGCGCATCGTACTTTACATTGTCATGGTGACAGCACGATTGTCCGTTAAATACTGTATATCCATTCAGCAATGTTTGTGCAATAATAACGCGTTTATGAGTTTTGCTCTATCAATCATCTGGGAAGTGGTATATGGATAACATCGAAGTTCGGGGCGCCCGCACCCATAATCTTAAGAATATCAATTTAATAATTCCCCGTGACAAGCTGATAGTCATTACTGGGCTATCGGGTTCCGGTAAGTCATCTTTGGCTTTCGATACCCTGTATGCGGAAGGGCAACGTCGCTATGTTGAATCCCTCTCTGCATATGCACGCCAGTTTTTGTCACTGATGGAAAAACCGGATGTCGATCATATTGAGGGGCTATCCCCGGCCATTTCCATTGAGCAAAAGTCTACTTCCCATAACCCACGTTCTACGGTCGGCACGATAACTGAAATTCACGATTATCTCCGTCTGCTATTTGCGCGAGTGGGTGAACCACGTTGTCCTGAGCATGATATCACGCTGGCGGCACAAACAATCAGCCAGATGGTAGATAACGTCTTGGCTCTACCAGAAAACCAACGCCTGATGTTACTGGCTCCTGTCGTCAAAGAGCGTAAAGGTGAACATACCAAGCTGCTGGATAATCTCGCTGCACAAGGCTATATTCGCGCCCGTATTGATGGTGAAGTGTGTGACCTTTCCGATCCACCAAAACTCGAATTACAGAAAAAACATACCATTGAAGTCGTCATCGACCGCTTTAAAGTGCGTGCTGATCTCGCCCAGCGATTAGCGGAATCATTCGAAACTGCATTAGAACTTTCCGGTGGTACTGCCGTCATTGCCAATATGGAGGATACACAGGCCGAAGAACTGATCTTCTCCGCCAATTTTGCTTGTCCAATCTGTGGCTATAGTATGAGCGAGTTAGAACCTCGCTTGTTTTCCTTCAACAATCCCGCAGGGGCTTGCCCTACTTGTGATGGATTAGGGGTTCAGCAATTTTTTGATCCCGAACGCGTTGTCCAAAATGAAGGTATCTCCCTTGCCGGAGGTGCGATCCGTGGTTGGGATCGCCGTAACTTCTATTACTTTCAGATGCTAAGATCACTGGCAGAACACTACAAATTCGATATCGAAACACCGTTTAATCAGTTAAGCCCAACCATTCAGAAAGTGGTTTTATACGGCTCAGGTAAAGAATCCATCGAATTTAAATACACCAATGATCGTGGTGATGTGACTGTTCGCCACCATCCGTTCGAAGGTGTGCTGCACAATATGGAACGCCGCTATAAAGAGACGGAATCCACCGCCGTACGGGAAGAGTTAGCAAAATATATCAGCAATCGATCTTGCGTTTCCTGCGATGGAACGCGACTGCGTAAGGAGGCGCGTTATGTCTTTATCGAAGATACTACGCTGCCACAAATTTCGGATTTCAGCATCGGTCATGCGATGGCGTTTTTCCAAAATATCAAGCTGAGTGGACAACGCGCCCAAATTGCCGAAAAAGTCCTGAAAGAGATCCGTGATCGCCTGAAATTCTTGGTTAATGTTGGATTAAATTACCTGACGCTCTCCCGTTCAGCAGAAACGCTTTCCGGTGGGGAAGCCCAGCGTATCCGTTTGGCGAGCCAGATTGGTGCAGGACTCGTCGGTGTGATGTATGTATTGGATGAACCTTCCATTGGCCTGCATCAGAGGGATAATGAGCGTTTGCTGGAAACCTTACTGCACCTGCGCAATTTGGGTAACACGGTTATCGTTGTCGAACATGACGAAGATGCCATCCGTGCGGCTGACCATATTATTGACATTGGGCCGGGCGCAGGTGTACATGGCGGCGAGATTGTTGCCGAAGGAACGATTACCGCTATCATGGAAAGCCCAAAATCACTCACAGGAAAATTCCTCAGTGGTGAGCGTCAAATTGCTATTCCAGAGCAGCGCGTGTCTGTTAATCCAGATAAGATGCTGAAATTGATTGGCGCAAAAGGCAATAACCTGAAAAAGGTGACATTAAATCTCCCCATCGGCCTGTTCACTTGTATCACAGGCGTTTCTGGTTCCGGTAAATCAACGTTGATCAACGATACGTTATTTCCTATTGCACAGCGTCAGTTAAATGGAGCAACAAATATTAGTCCTGCCCCTTATATTGATATCCAGGGTCTTGAGCATTTTGATAAGGTAATCGATATCGACCAAAGCCCGATTGGCAGAACCCCACGTTCAAATCCTGCCACTTATACGGGTATATTTACGCCTGTCAGAGAGTTATTCTCAGGCGTTCCTGAATCCCGTACCCGTGGCTATACACCGGGGCGTTTCAGTTTCAACGTTAAAGGCGGACGTTGTGAAGCCTGTCAAGGTGATGGCGTAATTAAAGTTGAGATGCATTTCTTACCTGATGTTTATGTGCCTTGCGATCAATGTAAGGGTAAGCGTTACAATCGAGAAACGCTGGAAATCAAATATAAGGGCAAGAATATTAATGAAGTGCTGAATATGACTATCGAAGAGGCTCGTGAGTTTTTTGACGCAGTTCCTGCGCTTTCCCGTAAGTTGCAAACTTTGATAGATGTCGGCCTTTCCTATATTCGCCTGGGGCAATCCGCAACGACACTTTCTGGCGGGGAAGCGCAGCGGGTAAAACTGGCGCGGGAATTGTCTAAACGGGGTACAGGCCAGACACTGTATATCCTTGATGAACCAACAACCGGCCTGCATTTTGCGGATATTCAGCAACTATTATCCGTTCTGCATCAATTGCGAGATCAAGGAAATACTATTGTCGTCATCGAACATAATCTTGATGTGATCAAAACGGCTGACTGGATTGTCGATCTTGGCCCTGAAGGTGGTAGCGGCGGTGGTGAAATATTGGTTTCAGGAACACCCGAAGAAGTCATTCAATGTGAAAAATCTCACACTGCTCGTTTTTTGAAGCCAATACTTGAGCGAGATTAATTTTAAAAAAACTATTTATAATCCTCCTCACATCGTGGGGAGTTTTTTATTTATTTTATAGACAATTATTTATCAAATTCAATTTACTACGGACAGTTAAGCCTTTTCTTACGGTCAATTCAGGTGAAACAACCTTTCGTGAATTAGTATTGTATTGTTGATCTAATACTATTAATACTCACATCACCGAAGTATTAGTGCCATAATGGCATAACATATTCTTTAAATTTATAATGGAGATTAAACATGTATATGTTTTTACCATTCTTAATTGCGCTAATTATCATCGTCACAGTTGTTACCGATAAGAAAAAGCTCACATATACCCTGTGGTTTGCTTTATTCGTTATCACGGTATTTTGGTTTAAATATCATGCAACTGATGCATTGAACCTTTCTTTCTAATCGGAGGCAATAATGAATAATACAATGTCAGCTCCGCGTAATGCTAACCTTGCAATGGCCTTAAATATTCTGGGTCTGTTCGGTATTAGTGTGGTTTTGATAATCGCGTTTTATTATCAATTAGCCCGCTTTGAACTTCCCTGCCCATTATGTTTATTGCAGCGAGCAGGCATTATCATGATTGGTTTTGGCTTTTTGTTTAATATTTATTTTGGCATAAAAAATGCCCATTATAGTCTTTCACTGCTCGGCTGCATTATAACTGGTTTCATTGCCATGCGGCAGGTTTCTCTTCATATCATGCCGGGCGATACGGGATATGGTTCAACTTTCTTCGGCCTGCATTTTTATACCTGGGCTGCCATTCTATCTATTCTGACTATTATTGCCATCGCCGCTATCATGCCCCTGAAAACAGGCAATGTTGATTCAACAAGATACACACCTCCAACTTCAGGCAAAATTGTCATGGGCTTGTTCGCATTTCTGATTGCAGCCAATCTAGTTTCTACCCTATTAGAGTGTGGTGGTGGACAATGTGATGACAACCCAACGTTCTATCAGTTATTGCAAAAGTAATCTTTATTTATATTGAAACTATTAAAACAGAAGGCTGCATAATTCCAGCAACCTTCTGTTTTTTTAAGCCGATTTTTTCACCAACAAATCACTAATTTTCTTGGCGTGATTAGATATCACACCACGCCGTCTACAGATGTAGACAAGCATGGCCATTTGGTCAACACTCGCAAACAATAAAAATCATTAACTCACCGCCGCAAACGCTTCTGCAATGCGTTGCACGTTATGATGATTCACACCAGCCATACAAACGCGGCCAGAACCGACCAGATAGACGCCAAATTCTTCACGTAATCTATCCACTTGTGTCTGACTAAATCCGGTATAACTGAACATTCCACGCTGTTGCAGTAAATGGTCAAAGTTTTTTTCTGGTAGTGCTTGTTGCAGGGCATTGACCAATACTGTCCGCATTTCCAGAATACGCAAACGCATCCGTTCAACTTCGTCCAACCACTGGTTTTTTAATTCAGGATTACTCAATACTCTGGCTACAATCTGCGCACCAAAATTTGGTGGGCTGGAGTAAATACGGCGCACCGTCGCTTTCAATTGTCCCAAGACATGTTCAGCCGCTTTTACATCGTCACAGATAACTGATAATCCACCAACACGCTCACCATACAATGAGAAAATTTTCGAAAATGAGTTGCTGACCAGGCAAGGCAACCCCGCATTGGCCATTGCGCGGATAGCGTAGGCATCTTCTTCCATACCATCGGCAAATCCCTGATAAGCGATATCAAGGAAAGGCAGCAATCCCCGCTCTTTAGTCACCTGAACCACCTGATCCCATTGGTCATTGGTGAGATCGGAACCTGTTGGGTTATGGCAACAAGGATGCATCAAAATAATACTTTTTGCCGGCAATTGCTTGAATGTTGCCAGCATTTCGTCAAACTTTACCCCTTTGGTTTTATCATCAAAATAAGGGTAATAGTTCACTTTGATGCCTGCTCCGGCAAAAATAGTGGCATGGTTTTCCCACGTCGGATCACTGCACCATACTTCAGAATCAGGAAAATAACGATGTAAAAAATCAGCCCCTACTTTTAATGCGCCTGAACCACCCAATGTTTGGATCGTAGCAATACGTTGTTGGTTTAATAGTGGGTGATCTTTGCCAAACAGTAATGCCTGAATTGCCGTACGATAGGCAAACAAACCTTCCATTGGGAGGTAAAGGGAAGCAGACTGTGGCAAGGCGTTTATTTGTTTTTCAGCAGTTGCAACAGCCTGTAATTTTGGCGTTATACCCTCTTCATCGTAATACAGCCCGATGCTCAGATTTATTTTTTCTGCGCGGGGATCATTTTTGAACTCTTCCATTAACGACAGGATAGGATCGCCCGCATACGCATCAACATTCTGGAACATTACGTTATACTCCCTGCTATTGAATTATTTATTAAAAGTGCAATAACAGACAATATAACTTACCCGGATTATTCGTCTAGATATTCCATCGCAACACGTGAAGTCAGTTTCGTAATTAGCTCATAAGCGCTGATCCCCGAATGCGCTGCAATTTTTTCAACTGGCAGGGCATTCCCCCAAAGGATAACTTCATCTCCAACTTTATCCTGGCATGTTGGTCCCAGATCCACAGTAATCATATCCATAGATACACGGCCAACAAGTGGCACTTCCCGACCATTAATAAATACTGGCGTACCGGCAGGTGCACTGCGGGGATAGCCATCACCATATCCCATTGCCACAACGCCAAGATAGGTGTCTTGTTCACTGCTCCACGTACCACCATATCCTACTGCTTCACCCGCTTTGTGTTTACGAACGGCGATTAAGCTGGATTTGAGTGTCATGGCAGGGAGTAAATTAAAATCGGCAGCAGTCTTATCGGCCATCGGCGAAGCACCATACATCATGATGCCGGGACGAACCCAGTCCAAATGCGCCTTTGGCCATAATAAGATCCCCCTGATGCAGAAATGGATTTTTCGCCAGATTTATCCACGATAAATGCCATAAAACGCTCCATTTGTTGCTGGGTCGTTTCAACTGTGGGTTCATCTGCACGGCTAAAATGGCTGATGATATTAACGGGTTGCTCAACATGACGACAGCGGCTGAGACGTTGATAAAATGCGTCTGCTTCATCGATCCGGACTCCCAGACGATGCATACCTGTATCGAGTTTCATCCACACTTTAATGGGATGGGATAAATCCGCCTGTTCCAATGCTTCAAGCTGTTCAATGCTATGCACCACGGTTTCAATATGATTGACGACTAAAACGGGGAGATCAGCCGCTTCAAAAAAACCTTCTAATAGCAAGATTGGCTTGGCGATCCCACCACTGCGCAAGGCCAGCGCTTCCCCAATGCGAGCAACACCGAAGCAATCAGCATCTTCCATTGTGTAAGCAGTTTCTAATAAACCATGTCCATAGGCGTTTGCTTTCACAACTGCAATTAACTTACTGTCAGGCGCTTGTACTCTCACCTGTTGCAGATTGTGTCGCAGAGCGCGGCGGTCGATAACAGCAGTTGCCGCTTTCATTCCATCCCCTTTTTATCATTTTTCAGTCAGGTTTGATAATAACAGCCTATCTTCGATATTGATTATTGACGCTATTTGAACACGAACGATAGGCACTTGGATTTATTCGTCACTGTAACTTGGTCCAGCATAATTATCGAACCGTGACCATTGGCCATTAAATGTCAGCCTTACCGTGCCGATAGGGCCGTTACGCTGTTTACCAAGAATAATTTCTGCCACACCTTTCAGTTCACTGTTATCGTGATAAACCTCGTCACGATAGATAAACATGATCAAGTCAGCATCCTGTTCGATAGAGCCTGATTCACGTAGATCGGAGTTAACCGGCCGCTTATCGGCTCGCTGTTCCAAGCTACGGTTAAGCTGGGAGAGTGCGACGACCGGCACTTGAAGTTCTTTTGCCAATGCTTTTAATGAGCGGGATATTTCCGCAATTTCCAGTGTTCGGTTGTCAGATAGAGAAGGTACTCGCATCAATTGCAGGTAGTCGATCATAATCAAACTGAGCCCACCGTGTTCGCGGAAAATGCGTCTCGCACGGGAACGTACTTCTGTTGGCGTCAAACCAGATGAGTCATCGATATACATATTGCGTTTTTCCAGCAAGATCCCCATCGTACTGGAAATGCGTGCCCAATCCTCATCATCAAGCTGACCGGTACGAATACGTGTTTGGTCTACGCGGGACAGAGACGCTAGCATACGCATCATGATCTGGTTGCCGGGCATCTCAAGGCTGAAAATCAAAACAGGTTTATCCTGCATCATGGCCGCGTTTTCACACAAGTTCATCGCAAAAGTCGTTTTACCCATTGAAGGACGCGCCGCCACGATGATTAAATCTGATTTTTGCAATCCTGCGGTTTTCTTATCCAGATCTTGATAGCCGGTAGAAACGCCTGTTACACCATCATGCGGGCGCTGATAGAGCTGTTCAATTCGTTCAACAGTTTCTTCTAGGATCTGTTCAATGCCTTTTGGACCTTCATCTTTATTTGCCCGATTTTCTGCGATCTGGAATACTCGTGATTCAGCCAAATCCAACAGTTCTTCGCTGGTTCGCCCTTGCGGATCATAGCCTGCATCGGCAATTTCATTGGCTACCGCAATCATCTCGCGTACTACTGCACGTTCGCGGACAATATCGGCATAAGCATTGATGTTCGCCGCGCTTGGGGTATTTTTCGACAATTCAGCAAGATAGGCAAACCCTCCGACATTATCGAGTTCACCATTCTGTTCAAGAGATTCCGCTAATGTGATCAGGTCGATAGGTTTGCCCGTTTCGAGCAAACGCTGCATTTCAGCAAAAATACGCCTGTGTGGTCGGCTAAAAAAGTCATTGCTAGTAACCCGTTCGGATACACTATCCCAACGTTCATTATCCAGCATCAAACCGCCTAACACGGATTGCTCTGCTTCCAAAGAGTGTGGTGGAAGTTTCAGCCCTTCCACTTGGCGATCTTTTGGTTCAGCCATACTGTTGTTAGTTGGTTTTTTTCCAGCCATGTATACCGCATCAATCCACGAAACAAAAAACGAAATAGGGTATCAGTATACGCCATGAAAACAGCCTTGAGTAATTATATATATACCAATCTAATTTCAAGATGCGTGTGATTTCTCCCCGCGAAGAAATCAGGTTTCATATCGTGCTGTCAATTGCAACTTGAAGTTTAATGCGTATAGTCTGTAATGATTTCAAATACATTAACGTTATTTGCAGCTATTTCATTGCAAACATGCGAAGCTGTTCCCAGTATTTCTAATATAATGAGAGCGTTACCATGGCAAAACACATCGAATTATCCGCTACTGGCGGCCCAGAAGTACTCCGATATTGTGAATTTATACCCGCTGACCTTGTTCCCGATGAAGTACAAGTCGAAAACAAAGCTATCGGCATTAATTATATTGATACCTACATGCGCAGTGGGTTATATCCACCAGCCAGCCTGCCCTGTGGCCTGGGAACGGAAGCCGCAGGCATTGTTACTAAAGTTGGTTCCAATGTGACATCAATTAAAGTCGGTGATCGTGTGGTTTATGCTCAGTCAACTTTAGGTGCTTACAGTGAAATACACAACGTTCCTGAAAGCAAAGTCGCGCTGTTGCCGAATGAAATTTCGTTCGAACAAGCGGCTGCATCATTTTTAAAAGGGCTGACTGTTTACTATCTGTTCAATTTGACTCATAAGCTCCAGACAGGCGAAACAATTCTATTTCATGCTGCCGCTGGTGGTGTTGGTTTGATTGCCTGCCAATGGGCAAAAGCATTGGGTGCGAAATTGATTGGCACAGTAGGCTCAGACGAAAAAGCGGCACTCGCCAAGGCAGCAGGGGCATGGCAAACCATCAACTATCGTCGCGAAAATATTGCAGAACGTGTCTTGGCTATTACTGGCGGGGAAAAAGTCGGTGTCGTATACGATTCTGTCGGCAAAGAGACTTGGCTGGATTCGCTGGATTGCCTGAAACGACAAGGTTTGATGGTCAGTTTCGGTAACGCTTCAGGCCCCGTAACCGGCGTGAATTTGGGTATCCTCAATCAGAAAGGTTCGCTGTTTCTCACCCGCCCTTCCCTTAATGGCTATATCACTACTCGCGAAGAGTTAGCTGAAGCCAGCAAGACATTATTTGCTTTAATTGCCAGCGGCAAAATTAATGTGGATGTACCAGAAAACCAGAAATTTCCACTGAGAGAAGCAGTAAGAGCACACCAGACGCTGGAAAACCGTGCAACCCACGGTTCCAGCTTATTGATTCCATAATTTCTGAACGGATTTACATCCGCTCTGTCACCATTTCCAACGCTTTTTCAACAACCATAATATCAGCGCCCGACTTATGGGCGTTTTCACTTAAATGACGACGCCACTGACGTGCCCCAGGGATCCCCTGGAAAATGCCTAGAATATGGCGGGTGATATGCCCTAAATAAGTGCCTTTAGACAGCTCTTGTTCGATATAAGGATAAAGCGCTTTAACGGCCTCAACCGTATTGGTCACTGGAACTGTTTGATCAAACAATTCACGATCCACATGTGCCAGAATGGATGGGTTTTGGTAGGCTTCTCGTCCAACCATTACGCCATCCATATACTGCAAATGCTGTTTGGCTTCTTCCAGCGATTTAATGCCACCATTAATTGAAAGCGTCAGGTAGGGGAAATCTTGTTTCAATTGATAGACTCGCGGATAGTCCAAAGGCGGAATTTCGCGGTTTTCTTTCGGGCTTAAACCCGACAGCCATGCTTTACGTGCATGGATAATAAAATTATCGCAATCGCTGTTTTTCACAACAATATCAATAAAATCACACAAAAACTCGTAGCTATCCTGTTCATCAATTCCAATGCGGGTTTTAACCGTAACAGGAATATCCACGACATCCTGCATTGCCTTAATACAATCAGCAACTAGCGCGGATTCTCCCATCAGGCAAGCCCCAAAACGACCATTCTGCACACGATCAGAAGGACAACCCACATTCAGATTGATCTCATCGTAACCTCTTTCCTGTGCGATCCTGGCACACTGCGCTAATGCCTGTGGATCACTCCCCCCCAATTGCAGTGCTACTGGATGTTCTTGCTCGTTATAGGCCAGATAATCCCCTTTACCATGAATAATCGCTCCCGTTGTAACCATTTCCGTGTAAAGCAATGCTTCCTTGCTTAATAAACGATGAAAGTAACGGCAATGGCGATCTGTCCAGTCTAACATGGGCGCAACGGAAAAGCGGGAAGGTTTGAATCTTCTCGCATCCGTTGATATTACAGTGAATTTATTAGGTTTTTGTATCTGTATATTTTCGTGCATTTCAGGTTATTTTTGAATTATCAGCACCCCAAGCAGAACCCCATTAATTTGGGGACCTGAAAAGGAGAGTATTAAAGATGGTCTACTATAGCATAGAAAAACGCCCGCGCGCAGACGGCACTGCCCGCTATCGTTGCACTATTGGTGTTAAGCCTGGTGGTAAATATATCTATAGAGAGAACCGTATATTCGGAAGACAGTCCCACGCCAAGACACGGGGGCACTGAGCTAGAACAAAACGGAGTTCCCGCGCCAGAAGGTGTAATCGGTTTATTTGGGCTAGCAGGGATTGCAGGTGCTCTAATAGCAACCAATGTTGGCCATTATGTTGATAAAGGTCAGGCAAAATCGGTAACGAAAGTCGGTTTAACTCTCTTATTATTTTCTTGGTTACCTATGGCATATGTACAATACTCTATCTATGGGTTAATTGTTGGGATTATTTTATTAGATCTCGCTGTTCAAGGATTGAATGTTATTAACCAAAGTACAATCTATAAAATATTGCCAGAAGCGCAAAACCGATTAACATCAGCTTATATGACAAGTTGTTGTTCAGGTACGGCATTAGGTTCTATTATTTCTATTTATACTTATAAATCTCATGGTTGGTTTGGTATTGTTATTTCCGGCTTAATTATTTTCATAATAAATTTGGCAATATGGTTTTATATGCATAAACATGAAACCAAAGAATTTCATTATTCAAAATAGAGGGCAAGTGATAGTATAGTAGCTCTTTTTAGAGAGCTACTATGTAATGCAATAAGAAATTATTCCCGTTGGTTATTAGTGCAAAACGCGAATTTCAGTATGACTACTATCTTCATCCATTATCTCATCATAAAGTGAATCTTCCATTTGATCCTTCAACATGGAATTGACCACATCAGCAAAACCCTCTTTCATATATTGTTCCATAAAGATACCTTTCGGGTTTGGCCAAGGTAATTGAGCTATCGGCCAGTCACAATATTCCTTGTAAAACAAAAACGCTTTTAGGCGTCCTTTCACTGTGTCAAAATCTCGACTCCAATAGGCATTACCTAACCGATAATTCGTATAGAATTCATCGAAGCTGCCAAAAATTTCATAAACATAATCGGCTGTTTTTAATATATTTTTCCACGCCGTTTCTTCACTAATATAGCCCGCCGCAAAACAATTTCGGCTCAAAACAATCGCTCGCCAGAGATCAAATCCCCAAAGTAAAGCGGGTGGGCGTCCATTAATTGAGCGAGAACATTGCTGTATATATTCCTCTGGCTCTTCAATTAAACTGCCAAGTATCTTAAACATTTCTCCATCGGTAAAAACTGCATCAACCGCAAAACGCTCTGAGTGCATTCCTGCCCATAAATCATGCAATACTTTCCAATAATCTTTTTCATCAAGTATTCCCCAATTTGTATAGACTTGGGACTGATGAGGTTCTGCATCAGATAAGGGCAAGATACGGTATTGGTAATTATCGCGAGAAACTCGGCTTTTTAAAGGGTAATGTTCTAATGTTTCTGTCCAAAAACCCTCGTAATAAGAGTTAACGATATCCAAACGCAATGCCTGACGTTTTTCTTCCGGTAAAACAGAATATTTTGCCTGTAAGTAATAACGTTTTTGTTCGGTAATAGGGAGATTTTTGATGCGTTGGAAACTATATGTGGAGAGATATATACCAAGTAAGCTCAAGCCAATCATGCTAGCCCAAAGTATATATCCCTTTGAAGGTACGTTATTAGAAGCAAAGATCAGGATCGTTACTCCAACCGAGAATACAACCAGAAAAAAGGTCGCAATCCAAAGAACACTTAAACCCACGATCTGAATAGGTCTGAGAAATACCACGCCTTTTCTTTCCTTGAGGATATTTTTGATTATCCTAAAACCATTAACAGGAAATCTTCTATTATTCGGGTGGTTTTGTAATAATTCTTTCATTTTTAATCCATTAAGTAAGATGTATTTAGAATATTTTTAATGTTTAAATCTTTTTTCTTCCTAAGTGGAACTACTAGAATAAACAGCTTTTTCATTAATCATTGTTGACCATCTCTAATATTAGTAATGTAAAATACTATTTTTAGTGTTAATAATAAAGAAGACTATATTTAAACAGAATATAATTTTAATTTCCAATATAATTATCTAAATAAGTTTCCTTCGTTATTTGACCCATTTTATTGTTCTTATCCACGGATTAATTTTATTTTCAAGTATCTCATCATGACAAGTTAACCCCTTTTCTTCACAGGCATATTGCACATCAGAAGAGAACTGAACATCATATCGATCCCACTCTCAGGTTAAAAAACATGATAACATTAAAGTCATTAGCATCGTGTAGGTGTGAGAGGTGTAATGAAAACTATCAATCAAAAAAAGTTACTGGCACAGGCTGAAACAATATGCCTGTCAAGAGGAGTTCGTTTGACGCCTCAACGCCTTGAAATTCTTCGTTTAATCACTGAACAACCTGGCGCAATAAGCGCTTATGATTTGCTGGATTTATTACGTGAAGTTGAGCCACAAGCTAAGCCTCCAACAGTTTATCGTGGATTGGAGTTTCTGCTGGAACAAGGTTTTATTCACAAAATAGAATCCACAAACAGCTATGTACTTTGCCATCATTTTGAAGAGCCAAGTCACACTTCGGCAATGTTTATTTGTGAATTTTGTGGTTTAGTAACCGAAAAGGATGCAAAGGATATAGCATCAGCTATTCAGCAGTTGGCACAAGGTACAGGATTTCATTTGCGAAATAGTGTGATAGAAGTTCATGGTATGTGTTCCTCCTGCCATGAAATTGAATCCTGCACGGAGCGCGATACATGCCAGCACAATCATTCGGCTGAAGAAAATAGAAAGAAATAAAAAACGCTTGAAGATAAATTGAACAATGAGGCGGTCATAACTGATATAATCATATATTTTTCAAGCTCCTGTTAAACTTAAGTTTAACGGGTTCTGGGAAAAATGACCGCCCCAGGATGGCAAACTGCAATTATCGCCTTTACAATCAGAACCAGTCCCCATTACGAATAATGCCGACTGCCAATCCTTCAACAGTGAAATTTTGCTCACTTAAATCAACAACAATAGGCTTAAATTCCGGATTCTCAGCAATCAGTTCAATCTTGCTTCCTGTTTGTTTGAAGCGTTTTACTGTGACTTCATCTTCAATACGCGCCACAATAACTTGCCCATTATGAACATCCTGTGTTTTATGTACAGCCAGTAAATCTCCATCCATAATCCCAATGTCTTTCATGGACATCCCACTGACACGTAATAAAAAATCAGCGCTTGGTTTGAATAATTCAGGATCAACCTTATAGTGACTTTCGATGTGTTCCTGAGCCAGCAGTGGTTCCCCGGCAGCAACACGACCGATCAACGGCAATCCTGCCCCTTCATTTTCTTCAAGCAGCAAACGGATACCTCTGGATGCACCAGAGATAATCTCTATCACCCCTTTACGCGCAAGTGCCTTTAAATGCTCTTCTGCTGCGTTAGGTGAACGAAAACCAAGCTGCGCTGCAATTTCAGCACGTGTTGGTGGCATACCCGTTTGCGAAATATGGTCACGCACCAAGTCATAGACTTGCTGCTGCCTGGCAGTTAACGCTTTCATTTCGCCCCCTGTTTGTTTATACAGTCAGACTGTGAGTATATACAGGTAAAGCCGAATTGGGAACCAGTCGGCATGTAAAAGCAACTAAATAACGTATTTGATGAAAAAACACGCTACTTCTCAGCCCATAAAATGTGACCAAGATCATTCCCCAAATAAATAACGCCAAAAAGTAGGGTGAGCAATACCGCCGCAGATCCCATATCTTTCGCTCGACCTGATAATTCATGATATTCACTACCAATGCGATCCACGACGGCTTCTATGGCACTATTGAGAATTTCAACAATGACCACCAGCATAATAGAGCCAATCAGGAAGAGTCTCTCAAGTAAGCTAAAATCTAAAGAAAATGCTATGATGATCGCAAGTATGGCAGCAATTACTTCCTGCCGAAATGCCGCTTCATTTTGCCATGCAGCCTTAATTCCTTTCACCGAATACCCAGCAGCTTTAATGATACGACTTAAACCTGTTGATTGATTTGCCATAAAATTTCTTTAAATGAACTCAATGATGATATGGATATATAACTTTTCGCTCTTATTATTGTCTTATTTCCACAGATCTCAAAATCTGTTTCTGGTATCCTTGCGATGCGTTGCTAACAAGAGGCTTAAAGCAGTTATGTCAGGTTGGCGTAAAATATATTATAAGTTATTGAATTTACCACTAAAATTATTAGTAAAAAGTAAATTAATCCCTACGGATCCTATTGCGGAGCTGCGTCTTGATACGACTCGGCCTATTTTGTATATACTGCCGTATCACTCAAAAACAGACTTATTGACTCTGCGTCAACAATGTCTGGCGCAAGATTTACCAGATCCTTTGGATCCTTTGGAAATTAGTGATATACAGCTTCCCAGTTGTGTTTTTATCGATAACGGTCCACGTGTGTTCCGTTGTTATGCTCCAAAACATGAATCTGTGAAAATTTTTCACTCTTATCTGGACTTACATCACAATAATCCTGATCTAGATATCCAGATGGTGCCCGTTTCCGTCATGTTTGGCCGCTCCCCAGGACGCGAAGGGCAAGAAGGACATACAACCCCACAATTACGTTTGCTAAACGGTGTACAAAAATTATTTGCCATCTTATGGCTTGGACGGGATAGTTTTGTCCGTTTCTCCACACCGGTGTCTTTACGCCGTATGGCTGACGAGCATGGTGCAGATAATATCATCGCCAATAAACTCGCCCGTGTGGCTCGGATGCACTATTCTCGCCAGCGTCTTGCGGCAGTTGGGCCGCGTTTGCCTGCCAGGCAGGATCTGTTCAACAAGTTGCTGACATCAAAAGCAATAGAAAAAGCGATTGCTGATGAAGCCCGTAGCAAGAAAATCTCTCCCGAAAAAGCAAAGCAGAACGCCATCAATATGTTGGAAGAGATTGCCGCGGATTTCTCCTATGAAACCGTACGCTTGACCGATCGGGTTTTAAGCTGGACCTGGAACCGTTTGTATCAAGGCATCAATGTTCATAACGCCGAACGGGTTCGCAAGTTGGCGCAGGATGGCCATGAACTGGTTTATGTTCCATGCCATCGCAGCCATATGGACTACCTTTTGCTCTCTTATGTGCTCTATCACCAAGGGCTGGTTCCACCTCATATTGCTGCGGGCATTAACCTGAATTTCTGGCCTGCCGGCCCGATATTCCGTCGTCTCGGTGCGTTCTTTATCCGCCGTACATTTAAAGGTAATAAGCTCTATTCAACCCTCTTTCGTGAATATCTCGGCGAGTTGTTTACCCGTGGTTATTCAGTTGAATACTTTGTCGAAGGAGGACGCTCCCGGACTGGTCGTTTGCTTGATCCCAAAACTGGAACGCTCTCCATGACCTTGCAAGCCATGCTGCGAGGGGAATCTCGTCCCATCACGATTGTGCCGATCTATATCGGTTATGAGCATGTGATGGAAGTGGCAACGTATGCCAAAGAGCTGCGCGGTGCAACCAAGGAAAAAGAGAGCTTTTTCCAGATGGTGCGCGGGTTGCGTAAATTACGTAATCTGGGACAAGGTTACGTGAATTTTGGTGAACCTATCCCGTTGACACAATACCTGAATCAACATGTCCCAGAGTGGCGTGATTCCATTGATCCAATCGAATCGCAACGTCCAACATGGCTGACGCCAACAGTCAGTAAACTGGCTAACAATATTATGGTCAATATCAATAATGCTGCCGCTGCCAATGCTATTAATTTATGCACTACGGCATTATTGTCATCACGCCAGCGAGCACTGACCCGTGAACAGCTTATTGAGCAGTTGGATTGCTATCTGCAATTACTGCGTAATGTGCCTTACACTGACAATATCACGGTGCCAAACCAAACCGCAGAAGAGTTGCTAGATCACGCTCTTATGATGGATAAGTTTGAGGTCGAGAAAGATAGTCTGGGAGATATTATTATCCTGCCACGTGAAAGCGCGGTATTGATGACTTATTATCGTAATAATATCCAGCACTTATTGATCCTACCATCCCTGATTACCAGTATTATTATGCATCACCGCCGCATTAGTCGCAGTGAATTGCTCAGACAAGTAGCGCTGATTTATCCGCTGATCAAGCAGGAACTTTTCATGCGTTACAGCAAGGAAACGCTCCCGGAGGTTGTCAATACCTTGATTGATGAGCTGGCACGCCAATGCCTTGTCTGCAACAAAGAGCAAGGAATGCTGGTGCTAAATCCTGCGCGTATTCGCCCGCTGCAATTGCTGGCAGCCGGCATCAGGGAAACGCTGCAACGTTATGCCATTACGCTCTCTTTGTTGAATGCCACACCTGAAATCAGCCGTGGTGTACTGGAAAAAGAGAGCCGGATGCTGGCACAACGTCTGTCAGTGCTGCATGGCATCAATGCGCCGGAGTTCTTTGACAAGGCCGTTTTTGTTTCCTCGGTCAATACGTTACGTGAAGAAGGTTATATTCAAGACAGCGGCGATATGATTACCACCAGTGCCCAGGAACTCTATCATGTATTGAGTGAGCTGATGTCACCTGAAATTCGTTTGACGATTGAAAGTGTCAGTATGCCACCAGAACAAAATGAACCTTTACAGGTAACACAAGATCAGCAATAACGACACCACGCTGGTCAGAAGATAACGGGTGGTAATCCGCCCGTTATCTAAACGCTACACCCTATTAGACATAGCTAAAAAAGATGCCGAGGAACAGAACTAAACCAACGTAGTTATTGTTCATAAAAGCGTGAAAACAGGCAGACCTTTCCCGATTTGTGATCAATTTTTGCTGATAAATGAATAATGCTGTTACCAGCAATACCGTCCAATAATAGATCCCGCCCAGATTCACCATCCCGCCAACGAAGACCAAAATGCCCAGCATGATGAATTGCAGAATGCCAATGATCAGTTTATCAAAGCGTCCGAAAAGTACGGCGGTCGATTTCACGCCGATTTTCAGGTCATCGTCACGATCAACCATGGCATACTGCGTATCGTAAATTACAGACCAAATGATATTAGCTAAAAATAACAGCCAGCATTCCAAGGGTAAGGATTCACTAACTGCGGCAAAGGCCATCGGAATTGACCAGCCGTAAGCCGCACCTAACACAACTTGTGGCAAGTGACTAACACGCTTGACAAAAGGGTAAACACACGCCAATGCCAGACCAACGACCGACAATGCAATCGTCATTTTATTCAGTGTCAAAACCAGTGCGAAAGAAATGAGTACCAGTGTGGCAAACAAGATTTTGCTTTCTTTTTCGGTAATAGCGCCACTAGGGAGAGGACGAGATTTTGTCCGTTCTACATACCCATCAAATTTTCTGTCTGCGAAGTCATTAATGCAACATCCCGCCGCACGCATAAAAAACACACCAAGAGTAAATACTAATCCTATGTGCCAATCTGGTATGCCTTTTGCGGCGATCCACAATGCCCAATAGGTTGGCCATAATAGTAATAATGCGCCAATAGGTTTATCAATACGCATTAAACGGCAATAAGCACGCCATTTATCTCGCGTCATACTGACCTTCAATCTATTTCTCCCCTTCAGTTCTGTTGATCTTAATTCTATTTATATACAGGTGAATTCGGTAAAAAAGTCTCTGTGAGCAACAGCGGTTTGCCTGACAGCCTCAATAAGGAACGGCGTACCCAATGATCCCCCTGCTGGCCTATTTGAATATAATCCCGTGTTAGATTATTACCACTAAAAAGATAACGTCCAAGTGGCACAGTTCCGATATCAACCAATTTCTTATCTGGGCCTGTGAGTGTTTCCACTGGAATAATAGTACGTCCTAAAAGCCACGGGATGTTATCCCCATACAAGACCGTTTCACGCAACCAGTATTTTTCACTTACAGGTAAGTGCTCACTTTCACTACTTAACGCTTCCGGAGTGATAAAGCCCTCCCGGAAAGGCATCACCGATACATTCTGACAATGTTGTTCAAAACGACGTGTCATTGAGCCGGCTTCCATCAGCCAATCGAAAACAGATTCAGGAATATGGTCAGTCTTATCTGACGATAACCAGTGAATGGAGGGTGAAGTTAATATTGTGTCATCTACCATGTTATTTTCCCATTGCGGGGAATAGCCATTTCCCCGACAGCACAACGAATGGGGAGTGAGGATATCATGTTGCAAACCAATAAAATTAAAAGTTGATAACAAATTATGTAATTCACAAAAAAACTCAGCTTAATAACAGTTATTAAGCTGAGAAGAGATTTACCAATCTAACTTCTCCCCGCTTAGCGGGGAGAAATCAGGTTTCATCGTGTTGTAAATTGCAACTTGAAATTTAATGCGTATAGATAATACGGCAGTTCAGATTAACGCCATGTTTTGAATTGGTTAATCAGCCCATTTGTAGAGCTGTCATGGCTAGTTACAGCTTCTGCATCGTGCAGCTCAGGCAAAATACGGTTCGCCAATTGTTTGCCCAATTCTACGCCCCATTGGTCAAATGAGAAGATATTCAGAATGGCACCTTGAACAAAGATCTTATGTTCATACATAGCAATCAATGCGCCCAAACTGAATGGGGTAATTTCACGTAATAAAATAGAGTTGGTCGGACGGTTACCTTCAAACACTTTGAATGGCACAACATTTGCCACGTCTTCAGCATTTTTTCCTGCTTGCGCAAATTCAGCTTCCACCTGAGCCTGTGTTTTACCAAATGCCAATGCTTCAGTTTGTGCGAAGAAGTTAGAGAGTAGTTTACTGTGGTGATCACTCACTGGATTATGGCTGATTGCTGGCGCAATAAAATCACACGGGATCAATTTAGTTCCCTGGTGGATAAGCTGATAGAACGCATGTTGACCATTAGTGCCAGGCTCGCCCCAGATAATCGGCCCTGTCTGGTAATTCACCGGATTGCCATTACGATCGACATACTTACCATTTGATTCCATATTGCCTTGTTGGAAATAGGCAGCAAAACGGTGCAAGTATTGATCGTAAGGCAGAATCGCTTCAGTTTCCGCACCAAAGAAATTGTTGTACCAGATGCCGATCAGTGCCAGCAAAACAGGAATGTTCTGCTCGAAGGCCGTTTGCTCAAAGTGTTTATCCATGGCATGGGCGCCACTTAGCAGCTGTTCGAAATTTTCATAACCAATGGAAAGCGCAATAGATAAACCAATTGCAGACCAAAGCGAATAGCGTCCCCCTACCCAATCCCAGAACTCAAACATGTTTTGGGGATCGATGCCGAATTTTCTCACTTCTTGTTCATTGGTGGATAATGCCGCAAAATGTTTCGCAATATACGTTTCATCAACAGCACTTTGCAGGAACCAATGGCGGGCAGAATGTGCATTGGTCATCGTTTCTTGCGTGGTAAACGTCTTGGAGGCAACCAAAAATAAAGTGGTTTCTGGATCTAAGTTTTTTAGTGTTTCGACAATGTGGGTTCCATCAACATTGGAAACAAAATGCATATTCAGGTGATTTTTATACGCTTTCAGTGCTTCAGTCACCATATAAGGACCAAGATCAGAGCCACCAATGCCAATATTGACGACATCTGTAATAGCTTTGCCTGTATAGCCTTTCCACTCGCCACTAATGATGCGCTCACTGAATGATTTCATTTTCGCCAACACCGCATTGACTTGCGGCATCACATCTTCGCCATCCACCATAATCGGAGTATTACTACGGTTACGTAGGGCAATATGCAGCACCGCACGATCTTCAGTACGATTGATTTTCTCACCAGAGAACATGCTGCGAATTGCGCTGGCTAAATCGGTTTCTTGCGCCAATGCTTGTAATTTCTCCAGTGTTTCCGCGGTGATACGGTTTTTAGCGTAATCCACCAGAATCTGCTGATCAAACGTCGCAGAAAATGTCGTAAATCGTTTTTTATCCTGTTCAAACAGATCCCGCAAATGCACATTTTTCATTTGCTCAAAATGCTGCTGCAATGCTTTCCAGGCTTCGGTCTGGCTAGGGTTGATGCTTTTCATGAATAATGCTCTCTATCAACTGTCAATAACAATAGGAATGCACAGATTGTAACGGTTTAATTCTGTGATTAATCTCCTTTTCCTTGTAATCACTGATATTGGTCAAAATAGCCCATGATTTCCAGTCTTAATTGTTGAGATAGGCAAAAACGATAATTGCTTTTCCATCATGAAAATTATTTATGCTTCATCATCAAATATTGACTCCATACGCCTAACCCGATATTTCTAAAAGCCTACTCTCTGAACTATCCTCCGAACAAAAGGTTATCATTCATGTGTGCTGTTTCATCTCCTAACTCACAGTATGTAGTAGCAAAATTTGGTGGTACTAGTGTGGCAGACTTTGATGCCATGAATCATTGCGCCGACATTATCTTGGCGGACACCAATATCCGTGTGATCGTTCTGTCAGCTTCCGCTGGCGTAACCAATTTACTGGTTGCATTAGCAGCTGGCTGCGAGAGTGACAAACGGGAGAACTACCTGAAACAGATCCGTGACATTCAATACGCCATTATTGACCGATTGAATGACGCTGGTGTGATCCGTGAGGAAATAAATCGTCTGCTGGAAAATATTGAAATGCTGTCAGAAGCAGCATCGCTTGCTACTTCAGAAGCATTGATAGATGAATTGGTTAGCCACGGTGAAGTTATGTCCACCTTATTGTTTGTAGAGTTGCTACGTCAACGCAATATGGATGCCGAATGGTTTGATATCCGGCGGATCATGCGAACCAATGATAACTTTGGGCAGGCAGAGCCAGATATACTCCAGCTCCATACTTTGGCAATGGAATCTCTTCATCCTCGCCTGAACGATACCATCGTCATTACTCAAGGGTTTATTGGCAGAGAAGAAAAAGGGCGTACAACTACGCTGGGGCGAGGTGGCAGTGATTATACCGCCGCCTTACTGGGTGAAGCGCTTGGTTTACAGCGTGTTGATATCTGGACAGATGTTCCAGGCATCTACACTACCGATCCCCGTATTGTTCCTACAGCTAAACGCATCAATAAAATTGCCTTTGATGAAGCGGCAGAAATGGCAACATTTGGTGCCAAAATCCTCCATCCTGCCACTCTGCTACCCGCTGTTCGCTGTGGCATTCCGGTATTTGTCGGCTCCAGCAAAGATCCACAAGCAGGTGGTACGGTGGTTTGTGATAAAACAGAAAATCCTCCGCTGTTTCGTGCATTGGCCTTGCGCCGTAAACAAACTTTACTGACATTACATAGCCTGAAAATGCTACATGCCAGGGGCTTTCTGGCTGAAGTTTTTACCTTACTATCACGCCATAATATTTCGGTAGATTTGATTACTACATCAGAAGTCAGCATCGCCCTGACGCTGGATACCAAAGGTTCCACCAGCACTAATGGCAACCTGCTGACCAATGCATTGTTAACTGAACTTTCTAAATTGTGCCGTGTGGAAGTCGAAGAAGATATGGCATTAGTGGCGATTATCGGTAATGAACTTTCACAAGCAAAAGGATTGGGAAAAGGAATTTTTGGTGTGTTGGAGCCATTTAATATTCGCATGATTAGCTGTGGTGCAAGCAGCCATAATGTCTGTCTGCTTGTTCCTGGTAACGATGCGGAACAGGTCGTTCAGACATTGCATCAGAGTTTGTTTGAAGGCTGAAAAAATAAAGTCAAATATCTTGCCAGAAAACCCGCATAAAAAGCGGGTTTTTTGATGTTGCAAAGAAGAAACCACAACACATCGGATGTGTTTTTCCCCTCGTTATCATCCATAATAAGAAAACGAAAATAAATTCCATTTTATGTCCATCGCAGCTATCGTTGCTGCAAGCAGACGATTATTCAGAGGGAATCTTATGAGCACGGCCGTTGCCAGCAAACGCACAAAAAAAACGAAAACGATGACAAACAGTGCCGCTGCAAGCGGTCAGGTTCAATCTTTAAGTCGAGGGCTAACACTTTTGGAATATATTTCCGATTCATCTGTTGGTGTCGCCCTGACTGATCTGGCGATACAAGCTGGTTTGCCCAACTCCACGACCCATCGCCTTTTAACCACCTTGCAACAGCATGGTTTTGTTCGCCAGATAGGTGATCTAGGATTGTGGGTGATCGCTTCCCATGCTTTTGTCGTTGGCAGTAGTTTTCTACAAAGCCGTAATCTGATGGTGCTGGTTCACCCGATATTGCGTCAGTTAATGGAAGATTCCGGTGAAACCGTCAACCTTGCCATCCTTAATCTGGATGAATATGAAGCCGTGATTGTCGATCAAGTGCAATGTAACGCGCTGATGAGAATGTCCGCCCCCATTGGCGGTAAACTACCAATGCACGCTTCCGGTGCTGGGAAAGCCCTGCTGTCTACCCTATCTGAACAAAAACGCCTCCAATTGCTGCATAAAAAAGGGATGCACGCTTATACCCAACATACCTGTACCACCGCCGCAGCATTAACAGAAAATCTCGAACAGATCCGCAAGCAAGGTTTTTCATTTGATGATGAAGAACATGCGTTAGGATTACGCTGTATTGCTGCCTGTATCTATGATGAGCATCATGAGGCTTTTGCCGCTATTTCCATCTCCGGCCCAGTATCACGCATCTCTGATGATCGAGTGACGGAGCTTGGCGCTCTTGTTATGCGGGCTGCAAAAGCAATTAGCCGAGAATATGGTGGAATTAAGTAATTTTAGACTGGCAAGCTAAATCGTGACTGTGCTGTCGTTGTCCATTATCAATGCCCACAAGCTACTGTAATGCCAGAATTGCACATATTGCATTACTTTTAATCAACGGGAGAAACGGCTTTGGAAAACAACCGCAGAAAATATCCTGACCGATAGCCCTGTCATTGTTATCAATGAAATTGAACATGCTATTCCTTTGGCGAGGGCATTGGTTGCCGGTAGAATTCGTACTCTGGAAGTGACATTAGGAACTGAATGTGCACTGGAAACCATTCGTTTTATCGCCAAAGAAGTGCCTCAAGCTATTATCAGTGCAGGCACTGTCATTAATCCTGAATAATTGTCTGCCGCGGTGTTCAATTTGCCATTAGCCCAGGATTGACTGATGAACTGTTAAAAGCCGCAAATACAGACTCAATCCCTCTTATTCCAGGGAGCCACACTGTTTCTGAATTAATGCTGGGGATGAGTTATGGCCTGAACTGTTTTAAATTCTTCCCAGAAGAAAAGGATGGCGGTGTTAAGGCATTACGCTATTCTTTATCATGTAATAATTCATTATCTTTATATGTGGACATGGTAATACCACTGATGATACGTTTTATTTGGTTGATTTCAGTACGCTGACTGAACCGCTGTCTACGGCGATAAGCAAAAACATCTTCTATATATCCTTTTTTAATCCGCTCTTGCAAAGTCCGCCAATAATCTGCCTTAAATAGATCACTGTGACTTTCTTCAAAATAACACCGAATACGTTTGTCAGTGCATAAAAAATGTCGAAACTCTTCTGGAAAAACATCGTTAACAGCAACGCTGTACCAAGGTTCACTCGCCAATTCATCTTCAGGATAACGTGGTGGAGGAATATCCCGAAAGTTCACTTCGGTCATGTAACAAATTTCATCATAATCGTAGAAAATCACCCTCCCATGACGTGTCACACCAAAGTTTTTAAACAACATATCACCAGGGAAAATATTTGCAGCAGCCAGTTGTTTAATGGCGTTTCCGTATTCTTCAATCACATCCTTTAATTGCACTTCATTGATCTGTTCCATATAAATATTTAACGGTATCATTTTACGTTCCATATAAAGATGCTTTATCAAAAGTTTATCTCCAAAATCTTCTAACTTTTCGGGTATCTCTTTTTGCAATTCTACCATTAACTCAGGACTAATATGGCGTTTATCAATCACAAAGTTTTCGAATTCCTGAGTATCTGCCATTCTTCCAACACGATCATGCTCTTTTACCAGTCGATAGCACTCCTGAACACGTTCTTGAGAAACCTCTTTCTGTGGTGCAAATTTGTCTTTAATCACTTTAAATACACGATCAAATGACGGGAAAGTGAAAACTAGCATGACCATGCCCTTCACACCTGGTGCAATTGTAAACTGTTCCTGAGTGGCATTAAGGAATGTCAAGTATTCACGGTAGTATTCTGTTTTACCGTGTTTCTGACAGCCTATCGCCATGTATAGCTCTGCCGTGGATTTCGTAGGAAGAATTTCACGCAACCACTCAACTAACGCTGCGGGTAAGGGCGCGTAAACCATAAAATAGGAACGGGCAAAACCAAAAACAATGCTGGCATCATCGTAATTGGTCAGGCAGGTATCGACAAAAATTCCCCCCGATTCATTGTGATGAATCGGTAACAAAAAGGGATACACAATCGCCCCCATTCTAATTTTTCCTACTAACCAGGCTGCCTTATTACGGTAAAATAGTTCATTAGCAATTTGGAATGTGGAGTGTAATAAATCACATTGGGAGAATGTATTCTGTAAATATTGCGTGATATAACCAATATCTCGATCTAAATCCTCCCATTTAAGGCGTAATGGCAAATCATTTAAAATGGTTCGCAGCATTGATGCAAGATCCCCATCAGGGAAAAAATCCCGTGATAATGGGCGAGAAATATGGCGAAAACGGGAAGAAGGTTGAGAAGAAAAGATATAGAGGTTTTCTGGTTTCAAGTTACGATGTTTGAAAAATCGACAGTAAACTGAATTAAAAAAACTTTCTGCAATTTCAAAACGCGGATAATCAGGCAGTAAACAGGTATAAACCGCTTTAACTTCGGCAATGTAATCTTCATCATATTGTAACGGAGTGTGAATGCGTTTCAATTGCTCCACCACCAATCCAACATGATGATCATACAAGTTAATCCGCTTTTTCATCGCCTGTTGTACAGCCGGCCAGTCAGCCTGTTCAAAACGTTGCTGCGCCCCAGAAGTGACTTCCAGAAACCGACCATATTGCGCATCAAATCCCTGTAAAATGGTTTGTGCAATTAAATGTGCGAGATCTATTTCCATATTTAGCCACCTCTACCCGACACGTAAAGGGGTATCCCTTTATTGGAATTCCCCCACAATTTACTACCTCAATCAGGATAATGAACTTAGAATTGCTGTTCTTCAGTTGATCCGGTTAATGCAGTAACAGAAGAACCCTCTCCCTGAATAATCGTGGTCACCTTATCAAAATATCCCGTACCCACTTCCTGCTGATGTGAGGAGAATGTATAACCACGGTCAAGGGCAGCAAATTCTTGTTCCTGAACTTTTTCAACATAATGTTTCATTCCTTCACCACGTGCGTAATCGTAGGCCAAATCAAACATGTTGAACCACATGCTATGTATGCCCGCGAGTGTGATGAACTGGAATTTATATCCCATCGCAAATAACTGATCCTGGAAACTGGAGATCGTTTTATCATCCAGATGCTTTTTCCAGTTGAAAGAAGGCGAACAGTTATAAGCTAACAACTTGCCAGGATATTTAGCATGGATGGCTTCAGCAAAACAACGAGCCGCTTCAATATCCGGTGTCGAGGTTTCGCACCAGACAACATCTGCGTAAGGCGCATAAGCCAATCCACGACTGATAGCTTGTTCAATACCAGCACGGGTGCAATAGAAACCTTCACAGGTTCGTTTGCCAGTAATGAACGTTTTGTCATAAGGATCACAATCTGAAGTCAGTAAATCTGCTGCATCTGCGTCAGTGCGAGCGATTAGCAAGGTGGGTACACCAGAGACATCAGCCGCTAATCGTGCAGCGACCAACTTCTGAATAGCCTCTTGAGTCGGAACCAAGACTTTCCCACCCATGTGTCCACATTTTTTCACTGCCGCCAGTTGATCTTCAAAATGCACTGCCGCGGCACCAGCCTCGATCATCGCTTTCATCAGTTCAAATGCGTTCAATACCCCACCAAACCCCGCTTCTGCATCAGCGACAATCGGCAGGAAATAGTCAATATACTCTTGACTATCTGGCTCGATACCACTTGACCATTGGATCTGATCTGCACGACGGAAGCTATTATTAATACGTTTGATTACATTAGGAACAGAATCAACAGGATACAATGATTGATCAGGATACATGCTCGCTGCGGTGTTCGCATCTGCCGCCACTTGCCAGCCGGAAAGATAAACCGCCTCAATACCTGCTTTAGCTTGTTGAAGTGCCTGGCCGCCTGTCAGCGCCCCAAGCGCATTCACATAGCCTTTTTTTGCTTTACCATTCAACAAGTTCCATAATTTTTTCGCCCCCATTTGCGCTAAAGTATGTTCAGGATTAATCGAACCACGCAATTTGACGACGTCTTCAGCACTATATGGTCGAGTGACACCTTTCCAACGCGGTTGTTGCCACTCTTGTTCCAACTGAGCGATTTGTTGTTTCCGGGATATGGTCATGATGTTCTACTTCCTATTTTTAATTAATCGGATATTTTTGCCATTATTGTCTTTAAGCTAGTCTAATAACTGATAACCAGGTAATGTTAGGAAATCAATTAAGTTGTCCTGAGTGGTAATTCTTTCCATTAAATCAGAAGCTTCCATAAACCGTCCTTGATTAAAACGCCGCTCCCCAACTTCCTGTTTAATAACATCGAGTTCTTCTTTTAACATTTCTCTGAACAGTTCCTTTGTCACTTTTTTACCGTTAGAGAGTGATTTTTCATGGCGGATCCATTGCCAAATCGAAGTTCGGGAAATCTCTGCTGTAGCAGCATCTTCCATTAAACCGTAAATCGGTACACAGCCATTCCCCGAAATCCAGGCTTCTATGTACTGAACGGCAACTCGAATATTTGCGCGCATTCCCTCTTCTGTTCTTTCTCCCAAACAAGGCGCAAGTAATTGTTCAGCCGTAATCGCCTCATCTTCTTCACGTAAAACGGTTAATTGGTTGTGACGTTCTCCCAGCTTTGCGTCAAAAACCTCCATGACAATATCTGCAAGCCCTGGATGCGCCACCCATGTACCATCATGGCCGTTATTGGCTTCCAGTGCTTTATCCGCTCTGACTTTGTGCAAAACTTGCTGATTTTGCGCAGGATCTTTACTAGGAATAAATGCCGACATCCCGCCCATTGCAAATGCGCCACGTTTATGACAGGTTTTAATCAGCAAGCGAGAGTAAGCACTCAAGAAAGGTTGTGTCATCGTCACGGATTGACGATCCGGCAAAACGCGGTCAGCATGATTTTTCAGTGTCTTGATATAACTGAAAATATAATCCCAGCGCCCACAATTTAGGCCAACGATGTGATGACGTAAGTGATACAAAATTTCATCCATCTGGAATACGGCTGGCAAGGTTTCAATCAAAACCGTTGCCTTAATCGTACCTATTGGCAAATTGAAACGTGATTCTGTAAAACTGAAAACATCACTCCACCATTGTGCTTCATGGTAGCTCTGTATTTTAGGTAGATAAAAATAAGGACCACTGCCTTTTTGCAGTAATTTCTTATGATTCAAGTAGAAATAGAGAGCAAAATCAAACAACCCGCCAGAAATCGGTTCGTTCTTGTAGAGGATATGTTTTTCTGATAGATGTAATCCCCTAACCCGGGCAATCAATACTGCAGGATCTGCTTTCAACTCATAACGCTTACCCTGCTCATTGGTATATGAGATAGTCCCATTGACAGCATCCCTTAAGTTAATCTGTCCATTGATAACCTTATCCCATTCAGGTGCTAATGAATCCTCAAAATCGGCCATAAATACTTTTACATTGGCATTTAAGGCATTGATGACCATCTTGCGCTCTACAGGACCGGTTATTTCAACTCGACGATCTTTGAGATCATCGGGTATTCCCTGAATTTTCCAATTCCCATTTCTAATGGAAGCTGTTTCCGAAATAAAGTCAGGTAATGAACCATTATCTATCTTTTCCTGCCAACGTACACGTTCATTCAATAATTTTGTACGTCTGTCAGAAAATTCGATAATTAATTCTTCTAAAAAGCGAATAGATTCAGGTGATAACACCTGTTTCTCCGCCTCTCCAAAAGGTTTAATAAAGGTTAATTTTGTTGCTAATGCCTGCTGCATAATTTCCCCACTTCTCACATTTAAGCACTCATCTGCTTAAGAATAATCAATTAAAAAAATAAATCAAAAACAGTTTCCATTATTTTTAATAATTAAAATTAATTAAATATAATCAATAAATTAAGACAAGTTAAAGATAAAAAAAGTAAGGAAATAAATTCCGAAAAATTCCACTCAACAATGTTAAGTTTTTGTTATGCATGAAAAATCACGGTTGATGATTGAACGACAGCAACGGAAGGAAAATTAACAAAATGAGAAGTGTCTCGCTTCAGCAACCCCTCATTTTTATTTAAAATTTAAATTGGGTTTAATCTAAGGTAGGGTTCATAAAAGCAAGATCGTATGGCGTAATTTGGTAGACATAGTAATTCAACCAATTTAAAAATAGTAAATGGCCGTGACTACGCCAAGATGCAACAGGTTTATTTGCAGGATCGTTATCCGGGAAGTAATTGACCGGCAACTTTGGTTCCAAACCTGCATTACGATCACGCCAATATTCCGCAGCTAATGTCCCTACATCATATTCAGGATGCCCTGTTACAAATACTAATCTCTTATCTTTACTGGCAAATAAATAGGCTCCAGCCTCTTCTGAACGGGCTAAAATATCTAAATCCGTATGTTCACGAATAAGAGATTCAGGAAAATCAGCAAAACGCGAGTGAGGAGCAAAAAATGTTTCGTCAAATCCACGGGTTAACAATGCCAGAGGATTTAAAGTTGAATGAGAATAAACACCAGAGAGTTTAGTTTTTCGGGTATGCTTGGGAAGTTGATAAAGAACTTTTAATGCAGCTTGAACCGCCCAACAAACAAAAAGTGTCGAAGTAACATGTTCTTTTGCCCAAGTCACTATTTTTTCAACTTCACTCCAATACACCACATCTTCAAATTCAATAAGTCCTAACGGGGCGCCTGTGACAATCAATCCATCAAAATTTTGATCTTTTATTGAATCAAAATCACAATAAAAAGTATCCAGGTGTTCAGCAGGGGTATTCTTACATTGACGACTATCAATGCGCAGCAATTGAATATCGATTTGAAGCGGTGTGTTAGACAATAAGCGAATAAACTGGTTTTCTGTTTCTATCTTCTTTGGCATTAAGTTGAGCAGCAATACCTTCAATGGACGAATATTCTGAATATTGGCCCGTGTTGACGTCATAACAAAGATGTTTTCATTGCGAAGAGCATTCACCGCAGGTAATTCATCTGGTACACGAATTGGCATTGCTTAAAACCTCGACTATTTAGTTTTTACCTTTAGACTTCTAGATAGCCAAATTTACCCCAAACGGAAGGAAAATGTCGAGTTATTGTACTCAAATTGAAATTATTTCATTTTATTATATGGAAAATAGTTATCAGAATAAGGGAGAAAAGTTAAGGTGATATTAGTCATAATACGATGTAACCAATATCAACCTTTCATTAATAAAATTAAAGATAGGCAGAGTTCATAACTTGGAGGTTCAAACAATCTTTAAACGCCTGATAACTCTGTTTGCTTAGCTGCTCAGGGTAGCTTAAGACAAACGGCCCTGATGACTTCTCTGCTCATGTAAAGGAAAAGCTGTGTTATAGAGTTCATTGATGAGGTCAAAATTGATTTTTCCAAACACCCAAACGCAAAAAAGCCATCCGATGACGGATGGCTTCTCTGGCTAATTGATGTCTGGCAGTGCTACTCTCACATGGGGAGACCCCACACTACCATCGGCGCTACGGCGTTTCACTGCTGAGTTCGGCATGGGGTCAGGTGGGACCACCGCGCTATTGCCGCCAGACAAATCCTGTTTTCAATCCCGAACAAGCTGCTTTTCTACGCTGAAACCCGTCTCTCTTTCCACTCCCGAAAACCCCTTCGGTGTTGTCAGGTTAAGCCGCACGGTTCATTAGTACCGGTTAGCTCAACGTCTCGCAACGCTTACACACCCGGCCTATCCACGTCCTCGTCTCGAACGTCCTCAGTACCCTCTAGGGGTAAGGGAAGACTCATCTTAAGGCAAGTTTCCCGCTTAGATGCTTTCAGCGGTTATCTCTTCCGCACTTAGCTACCGGGCAGTGCCATTGGCATGACAACCCGAACACCAGTGGTGCGTCCACTCCGGTCCTCTCGTACTAGAGCAGCCCCTTGCAATCTTCCAACGCCCACGGCAGATAGGGACCGAACTTCACGACGTTCTAAACCCAGCTCGCGTACCACTTTAAATGGCGAACAGCCATACCCTTGGGACCTACTTCAGCCCCAGGATGTGATGAGCCGACATCGAGGTGCCAAACACCGCCGTCGATATGAACTCTTGGGCGGTATCAGCCTGTTATCCCCGGAGTACCTTTTATCCGTTGAGCGATGGCCCTTCCATGCAGAACCACCGGATCACTAAGACCTACTTTCGTACCTGCTCGAGCCGTCACTCTCGCAGTCAAGCTAGCTTATGCCTTTGCACTAACCTCACGATGTCCGACCGTGATTAGCTAACCTTCGTGCTCCTCCGTTACACTTTGGGAGGAGACCGCCCCAGTCAAACTACCCACCAGACACTGTCCGCAACCCGGATAACGGGCCGGCGTTAGAACATCAA
>NZ_JBBMXF010000018.1:0-95531 GCF_037996785.1 Xenorhabdus thailandensis
CTGCACGACTATCGATGCCCACTGTTCTACTCACATAGGTGATGTAACTCTCGGTATCATTCTCACTCGGTGGTGCCCAGCGGGTAATAAACTGGCGGATAGTATTATCACCGTAGAGTTTCACATAATTGCGCAGGATTTTGAGCATCGCCCGTATGCCATATTCCGGCGAAACAAATTGGCAGAATGATTTATCGGTCTGGATATCACGTAACCCTCGCCATTTATCACCGTGACGAATATTGCCCGGATTGTTATTGCCAATGCCTCTGGGCATCATTTATCCCCCAACCGTTTGTTAATCGCACGGACAGCAAACTCGCGTATTTTCTCAACGCCGATAAAACCAACGGCGCCCCCGATAGCCGGTGCAAAATTGATAGGAATGCCAAACATCTCCAGACCACTGGATACACTCCATGACAAGGCACCACAGAGCAACGCTTCTACCCAGCGGTTCTTCCGTTCCACGCCGTCGTAAATCAGTCGGCCGTAACAAATGGCTATTGCCAACACTGAGCCGGATATTTGCGGCCACGAGTTTTTTAGGCCATTTAACATGTCAGCCCATAAATCAGGATTTTCTTTCATCTTCATATTCCACCCCATTGAGATAATGGGCGTCCGTGGGGTGAAAATAGGTTCGCCCCTATTGATTAATAAATGTTGATTAGTGTGTATATGTGTGTATAGTTGTTTTCAGGTTAGGAGGAAATATGAAATCAACTGACCTGATAAAGGAGCTAACAGCAGCAGGGTGTGAATTGCGGCGGCACAAAGGGACCAGCCATCAAATATGGTGGTCTCCGATAACAGGGAAAACCTTTCCTGTTCCGCATCCGAAAAAAGATTTACCACTAGGTACTGTTAAATCCATTAAAAAATCGGCGGGGATCTAATCCCCGCCCTCTTGGAGGTAATTATGTTTTTCTCAGTCGGTGTTGAAACACCCAAAGATGAAAATACGGCATACGGGATGGTTGTCCCGGCATTTTCTACTCATGACTGCGCATGTTTTTCTGCTGCTGATAATCAAAAAGACATTCCTGCGATGGCGCGTGAAGCCATTTTACTCACCATTGAGGAAATGATTTACAGCGGAAATTTCACTGTTGATCAACTCCACGATGCCGGGCATCTGGTTTACGCCGCTAATCCTGAATATGCGGATTTTGATAGCTGGTTTGTGATTGATATTGATTTATCTGAATTTGAAGGCAAACAACAACGTATTAATGTCGCTTTGCCTGATACCCTGATAAAACGCATCGATACCAGAGTAAAACAAGATCCGACACGATACCGGGATCGCAGTCATTTTATTGCTGAAGCGGCTCGTCATGAGCTTCAGCCTGATTAAATCCAGGCGAAATTGCGTTAATAATAATTGGCAGCGGGGTTCAGGCAGCCCCGTTAATTTGTAAACATCAGAAACAGTCACCCAAATATCATGGGGAAGGGCATCTAAAACACAGGCGGCTGTTGTTGTCATATCTTCATGTTTTAGCATGATAAATTTAACCTTTTGGTCAATTAGTCGGCATGAACACACATGTAACTCTGACCCATGACAACAGCAAGTCTTATGTTTATTTTGGGAATAAAAAAGCTATACAACACGTATGGCCTTGATATTCTGATGGCTGACTTAATTTGAACGCTTACATTTAATACCTAAGGTTGAAATGAAACCAGAACTCATTATCGAGAAAATAAACGGCTATTTGGAGGCCTTTGGCATTTTAAACATGGCTTGTGATAGAAGTTCAGATTACCACTTCATGCCATTGCCGAACAAACCTCAGTTAATTGATTCCCTGTATGCGTATTTTCTTTCTATCAGTGATAAATACCCCGCGGAACATTGGAATCCTGAGCTTGAGGTCGCAGGAAAAGACGAACTTATACGTGCAATTCGTAACTGGTTCTTTGAAGCAGATTTTTTCAAACACCTTCCTGAGGAAACGGCTAGCGATACCATTGATGGGCTTCTAAATTTGCTGAATCCTCTTATCACTACAGCATCCATTTACAAAATGGATATTACTCCACCGGTTTGGTATGCCTGTGGCTGGGATGATTTCGTGATTGACGGTAAATCAGGCCGATTTTTACTAAGTTTTGGTTGCCATGACTGAGCATATGTAATAAGTATCCCCCGGCATAGCCGGGGGTTTTTCATATGCGCCTATAAGGCTTTCTTACCAGCCGCGCCCTAACAGGCGCATGGCGATCTGACATTTGCATTCTATTGATTACTTACGGCCCGTAAACGGGCTACCGGGATACGGGATTGATAATTGTTCTCCCAATTTATCCGTCTCCAGTTGATGCCTTATGTATTCCTGTATCCTTACTGCATTTTTTCCCACTGTATCAACGTAATACCCCCGACACCAAAACTCACGATTGCGATATTTGAATTTGAGATCACCAAATTGCTCATAAAGCATCAGGCTACTTTTCCCCTTCAGATACCCCATAAAGCTCGACACTGTTTTACCGTTTAAAGAAACTCATCTTGGGCGGAATTTCCAGAAGCATGTGGATGTGATCCGCACAACATTCTGCCTCCAATATGTTCACGTTTTTCCATTCACAGAATTTTCTTAATATGCTGCCTATCGCTCTCCGTTTTTCTCCGTAGAACACCTGCCTTCGGTATTTTGGGGCAAAGACTATGTGGTATTTACAGTTCCATCGGGTATGCGCTAAGCTCTTTTCATCCCTCATTGTGGGATCCCCTTTCGATTTTTTCATTCACTTTTGCAGTTACCAGACCGCAAGGTGTTTTAACAAATCAAAAGGGGTTTTTATAGCCGACTTAGAGCTGTAAGCTCTACGGAACCCCCAGCCTAGCTGGGGGTTTTCTATATACAACAAAAAAACCCGCACTGAGCGGGTTTTTCTTGAATTCCAGTCTTTCGCTTCTTGTGGATAAAACATCGCGAAGCCTATATGAAAATATTAACCCGATTGCTCAAAAAGTCAAACTTTTTTAATCGACATAACCTCTTGTCTTTGTGACTGCTCCCCGCCCTGTCGAGGGTTTACGGCGGATTTTGTTAATTCATCACATACAGGCCGATATAACATAAATTCCGCCACCCTTAACCAGTTTTCAACCCGACGGCGACAGGTTGACAACGAAGTTTCAGGATGACGTTCATGCATTTCAGAGGCAATGCAATAATAAGATTTTTTATACACATAATGTTCTTTAAGGACATTCAGTAAACCGGGATCATCCTCCATGACTCTGGCGATCACCGCATCTATTCTTAGTCCTTCCGCATCCGTACAGAACCATAAGCTACTGACCGATTTTTTGTCTTTCATCCGGCCAAAAATCCGCAGCAGTTCTTCTTCTGTCAGACCGGCCTGTTTCATTCTTTTCATCGCCATGCGCAAGGCTTTTTTACTTATCACCGGCTCAGCCAATAATCGGGAAAAAATACCTGCTGCCTGCGGTACGTTACGAATAGCAGACCAATTTCCCCATACACTTAACTGCCCTCGTATCCATACACTTTCAAGGGTACGCAGCCTCAAATGTTCTTCACCTTTTCCACATGTTGCCGGATAAATCATTTTGCGCCCCTTATTTTTATATTAACTGAAACCTTTACACCCGACATAACTGTACCTCTTTCACTTCCGTTTTAACCTGTTCTAATAACTCAATTTCTGTCCCGTGGAACGCCTGCCATGTTTTCGGTGCAGCATAAAATCCGGTTGGGTAACACGCCCGATGATGGCGAGGACATAACGGCAGAACGGAGAAATGCTCGGCACGTTGTGCCATTCCCTGCCCGGTTCGTACATGATGAATTTCCGCAGGTGATGCACCCAGTCCCAGATTTCGGCAGGCAATACAGCCGAGTGAGGCGACACCTGACAGCCATTGTTTTTCACTGTTGCTCATTGGTCTTGCCTCTCCTTTACGCAAAATCAAACAACTGAGCCGCCGCATTTTCAGCAGCGTCTCTCGTCGGAAAGTTGCGATACAAGATGAAGTTCCACAGCACGTTCAGTGTGGATTGATAGAGTGCCTGAAATTCCAGCTCATCCATTTTGGCGAAGCTGACGGAACGAGGTTCGCGGTACAGGCTGCCATCCGGCATTTCATAGGTATCATAGTGACCGGATTCCACCGTCACCCAGCGTCTGAAAGCATCAAAGGATTTAGTGGCCGTAATATTGTGAGCACGATTTTTGGATAAACCAGCAAGGTATTCATCAGCGGCAGATTGTAAGGCATCTTCACTGCCAGCGAAGTGAGCCAGAAATTGTACGTAGCCTCGCACAATCGCTTTTTCTTCGGGGGAGATCGTGCCACCGGTAGGTTCCCAGTATTCAAAACCGAGATTCAGCAGGGCAAAGTATTTGCGGTGGAAACGGGGGTTGCGGGCTTTCTTAAAATCAGCATACAGCACATCGCCGCATTTGATTTTCGAATGCAGGTATTCTCTGGCCGCTGGAGTAGCAGGCCGTAGGATGTCGTCGGAAATTTTGATAAAACTATGCTGTGCCATTCTGGTTCCCTTAAGGTAATGGCACAGCAGCGTAAGTTTAGGTTCGGATGTTCAGGCCGATGTGAATATTTTATATCAATTAACCAATTGAATAAAAGATGTTTTATTACTAATTGGTTTGTTAACAGAAAACAGCTCCCTCACTAGTTCCTTTGTGACTCCTGTTTTCATCAATATATTGTGCCAAGAGAGATCGTCTAATAACTCGATGCTTCTTTTTAATAAAGAAGGCTCTTCTACTGGAATTACATCATCTCCTGGTTCAGTCTTTGTGTGACCTTTTGTATTAAGATGAATATAACCGCTTCTAGCTTGTTCTTTTGTCAACAAACCTAAAGTAGACGCGCGATAAATAATCATTTTAAGGCTAATTTTCCAACGTAATTTGAACTCTATAAGCGCATTCCAATCGAGATATCTCCCTCTCATTTTTGGAAACTCTTTCATAAATGAAACTCTTGGAACCAGAAAAGCACTTGAAAATTGATCTGCTTGGCTTTCAGTGAGATTATCACCTGTCACAATACCATCATGTAATATTATATGACCCAGCTCATGCCCAATATCTGAGCGAAAACGGCAAATGCTTGGCTTGGCATCATTACGGATAATAATTGGGCGTTTGCTATTTACCGTAAAAGCATCAACTCTATCATCAACATCAGAAACATGCGCAATAATAACGCCCAAATTTTCAACAAACTTCACCATAGATGATATAGGGCCTAAGCCTAAGCCCCAATAACGACGACAATTTTCAGCAATTCTTTCTATATCATCTAACGTGTTAAGCGGTCTGTCTGATACATCAGGAATATTCAGTTCTGGATATTCTATTTCTGTCTCTAATACTGAAATAAGTGAGCTTAAAATTTCAGCTCTCGCTAATATGCAATTAGTGAGTGTTTTTGTTCTGGATTTTTTGCTCCTAAAGTGGCATAGCTCATCTTCTATAGGATAACTACGCTCTGTAAAAAGAAAGTCAGGGAGAATATCGAGATATCCCGCTAACTCATCAATTAAAGATTCTGACGGTTTAAATCCTTTTTCTAATTTACTAATATATTGCTTACTTTTTCCTAAGGCTGTCGCTAAATCTTCACACGACAACCCCCTTGCCATCCTAGCAAGTCTCAACTTATCCCCTCTGTAGCCTGATTTAAAATCAAACAGTTCCATCTTTTTTCACAGTTTCATCGGTTGCATTACGACGTCTTAGTGGAGTTTCTTCGATGGTAGCAGCTTCAGGGCGTAAATTTGAATCATCAGTTAATGGCACAGATACCGTTTCGTGATATCTAATTTCACTTATGATAGAACCATATTTATTTATACCGATAAGTGCGATATCCCATTGTGGGAAATCATCAGTATCTTCAATATAATAAGGTTCTGCAATAATACGCCAAATTACGTCAATTTCTGGCTCGCTATCACCAAATAATGTCATCTGCTGAAACTCAGCATGATTCCTTACTAAGCGATGTGTCTTTTTAGGTGCACTGATACAGTCTTTAGAAAACTGTATAGGAACCTCATTAATGGCCAAAACGAAATCCAATTTCTTAGATACCATTTTTAGCCCGGGTATAGTTCCTTCTTCTTCAGCAAAGCTCAAGTGATTTCTAACCCAATCGTAAGCACGAACACCAGTAGACCAATTACTATCTAAGTGATGCTCATGTTTAGGTACATCCGTTAAGACCCCTGCAATAGATTTAAGCAAACACATAACCGACTTTTCGTCTAATTCTGGTTGTACTTCCCAGCAAGGCATCAAGTTTCTATTGTCCATATTAAAACCTTCATAGTGAAATGCGTTCGCGTATATTTTCGCATTTTTTGAAATCTGTCAACCTAAAAAGTTCGGACATTTTATTTTTCGTCAACTTAATTTATAACACCAATTTCAGCGTATGCCAGCCTAAAGTATTCCAACACGCTGCCTCACCTGAAAAGCAGCATTTCGTTACTGGTAACGATTCACCGCACTTTTCACAACATTGTTGCTGTAACTCAGCCATTTGCTTTTTTAATGAACGGTCATCCATTCGAATTAGCATGGTGAGATATTCATTGATCTCATAAGGCTCCCTGCCCGGCCTACGCAATACACAATTGCGTTTAAGCATCTCCAATTCTTGGGTATCCACCAGCAACTCTACTTTGGTCACGCCAGCCTCCTGCTGGCGTTGACGTTGGGCGGCTTTACGTTCTCCGGGGGATTTAGCCATGGTTGGGTGTCCTGAGCTTGTAAACCGAATTGTGGGTTCGGATAAATCCATCAGAATTAAAGGAACGAATATTCTGAACAGGTGACGTAATGATTTCAGCGCCATCAGACCAGCGTTGATTAACATCATGGTAAATGCGCCCACTTGCCCGAAAATCAGCGTTACCATAGAGAATAAACCCTGTCAGCTCGATTTCCGCCGTGTATACCTTGCTTTCCGTGTTTAATTGCTTATCCATCGTTATTCTCCCAGCCAGTCGTAAACAAACCGGATCAACGCCATCACCGGCAGTGAAACCGGAAAGGTCAGCAGCAGGAACAAGGCGAGCATATGGAGCCAGAATTCTTCATCGGTCAGAATTTCCCAGTAACCGATCACTTCGTCTTTTAGGTAATGCAAAAAGTTGTTTGATGTTTTCATTGGTCTTGCCTCTCTCAGTGAGTCTGATTTCTCAATGTCCAAAGTTTTTGTAATTTAATTAATCCCTTGCCCGTCACCAGTGACGTGATACATTCCTGAATGCCGCGTTCCGGGTGTTCCCAACGACCTAATTTCACATCCATCAAGCCTGCTTGTATTTTTTCCTGATACGGTTCATTGCGGCGAGTGATCCAGCCGATTTGTCGCAGGAACGCGAACAACCGGGTTCTGCCTGTACCTAAAACCTTAGCCGCCTGAGCGATACTGAGCGCACCATGTGACGCAGAGACTTGGTTATGAAATTCAACCTTCGGCGCATCTTCGAAGATCTGGTGTTCTAACTGATTCACTGCTAATGATAACCGCTCTTTTTCTTCCTCAGCTTGCAATACCATCATGGCCAATTGCTTGGCGTTGGGTAGTGCTGGTTGTGGTGTTGTCAACTTGCCAGAACGGTAGTCGATAAAAGTCTGGTTAACCTGCAGACGGAATTTTGGAGAAATCCAGCCAGCATACTCAATGGCTAGGAGTTCGTGGGCGAAAGTGCCTCGATTATTACCACCGTTAACAATATTGATTGATTTATGAGCAGGGTGTAAATTTACACTCTGGATATTTTTCAATGAGTTAGACTCAAGTTCAGTGATAAGAGCTTGTGTTTCATTACGGCGCAGCCATTGGCTGGGTTTTTTATGAGCATCGCCACCACTTGCCCTATGCAACGCATTCAAATTGAAGCATCCTTCTGCATCGGTGGTAATTTCAACGCCTGCGATAACAGGCTGATTCTTTTCGTTTATCACATTTAACATCACGTTATTCCTTTGTTTAGAGTTTCATTACATCACGCCAGTAATTCAGGCGGGTTTTAAAAAATGCTTGGTATTCGTTGGAAATTCGTTCAATTTCCCTAAAAATGATGGTCCGATTTATCTTCCTCAGTTTGAGCTGTTTGATTAACCGACTGACCCTTAAATCCAGATGTTCCAACTCACCATATTCTGGGGGCCATAATCCCCGGTTATGGGGTAATTCCGCAGGCAAATAATCAGACTGCCTGCTCATGGCTGCTCCTTAGACTCTGCCGAAAGACGTTTAATGATCACTTTTTCAGTCGTTCTCGGTGCAGCCATGACCTGTTTGTAGATCCGCTTTTTCTTCGGCGTATCGCATACCAAAGTACGCTGGACAGCATCGAGGGGCATTCTCAGCAAAACAGCAATACTTTCCGGCGTTCTGCCAAGCCGGGATAACTCATAAATTCCCCTGACAATAGCCTGACCATAGTGGATACGCTTACCGATACTGATACTGGGTTCAGATATCATTACAGGCTGGGAAACCTGATGTAACTCCGGTTTGGGTTGGAAGGGCTGACGACTGCGTGCCCGTGCAGCCTGATTCAGATTATCGATAATATTGGCTGAGTGGTCGCAGCCATCATCCGTAATATCACGCCGATCAAGGATCAGCTTGTTGACATCGTTTTCGTTGTTCATGGGGTCTTGCCTCGTTTTTGTTTATCCGCTTTTGGTCAGAAAGTGTTTTAGTTACTGGTCAGAATACGGCTCTTTCGCCACCTGTTCCGCGGCCTGTTTCCAGATCCCACGCCAGGCAGCCAAGGCCGGTACCTCACTCATCCGTCCTAAACCCGCTTTACGCGCAAGTTGCGCTGCCAGTTCCTGAATACGGTTCGTCGGTGTCCAGCCGGTTGAAAACAGTTGTCGGAACGTGGCATCGCGCTCCACAGTATCGATGGTGATGGCGGTTTCTCCGGCTTTCAGCCAGCGGCCATTGACACAGGCAGGACGCCCCGCTTTGTCCCACTTGCATGCTTTATCGAAATACTCCGTACAGTTCTCCGGGCCAAACAGGGTCTTCGGGCGTAAGTAATCCCGCATCTTGCCATCATCCCGCCATTTGGTCGTCAGGTAGTCAGTGATGAGCTTCAGGTCGTCCACCGTATAACCATCGCCCAGTCGGGCACGGATATACCCCATCGTGGTTTTGCCATCACGGTAGTTAGAACCGGTCACCTGATTGAAATAAACCAAGACTTGTTGAACTGGGTTGTGGTCGGGTTCCGTGGGAACCTGACAGAGAGAGTTAGTCTCTGTAGTAATCTCTGTAGTAATCTCTGTATTTGTCTTACGTTTCAACGTAGGGGCTATTACGTCTTGACGTAACCCCTCTTCCGTTTCAACGTAACCCCTATTACGTTTCAACGTAACAGGGGGGGAAGAAACAGGCTCATCTTTTGTTTGATAATCACCCAAATCATTAGGGTTGGTTATATTTATTAGTGTATCCACCACCGGTTCGATGAATAATACATTGTTAACAATTCCATTAGCAGTATTAATCTTTCTGAGTTCCAGTGTAATGAATCCATGATCGCGAAGGCGTTTTAGTGCATCCGTAACTTCTCGCTTTGTAAAACCGAATTGATCCGAAAATGATTGATAAGAACGCTGTAATTTATCGCTATGAAAACGCTTTCTAAATCCCTTAAGCTCACCAGTGAGTTCATCTCTGATTTCGGTTGGTCGATACCAATACACAATTTCAGACAACAAAATAATTGCTGTGCTATCCGGTTTTCCTGATGGGAATTTTATAAATTGCCACCAAACAGCCGGAATAACGTTACCAGTGATATTTATTTTACCTATTTCACTCACTACAGGAGTAATGTTCTGCTTATCCATTACACTAATTCCTGTAATTCATAGGCACGAAAAGGCTCTGTTTTTACTTTTCCATCAGTGATGGTAAATATTTTTCTTACCTTTATAATACCATGATTTTCAAGGTTTTTAGTTTCTCTAAAAATAACCATGGAATGACAACAACAAAAATGTGCCATGTCTTCATGAGAAATGATCCTTTCTCCAATACCGTCCATATTTCCGCTATTGAGAATTTTCAGCAATATCAAACGATGAATAGGATTTTCAAATGAAAGCTGATTAATTTTTTCCAATATACTCATCTCAGCCTCCTCATTTTTTAGCGATAGCACAGCATGCCTTCTGATCTTCATCAGATGACAGATTGTCAGTGCTCAGTGTTGATTTATTTTTTTCATCATTGACTCGCATCGCGAGAGCCGCTTCCTTACGGCTTTCATAGATGGGTAAAATTTCTTCACGTGTGGCGGGGTTACCGTTCAGACGAAAGCCGTCACGATAGGTAATCGTATCGATTATCATTGGTCTTGCCTCTTATGTTTTAAACGTTGGTCAGACGCGGTATTGCATTTAATGCTGTTATCGCATTCATTATTTGTCGTGACATGTCACGGCCTCCTAAAAGCGTTTCACTCATTGCCGCAGCAAATTCTTTGATCGCAATTGATGCAAGATAATTCAAATTATCTTCATTAGTCAACCTCGCTCGTCGCTCTACCGGCAATGCTGCTTCTATCGCTGGCAACAGTTCCGTGATCTTACATTGTGCCGCAGTCGTATCACTGCGTAACCACCGGAAGATCTGTTGGCGGTTATTATTGATGGCTTTCCAGTCCGCATTCCCTAATGCGTCTTCAATCCGGTGTAACCGGGATTGAGAACCACCGCGATACAGCAGGAAATACATACGACTGACTTCAATGGCTACATGCTCCTGACCTCTCTCCATGGCCCAAGCCTCAACTTCGGCTCTGAGCGTATTGATATCTTGCTCCACGGTTTGCGTCTCCTGTCGCAATGTTGATTATTGAAAATCAGTTTTTGATCTTTGTTATCAGCTACACTTCAAGTAATCCATCTTTAGGATTAGGGTATAAATCTGGACGTAACTCATGTGGTGTTACTCCAGTTACTTTATAAATGGGTATAACTCTTTGTGGAGGAACAATCCCATGTGAACGATGTATCCAGTAACTAATAGTCATTTGAGAAACATTTAGCTTTTCAGCTAAAGCTTTCGCTGAACCAGCAATTTCAATTGCACGTTTTAATGCAGTCACTATTTTTCTCCTAATCTGCTTACGTGCATTTATTAAACAATTAGTTGATACCAATTGTCAACTGTTTGTTTATTTATATATATAAACATTATGTTTATAATGTCAAGATGAAAGACAATTTAAAAAACAATGCTGCCGTACTGGCGAGACTTAACGAACTTATGGATCAACAGGGTATATCTAAAGCAGATATGGCCCGTATCGCTGGTGTTAGCCCACAAGCGGTTAATAATTGGTTCAACAGAGGTGATATAGGTAAACGTTCAGCTCAAAAATTAGCTCAACACGCTGGGGTTTCAGTAGATTGGATATTAGGGGATAGCGATGTAGACGGACCAAATGACACACCAGATCGACCACTTTCTCCACGAGAAAAAATTCTATTAGAACTCTTTAATGAGTTACCTGATAGTGAAGCCGATCAACTCCTAAAAACTCTTGAAGAGAAAAAACGGTATTATGATACCTTACTAGATGAATTATTACATAAAAGGCAAAATAAAAAAGCATAATTTATTGTATTTAATAATATTTTTTACTTTCCTAAAAAATTGCCTTTCAGATAGTTGATATCATCACCTCACCAAAATTATTAATCGTTCCACAAAATATTCTCGTATTAACAAGGCCTCCTAATTAGTGGCCTTGTTGCCTGCCTTTTTAGCAAATAACCGCTTTAAATTTTTCCTATTAGAAAACCTAAAAAACCGACACATAAACTTTTAGTTGATAATTATGTTGACACAATCATCAACTTATTGTTTAATTCAAACCATCAACAGCAAACAGGCAGGACGCCCACGAAGTAGCCGCTACCGGCATATGAAGAGGTAGATGATTTGCTCAAACAATACGGCACAGCAGCCGTTTAGGTTAAGTGTTCAAGACCAAATTTGCAGTTTCAGTTGTCATGGAGGAGGAGAACCGCAGCACTCATCGCGACCTGCCATGATTACCACTCGATGACAACTGACTTTTATCTCAACACCAGGGGATACAGTCAGAAAGAGACCAATCACCATTAGCGTGATGCACCAAAGAGGCAACTAAACCGGTCGTCAGCCTTGACCAGGGTAAAGCGACGCTGGATAGCGTAACCAGCACCTTTTAGTTCGGAGACCATCGTCATCTACATGATGATACGTAAGAGGCAATCAATAACCTGACAGCCCGGAAAGACGGGCAACTTATTACAGACGTAAAAAAACCCACCGAAGTGGGTTCTTTTACCCCGGGTCGCCGACCAAAGCTACCGGGTTTCTTAGAGCGGAGACCAATCCGCTCAAAGAGGCAAGACCAATGATAACTCATCGATCCACGACAATATATAGGAGTTGCTATGAAAGCACAACCCAAGACTCTCAAAATTACCCTCTATGTGTATGCCAAAGAAGGTTTTGACCGACAGATTGAGTTCACCACGTTCACCAATGAACCTGTGAACACTACCTTTTGGGGGGCATTAGTTTCTCAGCATGACGTGGAAATCACGCTCCCGTCAGTTAATAAGCCTGATCTCATCCAGGCGCAGATCGACGCACTTAAGGCTGAAAAAGAAAAAGTACTGTCCCATGCGCAGGTAGAAGTGAACCGGATTGAAGACCACATCCAGTCGCTCTTATGCATTGAAGGTAAACCTGTTTCCGCTTCCGATATGGAGCTTCCTTATTAAACCTGGGTGAAGTATGCAAGACATCAATGACGTGATTGAAATGATTCTGGATGCAGGCTTAGCTGCTGTTGAGCACGAAAATAACAGTGATTTCGTGAAAGGGGTAACACATATCTCCATTCTTGGCGGAAAGCGACGGGTGGAATATTACCCGACTACGGGGATGGTTTACGCCAATCCCGTCAAGGATCTTTATTCTACTTTCCGACTGCCCAAAGCCGGCATTCGAAGAGCCATCAGACTGGCTAAAACAGGCAATTAACAAGAGGCAAGACCCATGACAACTTATGTTTGTGTATTTGAGCCGATCCAAGAGGCTCAACAGGACGGTGCGGTATCTTTAGCCATCGCCCTTGAAGCCAACTCCATCAAAATGGCTAAAGCATTAGCCATCGTTCATCTGGGTGATGAGTACCCGGAGAATATGGATAAATTTAACACCGATACCCCGATTATTTGTGAAGACCGGGTCGGTTCTCCTCGCCCACCCGTGGGTAAATTTGATGAGAAGTTTGCTGCTGAATATGAATTCAATGGCACAACATGGCAGGCCAGAAGCCCCAAATCTGCCCAAAACCCTGAAATTCATGAGCGTGGGTTTACCCACACTTATACCACTCTGGATTTAGAAATTGCGCTGGCATTAGTGGATGGGGATTTTTATTGCTGGGAGATCCGCTCAAGGGAAATGAGTGCCGCGAAAAAGCTGATGGCCGATAACGATGAGGTATGGCGTCGTTGGTCTACGGCATTTCGTATCAGAACCGATGCTTTGTCTATCCCACGCGAAACGATTTTCAAGGTCGTGCGCGAAGGTAAACAGCATCCTGAATTTTTGGACGATGCTAACGCGATGAAAGCATTTTTAAACCATGTCTTAAGTGACACTAGCATCGCTGAATTACAGGATAAGCCTAACGAACCTGCATCAATACCAGAAACCTCAGCAGAAAACATCACGGCCGATGAAGTTGAAACCCAGACAGTACCCGAAGTGAAAGCGGAAAAAAGCGAAACTAAACCCCGTAAAACCAGAAAGACCAAACCCGCCAAAAAGGAAACCGTACCGCAAACCGAAGAAATAGCGCCAGAAACTAATGAAAACGAACCAGAAATAGAGAAAACCGTACCGAAAACTAAGAATACCGCACCAAAAACGGCGGCAAATGATGAAATCACCCCATTACCGTCAGTCAGTGGACAGAACGCCAGTAATGATAATTTCCAGCACCGTGCTGATCTGTTGGAAGAAACCATTAAGGCGCAGGGTAATGAACAACAGGCCAACCTTCGCATCTGGAAAGCGGTTCAACGTACCGATCCCCGCTTTACCAAACCATTGGAAGGCGTAGGCTATACCGGCACCAGTATCAATAGTAACTATATGCTGATGCGAGCAACTGAGCAATTTGGCCCAGCAGGTGGTAGTTGGGGATATCAGGTTCTGGAAGACAAGATGCTGGACGGTGCTCCAATGACTGAACCTGTTTATGACGCCAATAACAAGCAAACGGGTTTTCGTTTACTGCGTGATGGAGATGGCACTTTAATATATGAACAAAACCACTCTATCAAGATCTTATTGTGGTATCCGCTTGGGGACGGCACCCGTGGTGAGATCGAAAGTTACGGTGCAACACCTTACCGCTATAAGACTAAAAATGGCATCAAAACAGATGGCGAAGTGATTAAAAAGAGCCTGACAGATGCCATTAAAAAAGCCTTATCCATGCTGGGATTCAGTGCCGATGTCTTTATGGGTATGTACGATAACCCAGAATACCAGGCTGAAAACAAGATTGAATTTGGTATCAAGGCCGCCAGTGACAAAGCCGAAGATCTCACCCGTCTGCGTAAGGAACTGGACGAGAAGTTTGCACGTAACACCGAGACCATGAAAACGGCGATCACTAAAAATGAGCTGAGGGGCATTGCATCCACGCTGACCCGTGAAATCGACGTGCATCTCAAGAACGCGAAGTCACTTGGTGACAAAGAGTATGAACGCTATCTATCAGGCCGCTTACGCCGTTTAACTGAAATCGAAAAAGACTGTTTATCTAAACTGGAAGAGGCAAACTCATGACCACTGCGATTGCATTAGCCACCGACTATGATCAGTTGCAAAAATTGATAGCAGCCGGTGAATTTTCACCGGAAGCCATCGCCGATACCCTTGAAGGTCTTGAGGGTGAGTTAGGTGACAAACTGGATACCATCATGATCCATGTCCGCAATCTTGAAGGGCAGACCCGAACGCTGGACGATGAGGCCAGGCGACTCACTGAGCGCAAAAAATCCTTTGAAAGTCAGGTCAAACACCTCAAGAAATATGTGCTGGATTGCTTGCTCAAAGCCGAACTGAACAGTCTGAGAACCACGAAAAATACCTTCAGTGCGCGTCAGGGTATCGCCAGAGTCATTATCGATAATGAGATGTTATTGCCCGATGAATTAGTGGATGTGCAGACCATCACCGCACCGGACAAGAAAGCGATTAAGGCGGCTATCGAACGCGGTGAAACCGTACCGGGCGCACATCTCGAAATCGGGGAAAGAAGTTTGCAGGTTCGTTAACCATCAATTTATGCCCGATGATTCGGGCATTGAGGAGCACATAATGGCAGCAAGACTTGAAGTCAGTATCTTTTATAACGAAGAAATCGGGCAGTGCGAAGTAACCTGGTCGGCGGACAGAACCGAAGATTTTGCCCCCATGGAAAAGGCCGCCCTGGAACAACTGAAAACGGCCTTGGTAGGCCAACTGAATTCCGTCCACCGTCACGGTCAATTACATTGAGAGTGGCAGTATGAAAAATAATCTGGAAGATCTGCATAATCATCTGTTTGCACAGTTAGAACGCCTTTCTGATGAAGCGCTGAAAGGTGAAGAACTCGAAAGCGAAATTGCCCGTTCAAAGGCGGTTTCGGCGGTCGCCAACCAAATTGTGGAAAACGGCAAACTGGCACTTACAGTGCAAAAGATGTTGGGTGACAACGAAATTCAGTCCGCGCCCAAATATCTGGAGGTGAAATAATGGCGAATTTTGTCTATTCCCCTGAAATGGAAGCCTGGATGCGGCAACATTATTTATTGCGGCTGGGTAATCTCACCGTCGCCTTTAACCGGCAATTTAATGCTACCCGCTCCTCTGATGCCATTAATGCACTGCGAAAGCGATTGGGATTAAAAACAGGCCGCAGCGGTTGTTTTGTGAAAGGTCACACTCCGGCCAACAAAGGTGCAAAAGGGTTAACCGGTTCAAATTCAGGATCATTTAAGAAAAATAACCGTCCCCATAACTCTCTGGCTATTGGCAGTGAAGCCGTGACCAAGGACGGTTATATCAAAATAAAAGTGGCTGAACCCAACAAATGGAAACTGAAACATCGGGTAGTTTGGGAACAACATCATGGCCAGATCCCCAAAGGCGGCGTGATTAAATTTATCGATGACGATAAACAAAATTGTGCGATTGAAAACCTGATGCTGATATCGCAACAAGAGAACGCAGTCATTAACCGATACTATGCAAATGCCCCCGCTGAATACAAACCGACCACTGTTCAGCTCGCACGGATAAAGATGGCCATTAGAGAGAAAACAAGAGGCAAGATCCATGCTTAAACATCAACATAAACGTTACCAACCTGTCACGATCACTTTGCCCGATGGCACAAGTGGCCAGATTATTGCTGACCGCCGCTGTGCCATTTTCTACGACTTCCCGCCCGAAGTAAAAATCGAGCAGGTTGATAACCATCAGAAGGCGGAGAACGGCAATTCATCCCTCACCCGTAAACCTGATTAAGCGTAATCAGAAATTTAGCCACGTAATCACTAGCATGATGGTACATCCACCGAACGGAGCACCATCATGCAACTTTGGCAACCGGGACAACAACTATTAACTGACTTCGATATCAAACTGGGACGATTAGCGGCCAGTGTCAAAAACACGCCCTGCAATCAGGTCGACATTGCTCGCGCTTGCGATACTGCTGACCAGATTATTGTATCGATAATAAGGCAAGACCAAGACCATGAAAACAAATCGCGGAACTATTACACATGATAAATTAATGAAAGCCAGCGCATGGGGTAACAGAGAATTTGAAATAGGATCAATACCTGATAACCGAACCATTAAACGATGGATAGAAATAGGTCAATTAAGAGGGAAAATTGTTGATGGTTCGGCATGGGTTTATTCATCAGAAAGATGGGGCGTTGATTCTCTTATTTCATCACAAGTAAACAAGTTAATAAAAGATTCATAAAATGGCCGGACGTCCAAGAAAAAAAGAATTCAGACATCTACCTGACTATCTTTATTTTGATAAATCCAAAAATGAATATCGGTTAACTCTTGTTAATGGAAAACGTAAGTTTATTGGTGGCGACAAAGCAGTCGCTATCGCTATTGCCAGAGAATACAATAATGTGATGAGACCGGAACAATTCGTCTGTATTTCTTCCTTGCTGAAGGAGTCAGGTGGTAAATTTGGTGAATCATTACCTTTCTCTGATCATGTTGATAAACTCTTCGACAGAATTATTTCGGATGAAAACCCCGCAGCAAATACTCTTGCTGACTGGAATAACAATATTGAAAGAGTTAAAGCGTTTTTTGCTGATATTCCGTGTATGGAAATATCTCTTGAGCATGTTAACGAATATCTCAATAAATACCATGCAGAGGCATCTGCTAATGTCCAAAACAGAAAGGTCTCCTTTTTAAAGAAACTCTTTAGCTATGCCGTTGATGAATCTCTAATGTTTGATAATCCAGCAGAACGCAAGAAACGTAAACGGACAGATAAGAAAATACGCCGCCGATTATCACTGGAAGACTTTAAAAAGATACGTATCGCTGCAGAACCGTGGTTACGAACAGCAATGGATCTGGCACTACAAACCACTCAGGCCAGATTAGAGGTTTCGCGTATCAGATACAACATCAAATCCCCGCAAGAAGGTGTTTGTGGTTGTATGTGGTATCCAGAACCGAAAAATGGCATTTATGGGATGCTTTATATTCACAGGCAAAAAATTCAGGATAAAGAAGCGTCTCACGTTGCTATTCCTATTGGAGAGAAATTAAAACAGATTATTGATGATAGCCGGGATTCTATTGCCAGCCCGTATGTTGTCCATCGCTTGCCAATCAAGCGTCCGAACAAGATTAGTTTCAGAAGTCCATCATCCTACGCAAGTTGCACCAGATTATCTGAGCCGGGCATTTTCAGCATTGAGAGATAAAATGGGCGTTGCTGCACACTTGCCGATTGCAGAAAGACCGACATTTCACGAAATCCGGGCATTGGCTGCACACATGTTTAAAACTAATGGATTAGACCCACAAGCACGTATGGCACACAGTGATGCAAAATCGACAAAAGTCTATACTCAGAACCATGTTGAATGGGTAGAAGTTCCTCACGGAGAGATAGCCATTTAGCATGGTAAAATAGAGTCTAACTCATTGATGTATAAAGCACGAATTTTGCAGATTATGCACTGTTTGCAAAACCAGTGAAAACACCTTAATCCCTTGCTACATAAGGCTTTGAGAGTGAAATAATCGCCTTCATGGGGTGTCGGGGGTCGTAGGTTCAAATCCTATCATGCCGACCAAATTTCCCTAGAAAAACCAACCTGTTAGGGTTGGTTTTTTTATGCCTGGAATCTGCTTGGTGTAAAATGGGTGTAAAACCCCACCCAAAAAAGACAGCTTTTCTGGGTCATAGACAATCAAAATATGATTATCTTCGTATCCAAAATTATCTCACCTACTCATCATTTTATCCTATGAATTTTAAGATTAGATGAACGTTCATCAGTTCAATTTTTCTATCCCTTCCATCTCAAATCCCACCCAATAACCGACCAAATTTCCCCCATCCATCCCCATATCCCTCCAAACTCACATTTTGCACATTTATTGAACTGATAATTTGTTGAATTTCAACGCATTCAGCGGTCAGTTACCCGTTTTTAACCTCCCCTCTTAAAGAGGGTTGCCTTCTGAGATTGCCCTATTGATGAAAATATAAACTACGAAAATTTTGTAGTTAAATCTGTAAGATTGAGGATTTCTTAAACTAAAGGAACTTTCACGCCTCCGTTTGAAATGGAAACGTACTGAATTAAAGACAGAAAATTCCACTTTTACTGAACTAAATTTCATCAGCCACCTGATAAATTTGATTAATTCCACACCTGTTATTTTATGTCATCCTGCCATCAAAACATGCATCTCACCCATTGAAGTTAAATCAAGAGGTGCTCTCCAGTATTGATGAACTGATTTTATTGATGTTCACAGGCGGAGTAGTATCCCACCGCCTTCATGTTATTTAGCAATGTATTGTTGATTAAATGAGGGAATAAACATGAGTATTCAAGATAAAAAGCCTGAAACACAAGTCTTAGAAGATGATGGCCTTGTTGTCGTTCCAACTCCGGAATATGTCAAAAATTCAATCAAAGAAGCGATTGAAGAACACGCCCAGAGTCGTAATCACCCATACGCAACCCAGACAGAACCGGGATTTGTCACGCTGAGTAATGAGACAGATAGTGACAGTGAAATAACTGCCGCAACCTCTAGAGCAGTGAAGGCAGCAAATGACAATGCCAATACTCGCTTGGCAAAAGACCAGAACGGAGCTGATATCTCCAATAAGGAAGAATTTGTTAAGAATCTTCCTATATCCCTCGCACTTAAATTAATATCACCAGATAAAGGTTTTCTATTAATTTTCCGGCTATTGGGTACAGAGTTTTTTGCTAATGTTACTGTTTCTACTAAACCGAGGTTTTTCACAAACGCTGCTGGGTTCGGAATATCTGCGCCGTTACGGAATTTTTCGAGCGCTCCACTGGAAATTAATTTCCTAATCGCCTCGGATAATTGCGCATCGTTATTTTTATTTGGTTGTATTCCAGCCGCTGCCAATGCATTAATGATTTCTCGCTGGACGCTATTAAACCACGGTGCCTCTAACAACGTCGGTGGTACACCTGCGGCCACATTCCCATTCGTGAATTCACCATTGCTGTCAGCGGTGTTTGTCACGTCACCTATTTTTTGCATAGAAAATTCTCACTCAGTTAAGGTGATTAATAAATTGAATTAATTATTGATTACTGGTTATAACCAAATTGCAGGATTGTGTGAGAGGGACTCAATTTTCGAAATTGGCATTCCAACTTTTTATTTCCCCACGAGCGCAATGGGTCGCCGCAATAACTCCCACCTGCAACGGCGTAATTAATTGTTGTTGGCGCATTAATACGCCAGACAAACGGCCAGTCATCGCCATTAATCGCAGCCCCACATGCGGACATGCCCACGCGCGCCTGCCTAAATTCGGTGATCGTTATTTTAAATCCCAGCTCAGCCGCCAGACCGATAAAATATTCATTGGACTGCCCCCTGTTCTCAGTAATTTAGATACGACTGATTTCTGTCGTAATGAAATACTGTCTATCTCTCCAATCGCACAATCATCAGGCAATCCCAACGATTTTTCCCATTCCGGTAACATAATGGTCGCCGTCGCAGGGAAACCTCCCTCCAACAGCAGATGACCATCCTGATCACTCCGATGGTAACTCCGTGCTATAGCACGAATAACTGCACTCATTATCGATTTTGGCTGTCGTGTCCATGCCCTACCTGTTGGTAATAACCCGTTCAACGCAACAGTATAATTAACCTTATATCTTGATTATCACTTTTACAGAGCGATAATCCCCTGACTGATCATCAGGGATGCTGTTGTGAGTTTGTTATTATTAACCTGAACCTGAAATGGGTCATTCAATGGAGTTCGTAACTCAGAGTAAACCACAACAGCCTCTTCTTTATCGCCTTTAAGATTGAACGGTATCTTGTGCCTCGAGCATCTATTTTATAAGTCTAATCATGGCGATATCTCCTGTGTCTCTGACAAAGAGGATAACCTTATGTCTGATAACATCGTAGTCGGTATTGATATCGCCAAACACAAATTTGATGTCGCCGTTTGGGCAAGCAAAAAGCATTACAAAATGAAGCATTTTCCAAATGACCTTAAGGGATTCGATGCCTTCATTAATTGGCTTAAACCCGCCTCAAATTACCATTTTTGCATGGAAGCAACCGGGATTTATGGGGATCCGCTCGCACTTTATCTTTCGGATAAGGGGCTTCTTATCAGTGTTGTCAATCCGGTACAAATCCATGCCTTTGGTAAAGCGGAATTACTCCGCAATAAAACCGATAAAATTGACGCCAAACTAATAGCACGTTATTGCGCCAGTCAGCATCCACCGGCATGGCAGCCCGCGCCGCTTTGTGAACGCCAATTACTGGCTTTAGTCCGCCATCGCAATAAGCTGAATGAAATGCTTTTGACGGAAAAGAATCGCCTCTCCGTGGCGGATGAAGTTGTTTGTGATTCTCATGCAAAGATAATCACCCTGCTAAAGCAAGAGCTCAAAGACACCGAATTGAAAATAAAAAAGCACATTGATGACTCGCCTTCGCTGAAGAAAAATAAGGGATTACTGGAAAGTATTCCCGGTATTGGCGAACGGTTGAGCGCAACACTGCTGGCTTATATTGGTGATGGTTCACGGTTTCATCATAGTGGGCAAGTGGTGGCTTACGCTGGGCTTAATCCTAAATTACATGAATCAGGACAACTAAAAGGGCGGGCTCATCTCTCGAAGCAGGGAAGTGCCGAGCTGCGAAAAGCACTTTATATGCCTGCACTGGCAGCGATCAGTTGCAATAAAGTAGTGAAAAAGCAGTGGGAACAGCTGACAGCACGCCATAAAGGGGGGAAAGTCGGTGTTTGTGCAGTGATGCGTAAACTCTTACGATTGGCCTATGGCGTGATGAAATCAGGCACATTATTTAACGCAGAAATACCACTTGCAGCTTAATGACGGAGACGGTATCTGAACTTCGCTTAAGAAAGGAAAGGCAAAAGGGAACTAAGTGCCTGAGGCACGATCAAAGTTTTCGCTTAGAAAACAAAATCGTGGGGATCCTCAGGCTATGACTACTTTAGAAGAACTTTTCTGTTGCGTCGATGACTTTTGCCAAAAATTTATTCCCCTTTGGGAACAACAGCTCATTGAGAATAATCAGCTCAAGCGTCATCGCGCCACTTCCCTGTCTCTCAGCGAAATAATGACTCTCCTCATTTTATTTCACATGAGCCATTATCGTCATTTTAACGCGTTTTATACTGAGTATGTGCAGCAATACCTCAAAGCAGGTTTCCCCAGTCTAGTGGGCTACAATCGAATAATAACATTGAAGAAAAGAGCCCTTATTCCGTTATGCGCTTTCCTTTCTTCACGCCAACAAAAATCACACGGCATTGCCTTTATCGATTCCACTAAAATCGTGGTTTGCCATAACCTACGTATTTCTCGTCATAAAGTTTTTGAGGGTGTCGCGCAGCGAGGAAAAACCAGCACAGGGTGGTTCTATAGCTTTAAACTCCATCTGATTATTGATGATTGCGGTGAGATTTTATCCGTTAAATTAACACCGGGAAATGTTGACGATCGTCAGCCGGTAAAGAAAATAGTGATGCTTAAACAAAGTTGAGGTTAATTCATCTTGTTGCATTTTTGTTCTCTGAGAATGGCACTTAACAGACTGTCTTGCAGTAACAAAATTTATTCTGGCAGCAGGTCATAATGAAACACAGACGCATTGACTTAAGTGCCAAAATTACCGCGTAAATAGTTGGTATGTTTTCTGCCAAAACCGAAGGCTTTTTTGGTGACGATGCGGTATTTAACGCCGACTCCGGATGGGCGTGGCATCAGATCGAATTTTTCGAGTAAGACCCGTAACTGTTCGCCGGGTTTGAAATTGAAGACATAATACATAAAGGTCATGTCGAGCGGATCGAGCACAAACACTTTGCTGTCGTCACGCCAGAAGAAACGTTGTAAAAAGTGGTTAATATTCGTGACTGTCGGGCTTTGCGTCAAGTTGAAGTAACGCATGCGAATAATCAGCCGTTTCTGGTCGGTAGTCAGGTGCAGGGTGTAATCGCTGTTTCGCCGGAAATTGCCTTTAAAATTGCGTTTTTTTCCAAAGCCGAGGCCAATCTTGATTTTGTCGCTGGGCGCAACATCAATCCCCAGCGAAACATCCAGAATGCGCGCCCAGACCGCCAGCCCGAAATCGTTAGCGGTATCGATATTGAACACATCGCGAGTCCAGTTTTGCTAGAAGGTAACATTGCTTTGTTCAAAATAAGCTGTTTTACGATGCGCCAGTGTCTTCAGCTTCGGGGCATTTTCGTATTGCCAGAGGATGGTGCGTAACAGATCAGAATGAAAATCCAATCGTTGTATTTTCATGTGATCACCACTTGTACTGAGCCTCGATGCAGTCGGGCGACTTCGTTCAGTTTGAAGGGGATTGTGCCCATTAGCCAGTGCTGGCCATCCGTCGATAACTCGACTTTAGTGATAAATAATCGCGGTTCAATGCGATTAATGGCGGCGGAAATTTCAAACGGTGACACTTCCCGCCCGACCACGGCATGAGTAGGATTTCGCATCGTTTCCTAACCCAACACCGAACTGACGATCCGTTCAAAGTGTTCGGTTTTGCATTCCACGTGACCCGGTTCAATCGCCTGCATATCACCAGTGGTTTTGCCGTCTTTGCCAATAATCAACGTGCTGAGCGTTTAAAACCGGACGCCTGTGACCCTTTTGGAATAACGGTATCAGGCACACCGCCGAATTCCACATTGCTAAGCATCGAGCGAATCGCCGCAAAACAACTGCCCCCATCAACGCCCAGGTTGCATCCAAAAAAATACCGCCCGCAATATCAGGATTAATCTGGTTCGCCAGTTCCGCATTGTTACGTACCATCGCATCTCGGTTTTCAATTTCCATCGTCACTAGCGCCCCTTGTGGGGTTTCTGGTGACAGATCGATGTCCTGCCCGAAGGCGGCGTAAAAGTCCTTTTCCACCCCCTGACGCAAATCTGCCGTGTCCGGTACAATCACACCCTGTCGGGTAATGTAGTGATAATCAGCCATTGAACGTAAAACTCCCGTAAACGGAGCGGATCGTCGCAAGATAACGCAGTTCGTTATCCCGAAGTTCCGCCTGAAACGACACCACTTCCTCAACACCATTGACTTCCTGCATCCGCTCGCGAAACGCCGCTTCAAACAGCGGAATATCGGTCTGTCGCCCGAAAACGGTTTTCCAGTACGGTAGCCCTTTATCCACGTTGTGCAGCATTTCCCTGCGCAGGGCACGGGCGTGTGAATACAGAGATTTTTGACCGCTTGGGCGTTTTTGCATAGCGACAAATTGCCATCATCGCCCAGCATCAGGTCATTATTGGCATCCACGGAAAAGGTGATCATAACGGCGCTCCTGTGTGACCCTCGCCAGTCTGTACGCCGCTGTGCTGATGGGTATCACCGATATTACGCCCATTATGGCGCAATGTGCCACTGGACGACTCTCTGTTACCCTTGACGGAGTGATTGCCATTGATGGTGACATTACCGGTGAAAATCGTTTCTGGGGCGTTCACTTCCAATTTCGGCATGTCCAGCACCGCTTTATCGCTGTGCAGCGAAAAAAATGGTCGATGGAAATTTCAAATTAAAATTTATTAAAATAATGCTTATTTATTCTTTTCTATACATTTTCAGAACAAAAAGACGCTGCTTTTGATCAAAAAAAGATGTTTTCAGGTGAGTTTGTAGGCATTGATATATTTTTTTGAATTGATTTCACAACCGATAATTCTCCATCCAATGTACTGCATAATCCAATATCTCTCTAGCAGGCACAAGCAGTGTATTAGCAGATCCAATGGTGCCTTCAATCACAACGTCTGAATACTCATGGCAAAAATGTTCAACAATATCTTTAAAATAACCTTGATGAAATCGTTCACAAACAGGATCTACAGTATCAAACTCCTCTAATACCACCCATTCTACTTGGTCATTTTGCAATAATGGGATCTCCATTTTTCTAATACGCTTGTTGGGAATATTTACCAAATGTTCAGCATGATGCAAAAGGCTCATGGTTTCATATGGAGCGCCAATCATAAGAATTTTTCCCTGACGCTCTACCAATTTTGCAAATGGTGAATCATTACCATAACCATAATCTAATGAATGATTCTCTACGAAATACTCAGCATTATTTCCAATAGCGACGACGGAAGCACCAGGGTTTTGGCTTCTAATAGCTCCTTTGGTTGTCCTGACACACTCAGCGAATACACCATGATCTTTGCTTGCTCGTGAACATGATCGATCATATGGCATGATTTCAGATTTTAATTCTGATGGGATATCACCATTTACGTCCAAACTATCTTCATAATTTTGTTCCCAATTCATATAACACAATAATACGCCTTCAACGCCCAAGACCGTTAAAATAGCTTGGATAAGATCATCTGCACCATTCAAACAATTGCCAACAGATCGCATAGCAACATGGACCATAACCACATCACCTTGTTTTATGCCTATCTTCTGTAGCTGCTGAACTAACATCGATTTTACCCAATAATGATCTTCGCCCACTTTAATCATATATCTAATCCTATGTTGATTTATTGCCTCACTCTTTGTTTAAGTTTGGTTTATTGCATATTCTTCCATTTAGGGCTACCTTATTTAGGTGTACTAAAATCCTACTTATTTAGTACACCCTCATTTGCTTCTTATTTCGCTCTTCCCCTCCCTGGATTCAGGGAGGGATTTTTGTCGTTGAAAATTTTATAAAAAAATATTTTCCTACTATCTGTAATCGTATCAGGGTTAACGGCAATGATATCTCTCAACAATATCTTTCTGGAATACCTCTATCATAAATTAAGTATTTATAATTAACTAATTTTGTTATAAATACTTCTGTTCGCTTCCTTTATAAGAAATTTAAATTTCATTAATGATTAATATAATAATAAGAAAGTAAATTCACTTATTTTACAGTTAAGTAAGGAAAAAATAGGAAATTCATTATGAATATTAAAAAGTCTCTACTTTTAGTGGGATTGACAGCCTTTGGTGCTATCCCATTCTCTAGTATTGCTGACCCAGATTACAATCATGGATATATCGACACACCACCAAGCAGGGCACTTTTATGCAAAAAAAGCATCAATAAAAACTGTGGGCCTGTTACGTATGAACCACAATCGGTTGAAGGCCCCAAAGGCTTCCCTCAAGGAGGGCCACCGGACGGACAAATCGCTAGTGCTGGTGTTGGTCAGTTCAAACAACTCAATGAGCAAAGTACAGATCGCTGGCATCACGTCACTATCAATAAAGGAATTAACCAATTTAAATGGACAATAACAGCCCGGCATAGCACCACTTCATGGCAATTCTATATTACCAAGCCTGACTGGGATCCAAACAAATCTCTAACACGTGCTCAATTTGATCTAAAACCCTTCTGTGAGCGCTTTGATAATGGAAAAAGGCCAGGCCAAACTGTCTCATTGAACTGTGATATTCCTGATCGCTCAGGCTATCATGTTATTCTCGGTGTATGGACAATTGCTGATACCACCAATGCTTTCTATCAAGTTATTGATGTTGATATTAAATAATATTTTTAATTAAACTGACATTTTATTTATACCAATCGTCTTTCAAGATTCGTCTTATATCTCCCCGCTATAAGGGGAGATATAAACAATCACATTGATTTGCAAGCTGCAATTTGAAGTTGGATTGGTATATAAAATATTATATGAACACAAAAAATGCTGGAAAGTGACCAGCACTTTTTTTCTAAAAAATTAAAACACTCTTCAGGTAAGATATATTCACCTAACACAGCGCTATTCAATAGGAAAATATGAAAAAATCAACTATTCTTAGAATTGCCAGACCAACAGATAATCTTACTAAAATTGCAGAAATGTATTGTCATGGCTTAGATTTTATCACTCTAGGAGAATTTAAAGATCACGATGGTTTTGATGGTATTATGTTAGGACATCCCAACCATTCTTGGCATCTTGAATTCACTCATCACCACAATACACATGTTGGTAAGGCCCCAACTAAAGATAATTTATTAGTATTTTATATAGAAGATGAATTTGAATGGCAAGAGCATGTAAAATCAATGCAAAATGCCGGATTTATTCTCGTTCCTTCTTATAATCCTTATTGGGATAAGAACGGAAAAACGTTCGAAGATATCGATGGTTATTGTGTTGTATTACAACATGGTACTTCAGAGATTTAGTTATTTATTTTACGGTTGATTATTTATTCATTAGGCTATTAGTAATAATCTAATTAGACTTCTATACGCATTAAACTTCAAGTTGCAATTTACTACACGATATGAAACGTGGTTTCTCCCCGCTTAACGGGGAGAAATCATACGCATCTTTTAGATTAGTATATTTTTTATTTCTGATAGCCTAAAAGAATCACCATAACCATCATGTTTATTTGATCATGTTACGATAAGAATGTTTTCTGCTCAGATTCCCTTCGCATACGCAAAGCTGCCAACGCTTTCCCATCGGCACGATCCCATTTCACAAATTCCTTTGCTGCACTTTGGTAATCACCTGTATTCAATTTTTTCAATAATGTTGAATGAGCAAAATTACCGATCCCTAAATTAAAAATAAACGAGCATAACGCATCAAATTGTCCTTGTGTTAGAGGCACCTTAACTAATCGCTGAATGGCTGCATAAACCGAGGTAAGATCTTGATGCAAATATTCCTCAGCCTGTTGCATAGTTATCACTTGTCCAGGCTTTACTCCTTTTGTATGACCATATCCAATTGTCCACGGTTCTGCTCCAGTGGCAGGATCTGGATACGCTTTCAATTTCAAACCTTCGTAACTTTTAAGTTTATTAATGCCGTCTTCACTGATTTTCATTCATTTTTCCCACTACCAGATTGAGCACCAAAGTTATTTTGGTCTAAAAAACAATCCTGAGATCAAGTGTAGATGAAAAAACAATCAGAAAAGCTACAATTACACTGAGTGATGAAATCTCTACAAAATAAAAAATAATACTTTAAATATCAACAAATTATTATTTTTTACAAAATTTTTTTAATTTTTAAAAAAATATTTTAATAAATATCTTGACTCTTTCGCTTTTGAGCATAAAATCCTCCTCAGAATTTAGATTTTCGTGAAGTAAATCACAATTTATAACCCTCAATTCCTCAAAGGAAATCATCATGAAATCTGTAAAATCTTTCCTCTCAAACGTACACTGCGTTGTTATCCGGTTATCAGCAACTCGTTTTATGTAAGAGCTGCTAAAATATAAAAAAACAAGCCAGCCGAAAACTGGCTTTTTTATCGTCACTATAGCCCTAAGATAAATGCTTTCTTGCCTATTTCATTATTTACACACTGTTCATTGAACTTCTGTTCTGAAAAATTTGTCTTATATGCCTAATAAATTTCAAGTCGTAGTACTGCGGCAAGACAATATTCCTAAGCAGCTGAGATAATAGCCAACTTATTGAATATGTTATCAGGCGCAAGAACAGCCAACAAAGCAGCAACTTGTAAAGGCAAAATGAAGGTATAGTGTTCATGAAATGTCTATGTTGACTAGCTTGCCGTATTTATTTAAACATCAGGAGAATACGATGAATTCGATAGACTTTCGTAGTCTGAAGTTAAAATCAGAATTAGGGATACTTGAGATTATTTTACATCTCGTCATCTGGTTCCTGATTATTTTATTTACATTAGGGTTAGGTGCCTTCGTGTTTCCTTACTATATGACTCGATTTATCATTAGTAAGACACATGTTATCGATCGAGATAGCGGACAAATTATAGGCAAATTAAATTGTGATATCAATTTAGTCCAAATAATTGGATATGTTGTGATTTGGGCTATTCTCTCTTTTATTACATTTGGTCTTTTATATTTTGTCTATCTTTATAAAATTATAGCGCATTGCATTAATCATACACGTGTGATCTCTGCATAAACGCTGACAGATGATATAATCACAGGCATAAGAAAATTATGCCTGTGATTATAAAAAACCCTAAATATGCTTTAAATTAAGTTATATTTTCTTTATCTCCCAAATTGCAACCCAATTAATGAGCTGCAATTTGATATCCATCAGAAATCAGGATTTATTATCAACGTATTTTTCAACCAAGGCATATAAAATGGCGATGGTTTCTATATCCGGTACACCGTCATAATATGACGAACGGAAGTGCATTTGAAATGCTTTAATTAAAGATTGAAAATTTTCTTCTTTTTCTGCCCCAGTGATGTCATACCCATAACGCTTGAACTTTTCTAAAATCTTGGCAACATCAGGCAGACAATGCCCGAATTGTTCAATATATTTTTGCTTAGTTCCTTCGTCATACCATGCCCCAATCCCCGCATCATATAATTCTTTCCACGGGAAATATGGGCCTGGATCGGTCTTTCTTTGCCATGCAATATCTGAATGCCCTACAACATGAGTCGGTTTAATATCCGGGTAACGTTGTAAAATATTGGTGGCTAGTTCTTTGATTGCAGTAATTTGATCAGGATGATAAGGAGGGAAAGTAAAAACACCGCCATCATCACTCGCCTCATTCACAATCTCAATACCTATGGATGTGTCATTCAGCCCTTCTCGCCCATCCCAACGACTTATTCCTGCATGCCAGGCCCTTTCAAGTTCATCAACCAAATTGAATATGCGAACTTTATCAAATCCAGCAGCCTGGTAAGTCGGATCATCTGGATTTGGGATGAGATAGTGAGCACTGACAAGATCCCCAGTCAATGCCTGAATAGATTTCTCAAAGTTCAAAGCAGTATAGTGCATAACTAAAAAGCGGGAGCGTCTGTTAAAACTTTTGGTTGAACGATATGAATTATAATCAATTTTATACATCATTGTTCTCCTTCATTTGTTTTGATGTGTGTTCTAATCCGCTGTTACCAACAGCATAAAAGGAACAAACATGGCAATAAAGGTTTTGTTTATTTATTTTCGGAATATCGTGAAGAAGGCAAGTGGGGATATGGACATACCGTCGCGATGAGCGATATGTCCACAATCAGGAGTATTAAAGAAAATTATGGTTCAATTTCAATATCTGTCAGTGGATAACAGCTACAGGGTAAAATCTCACCTTCATTAACAAACGCCAGCGGCTTACAAGGATATCCAACCTTCCCTTTCACCAGACGAACACGACAAGAACCGCAATATCCTTGCCGACATTGGTATTCAAGCTGAATTTTGCCGTGTTCCAATGCTTCCAACAAATTGTCGTGCAAACCTGAAGAGTAATGGATATATAAACCCTGCCGTGACGGCAGGGTAACTTTGTAATCAGCCATATCAGAGTTCGAAACCGCTGAGATCCTCAGTATTGACTTCCGAATCAATCTGACCAACCAGGTAAGAGCTGACTTCAACTTCCTGTGGAGCCACTTGAACATTATCAGAAACCAGCCATGAATTGATCCAAGGGATCGGGTTAGAACGGGTTTCAAATGGTAACTTCAAGCCAACCGCCTGCATACGAATATTAGTAATATATTCAACATACTGACACAGAATATCTTTGTTCAGGCCGATCATAGAGCCATCTTTAAACAAATAATCGGCCCACTCTTTTTCCTGCTCTGCTGCCTGTACAAACAGATCGTAGCACTCTTGTTCACACTCTTTGGCAATTTCCGCCATTTCAGGATCATCCTGACCAGAGCGCAACAGGTTCAACATGTGTTGTGTTCCCGTTAAATGCAAGGCTTCATCACGAGCAATCAATTTGATAATTTTGGCATTACCTTCCATCAATTCACGTTCGGCAAAAGCAAACGAGCAAGCAAAACTAACATAGAAGCGGATGGCCTCCAGGGCGTTAACGCTCATCAAACATAAGTAAAGTTGCTTTTTCAATTCACGCAGATTAACGGTAATTGTTTTACCTGAAACATCATGCGTTCCTTCACCAAACAGATGGTAATAGTTAGTCATTTCGATCAGATCATCGTAATACGCAGAAATGTCTTTGGCGCGTTTTAAAATCTGTTCGTTCTCCACAATATCATCAAATACGATAGCAGGATCGTTCACGATATTACGGATAATATGCGTGTAAGAACGCGAGTGGATCGTTTCTGAAAACGACCATGTTTCAACCCATGTTTCCAATTCAGGAATGGAAATCAATGGCAGAAAAGCCACATTCGGGCTACGGCCTTGAATGGAATCCAATAGCGTTTGGTATTTTAGGTTGCTAATAAAAATATGCTTTTCATGATCTGGCAGCGCGTTATAGTCAATGCGATCACGGGAAACATCCACTTCTTCTGGACGCCAGAAGAAGGAAAGTTGTTTTTCAATCAACTTCTCAAAAATAGGATATTTTTGCTGATCAAAACGCGCCACATTAACAGACTGACCGAAAAACATCGGTTCTTGTAGCTGATCATTTTTTACTTGTGAAAAAGTGGTATAGGACATAGTTTCCTCAAATTAAATCTTACACGCGCCGCCTTCACAATCGGAATCTGCTGACTCAACAACTTCTTCCAGATCACCTTGAACGTCTTCAGCCCCATCACGGGTGTTGTGGTAATACAACGTTTTCACGCCATATTTGTAAGCAAGCAGCAAATCTTTCAGCAATTGGTTCATCGGAACCTTGCCATTAGGGAAACGCGCCGGATCATAATTGGTATTGGACGAAATCGACTGATCGATAAATTTCTGCATGATCCCTACCAACTGAAGGTAACCATCGTTGCTCGGCATTTGCCACAGCAGCTCGTAAGCACCTTTCAGAAGCTCGTAATCTGGTACAACCTGACGCAAAATGCCGTCTTTGGATGCTTTCACACTGATATAACCACGCGGTGGTTCAATGCCATTGGTCGCATTAGAAATCTGCGAAGAAGTCTCTGATGGCATCAACGCAGACAATGTTGAGTTACGCAGGCCGTATTGTTGAATGTCACGGCGCAGAGCTTCCCAATCCATGTGCAAAGGCTCGCTGGTCAGGGTATCCAGTGTCTTTTTATAAGTATCAATCGGCAAAATACCTTGTGCATAAGTGGTTTCACCAAACCACGGACAAGCCCCTTTCTCTTTCGCCAATTCATTTGAGGCTCTTAGCAGGTAATATTGAATCGCTTCAAACGTTTTGTGAGTCAGATTGTTAGCACTGCCATCGGAATAACGTACACCGTGTTTTGCCAGATAATAAGCGAAGTTAATTACGCCAATACCCAGAGTTCGACGCCCCATTGAACCTTGTTTTGCGGCGATAATGGGATAATCTTGATAATCCAGTAAGGCATCCAGTGCACGAACGGCCAACTCCGACAACTCTTCCAATTCACTCAGATTTTCGATGGCGCCCAAATTGAAAGCAGACAGCGTACACAGCGCAATTTCGCCATTTTCATCGTTAATATTGTTCAACGGCTTAGTTGGCAGTGCAATTTCCAAGCACAGATTCGATTGACGTACAGGTGCAATAGCCGGATTAAACGGGCTATGGGTATTGCAGTGGTCAACGTTCTGGATGTAAATACGGCCTGTTGAAGCGCGCTCTTGCATCATCAAAGAGAACAATTCAACCGCTTTAATGCTCTCTTTACGGATACTGCTGTCATTTTCATATTGAGTGTACAGACGCTCAAATTCGTCCTGATCTTCAAAGAATGCATCGTACAATCCCGGAACATCAGACGGGCTGAACAGAGAAATATCTCCGCCTTTAATCAGGCGCTCATACATCAGTTTGTTAACTTGTACACCGTAGTCCATATGACGAACACGGTTACCTTCAACACCACGGTTGTTCTTCAGTACCAGCAAGCTTTCAACTTCTAGGTGCCAAAGTGGATAAAACAGTGTTGCAGCACCGCCACGCACACCACCCTGGGAACAAGATTTCACCGCGGTCTGGAAATGTTTGTAGAATGGGATACACCCCGTGTGGAATGCTTCACCACCACGAATTGGGCTACCCAATGCACGGATGCGACCGGCATTTACGCCAATGCCGGCACGCTGGGAAACATATTTAACAATCGCGCTGGATGTCGCATTGATAGAATCCAGGCTGTCACCACACTCAATCAGGACACAAGAGCTAAATTGGCGAGTAGGTGTGCGAACCCCCGCCATGATTGGCGTTGGCAGTGAAATTTTAAAAGTAGACACTGCATCATAGAAGCGCCGGATATAATCCAAACGCGTTTCTTTCGGATAAGTGGAAAACAGGCACGCAGCAACCAGCATATAGAGGAACTGGGCACTTTCGTAAATTTCGCCAGTCACACGGTTTTGTACTAAATACTTCCCTTCCAGTTGCTTGACCGCTGCATAAGAGAAATCCATATCACGCAAATGATCAATAAAACTGTCCATTTGCTCAAACTCTTCTTTGGAATAGTCTTCCAGCAAATGTTTGTCATATTTACCCAGGTTGACCATTTTTACGACATGATCATACAGTGCAGGAGGCTCAAATTGACCATAGGCTTTTTTACGCAGGTGAAAAATAGCCAGGCGTGCCGCTAGATACTGATAATCTGGAGCATCACCGGAGATCAAGTCAGCCGCAGCTTTGATCATAGTTTCATGGATATCCGATGTTTTGATGCCATCGTAAAATTGAATCTGGGAACGCAGTTCTACTTGTGACACTGAGACATTTTTCAGACCTTCAGCAGCCCAGGCAACAACCCGGTGAATTTTATCAAGATCAATTTGTTCTTTATGTCCATCACGTTTGGTAACTAGCAGACTCTGGTTCATGGGGAAATACACCTTCTCTCTTTTCGTATCCACCTATATTGTTCCTTGACCTCTTGACAGCACGATGCCCCCAAGATGGCTGAAGGCCAGTTGGGGCTTAGCTACAATTCACTATTGTTTTGCTACTGCTTATTGCGACTTGCTACTACATACTGACTACATCACAAGTTGCTACAACAAGATGACAAGAAACACAATATATAGGGGGTAATTAAAACGGTAATAACAAGATAATGTTATTTTCGGGTTTTATCAAGTGTACAAAATCGAGAAGTTTTGTGGATAACTTGAGGATTAATTTTGGTAAAAAGCCGATAACCTGCGTAGTTACTTGATGTTACTTTCATAAGGCTATCGGCGAAACAGGGAAAATAAAATCTTAAAAATAATATTTAGTTGCTGTTTTATTAATCCCTTAACTGTCTTTGTCAGACAGATCGAGTATGTAGCATATAATTCACGTCTACATTATGTCCAAGCCGAAATTTGTCTGTTAACGGATTGTAATGTAAACCAATAATATGTTGCTCTTTCAGAGTAGTCTTATCAATCCAACTGATCAGTTCAGAAGGTCGAATAAATTTTTTCGCATCATGTGTTCCTTTTGGCACCATGTTCAATATATATTCAGCGCCAACAACTGCCATCAACCAGGCTTTGCGGTTGCGGTTAATCGTTGAAAAGAACACATGACCACCAGGTTTGACTAATTTGGCACAGGCATGGACTACAGACTCTGGATCTGGCACATGTTCAAGCATTTCCAGGCAAGTCACGACATCATAAGCATGTTGGTGTTGTTCTGCGTGACTTTCTACCGTTTCCTGAACATAAGCAACGGAAACACCGGACTCCAATGCATGCAAACGGGCAACTTGCAGGGGTTCAAACCCCATATCCAACCCTGTCACTGTCGCACCTTCACGCGCCATGCTTTCCGACAAGATACCGCCACCACATCCAACATCCAGCACTTTTTTACCAAAAAGGCCATCAGCATGTTGCAAAATGTAGTTCAATCGCAGTGGATTGATACGGTGCAATGGCTTAAATTCGCCTTCAAGATCCCACCAACGAGAGGCAACGGCTTCAAATTTTTCGATTTCCTGCTGATCCACATTGGCATGGGATTGAATGTGTGAATCGGGAGTTTTGACGTTCATCAGCAATATTGCTCCTAGGCACTGCTTCACAGCAAACTGGTTCACAGCAAACTGATTCACAGAAAATGTAACAGTATTATGGGGATGTGTGATAGGAAACTATTATACATACCTTAACCTTGAAATACCCGTGTCAGGTTTTTATAAAACTGCCATTTTATGGTATAATTTAAGCCTTTGAATTCGGAGTATGAGGGACAGTGGCTCCATGAGCGACATTGCCAGAGAAATCACACCGGTCAATATCGAAGAAGAGCTAAAGAGCTCGTATCTGGATTATGCGATGTCCGTTATTGTTGGACGCGCACTACCAGATGTTCGTGATGGACTGAAGCCAGTACACCGCCGCGTACTTTTCGCAATGAATGTATTGGGAAATGATTGGAATAAACCTTATAAAAAATCTGCCCGCGTTGTTGGGGATGTTATCGGTAAATACCATCCACATGGTGACAACGCTGTTTATGACACGATTGTTCGTCTGGCACAACCATTCTCCATGCGCTATATGCTGGTTGACGGTCAGGGGAACTTTGGATCAGTAGATGGTGATTCTGCAGCAGCGATGCGTTATACCGAAGTACGCATGGCAAAAATTGCCCATGAATTGCTGGCAGACTTGGAGAAAGAAACTGTCGACTTTGTGCCCAACTATGATGGTACAGAGCACATTCCCGAGGTAATGCCAACCCGTATCCCCAATTTATTGGTGAATGGTTCATCAGGAATTGCAGTCGGTATGGCAACCAACATTCCACCTCATAACTTATCTGAGGTGATCGACGGGTGCCTGGCTTATATTGATGATGAAAATATCAGCATCGAAGGCTTGATGGAGCATATCCCAGGCCCGGACTTCCCAACGGCTGCTATTATCAACGGGCGCCGTGGTATTCAGGAAGCCTACCGTACTGGCCGTGGTAAAATTTATATCCGCGCCCACGCAGAAATTGAAACTGATGAGAAAAATGGCCGCGAAACCATCATCGTCAATGAAATCCCTTATCAGGTCAACAAAGCCCGCCTGATCGAAAAGATAGCTGAACTGGTCAAAGAGAAGCGCATTGAGGGGATCAGTGCACTGCGTGACGAGTCCGATAAAGATGGCATGCGCATTGTTATCGAAGTAAAACGTGATGCTGTTGGTGAAGTTGTCCTGAATAACCTGTATTCACTGACGCAATTACAGGTTTCATTTGGTATCAATATGGTTGCCCTGCATCAAGGACAGCCCAAGTTACTTAACCTGAAAGATATTCTTTCTGCTTTTGTTTGCCACCGCCGTGAAGTCGTTACACGCCGGACAATTTTCGAACTGCGCAAAGCGCGCGAACGCGCCCATATCCTTGAAGCATTGGCTGTTGCCCTGGCGAATATCGATCCTGTTATCGAATTAATCCGCAGAGCCTCCACGCCTGCTGAAGCAAAAGCCAGCTTGGTTTCCCAGGCGTGGGAATTGGGTAATGTTGCCTCGATGCTGGAACAAGCGGGTGATGATGCGGCTCGCCCGGAATGGCTGGAACCCGAATACGGTATCCATGACGGTAAATATTACCTGACCGAACAGCAAGCACAGGCTATTTTGGATTTGCGTCTACAAAAACTGACCGGTCTTGAGCATGAAAAACTGTTAGATGAATACCGTGATCTGCTGAAAGCCATTGCAGAACTGTTGTTCATTTTGGAAAGCCCAGAACGTTTGATGGAAGTCATTCGTGAAGAATTGCTACTTATCAAAGGGCAATATAACGATGCCCGCCGGACTGAGCTGACTGAGAATTCAGCCGATATTAACATTGAAGACCTGATCAATCAGGAAGATGTTGTCGTTACCTTGTCCCATCAAGGGTATGTCAAATATCAGCCACTGTCCGATTATGAAGCTCAGCGTCGTGGCGGCAAAGGCAAATCAGCCGCACGTACCAAAGAAGAAGATTTCATTGAGCGCTTACTGGTAGCCAATACCCACGACACTATCCTTTGTTTCTCAAACAAGGGCAAAATGTACTGGATGAAGGTCTATCAATTACCGGAAGCGAGCCGTGGTGCTCGCGGTCGCCCAATTGTCAACCTTCTGCCATTGGATCAGAACGAACGTATTACCGCTATTTTACCGGTGCGTGAATATGAAGATGGGCTAAATATCTTCATGGCAACAGCCAGTGGTATTGTTAAGAAAACCAAGCTTAGCGAATTCAGCCGTCCACGCAGTGCCGGTATCATTGCCGTGAATCTGAACGAAGGAGATGAGCTAATCGGCGTTGACCTGACAGACGGCAGCAATGAGGTCATGCTGTTCTCTGCACAAGGTAAAGTTGTTCGTTTTCTGGAAGAAGAGGAAGAAACACTGGAAGATGGTACTGTTCGCGTAAAAGGTGTACGTGCAATGGGACGCACTGCAACTGGGGTTCGCGGTATCAAACTCAGTGAAGGCGATAAAGTTGTTTCCCTGATCATTCCTCGTGGGCAAGGAGAAATCCTGACCGTCACTGAAAATGGTTATGGCAAGCGCACTGCCGAAGGCGAATATCCGACGAAATCGAGGGCTACCCAAGGGGTTATTTCCATCAAAGTCAGCGAACGTAATGGCAATGTGATCGGCGCAATTCAGGTAGAACCGACGGATCAGATCATGATGATTACTAATGGAGGCACATTAGTACGTACCCGTGTTTCTGAGGTCAGTGTTGTTGGCCGCAATACGCAAGGTGTCACCCTGATCCGCACAGCCGAAAACGAACAAGTCGTTGGCTTGCAGCGCGTAGCTGAGCCAGATGACGATGATGAAAATGTAGCGGCGCCTTCTGATGAAGGAAATAGCGAATAAAAAGATCGTGAGTTAAAAGAGAAGCAGGCATTTAAGTGCCTGCTTTTTTTTGTTCAATTTTTTGACGAAGAATGAGCAAGATGTAAATGCTGCTTTGTATTCCCTGCTACACTAGTATATGCTGTGAACAGTTAATATTAATCATATATTTCATCAGGCGATCTCTTGAGATATCTATCTTCTTTTCGGACGTCATTAAAGATATCACGTTATCTTTTTCGGGTGCTTGGATTTATGCTATGGGCGCTTGGAGCCTTATTAACCAGCTTTTATTTGACAAGTCTTTTTAATGCACTCAAATCAGATATTCGTCAAGAATATAATGCCAACTACGATATCGCTTTTTCTCATATACGACATATCGCCAATATCTTGCGAGATATTCAATTTATGGCGGAAAAGCATTTATCACAAGATAATGATAAAAATCAAACAATCGTACCGCATAATAACGATATTCTTTCGTATATTCCGTTGGATGAGAATTCCGATTGTGAACTATTACGTAGAACCACTCATAATAATTTATATTCATTAGAGCAGTTGATTGCACTTTGGAAAGATAATATTGCTGCTATACGCAGTATAAATCAAACTTTTTTCATTGGAGTAAAAAGCAAATGCATGGTGAATTTTTTCCCTCATAACAATATCACAGAACCTGATGCATTAAAAAAAATGATCTACGAGAATACTCGCAGGTTGATCAACATGAGAGAACAAAACAATGAAAGAGCGCTCTTTTGGATCCAACCTAGCCCCAAAGCGGATAGCGGTAATCTTTATGTTTTTACACCTATTTATATTAATGGGCACATGACAGGGATCATAGGTATTGAAAAATTTATCAGGCTAGAATCTTTTTTACAAAAAAGGGAACGCCCTGTTACAGTCATGATGCTAAACGAATCAAGCCAGCCCGAATTGCAATTTTCTATAAAAACTAATAATAAACCCCTCGTTATAAACCCCAACTCCAACTCGCAGCCAATGTATTTTGGTTATGATGAAAATTTTACTAGCCTGGTATTAATGCGGAATTTATCGCCTTCTTCATTACGTATTGTTTACTCATTGCCACTAAAACATATTTACGACGAACTAAAAGCCAGCGCAATTAATGGTATCATCCTGAATATTATTTCTGCAATTGCGATTATCTTTTTCATTTGGCTGTTTGAACGTAAAATGTTTTCTCCAGCTGAGGAAAATGCTATTCGCCTTGAAGAGCATGAACAGTTTAACCATAAAATTGTCGCCTCTGCCCCTGTGGGAATAAGTATCTTAAGGATCAGTGATGGCGTTAGCATCTTAAGTAATGAATTAGCTCATAATTATACCCGAATGTTAACGTACGAGGATCAAAAACACATTGTCGATATTATTTGTGATAAAACCAGCAGCTATATTGATGTCGTCACCAGTAATAATAATCACCTACAAATTAGTTTCGTACACTCACGTTATCGTAATGAAGAAGTTGCCATCTGTGTACTGATCGATGTCAGCGCCCGTGTAAAAATGGAAAAATCATTGCAAGAAATGGCCTCAGCAGCAGAACAAGCCAACCAAGCAAAATCGATGTTCCTTGCCACAGTCAGCCATGAATTAAGGACACCGCTATATGGCATTATTGGTAATCTAGAGTTAATGCAATCCCATACATTACCACCAGAACCTACCCGATTACTGGCAACAATGAATAATTCATCATCACTATTGTTGAAAATCATCAGTGATATTCTCGACTTTCTCGAAGATAGAATCTAAGCAATTAAAAATTGAACCCAAAGATTTTAGTTGCAAAGAAATATTGTCACATGTGATTTCAAACTACCTTCCCCTAATTGCTAAAAAAGGCTTAAGCTTGTATTGCTATATTGAACCAGATGTACCTGATATATGCGTAATGATCCGGTAAGGCTACAACAAATTATCTCTAATTTGTTAAATAATGCGATTAAATTTACAGAAACGGGCTATGTGTGTATATCCATCGCGAGTTCAAGCATGGTTATTTGTATGTCAGCATTAAAGATACCGGGCTTGGGATCGAGGATAAATTACAATTTCAGTTATTTGAACCATTTTTTCCAATCAGTGCCAATAAAGAAAATTCATCACAAGGTACAGGATTGGGATTGGCTATTTGTGAAAAACTGATCAATTTGATGGATGGTGATATTGAATTCGTATCTCACAAAAATATGTTGGCAGTATCTTTTCTATCCGTCTTCCTTTATATGGTGCAATATCATACCAAACAACTATCCAACCAAAGGGCACAAAAGAGGATTTTGTTAAATATTCATAATGATTTTCTGGAAAAATATTTGCAAAATTTTCTTACACAAAATCATTTCCAAGTTGCCCTCTATGACAAAAGCCAACTAGATGGCACAGAAATATTAATTAGCGATAGAGCTAATAATCCCAACATTTCTATATGTTACTTTATAGAAATATCAGAAAAACATATTGGCTCGCCAAAACAAATCCGAGAAAATTATTGGCTCTATAATACTTATGAACTGAATGAGCTGGATAGTATGCTGGATAGTATGCTGGATAGTATGCTGGATAGTATGCTGGATAGTATGCTGGATAAATTGTTGGTGGGGCATGCTGACTTACCAGCTATTTTTGTATCAACAACCTCTGCTCCAAATAAAACGATCCAAACGGATATTTTCTTAAATAAGGTTAAAGTATTGGTCGTTGATGACCATCCTATCAATCAGAATTTATTGGTCAATCAATTGAACTCAATAGGATTTAGCGCATCAATGGCTAATGATGGTGTTGAAGCCATTGAATACCTGCAAAACAACTCCCCAGATATTATTCTAACGGATGTTAACATGCCAAATATGGATGGATATGAACTTGCCCAATACTTGAGAGGCAAAGGTTATACTAAACCGATTATCGGCATCACAGCCAATGCACTTGCAGAAGAAAAACAGCGTTGCGTTAATATGGGCATGAATGACTGCCTATCAAAACCTGTATCACTAGCTATATTAAAAGAAACATTAATAAAATACAGTGATATTTAAAACTCAATACATATTGAGCTATGAATGATGGAAAATCGGCAACCACTCACTGCTACCGACTTTCCATTAAAAAAGATAACACATTGGTTAGTTACCAATATCTTTGTCGATAGTGACGGAAGATAAATAGTTAAGCAATGCGATATCGTTATCGACTCCCAGTTTTATCATGGCTGATTTCTTCTGGCTGCTTATTGTCTTAATACTGCGATTGAGTTTTTTGGCAATATCAGTAACAAGAAAGCCTTCAGCAAATAAACGCAGGACTTCACTCTCTTTAGGAGATAAACGTTTATCCCCATAGCCATTAGCATTAACCTTTTCAAGTAACTTAGAAACACTTTCAGGTGTAAATTGCTTACCTTTTTGCAAAGCAGAAAGTGCTTTAGGTAAATCTGTTGGTGCTCCTTGCTTTAACACAATTCCCTCAATATCAAGCTCAAGTATAGCGCTTAAAATAGCCGGATTATTGTTCATTGTAAGAACAATGATTGCCAATGTTGGATAATGACGTTTAATATATTTTATCAGAGTGATACCATCACCATATTTATCCCCAGGCATTGACAAGTCGGTTATGAGCACATCTGCTTCTATATGTGGCAAGCTATTAATGAGCGTCGTTGAATTTTCAAATTCACCAACTACATTAATCCACTCAATTTGTTCAAGTGACTTGCGGATGCCAAACAGAACAATGGGATGGTCATCGGCAATAATGATATTAAGGTTATTCATATTATTGGTTACCTTGCTGCAACAGCTTTGTGACAAAGGAATCAATGAAGCTGATGCTATTTTTGATTTCTACTTCATTATTGTCTGCTATGTGTTTTTCCAACGCCTCACATGATGACCTAAGAAATTTTAAATCCAACATAGCAAACGCACCCTTAAGGCGGTGTACCGTTTGCGAAAGTGATATCAAATCATGTCGTTCTACATCAGTATACAGTCTGCTAATGTCCATAGGCACTGTCTCTATAAACAATTTTCTGTAATCACTGTCTGCTAACTGAGTTTGATAACTTTTGAGGATATTGCAAATACTGCTATCAACATTCCCAACTAAATCAATATCTTCAACTAACTCACTTGCTGGTTTAGAGATTTCAAAAATTTCTTTGGGTTCATCTAAACTGAAATTTTCTTCGACCAGAAACGATATTGCATTGATAATATCATCAGCAAGATTGTAATTGCATTGAATCACTCCTGGCTTCAACTGCTTGAGTCCTGCTAAATTCCCTACTAATAATATAGTTGGTTTTTCCTGTTTGACCTGCTTTTCTTCTTTGTACAGCCTATCCGTAAGGATAATATCGTACTCTTCCGTAATGCCCTCTTTCCCTTTATCAAAGTATGCTGCACCATAATTATTGAGATAAGTATGGACGATTTTGCTGATCTCAGGGTTGTTGATATCAATTAAGACCGTGATCCCTTCCAAAAGCTGAGGAGTCTCGCTATTTTCGTCATATTGTGATAAAGGCAGATTGATAATATAATGTGTTCCCAATCCCAACTTACTTTTAATATCAAGGCTTCCTCCCACTCTTTTACTTAATTGATTACATAAATAAAAAGTCATGCTAGAATTGATAGAGTACTTATCTTCCACTGATTGGTTTAGAAAAGGATAATTTAAGCTGCTTAGATCTCTTTCGCTTAAACCAGCGCCACTATCCATCAATTCAATCTGAATCTGGTTATCATATTTGCCTGATCCATTAACAACCAATGATATTTTACCATAGCTGGTCGTCGTTATTGCATAATTAAATAACAATGTAACAATTTTACTTAATGCTATCCTATCCCCTATAAATAAAGATTCACGAGAAATATTAAAATGATAATAAACCCTCAAACCTTTAGCATTTAATATCGGAAAATAAGATTTCAAAATATCTTCCAACTGTGAAGATAAGGAAAATATCTTATTATCCGGCTGCCAATCCCCTAACTCCAACTCATTGAGCAATGAAATATTTTCAATCCATTCAGTGATATATTTTGATTTATCCAATAATTTATCTAATAACTTTTTCTCATTTTTATCTTGAGATAATTGCTTCAATTGGTTGGCAATATCATTAATAGTATTAATAGGATATTTCATTTCATTATTAATATTTAAAAGCATGGATCGCCTGATCTGAATGCTTTTATCATATTCCTGATGGGCAAATTGCAATCGCTTATTTGCCATAACTTCCTGATCTTTGTCTTGCAGTAAAAACAGGTAAGTTTCTGGTAAGAGGCTATTGTTAAGCATCTTTACTTCATAAACCGCTTCATCAATAGAAGCCTGAATTACACCATGATGTTGTTGTGCCATTGCCCTAACTTTATTCAAATCCAAATGAGGTATTAACTGCTCCGCAATTTTATTAATCATTATTACCTGATTTGATTCAAAATCATAAACGATGACTCCAATAGAAATATTGAAGATAATATCCCTATTTAAGGCATCCTTAATTTTCAATTCATGATCCATGAAAGCATTCGGTGCAATATATCGCTTGCGGACATAAAATAACCCACTTAAAGAAAACAGAAAGAAAAGCAATATAGAAAGCAAAAGCCAAACATTTCTGAATAATAAATCTACAATTAATGCCTTCAATGGGACTTGGTAAATCAATTTATACGGCACGACATTAAGAGGCTGGGAAAATTCTAGCCAAAAACCGTTCAATGAAACCTCTACTTGATCGGAAACCTCCGGTTCATGCAAGTTGACTGCATTCAAACGGAAATTTGCTGGAGGCATATCAACCGGCAAAAGATTGTTAATGGGTAAATCAAAAGCAATAATGGTGGTTAATTGCCCTGTTGCATTAAATGCGGCTTTATAGGTATAGAAATAAATATTTTCATCACGTAATACACTAATGGGAGAAATGCTCTCTTTTTCTTCTAATGTGGAAGATTGATCCAACATCCCTGTGCGTTTGGTTTCAGGATTTAGCGTCAGATAGCTCTCTTTGAACCTGATTTCTGGTTTTAGAATCGGATGGGTTGTTACCAATAATAAATTATTATCCTGTCCATTGAGATAGTACATAGATAAGTATTCATTATGAGCCCCCCAGAGAATATCCAGATAGCCAGATAAATATTCAGCAAGTTGGACACTCGAATCGTTATATTGACCAAAAATAATGGCATCAACAGATTGATAACGATTTTCTAACCAATAGACATCGGAACGCAATCTAAACAATGATGTATTCTCCTGAGAGGAGATTGGCAGAGTATTTGACTGCTCAAAAATATGACTGGCATGGTAACGATAATCTTTAATCTGCAATCTCATCTTAGCGGTGACACTACTGATAGCATATTTTTTCTCCATCAGCCAAATATCAAAATAGTTATACCCGAATAAAAATAGAGACGTAAAAAGTAAGATAACAAATAACGCGTAAAAACGAGGAATAGCAGATGGCTTGATAGGTGGTTGTTTATACATTCTTTGGATGGTTGCCTTTAGTATGAATATATTTTGTTCAATACGATATCGAATCGTCGCTAAATAAGCCGGTGTACTGTGCTTAATATTAGCAGGTTAGCCAATGAAAAGGCCATTACAGATCGAAGATTGAGCAAACAGCAAAAAAAACACAATTTTTTTTCTTTAGGGGCTAGACACATCAAAATGATATAGGCATAATCTCGCGCCATGGAAGGATGGCCGAGCGGTCGAAGGCAGCGGTCTTGAAAACCGCCGATGGGAAACCATCCTAGAGTTCGAATCTCTATCCTTCCGCCAAATTTCGCCGGCTTAGCTCAGTTGGTAGAGCAACTGACTTGTAATCAGTAGGTCACCAGTTCGACTCCGGTAGCCGGCACCATATAAAATCAACATACTATGATGTTGAAGCGCACGCCCTGATAGTTGATTATGACAGAAATGAGTCATGATAGATTATCAGGGCGTTGCTCTTTTTGGCGTCCCCAGCGAAATTATTGACGACAAATTGAGCATCTCGATTGGCTCCCAGCTCACCATGACTCGTTATGCACTTTCGCCTCAATTATTTTTAGTCATTGCAATGGAAATAACAGTTAATAATAAAACTGACAAGAGATAAAAAGATGGCAGTGTGTATTTTCTATAATTAAACCTTCTGAATGGTTTTTCAACAAAGTGATAGCTTAAGCATGCTACGGAAAATGAAAGAACGATCATAACACTTGAATTTATTTTATTTAACTCTATTCCTCTGTATCTTGAAAACATGATTATAGGCCAATGCCAAAGATAAAAAGAATATGATACCTTCCCTATATATGAAATTATTGAGTTTGAAAGTATTCTGTTGAAAATCCCAAACTTATTTCCATTATATGATACTATAAATAATGTCGCCCCTATAACAACGGGTAAAGATAAAAATCCGGGAAATTGACTATTTTTATTAATAAGAAAAGCACTTGATAATATCAGAAAAAATCCTAAAACCGATGTCACATGAATCCATTCATCCTTTACTTTGATTCTTCTATAGTTAATGGCCAATACTGCACCTGACATTAGCTCAAAAAACCGAAAAGGCAACATCATATAGGCCAAGTGCTTATCATGAATGACATAATACTGTGCTGAAAATAGGGATAAAAATAAAACTACCGATAAAATAACAAAATTTATACGGAGATCTTTTTTCTTATAAAGAAGAAAGAGCATGACAGGCCAGATCAAGTAAAATTGTTCTTCTATTGATAATGACCACGTGTGAATAAGAGGCTCTCTGCCAGATAAGATAATATAGTTAGGAATGCTGTAGAAATAAAAATTGCTAGCTCCAATGATAGAAAATAATGCACTTTTTGAAAATGAAACCAGGTCATCCGCTAATAAATTATACCAACAATATATAAATAAAGGTATTAACATAAAAATAAATGCTGGTAATAATCTTTTTGCCCTTCTGTTATAAAAATGACCAAAAGAAAATACACCCGTTCTTATTTCTTTCTCGATTATTGAAGTTATCAAAAATCCAGATATAACGAAAAAAACATCTACGCCTACAAATCCTCCCGGGACTGGGAAATGTACATGGTAAAAAACAACCAACAATACCGCGATAGCTCTTAACCCATTAATGTCAGGCCTAAATTTCATGCTATAACCTCTTGAAAAATATGCATTAAAAAATGCAAAGGAAAGTATTGTATCACTCAAATCATCACAGCTATGTCCCTTATCTCACCAAAATAATCAACAAACGGGAGGATATCATTCCAGCTCAGGTATCCTATCAATTTACTCTTTCAATTTGCTACTTCATTGTCCTTGTTAGCTATATTCCCGCATCCAAGCTATAACATCATTTAGAACACGAATAAATTATGTTACTCAACTAAGAAGTTTCTGGTTATTTTTTAACTTAATATACTTCCGCTTTCTTAGTGATTTTCTCCGAATCACATAGCTTGGTAACGAATTATTTAATGCCGCCAAAAGTGTAATTAATTATTTACACACTGTGTACTATAGATTTGACAGGCATAAATCAATCATTTAACCTGCAAGTCTTATAACTATTTCTCAACATATTCAGAAATGAGGATCGCGTGAAAAATCGCACTATTGGCAGTATTTTTATCGTTGCTGGAACGACGATTGGCGCAGGAATGTTAGCAATGCCATTAGCAACGGCGGGTGTGGGATTTGGAACTACATTCGCTATGTTAGTCGCCCTGTGGGCTTTGATGAGCTATACAGCACTCTTGCTCGTGGAAGTGTATCAACATAATGAGTTTAATACTGGATTAGGAACTATCGCGAAACGCTACCTTGGGTTAGGTGGGCAGGTGTTGACTGGCTTTAGTATGCTTTTCCTTATGTATGCCCTGACAACAGCTTATATTAGTGGCGCAGGTGAGTTACTGGCGGCTTCCCTCTCTTCCTGGTTGGATAAACCCATTTCTGTCTCTGCCGGGATCATCATTTTTACTATTATTGGTGGTGGGGTAGTCTGTATTGGCACCCAATCTGTCGATTTGATTAACCGCCTGCTGTTTACTGCTAAAATTATTTTTCTGGTGATCGTACTCGGCGTCATGATGCCTCATGTTGATAAAATCAACCTGATCTCCATGCCCATTGAGCAAGGATTAGCACTCTCTGCTATCCCGGTCATTTTTACTTCATTCGGGTTTCACGGGAGTGTGCCAAGCATTGTTGCCTATATGGGAGGCGATACCAACAAGCTACGAAAAATCTTTGTTATCGGTAGTGCCATTCCCTTGTTAGCCTATATTCTGTGGCAATTGGTGACGCTCGGCGCGATTTCTTCAAATACATTTGTTGGCATTCTTGCACAAGAGTCTGGCCTGAATGGATTATTGAAAGCGGTAAGAGAAGTTGTCGCTTCACCTAAAGTGGAGTTTGCCGTTCATCTGTTTGCCGATCTTGCGCTAGCTACCTCATTTCTCGGTGTTGCTTTAGGATTGTTTGATTACCTTGCTGACCTTTTTAAACGCCGCAACCATGCCAAGGGGCGTTTACAAACAGGGTTAATGACCTTTGTTCCACCATTGCTCTGTGCACTGTATTACCCCAATTTTGTTATGGCATTAACATTTGCAGCGGTTGCCCTCTCTATTCTCGCGCTGTTGCTGCCTTGCCTGCTGGTTTGGCGTAGTCGTGAAGAAAACAAGGAAGGCTATCGTGTCAAAGGAGGAAAGATTGCATTACTCTTTGTTTTCCTGTGTGGGCTTGCCGTTATTACCATCCAGATTGGCATTGTTACAGGTGTATTGCCAAACGTAGGGTAGGCTTATCTGTCTGAGGTTATTCGCATCAATGTTAATGCGGATAACCTTTCAGCATTTTCGCCTAATTAAAAACTCAAACCAGCCCCAACATAAAAACCATCGGAAACCTTGTTACTACGATTACCATGACTACCCCGTATGTCAATGACACGGTAGCCAACAGCTACGCTTAGGGGCTTGAAAAACGTATAACGTGCTCCCCCTGTAGCTTCAGTATAAGAATCCATTCCTGACGTTAAGCCTGATGGTGAACCATAGGCCTCACCATACAGGGATAAAGAAGAAGTCACAGCCCAACTAAGGCCAGCACCGATAGCCAATGCAGCACCATCTTTCCCATCTTTGGGGGACAAATAAAGCCCTTTCGCGCCAACGTTTGCAGCTAATGGCCCCAATGGCAGACCGAAACCTAAACCTAAACTACCAATCTGGCCATTGTGATCACTACGAGTCCAGTTACCCGTCAGAGACAAACCGGCATATTTATCACCAATCCCCACGGAGGTGCTGGTGCTATGTTTTCCCACTTGAGCATCTATAGAGAGAGCATTTGCTGAACCAGCTATAAAGAGCAAACTAGCGGCGCCAATAGCAATAAAGCCTTTCATAATCTTGTCCTTTAATTAATCAATGCCTATATGGGCTAACGTATTGTACTTAAACCGGCATGGAGACATAGACGACAAAAAAGCAAGGAAATGTTTAGATTTATAAAGATACGTAAATAACGTTATCATTTATTATATTTACTATTTATCTCTGTTATCCATTGCTTCACGTGTTGGCGAGAAACCTTTATTCCGCCATTTTTCAGTTGTGCAGGTAACACATAGCAAGCAACAGGCCGCTGGAAAGCTGCGGTTTTATCCGCAAGCCAATCAATCATTGTCTCTGCTAGCGCAGGATACTGAGTTTCAATTACCGCTACTGGCCGATGACCGAATTCAATATCAGGAATGGGAACAACAAAACTCTGTTCAATTAGAGGATGTTGGTTAATGATCCGCTCAATATCTTCTGGCTGAATACCTTCCCCACCACTAAAAAATTGGTTGTCGAGACGTCCTAAAATCCGCAACTCTCCTTGTTCAAATACGCCTCGATCACGGGTCGAGAACCATCCTTCGTTATCTGCCAATGGCTGCAATTCTCCATTAACCCAATAACCCATCGCGATACTATCAGCCCGGATCTGAATTTCCTCATTGACTAAGCGAATGGATTTTCCGGGGAGTGGATTGCCTACCCCTGGCAACCCATCAGCGCGTTTTACGCAAACAGTGGATGCCATTTCTGTCAACCCATAGCCACACCAACAACGAATACCCAGTTCTTCAGCCCGTTGGGACAGTGACGTCGGTATCATGGCGCCTCCCAATAACACTTCTTTTAATGTCAATGGATAGTTTAATGTCAATGGAAAGTTATGGGGTTGTTCCAGCAAACGCCACAGTTGAGTAGGTACAAGTGATGCATGGGTACAACCAGACAACGCACGATCCAGCGGGTGTAAATCCCGCAGCACTAATGTTGCGCCTGTTTGTAACCAACGCCAAAGGATCCCCTGGCCTGAAACATGAAACAAGGGCAATGACAATAACCAACTATCATCTGGCTGAAAATCCATGCAGGAAAGAATACCTTGAGCGCTGGCAAGATGAGCACCAATGGAGTGTACCGCAGCCTTGGGTAACCCAGAAGAGCCAGAGGTCAGGATCATGCTGGCAGGGCGTTGACTTTCCCACGTCACCAACAGGTTGTTTTTTGCGTGCCCATCGTATTTCACCGGAAACTTTTGTTGCCAGTCAAGTCTCTTAACTGGCATAACAGGCGAAGGCGAGTTCGTGAAATCCATCCCATAATCCATATTAAGATGAGGCATTAGCTCCGCCAGCAACCGATCAGGTAGCTGAGGATTAAGAAGTAACGCCCTGGCACCACATCGCAGGGCAGCCAGGTAACATAACAGAAGTTCCGCACTGTTTTTACCTCTCAGGATCACACCACTACCTTCCACAACACCCTGTTGGTGGAAATGGACAGCAATAGCATTGATACGTTGCGTTAATTGATGCCAGGTTAGTTGCTCATCATCTAACTGAATAGCCTGTTTTTCAGGCAAGGATGCAGCCCAATGCTGCCACGGCCATTGAGTCCACTCTATTACTGGCATCCATGACTCCACACCATAGCCAGCTTATCTAGCATGACACACGGAATATGACTTTCTGGCCAACAACGGACAAGTTGTGACTGGATAAGATCCAAAGTATCCAAACCCGGAAGTGAATCAGGTGTGAGCCATTGCGCAAGACGCGCCAATTGTGTCAAACCAAAGCTAGTTTCAATGCTGGAGCTAATAACTGCCTCTAACCCTAACTGATGAGCTTCAGTAATTAATTGACGGCAACGGTCAATACTGCCTGTCAATGTTGGTTTGATGATAATGGCAGAAACACCCTCCTGAGCTTCTACGGTAAAACCGGCTTCACGGACACTTTCATCCCATGCAATAGCGATACCCGTTTCACGAGCAAACGCCAGAGATTCATCCTTGGTTTTGCAGGGTTCTTCGATAAAAGCAATTCGGTGCCGATGATCTGGATTGACATACTTAGCGAAACCTTCTGCTTTTGTACGTGTCCAACTGCGGTTAGCATCTAATCGCAATCGGAGATCAGGCACCGCTTCAAGCATCACATTGACTACCATGCCATCCCGTACAGCTTCATACAGCCCCACTTTCACTTTAGCAATCTTCTGACCTGCCATATTCCCCAAACGCCGGATCACATCATCAGGATCGCCGGTACATAACGGCGCCTTGCAATAATTAGCTGTTTCAGGTAACTCTCCCCGTAATTCAGCCAGTGCACAGCTTAGGCCAAACGCAACGGAAGGCAGATCGCTCTCTTCTGGCTGTGTCCCCAGGCACCAGTGTTGCAGCCATTCCACCGCCGATGCTTTAGCTTGTTCAGGCCTTTCATGGCTAAATTCAGGCAATGGGGAAATTTCTCCCCAACCGTCTTGTCCATTTTCCTGCAAGTGCACCAAAAACCCGTCACGGGTTTTCAGGCGCTGATAACGCAAAATAATACCTGCCTCCATAGGCAGGCTGAATTGGTACAAAGTTGCTTTACGCATAATGGATGACAACTTATTACGGATTACGCTTAAACTTACTGAAATCAGGATGGCGTTTTTCGTTGAACGCATTGCGCCCTTCCTGCCCTTCTTCGGTCATGTAGAACAGCATAGTGGCATTACCCGCCAATTCCTGTAAACCCGCCTGACCATCGCAATCTGCGTTCAATGCCGCTTTCAGGCAACGCAACGCCATTGGGCTGTTTTCCAGCATTTCACGACACCAGCGCACCGTCTCTTTTTCCAATTCGGCATAAGGTACAACGGTGTTGACCAGTCCCATATCCAGTGCCTCTTTAGCATTGTATTGGCGGCACAGGAACCAGATCTCGCGCGCCTTTTTCTGCCCTACGATCCGCGCCATATACGATGCCCCCCAGCCACCATCAAAAGAACCAACTTTAGGGCCAGTTTGACCAAAAATGGCATTATCCGCCGCAATGGTCAAATCACACATCAAATGCAGGACATGCCCGCCGCCAATGGCATACCCCGCAACCATGGCAACGACAGGTTTTGGACAGGTACGGATCTGCCGCTGAAAATCTAATACATTCAGATGATGTATTCCGCTGTCATCTTTATAACCACCATAATCGCCACGGATTTTTTGGTCGCCTCCAGCACAAAACGCTTTTTCCCCCATTCCTGTCAGAATAATCGTTCCAATTGCTTCGTCATAACGGGCATCTGCCAATGCCTGGATCATCTCTTTGACGGTCAGGGGGCGGAATGCATTACGCACCTGTGGGCGATTAATCGTAATTTTGGCAATGCCGTCGGTGGACTTGTGGTAGAGAATATCTTCAAACCCTTGGGAACAATCTTGCCACTCAATAGGGGCATATAATTTTTCTTCGCTTGGGTAATGCATTATTGTGTTTCCTTAACCAAAAAGTGATAAAAAACAGTTCACTGTGCTGGAAAAAGCCACAGGATTGCCAGAATGAGCATTATGTCCAACTTGGGGAATGGTTGTTAATGGCAACCTATATTGCTGCGCTATGCTCTGGAATTTACGATCATTTTCCCCACATAAGTAAGAGAAAGGAATAGATATTTGCTGTAAAGCAGGAACTAGCCAGGGTTGGCGGCCTAACGAGGTATTTTCCAGCATATCTGCGATACGATCTCCTTTGTTTTGGCTGCGCAGATGAATAATTTGCTCACGTTGTGCCGCAGTTAAGTCAGCAAATATCGGTTGTTGATACCAATCAGGCAAGACTGACACCATAGGCTCCTGGCGAAAACGTTGCGCCCAATGCTGATCATTGCGCAATCGTACATCACGTTCCTGCTGGGAAAACAGCCCCGGATTACCTCCTTCCACTAGCAACCCGCGCAGGCCATTTTGTTTGCCATAGAGCGCATGGTACATAGCTATTCGTCCACCCAGTGAATAGCCAATTAAACAATAATCATTGATTGAATGCCCGATTAGGGTTGCCGTCAGCAATTCACTCATCTCGGCAAAACCGCCAGTTACATTCACATTGACGGAATCACCGTGTCCCGGTAAATCGACAACCAGTGAAGGATATCGATCACAAGCATCCACGACTGGAAACCAATCGTCACCGCTTCCTAATAATCCATGCAACCAGACTAACCATGTCCCTTGGTTATCGGTATGAAATGTCCGACAGTTTAGTTTCACAGCGCCGCCACCTGTTCCAGTAACTCTTGCAGGCATATCGCCCCTGCATTGCCTGAAACCTTTAACTCAATCAATGTCGTCTCCTTACGATCCCATACTTGTTGGGCGCAGCGTTTTAATTCCGGCCAATTTTGCGGTGCTGCATAGTTTAGGCCGAACATGGCAGCAACATGATCAAAATTGACATCTTGCGGCATACAGTAAAAACGCTGGCGTTCTTCCTGTGGCGTTGGTAACAGAGAAAAAACCTGCCCACCATTATTATTCACTATGATCAATAACATGGGAGCGGAAAGATGGCGTAATAAAGCCAGGCTATTCAGGTCATAAAGGGCAGAGATATCACCTATAATCGTGAGTGTCGGTTTATTGGTTGCCCGCTGCACGCCTGCGGCGGTGGCGATCAAGCCGTCTATACCACTGGCACCTCGGTTACTGTAAACCGGATAACCCACGGGAAGTCGCCCCAACGCATCAACCAAACGCACAACCAAGCTATTGCCAACAAACAATTGCCCTTGCTCTGGCAACAATTGGTGCAATTGATGCGCAACCGCGGCCTCGCTGAATTCTCCCGTCAACTTTGTTTCAACACACTTAAACGCGCTTTTTGACCATGAATTCAATTCCTCTGCCCAAGGTACTCGCGAATATGCGGGATGCTCCCGTAACCAATCAGTTACACTGCAAGTGAATTTGCGCCCTCTATGGTTTGCAGGATCAAGTCTGCCGGCAATGGGATCGACAATCCAATACTGCTCAGGCTGGCATTTATCCTGCCATTGCAACAATCGCTTGCCTGTTAGGCTCGCGCCAAATTGGATCACCAATTGCCCTTGTGCCAGAATATCCTGAGTGCGGGAATGAGTCAGCCATAAGTCTGCACATGGCAAAGGCTGCCCCGTTTGGGACAACACATCACCAATAAGCGGCCATCCCATCTCTTTTGCCCATTGGGCAACATATTTGCCCTCTTCTGCACTCATTCTCCCTGCCAGTACAATTCCCCGTTTTTTCTGCCAGATATCCCAATCGACTGCCTTGAGGGTGGTATGCACTTCTGGCTCGGCCAACCACGGCTCATGCCCTTGCCACCACGCTCCTAATGTTTGCAACCAATCTTGATGCCCTGTCATTTCATTACCATACAAAGGCTCCGCAAACGGGCAATTAATATGTAGCGCACCGTGTTTCAGGTTTGACATTGCATTATCGATGGAAGAAACCAACCAGCTGGCAGGGATCTCTGTGGTTGGTCGTGGCAGTGCTAAAGTTTGCGCGGGATGGGAAGCAAAAATACCTACCTGACGAATGGCCTGATTGGCACCACAATCGATTAACTCAGGCGGTCTGTCCGCGGTGAGAAAGACCAATCGTTCTCCCGTCAAGCCTGCTTCAATTAAAGAAGGATACAAATTAGCAACTGCCGTTCCAGACGTCACAATAACCGCAATCGGTTCTTTACCCGCTTTTGCCAATCCTAAGGCCAAATAACCTAACCCGCGCTCATCAAAATGAGTATGACAGATCAACTTGCGGTTTTTTGCAGCAGCCAATGTCAATGGTGTTGAACGAGATCCGGGAGCAATACAGATATGACGCAACCCGTGGCGAGTTAATGCTTCCAATAAAAGTTCCGCCCAACGGCGGTTAAGTGCGCTATTTGACATATCATGCCCAAAAAATTCTTTAAAAAATGATGCCAAAGAATGAGAAATAATTATATAAGACGTCCTTGATCTTAATGCGGATAAAAACGATTTCCTTATCTTAGTTCAAGGAATTGCCATTTAACGGGTGATATTTCAGCGATAAATGAGAAATATAAAATCCATTGATAACAAAACTGAAAATTAATTAGTGATTAAGCTAATATTTCTTCAGATAAATCTTAATATGATCATCTCACGTTATCTGTAAGTGATAACAATATCCATATAATTACCAATGTAAATCACTCGTACAATATTGTTTGAAATTCACACACAAAAGAGAATAATCGAATGCCAATTTCGCTAAAATTTTTGGCATGTGAATTAAAAATAATATTTAATTTTGAAATATAGTCATATTACGATTAATAAACCATATTTTTATACTGAAAAAATAAATCAACCTCAGTTGAGCCAATTTATTTCAAATAAAAATCTCAAAAATCAATAATATTCACTCTTTGGTAATAAAAAATATTTACGCTCAGTTTAAATTTTTTTCATTGAATTCAACTCCAACATTATCCCTTATTTTCTAATAAGCATTTTTACAACAGGGTGTAAAATACGCAAATTATTGATTTAAAACAAATTAAATAAAATTAAAACATAAACATAACTCTTTTGTATTATTTCAATGAAATATAATACCAATAAAAAACCAAACGCCCGTAATTATTTCATGAAATTTTCCCATTGATATAAATTCACGCAGTACGTATTATTCTGCCTCTTCAAAAATGAAGAATGTAAAAACTCATCTTAATCTAAATTAAATTTAATTCCGTCTGGTTCTGCTATTTGTAAAATCAATAGGCAGTATAAAAAGGGGATAGCGTGTCATATCTTTATTTCCGTCCGATGGGCTTTCATAGATATCGGTATAAGCTGTTATCATTATTTATATCACTAGGTTGTTTAATAACAACGGAATCCGCTCAGGCAGATTACGATGCATTAATTCAGCAAGCCAGAAAGGGGAATACCCGCCCTATGCTCGAATATATTCGTCAGGAAGAAAAACGATATCGTCTCTCTTCCTCACAAGTTGCTGATTGGTTACAAGTTGCAAGTTGGGCTGGGCATGATGATGAGGTCATTTCTCTCTGGCAACGCTATCGCTCAATGGCTATGCCCGCCAGAGGGATCGCGGCTATTGCCCGCGCCTATCGCAACCAACGCCAATGGTCACAGGCAATACAGATGTGGCGAACAGCCTTGACCCTGGATAAACAGAGCAGCGATATCAAGGCGGGTCTTATCATGACACTCGCCGATGCCAAACAAGACGCAGAAGCCCGTCGTTTGGCAAAAGAGTTATTGGCTCATCAACCTAATGCTGCTAATTACCGTTTACTGGCCTATGTTGATCAGGCTGCCGGCCGTACATGGGATGCCCTGCAAATGCTTTCTATCGCGTATAAACGGTTTCCTGGTAATAAAGAAGTCACCCAAGACTATCTGTTCAGCCTAAAAAACCATCGGATCAGTGATCCTGCATGGCGTTTAGGACAACAACACGCCACACAATTCACCACGACGCAACTGCGCAGGCTGGAAGCTGACGCCGCAGCAGAATTGGTTCGCTTGTCAATGCTTCCTAACCGCAGTGAAACAGAGCGCTTTGACATTGCTGACAAAGCACTTGCACGCTACGAGCATATGCTTAACCAATGGCACAATCTATCCGATGCACAGCAAGACTACCAACAGGCGCGCATTGATCGGCTTGGTGCCCTTCTTTCCCGCCATCGGATGCAAGAAGTCATTGATGAATATCTGCTCTTGCGAAAACAAGGCCTACCTATCCCAGGATATGCACAGAAATGGGCAGCAGCAGCCTACTTGAATCTGCGCCAGCCAGAAAAAGCACGAAATATTTTGCACGCTTTGAATTACCCTGATGAAAATATCTCCCCATCAGGGAAAATATCATCGTCTAATATTCCCCTTGAAGACGATATCGTCCTTTTTTATGCGAATGTGGAAAGTGAGCATCTGGATGCAGCCCAACAGCTTGCCACCGATCTCAAACAACGCAATCCTTATATGCTTAATGTCTTTGGCTCTCCCATCCGCGTTCCGAATGATGACTGGCTACAAGGGCAGCAGTTTTTAGCAGAATCTGCACAATTACGTGAAGACCTTCCTGAAGCAGAAAAACGCTTCACCCATTTAGCGCGCACAGCACCTGGCAACCAGAAATTGCGGATTGATCTGGCGGCTATCTGGCTGGATCGTGGTTGGCCACACCGTGCTGAAAGTGAGTTAAAGCAAATTGAAGGACTCGATCACCGTAATCTGGCACTGGAAATCCAGCAAGGCTATACCGCCCTTGCCTTGCAAGAATGGCAACAGATGGATTTGCTGGCCGATGATGTTATTACCCGCGCACCAGAAGACATGCTCGCAAAACGCCTTAACCGTCTACGCAATGTACATCATATGTCAGAACTGCAAATTAGGGTCAATCAAGGCATTAATTCAGATAATCCAGAAAGTGGCAAACACAGTTCAGATATTGACGCAATACTTTATAGCCCTCCCTTTGAGGATAATTGGCGCTTATTTGCCGGTGGTGCTTACAATCGCGGCCAATTTTCAGAAGGCCGGGGGCTAAACCGTGATTTACGCGGCGGTGTAGAGTGGCGTTCGCGGGATCTTTGGCTGGAAAGTGAAGTTTCTGCGCGTCATTATCGTCATGGCAGTAAAGTGGGATTACGGATCGCAGCCTGGTATGACTTCAATGATCAATGGCGACTGGGTGGCTCCACAGAACGTCTTGCCCGTAATACTCCCCTGCGTGCGTTGAGCAATAATATCCACGCCAATGGTGGACAAATTTATGCTCGCTGGAGATACAGCGAACGCAGCCAATGGAGCGCTCGCTTTGCTCCTGCATTCTTTTCAGATGGCAACCATCGCTTTGAATATGGCATTGATGGCCTTCAGCGCCTATATACCGCCCCTTACCTGAAGCTTGATGGGCAGTTGGAACTGAGTACAACTCACAATACCCGGCAAAATGCCCCTTATTTCAATCCCAAAAGCGACTTTACCTTCCTGCCTGAACTGGAAGCAGACCACACCATATATCGGCACTATCAAACAGTCTGGAGCCAGCAAGTTGTGGCTGGCATTGGGCAATATTGGCAGCAAGGGTACGGCAGTGGCCTGATCACAAGGATTGGATATGGTCAACGTATCAAATGGAATGATGTTATTGACGCAGGGGTAAGGCTCACGTTGGATAAACGTCCTTATGACGGTAAACGCGAAAGTAATTTGCAAGCGGCTTTTGATTTAATCTATCGGTTCTAAAGGATTTTTTATGACATACAATGTTTTTCGTCATTGGTTGATGATATCGGCACTATTGGTTAGCTTGTTGGTTCCCCAGCTTAGCATGTTGGCATATGCAGAAAAACCTGATTTCGTTCCACCAGCCCAACGGCCGCTTCCCATGAATGAACGCCCCTGGCCTAAAAATGGCTTTGTCGTTCTGGCTTACCATGATGTTGAAGATGATGGTGCAGATCAGCGTTTTATGTCAGTCCGTACCAGTGCATTGAACGATCAGTTTGCCTGGCTGCGGGAAAACGGCTACCAACCGATTACAGTCGACCAAATTCTCACTGCCAATCAAGGCGGTACGCCATTGCCGCCCAAAGCTGTATTGCTGACTTTCGACGATGGCTATAGCAGCTTTTACCATCGCGTCTTTCCGCTGCTGAAAGCCTATAACTGGCCAGCCATTCTGGCACCTGTTGGGATCTGGGTTGATGCACCAGCCAAAAAACCCGTTGATTTTGGTGGGTTGATGGTAGCACGGGAGCGATTCACTACCTGGGAACAGGTGGCTGAGATGTCTCGTTCTGGTTTAGTGGAAATAGGTTCCCATACTTATCAGCATCATTACGGCGCCATCGCTAATCCACAAGGCAATACCGAGCCGGCCGCGGCCATTCGCATTTACGATAAGAAAACAGGAATCTATGAAAGTGAGCAGGCGTTTCGTCAGCGGATGGAAAAGGATATCGCCACGATCACCCAAAGAATTATCGCAGCCACAGGCAAGCAGCCACGAGTCTGGATTTGGCCTTATGGCATCGATAACGGTGTTACCCTGGAAATAGCCAAACGTTACGGCTACAAAATGGCATTGACTCTGGATAATGGGCTGGCAAACGTCAACAATCTTGATAATGTTCCACGTATTTTGCTCACACATAATCCTTCCCTGAAAGAGTTCGCCGAGCAAGTCATTCAGGTACAGAATAAACCGTTCTTACGGATTGCCCATATTGATCTGGACTATGTTTATGATCCAGATCCCGCTCAGCAAGCCGATAATCTCGATAAACTGGTCCAGCGCGTTGCCGATCTGCGCGTCAATACCGTTTTCCTGCAAGCCTTTGCTGATCCCAAAGGCGATGGCAATGTACGTGAACTCTACTTTCCTAATCGCTGGCTACCGATGCGAGCTGATCTCTTTAACCGTGTCGCTTGGCAATTGCACAGCCGCCTGAACATTGAAGTTTATGCGTGGATGCCTGTTCTGGCCTTTGAACTGGAGTCTTCACTTCCGCGGGTGATGAGTTATGACACAAATCATAACAAGCTGTTTGTCAACCCGACACAATATCGTCGTTTATCGCCTTATAACCCAGAAAACCGTCGACGGATCAAAGAGATTTATCAAGATTTGGCCTCTCATGCCATTTTTCAGGGCATTCTGTATCACGATGACGCCGTTATGTCCGATTTTGAAGATGCTGGCGCAGATGCCATCAACGCTTATCAGGCAGCAGGTTTATCTGCTTCTATTGCAGAAATTCGGCAAGATCCGGAACAATTCGCTCGTTGGACACGCTTTAAAAGCCAATACCTGATTGATTTCACTCATGAGTTAACCAGAGAACTTAAGTCAATACGGGGTTATCAGATCAAAACGGCGCGCAATATTTTTGCCCTACCCATTCTGGAACCGGACAGCGAAGAGTGGTTTGCCCAAAATCTGGATGATTTCCTCGCTCATTACGATTGGGTTGCCCCAATGGCAATGCCATTGATGGAAAATGTGCCACTAGCAAAAAGCAATCAGTGGTTATCCCAATTGGTGAAAACCATTGCCCAACGCCCACAAGCACTGGACAAAACGGTCTTCGAATTGCAATCCGTAGATTGGCGCAATCCACTGGATAAAAGCGCAATTTCAGGGCACCAATTAGCAGAATGGATGCGTCAATTGCAGCTCAATGGCGCTCAGAGCTTCGGTTACTACCCTGATGACTTTCTTAACAATCAACCAGAAATGAATGAGATCCGCCCCGTTCTTTCTCCTGAATGGTATCCGCTTAATGATTGATCGTATTATTGCTTTTGCAGTGCTCTGCTTGGTATTGAGCATCCCTCTCGGTATCGCTATCACCTTTACCGGGGAAGTCATGCTGAACTTTGTCTTCTTCTGGCCTTTGTTCATGTCGGCCATCTGGATCTCAGGAGGGATCTATTTCTGGCTCTATCGGGAAAGGCATTGGAAAATTGTTGGCGAAGAAGCCCCGCATCTTGAAGGTACTCCTCTGATTTCAATTTTGATCCCTTGCTACAACGAAGGGCCAAATGTTCGTGAGACATTGCTGGCCGCCTTGAACCAGCGCTATCCCAATATTGAAGTGATCGCTATCAATGATGGTTCAACCGACAGCACCGCAGATGAACTCAATGCGATGGCGAAACAGCATCAAGCCTTAAGAGTGATACACCTGAAACAGAATCAAGGCAAAGCGACCGCACTTCAAGCGGGTGCTGCTGCCGCGAAAAGCGATTATCTGGTTTGCATTGATGGCGATGCTCTGTTAGATCGCGATGCCGCTGTTTGGCTGGTCAAGCCCATGATTGATCATCCCCGTGTTGGTGCTGTTACAGGCAATCCCCGCGTTCGTACACGATCCACTTTAGTTGGGCGTATTCAGGTTGGGGAGTTTTCCTCCATCATTGGTCTAATCAAACGTACCCAGCGGGTTTATGGCCAAGTTTTTACCGTTTCAGGGGTTGTTGCAGCCTTTAATCGCCAGGCTCTGGCCGACGTAGGGTATTGGAGTAATGACATGATCACCGAAGATATTGATGTGAGTTGGAAACTTCAACTACACCATTGGTCCATTTTTTTCGAACCCCGTGCTATCTGCTGGATCTTAATGCCTGAAACCCTACGGGGATTATGGAAGCAACGATTACGCTGGGCACAAGGTGGAGCCGAAGTTTTCCTGAAAAACCTGCGTCAATTGTGGTCATGGCAATATCGCCGCATGTGGGGGTTATTTGCTGAATTTTGCTGCTCCGTTATCTGGTCATTTACATTTGCCCTTTCCATCATTTTATTTTTACTTGGCATGTTCGTCACATTACCGGAAAACATTCGCGTCTATACGCTATTTCCACCTGGGTATACGGGGTTGGTTCTGGCGGCTACCTGCCTGCTCCAGTTTACCGTCAGTTTAGTGATTGAACGACGCTATGAAAAACACGTTGCCTCATCACTGTTCTGGGTGATTTGGTACCCGATGGTTTATTGGATGCTAAACCTATTTACGACGCTGGTATCTTTTCCCAAAGTGATGCTGAAAGTGCACAGAAAACGCGCTCGCTGGGAAAGCCCTGACAGGGGGATAGAGAGAATCGAATCATGAAAGAACCATTGATTTTTACCGAACAAAGGTTATGGCCGCGTTTAATTGATATTCTGTTGACCATCCTGGCTTGGGTAGGGTTTATCTATTTATTCATGGTGGGATTATTTTACGTCTCCCATAATGATCCCAAGCCTTTTACTGCGACATTATTTACTTCAGAATTGGGAACCATCATCCTTTATATTGCCGTTGCCATATTTAATGCATTTTTGCTCATTGGCTGGGCGAAATACAACCAACGTCGATTTAGGATCGAACGTCGTCGTCACCGACCTGCGTTAACCCATACTGAGGTGGCGCAAAGTTTTACTTTGGAACAAAAATTGTTTGATACCTTAAGGCAAAGCAAAGTTTCCAGTATCACTTATGACAATCATGGACATATAATAGGAGTCGATGAAGATGTATCAATATAGAAATAACCCTTTATTCACTAAAAATGCAATTATACCTTAAAGGTATCAATTAGATTGCTAATATTCTTATTTGGCAGGTAATAACTGTTCAACCTATCTCATTCAGTTTCATTTCTTTAATGAGATAGGTTCTGGCTAATAACAGATTCTATCAATAACGTTAACACGATCATTAACACAACCATTTACAATATGAAAAACAAATACTGGATGAAAAATATATACTGGAACCCGATATGAAAGTAATTGAACGGATTCATCATCTTTGTAAGCGCACTATTTTTAAACGTTGTGTCTCTAGGTTATTTCTACGGATATTGATGACCTTATGCTTAATCACCGTCACATGTAATTCAGCAGTAATGGCTATGCCTGACACCAATGAAAAACGAATAAGCAATGAAAAAACAGCACGCAACGAAAATGTGGCGCGGGTTGTTTCTGGAATTATTAGTTATACCCACTGGCCTATTACGCCTACTATCCTGCGTTTATGTCTGGTTCCTCCATCCAATTACATTAGCGCTCTAACCCACATTGATATGGTTTCTGATCACACACAACTGCACGTTGAAACACTCAATTTCAACGTAGAACAACTTATAGAAAGATGTGATGTCATTTACTATGGTCAAGTCGATCCACAACTTCAACACCAGGTAATCAACCTGAAAAATGACAAGCCATTGCTTACCATTGCTGAAAATAATCCGAACTGTGAAATTGGCAGCGCATTTTGCCTCAACATTAACAGCACGCCAGCAACATTTAGCCTCAATCTTGATATTCTGACGCGCAGCGGTGTGCGCGTACAGCCGAATGTCCTGCAATTGGCTCGTAAGGTGGAATAATCTATATGAAAAAACGTTATTCACTGATGCCATCGCGCCCTACTTTACGTCATGCTTTCCACCGGATCCATTTGGTCATTACATTTATCATATTATCCGTAGTTGGCTTGTTTTTATCGTTACTGGCATTGCTTGCCATGCAGAAATATGCCGAAAACAGTTTAAAACTGATTGCTACAACCATTGCCCATACGGCACAAGCCGCCGTGGTTTTTCAGGATAAAACCGCAGCAAAAGAAATATTGGAAATGATTGCCATTCACGATGGTTTTACAGAAGCCAAACTTTTTGATGCTAAACAACAGGTATTAGCCAGTTGGCAAGCCAATCAGGAGACTCATACTGGCAATTTCAAGAAATTGATCGAGCACTGGCTTTTTCCTGAACCTTTTACCCTGCCAATTTACCACCATCAGCAAAAAGTGGGCTCAGTCTGGTTAATTGGCAACAGCGGCCACATCATCAAATTTATTTATCAGGCTCTACTGGTGCTATTTGCCTGCCTGCTGTTCAGCGCCGTCATTTCACTCTACCTCTCGTTGCGTATGCATGATGGTATCGTCAGGGCGCTGCAAAACATTACGGCGGTTGCCCATGATGTACGGCAACGGCGGACATTTTCACGGCGCGTGCCCTCTGCCCATATTGCTGAGCTGCATGAGCTAAGCCAGGTTTTCAATCACCTGCTAGAAGAACTGGAAGAGTGGCAACATCATCTGCAAACAGAAAAAGCCGCTTTAACCTGGCAAGCACAACATGATTCCCTGACAGGTTTACCAAATCGGGCAACTTTTGAGCGCGTTCTTTCCACCGTCATGAGCGATAAATTTATGCGTGAAAGTGCCGCGATATTATTTATTGATGGTAACCGGCTGAAATATGTCAACGATGTCTATGGACATGCTGCCGGTGATCACGTGCTTGTCGCTATCGCCGCCACCTTAAAACGAAGAGTAAGAAAAACAGATACTGTTGCCCGACTTGGCGGGGACGAATTTGCTATCCTGTTGCCTTCCGCCAATCCAGAAGATGCAGAACGCGTTGCTAAAAATATCATTCATGCCATGGATACCCCCATTCTCCTTCCCAACGGACAACATCTACGTATCACACTCAGCATCGGTATCGCATTATCCAATGGAGAACTAACGGCAGAACAACTACTTTCTGAAGCCGATGCGGCGATGTATCACATTAAACAACGAGGCGGTGGCTGGTATTCCGCTGATACAACAAAACTAAACTATCTATCAAGGGATCCTCTATGAACAGAAATCGTTATTGTGTATTTATCTTTATGTTTATTAGCGCGCTTTTCCTCAGTGCCTGCCAAAATAAAGGGGCTTTGACAGTCGCACAAATCGCCGCACTTAAACAACAAGGATTTCAACAAACTGATGAAGGCTGGTTATTTGGTATATCCGAAAAGGTATTGTTTGGTAATAACCAATTTCACTTGCGTCCAGAAGGCGAAGCAAAATTAAAACAACTCGCCAGTGTGTTATCCAAAGTGGGTATCCACCATGCACGCCTTGATGGCCACACTGACAACTACGGAGAAGTGAGTTACAACCACCAATTATCGTTGAAACGCGCCAACACTGTGGCAGATGCACTAACACAGGGAGGTATGCAGCGTGCTAATCTGACAACCCGTGGATTAGGGGCAAGCCAACCTATCGCCGATAACCGAAGCGCAAAAGGTCGGGCAGAAAATCGTCGGGTTGCCATTGTGATAACAACACCGTAATAGCCATACCATAAAGCAGACAATATGGGTTTTAAAACCGCCTTATTTAATAGGAAAAACCTAATAATGTATTGATATAAATCAAATAATAATTTAGCCACGGATGGCAGCAATATTGGTTTATCTTGCTCATCCTTAGCAACGAGAAAAAAATTCCTCCCAATTTTACCGTATAGCCATATAGCTATTTCCTGTCTTTAAATTCTTCCTGTAGTATAACCGGCGTTGTTTTCGCAAAAAAAGAAACTCTTTTTTGTAACCGGTAAGTTAATAAAATTTTGCATAGTTTGGATAACAAGCCTACTGTTAAGAAATGGGCTTTATCAAGAAAGGAGATATGATGGGGCTGGATCTGAAATCATACCGATCCCTGTATCGGATGTTTGTGATGTTATTCATCACCATCACTGCCAGCACAAGTTTTATATTCTGGCGATTATTTTCCAATTATCAGGATAATATCCAACCAGATGTAGAGTTAGTATATACATTTATTTTATTGTCTCTGCTTACGCTCATATCTGCGATGTTTTTTTATAAGCATACCAAAACCATTATTATCCCAGAATATCGTTTGAAAAAAGCGATTAGAAATAAGCAATTCATTCCCTACATACAACCCATTATTTTTAGTAAAAACAATGAAATTGCTGGATGTGAAATTCTTGTTCGCTGGCAAAACCCAACCCATGGGTTATTGTCACCAAATAAATTTATCGCACACATTGAAAAATCAGATTTGATTATTCCGTTAACGCATAACCTAATCACCCAAGTGAGAGACTATTTTGCACCTATTGCTCATCAATTACCCGCAAATTTCCATTTTAATTTCAATATTAGTGCAAAACATTATAACGACGTCAGGTTAATTGATGATTGTGATTATTTTCTGAAATCATTTCCAGAAAATTCTATTAAATTGATTTTGGAGATTACCGAACGAGAATTATTGGAACTCGATAATCATACTATTCATTTATTCAATAAATTGGATGAATTAGGCGTATTAATTGCACTAGACGACTTTGGCACCGGTTTCTCTAATTACAATTACTTACAAAAAATTAATGTTAACTTAGTGAAAATTGGACATAACTTTATTAGCAAAATGAATACCGATATGGTTTCAAAAAATATTGTGGAAAATATCATTGACCTTGCCCTGCGGTTACATCTGGAAATTGTGGCTGAAGGAATTGAAAACCAAAAACAAGCTAATCAGTTAGCAAACTATTCTGTCGATTATTTGCAGGGATATTACTTTGACCGCCCAATACCGTTGGAAGAATTTGTCAAGAAATGGTTATGATAAGTATTCTTCCTGCAAATATGAAACCTGATTTATCCCCGCAAAGCGGTAAGAAATCACATTCACCTTAAAATTAGATTGGTATATAGGAATCTCCATTAATTATATCATTCCATTAAAAGTCAATACTGATTTTTAAATATCAGAAACTAAAATGACGGATTGAGTACAACCATGTACCTGTCCGTCATGGATCTTATTATGCATCAATTCAAGAGATTGGTATTTAAAGTCTATTTTACCATCAAACCGCCATCAACAGGCAAACAACAACCTGTAATGAATTCCGCTTTGTTACTCGATAACCACACGATAGCATTCGCGACTTCTTCTGCTTCCCCAATTCTTCCAATTGGGTGGATGTCACTATATACATCTAAATTATCACCAAACACACTGACTGACATATCTGTCCTGATTAATCCTGGACACACAGCATTAACCCTAATATTTAACTTTGCCATCTCTAAAGCAGCAGATTTTGTCAACCCAACCACCGCATGTTTACTGGCAGTATAGGCACACCCTCCTGCATAATTTGCCTTTAACCCTGAAACTGATGCGACATTTACTATTGCTCCACCTGATTGCTCCATTAACGGTATCTCATATTTCATACATTGATACACGCCTGTCACATTCGTCGCAATGACGTCATCCCAGACTTCATCCGGATATTCGGTTATTTTGGTAAATGAAGCACCGAACATTCCAGCATTGTTAACAGCAATGTCCAAACAACCATAATGCTCTTTAATATATGAGAAGAGCTGCTTAATGTCTGAACGTTTACTCATATCAGCAGAATAAAACGCACAATTAGAATTGTGTGGCATTTGTGCTATTGCTTTACTACCTTTATCAACATTTCGCCCCACCAAAAGGACACTTGCATCCTTTTTCGCAAATTCAATAGCAGTAGCCAATCCTATTCCCGCTGTTCCCCCAGTGATCAATACTACTTTATTCTCAAATGAGCCCATGACATATATCTCCTTTAAGTCAATAAATAATTAATTTCTCCTCGTCTCTTCAAATTACTATACTCCACAACTATAATGCTCTTTCCAATAATAAAATTCTTGTCTAATCTTATGATGAACATTTTGGATTTTATGCCTAAAGGCATATATTTTAAATATTAAAAATAATAATAACTAAAAATATATTTAATTCATAAAAACAGATGCTATCAATATTATTTTCAATGATTTCTTTAATCTTTTTCGTGACTTATTTTTACTTAAACAGGTTAAATTTCGTATTTTAATACAAATAAAAATCAATTCTGCAATCCTAAAAACTATTAGGCTAAATTAAAATTTTATACCAATCTAACTTCAAGATGCGAGTGATATCTCCCCGCGAAGCGGGGAGATATCAGGTTTCATATCGTGTTGTAAATGGCAACTTGAAGTTTAATGCGTATAACTTGCCTACACCATTGATGTGAGTCAGTGGATCCGTTACATACACTCTTGCACTCTAGTGCCTATTATGTCTGATAGCCTTGAAATGAAAATTCCCCACCCGACTTGCATTTAATTTACAAAATTATATTATATAAAAAAATAAAATGTTAAGGTGAGTGTCATAATGAAAGCAAATTACCCTTCACAACAAGCAATGCGTGAAGCTGCCGCAGGAGCGGCAGATGTGTTACGCGTTCTTTCCAACGATGACCGCTTGTTATTGATGTGCCAAATCAGTCAAGGAGAAACTTCTGTCGGACAACTTGAAGAAGCCGTAGGTATCCGCCAGCCAACGCTGTCTCAACAGCTTGGTGTTATGCGGCGGTTGAATCTGGTGCAGACGCGACGGGAAGGAAAACAGATCTTCTATCGTATTGAAGACGAACGCATTCTGACGTTACTTCATACTCTCTATACCTTGTATTGTCCGAAACCGAAAATGACAGGAGATTAGGATGAGCCTTAATTTTGCCCAGTTTACACCAGGGCTGAGCTTTAGTGGGGGAATACTAATTGGCCTAGCGGCAATTATGCTGGTGTTGTTTTGTGGTCGCATTGCTGGCATCAGCGGTATTCTCGGCGGATTATTGCAACGTAAAAAAAATGATCGCTCATGGCGGGTGGCATTTCTCGCAGGCATAATTATTGCTCCCGTGCTCTATGACTTACTACATCCATTACCTGAAATCACAGTTACAGCATCCTGGCCTGCCATCATTATCGCTGGCCTTTTGGTAGGAATGGGGACACATATTGGTTCCGGTTGTACCAGCGGACATGGCGTATGTGGGCTTTCTCGCCTCTCCTTACGTTCGTTAGTTGCCACCCTGATCTTTATGGTTGTGGGATTTGTGACAACGACAGTGTTGAATTACTGGTTCTTGTGAGGTGAAAAATGATGGGAATATTTTCTTTTCTGTCTGGTGTTATTTTTGGCCTAGGGTTAATTATTAGTGGCATGGCAAACCCAGCTAAAGTTTTGGGCTTTCTGGATCTGGCACATCCGTGGGATCCATCTCTGGCATTTGTGATGATGGGAGCTATTCTTGTCGGTCTGATAGGTTTCATGCTGGCTAAACGTCGTCAGAATGCACTTTGTGGCGCACCGATGATATTACCTGACCGGCGTCAAATAGACTGGCGTTTGATAGGAGGAAGCGCACTTTTTGGCCTAGGATGGGGAATTGCAGGAATTTGTCCTGGACCAGGGTTAGTCCTGCTGGGTGCAGGCCATGCAAAAGGATTCGCCTTTATGCTGGCAATGAGTGTCGGAATGTGGTTAGTGGAGCGTAAAAATGACACTCCTGATAAAGGAGTACCAATTTAAAGGAAAAGATATGCGCGAACTAACTAATTCGTAGGAAAATTGTTTTTTATAGATAAACAAAAAGCGCAATTCAATAAAGAAAGACCCAACCAACAATGACTGGGTCTTTAAAATCATCTCTTTATACCAATCTAACTTCAAGTTGCAGCTTGAAAATCAATGTGATTATTTATATCTCCCCGCTACGCGGGGAGATATAAGACACATCTTGAAAGGCGATTGGTATAGCTTATTATTTATAGAGCAGTTTTCGCCAACTGGACAATATCAATTAGCGGTTGTGGCCAAACACCAAGGATCAATACCAGTAATGCACTGAGCAACACTACAATCCCGCCAGAAGTAAACGCCCAATTGCGTGGTGTATCACGGTTCAGTGCTTTCGGTGCTGGCAGGTACAGGCTCACCATCACGCGTAGATAGTAGTAAAGACCGATGGCACTACCCACAACAACAGCACCAGTCAGCCACCACAATTTTGCTTCAACACCTGTCGCGATGACATAAAATTTGCCAATGAAGCCAAATGTTAATGGTATTCCCGCCAATGACAGCATCATCACTGTCATTACCGCTGACAGGATCGGTTTATGCCAGAACAAGCCACGATATGAGAACAGTGAATCCGCATCTGGCCCTCTGTATGGGCTGGACATCAAGCTGACCACACCAAATGCCCCGATACTGGCGAACAAATAACCGACCAGATAAATACCTGCCGTCTCTTCTGCCAACGTATGATCTTTGATGGCAACCAATACCACCAGCAAATATCCCAAATGAGCAATGGATGAGTAACCCAGCAGTCGTTTGATATTGCTTTGTGTCAAGGCCAATAAGTTACCAAACAGGATAGATGCAATAGCAATCACTGTTAGCAGAATACGTAAGGTTGTGCTTTCAGCCACGGGTGCTTCAATGAATAAACGCATGATCACTGCGAAGATCGCAACCTTACTTGCCGTTGCCAGAAAGGTCGATACCGGTGCCGGTGCGCCTTGATAAACATCCGGTGTCCACAGTTGGAAAGGCACAAGGGAAAGTTTAAAGCCCAGCCCTACGATCATCATCCCCAAGCCAGCCAGAACTAACGGTTCATGCAGTTTGCTATCGCTCAAACTTTTTCCAATTGATGCGAAAGACAAATCACCGGATTCTGCATACAGCAATGCAATACCAAACAGCAGGAATGAAGATGCGGCCGCAGACAACAGCATATATTTAATGCCCGCTTCCAACGAACGTTTCTGGCGATAGGCATAACCCACTAAGCCAAACAGCGGCAAGGTGATCAATTCAATTCCGATAAACAGTGATGCCATATGGTTGGCAGAAGAAAGCAGAATTCCCCCAGCCGCCGCAATCAACACCAACAGATAAAACTCTTCTTTATTATCGGGATAATTTTCCAACCATGAGTAGGCAAATGTCGTTGTTGCAAGGCTCGCAATCAGCACAAGCGCAGTATAGAACATTGCAAAACGATCTACATGAATCAATGGCGTGACATCCATTGGCTCCTGCTGCCCCACAAAATAGAGTGAGAACAGGGCCAGGTTTAGACCAATCACCGTCAAGGTGACATTGGTGAAATGATCGCGTCGCCACGCAATGGACAACATCACAACCACTACCGTCAATCCGACGATCAATAGCGGCAACAGTGCGATCAATTGTTCAGAAGTTATTGTCATGGCGAATTACGGCCTTGTAGTTAAAAGTGAAGCTGAATACCAATTCTGGATGTTACCCATTGCTGCGGCTGAGGTATCAAGAATTGGCTGCGGGTAAACCCCTAAAATCACCAGCAAGACAACCAACAGCAGCAAAATGGAAATTTCACGCACATCCATTCTCTGTAAGGGTTTATCCGTTTTTGCCGTACCGTAATAAGCTTTCTGCATCAAGTACAGTGCGTAAACGGAGGCAAAAACTAAACCGAACACGGATACCGTAGTCACCAGGGTAAATTGACTGAAGCTGCCGAACAGGATCATAAATTCCCCAACAAAGTTACCGGTTCCTGGCATACCTAATGTGGCTACGGCAAAAAATAGGGATATCGCCGGCAAAAGCTGAATTCTTCCCCACAATCCGCCCATTTGGCGCATGTCCCTGGTATGCAGGCGTTCATAAAGCTGACCACACAGAATGAACAAACCCGCGGCTGACAGGCCATGTGCAATCATTTGGATCACCGCTCCCTGATAAGCCAATTGGCTACCTGTGTAAATGGCGATAAGCACAAAACCCATATGGGAAACACTGGTATAGGCAATCAAACGTTTGATATCAGTCTGACTGAATGCCATCCAGGCACCGTAGAAAATACCAATAACGCCCAGCCACATGGCAATCGGGGCAAATTCCGCAGAAGCTTGCGGGAACAGAGGCAAACTGAAACGCAACAAACCATAAGCCGCCGTCTTCAGCAAAATCCCTGCAAGGTCAACTGAACCTGCTGTTGGAGCCTGGCTATGAGCATCCGGCAACCAGCCATGTAAAGGAACAACCGGCATTTTCACCGCGAATGCAATGAAGAAACCCAGCATTAGCAGGTATTGAACGGTGTGCGACATCGGCGTATCCAACAGTTTTTCATAGTTGAATGTCCATTCGCCAGTTGCATCATGGTGAATGAAAGCCAGTGCCAGAATCGAAATCAGCATCACCAAACCGCTGGCTTGGGTATAGATGAAGAATTTCGTTGCCGCAGTGATACGGGTTTTACCTTCTGAGCCTCTGTGCCCCCACAGGGCAATCAGGAAGTACATCGGTACTAACATCACTTCCCAGAAGAAAAAGAACAAGAACAGGTCGATGGCAAGGAAAACCCCCATCACACCACCCAATATCCACAGCAGGTTCAGGTGGAAGAAGCCCTGGTATGGCTGGTTTTCATTCCACGAACAGAGGATTGCCATCAAACCCAGTAATGCAGTCAACACGACCATCAGCAAGGATAAACCATCCAGTGCCAGATGAATGCTAATGCCGAAACGTGGGATCCACTGAAGCAAGAATTCGGATTGCCACTGTGGTATGCCCTGTGGGTTGGTGAGTGTATAACCGCCCTGTAACCACAGGTACAGGGAGAGTAACAGCGTCAGTCCCATCGCCAGAAGCGCTATCCAACGCGGCATACGGGTGCCGAAGCGCTCGGCCTGCCAACACAACAGGCCTCCGATGAAGGGCAGAAGAATTAGCCAAGGTAGTAGCATGGCGCAATGTGTCCCTTAATTAAACCAAAAGCAGCAGAGCTAAAACCAGCACTGCACCCAACCCCATAGAGGTAGCATACCAACGGACTTGTCCGTTCTCACTCCAACGTAGCCCTTTATTGCCCCAACGTGACAATATGGCTGGAATGTTCATCAGTGAGTTCAAAGGATCACTTTGCAACAGGCGAGTGATGCCCTTGAATGGTTTCACAAATACCCAGTCATATAGCGCGTCAAATCCCCAGGCATGGAACCACCATGTGGAGAAGAAACGCCCTGGGGCGCTGTTCGCCGTGGCATTAACCACACCACGTTTGCCCAGATACAACGCAGCCGCCAGCAAGATACCGACAATAGCAACCACACCAGAAATAATTTCCAATGTCATTTTGCCATCATGCCTTGTCGCGCTGTTTTCTGATAGAACACTCTCAGGTAAGACTCCCGCCAGCGGTGGCACAATTAGCGCGCCCACAAAAGTGGACAACACCAGCAATATTGACAATGGCAAAGTGTGGGTAATGCCCTTGACTGGATGAGCATGGGTATTTTCTTCACCGTGGAACACGATAAAGATCATGCGGAAGGTATACAGTGATGTCATCAATGCGCCAATCAGCCCCGCCAGCATCAGGTTCATATGACCATTTGCCAACGCACCCCACAGGATTTCATCCTTACTATAGAAACCGGCCGTCAATAATGGCAGTGCCGACAACGCAGAGCCACCCACCAAGAAGCAGAGATAAACAAATGGGATACGCTTGCTCAGCCCGCCCATTTTGAAGATATTTTGCTCATGATGGCAGGCCAGAATCACCGAGCCAGAAGCCAGGAACAGTAATGCTTTGAAGAATGCATGGGTCATCAGGTGAAAAATCGCGGCATCCCACGCCTGTACACCCAATGCCAAAAACATGTAGCCAATCTGGCTCATGGTGGAATAAGCCAGCACCCGTTTGATATCTGTCTGTACCAATGCGGCGAAACCTGCCAGCAGCAAGGTGATCGCACCAATAACACCGACCAAATGTAAGATATCAGGCGCCATCAAGAACAATGCATGGCTACGGGCAATCAGATAAACCCCAGCAGTAACCATTGTAGCGGCGTGGATCAGCGCAGAAACGGGTGTCGGACCAGCCATCGCATCTGCTAACCATGTTTGCAATGGTAACTGAGCAGATTTACCGACAGCCCCCCCAGAATCATCAAGGTTGCCCAGGTGATCGCGCTAGAGCCTACTTCAATATGTTGTGGCGCCAATACCGCCAATTCGCGGAAACTCAACGTACCAAGCTGGTCGTAAAGGATAAACATACCTATGGCAAGGAATACGTCACCAACACGGGTCACAATAAAGGCTTTCATTGCCGCCGCGCCATTGGCAGGGTTTTTGTAGTAGAAGCCGATCAACAGGTAACTGCACAGGCCGACGCCTTCCCAACCGAGATACATCAGTAGTATGTTATCTGCCAGTACCAATACCACCATACTGGCGATAAACAGGTTGGTATAGGCGAAGAATCGGGAGTATCCCTCTTCACCGCGCATGTACCAGGAAGCGTAAATGTGGATCAGGAAACCAACGCCAGTCACAACACTCAGCATTGTCAGTGACAGACCATCCAGCACCAGATTAATCGGGATGCTGAAATTATCCACTGCCATCCAGTTCCACAGCGTCTGGCTGTAAACCAGCCCCCCTGCCCCATTCTGAGTAAGAAAATCAATCGCTACCCAGAAGGTAACCAATGCTGCCAGCCCAACAGAACCACTCCCAATGGTAGCTGACAAATTTTCAGACCAGCGGCCACGGGAAAATGCCAATAGCAAAAATCCCAGCAGTGGCAGCAGAATTGTTAAATAGAGTAAGTTCATCCGCGCATCTCACTGACTGTATCAATATTCAGGTTTTGGCGACGACGGTGCAACTGTAGTAACAGTGCCAAACCGATACTCGCCTCGGCGGCTGCCAGCGTAATGGCCAGAATGTACATCACCTGACCATCAGGCTGGAGCCAATAGCTGCCAGCAACGACAAACGCTAGCGCTGAAGCATTGATCATGATTTCCAACCCGATCAGCATAAATAACAGATTGCGGCGGATAACCAGGCAGGTAAAGCCTAATGTAAACAAAATAGCCGCCAAAATGAGGCCATGGTGTAACGCTATCATTATTGTTGGTCCTCCGCACGATTGCTGATCACTTCCCCTTGCCGATTTTCACGGCCGATGTGGTAAGCCACTACCAATCCTGCCAATAACAGCAAAGAGGCCAGCTCGACCACCAATACATAAGGGCCAAACAAGCTAATCCCCACTTCTTTGGCACTGACGACTTCACCACTGATTTCAGCAGATGACAGGGTACTGATGGCGTAAACCAACACAATCAACAGCACGATAGACAGGAGTGACGGGCCAATCCAGGCACGGGGTTGTAACCAGCGCCGTTCCTGCTCGACAACTGATTTTCCCAGATTCAGCATCATCACGACGAAGACGAACAACACCATAATTGCGCCCGCGTAAACGATGATCTCCAAAGCACCAGCAAAATAGGCGCCCATTGAAAAAAACACAACGGACAGGGCTAACAAGGAAATAATCAGATACAACAGTGCATGTACCGGATGCGTATGGGTTACTACCCTGAGTGTTGCGAGAATCGCAACCAGCCCTGCGACATAAAATGTAAATTCCATGAATATCGCTCCTTACGGCAACAGGCTTTTAACGTCGATAGGCTTAGCCTCATTGTCGGCTTCACCTTTATCCTTGCCGTCAATTGCCATACCTGTCTTACGGTAAAAGTTATAGTCAGGATATTTACCTGGCCCTGAAATCAGCAGATCTTCTTTCTCGTATACCAGATCCTGACGCTTGTATTCACCCAGTTCAAAATCCGGTGTCAACTGAATAGCGGTAGTTGGGCACGCTTCTTCACACAGGCCGCAGAAAATGCAACGCGAAAAATTGACGCGGAAAAATTCAGGATACCAGCGCCCATCCTTATGCTCTGCTTTTTGCAGTGAAATACATCCCACCGGACACACCGCTGCACACAAGTTACACGCAACACAACGCTCTTCACCGTCAGGATCACGCGTCAGAACGATGCGCCCACGGTAACGGGGTGGCAGATAAACCGGCTCTTCCGGATACATTTTTGTTTCGCGTTTATGGAAGGCATGAAGCCCTATCATCCAAATACTGCGTACCTGGGTGGCAAAACCGACCACTAATTCTTTCAATGTCATGGTTCAATCACCCCCTTTATTGAGCGTTGTATAAAATAACTGCGGCTGTCGCTAGCATATTCAGTAACGTTAATGGCAGACAAACTTTCCAGCCAAACGACATCACCTGGTCATAACGAGGACGTGGCAAGGCAGCGCGGATCAAAATGAACATCATCATGAAAAATGCTGTTTTCAGCGCAAACCAGACGAATGGAGGCAAGAGAGGTCCATTCCAGCCACCAAAGAACAGCGTGACGATCAAAGCAGATACCGTCACAATCGCGATATATTCTCCGACAAAAAACAGACCGAATTTCATGCCGGAATATTCGATGTGATAGCCATCGGCCAGTTCTTGCTCGGCTTCCGGTTGGTCAAAGGGATGGCGGTGGCATACCGCGACACCCGCAATAGCAAAAGTCAGGAAGCCAAAGAATTGAGGAATGACATTCCATACATGTTGCTGTGAGTTGACGATATCCACCATGTTAAAGGAGCCAGCTTGTGCCACAACGCCCATCATGGACATACCGAGGAAAACTTCATAACTCAATGTCTGTGCTGATGCACGCATCGCACCCAGCAAGGCATATTTGTTGTTACTCGCCCACCCCGCAAACAGCACGGAATAAACCGCCAAGCCCGCCATCATCATGAAGAATAAGATACCAATATTCAGGTCTGCGACCATCCATGTCGGGCTGACTGGCACGATCGCAAAGGCCAGAAGCATTGAGCTGAATGCAATGACAGGAGCCAAAGTGAAAATGGCTCTGTCAGAAAAACGTGGTGCCCAGTCTTCTTTAAAGAACATTTTGATCATGTCTGCGACAAGCTGCAATGAACCGCCCCAACCGACTCGGTTTGGCCCATAACGGTTTTGAAACAGGCCAAGGATACGGCGTTCAAAGAAACTCATGAACGCCCCGCAGATCACCACGACCAGTAGAATGACAACCGCTTTCAGTACAGTAATCAGGATTTCAATGACATCGGGAGTCAACCAGCTCATTATGCAACCTCCCGTAAGTTATGGACTGATTTGCCTGCCAGAACCGGCGGTATACCTGACATTCCCAGTGGCAAGCCAATTTGCCCTTGGGCCAGATTACCACTCAAGCGCACGGCCAAACGCAGTTGCTGCCCTTCACAATCAAATGTCATCACAGCGCCTTCTTTCACCTTCAAATGCTCCGCATCTTTATGATTAATCATCACATACGGCTCAGGCATACGTTCCTGTACTACATCAGAACGTTGTGACAGCTCTTCACTGCCAAACAAGTGGAAATAGGGCGCAACATGCCATTGATCTTTTTGCGCAGTAAATGCGGTCGGGATAGCGTCAAAATAGTTCAACCCACCATCAACCGTTTCAATCAAACGAACCCCTGGATCACCAAAGCGCAGCTTGCCCCCCACTTCAGCCTGGAATTTATTCCACGCTTGCGGTGAGTTCCAGCCTGGTGCCCATGCAAATGGAATTTGCTGACGTGGTGCATATGGGCTGTTGTTCCCTTCCATTGAGAAAGCAAATGCAGTATCGATATCCTGTGGCTGGCGCTGCTCATGGACACTGACATCAGCCAACATCGCGGTACGGCCGCTATAACGATGAGGTGAACGCGCCAATTTTTGCCCACGAATACGGAATGTCGCATCTGGTGCCGCATCTACGATGCCTTTGAATTGCGGCATCACTTTGACACAAGCTGCAATCACGTGATCAAGCTGTGTCCAGTCGGTTTGACACTGTGTATAGGTGGTATACAGGGAATGCATCCAGCGCCAGCTTTCTAACATAACGATGGATTTATCATAAAATGCAGGTTCGTAAACCTGGAAATAGCGTTGAGCACGGCCTTCTTGATTCACCAACGTACCATCGCTTTCAGCAAAACTGGAAGCTGACAGAATCAAATGCGCCTTATCCATAATGGCGGTGTGTTGGTGATCCACGACAATCAGATTTTTCAAACTATCCAGTGCCCGATCAATTTTATCCGCCGGTGCATGACGATAGAGATCGTTTTCCATAACGATAGCGGTGTCTGAATCCCCTTTAGCGATACGCTGTAAAGCAGCATCTAATGGCTGCGCCTCCATCATCGCCAATCCCAAGCTATTCGCATATGCGGCAACATAGGAAAGCCCCACATCCGCACCTTTATCTTTCAAGGCCCATGCGATATTGGCCGCAGCCTGAATCAAGGCATCACTGCCTGGATTACTGCCACTGATGATCAAGGGTTTTTTCGCATCACGCAATGCATGTGCAATGATTTCCACTTTCGATTTCAGCTCATCCGGCAGATCATTAACGGCAGGAGCGATATTGTTCAGGGCATGTGCCACGGCAAAACCCAGGCGAGCCTGATCATCAGTAGGTGCACGGTAGCTCCATGCGGCAATATCATCCAGTCGAGTTTCATCGACACTGGTCAAGAAAAGAGGATATTTGGCGTGTTGACCAATATTCATCACAGCTGCAATCTGCCAGTCTGCCACTTTCTGAGCAGCCGCCATTTCACGCGCTTTGCCTTTCACTGCCTGACGCACAGATAACGCCATACGGGCAGCTGTTTGGGTCAGGTCTTCCCCTAACACCAGCACCGCATCATAGTCTTCAATTTCACGCAGCGATGGCGTATAAACCCCACCTTGCTGGAGAATTTCTAACATCGTATCAAGGCGATGCTGTTCTTCCGCTGAAATACCACTGTAAAAGTTTTCCGCACCAACCAATTCACGCAAGGCAAAGTTACTTTCAATGCTTGCACGTGGTGAACCGATGCCAATAGCATTTTTCGCCTGACGCAAAATATCTGCGCCTCCTTGCATAACTTGCTCAGCATTCAATGAAATCCACTGATCGCCACGCAATTGTTGTGGCTGGCGAGGACGATCGTCACGGTTAACATAACCATAACCGAAACGCCCGCGGTCACACATAAAGTAGTGGTTGACTGTGCCGTTATAACGATTTTCTATCCGGCGCAATTCACCGTAGCGTTCCCCTGGGCTGGTATTACAACCAATACTGCACTGTTGGCAGATGCTTGGCGCAAACTGCATGTCCCATTTACGGTTGTAGCGTTCTGAATGTGTTTTGTCGGTAAATACCCCGGTTGGGCAAATTTCAACCAGGTTACCGGAAAATTCACTTTCCAATGTGCCACTTTCAGGACGACCAAAATAGACGTTGTCATGGGCACCATAAACACCAAAATCCGTTCCATCCGCATAATCTTTGTAGTAACGGACACAGCGGTAACAGGCGATGCAACGGTTCATTTCATGAGCAATGAATGGCCCCAATTCCTGATTTTTGTGAGTACGTTTGGTAAAACGGTATTTTCGGAATGAATGCCCCGTCATCACTGTCATATCCTGTAAATGACAGTTACCCCCTTCCTCACAAACTGGACAGTCGTGGGGATGGTTGGTCATTAACCATTCCACAACACTGGCACGGAACTGTTTAGCTTCTTCATCATCAATAGAGATATACGTGCCATCTGACGCTGGTGTCATGCAAGACATCACCAAACGACCGCGTGTATCTTCCGCATTTTGATATTGCTTCACCGCACACTGGCGGCAAGCGCCAACGCTTCCCAGCGCTGGATGCCAGCAAAAATAAGGTATATCAAGCCCCAATGAGAGGCAGGCTTGTAACAGGTTATCAGCCCCGTTTACATCATATTCTTTGCCGTCTACATGTATCGTAGCCATAGTCAGCATGCTTCCCAATGGCCTGCCGTGGCAGGCGTTAATCAAAAATTAGCACTGTTTGTTACCAACGCTGGTTGAGCAGGTTTGGTTGAATACCCGCAATCAGATTGGTATTGCCATAATCTTTGGTGACAATTCCCGCTTCAAACTCTTCACGGAAATACTTGATGGCACTCTGCAAAGGTTCCACAGCACCTGGTGCATGGGCGCAAAACGTTTTGCCTGGGCCAAGGAAACGACAGAGTTGTTCTAAAGTTTCAATATCACCTGGCTGGCCTTTGCCACTCTCAATGGCCCGGAGGATTTTGACACTCCACGGCAAGCCATCACGGCATGGTGTGCACCAACCACAAGATTCACGTGCGAAGAATTCTTCAAGATTGCGAGTCAGGGAAACCATATTGATCTCATGATCCACCGCCATTGCCAGTGCGGTTCCCAATCGACTACCCGCTTTAGCGATATGCTCAAAATCCATCGGCAAATCTAAATGGTCCGCGGTCAGAAAATCAGTTCCTGCCCCTCCGGGTTGCCATGCCTTGAATTTCAAGCCATCACGCATTCCGCCCGCATAATCTTCAAGAATTTCACGGGCAGTTGTGCCAAAAGGTAATTCCCAAAGACCTGGATTTTTGACTCGGCCAGAAAAGCCCATGAGTTTAGTACCGGCATCTTTACTTTTGCCGGCACTCAAACCGATATACCACTCTTTCCCATGTTCAAGAATGGCAGGAACGTTACACAATGTTTCGACATTGTTGACGCAGGTAGGTTTACCCCATACACCAGCCGTCGCAGGAAATGGCGGTTTTGAACGTGGGTTTGCCCGGCGCCCTTCAAGGGAGTTAATCAAAGCGGTTTCTTCACCACAGATATAACGCCCCGCGCCAGTATGAACAAACAGTTCAAAATCAAAACCACTGCCCAAAATGTTTTTGCCAAGCAATCCAGCTGCTTTGGCTTCCTCTATGGCTTTGCGTAAATGGACAGCCGCTTCGACATATTCACCACGCAGGAAGATGTAACCGCGATAGGCTTTCAATGCAAAGGCACTGATTAACATGCCTTCCACCAACAGATGAGGCAATTGCTCCATCAATAGGCGATCTTTATAAGTACCCGGCTCCATCTCATCCGCATTACACAATAAATAGCGGATATTCATGCTTTCGTCTTTTGGCATCAGGCTCCATTTCAAGCCGGTTGAGAAGCCTGCACCGCCACGACCTTTTAAGCCAGCATCTTTAACCAGTGCGGTAATTTCATCAGGAGCCATGCCCTTCAGTGCTTTTTCGGCTCCTTTATAACCATTTCGGCTTCGGTATTCATCCAGCCAGACAGGTTGTTGGTCATCACGCAACCGCCATGTCAGGGGATGAGTTTCCGCTGTGCGGATAATTTCTTTCACTCCTGAATGCGTTGTCATGGATATTGCTCCAGTAATTTTTCAATTTCTTCGGGTTTTACGTAACTGTGGGTGTCCTCATCAATCATCATCGTGGGTCCCTTGTCACAGTTACCCAGGCAGCAGGTTGGTAACAGTGTGAAACGTCCATCAGCCGTGGTTTGCCCCGGACGAATGTTCAGACACGATTCTATCGCTGCCTGAACACCCTGGTAGCCCGTGATGTGACATACGACACTGTCACAGTAACGAATAATGTGACGCCCCACTGGTTGCCGGTAAATCTGGCTGTAAAACGTCGCCACCCCTTCCACGTCACTGGCCGGAATACCTAATACCTCAGCAATGGCATAAATGGCACCATCCGGCACCCAACCACGCTTTTTTTGCACAATTTTCAGTGCTTCGATTGACGCAGCGCGCGGATCTTCGTAGTGGTGTTTTTCCTGCTCAATGGCATTACGTTCGTCAGCACTCAATACAAACTCATCCGGGGTCTGAGCGTCCGTTACGTTAACTACATCAAGGCGTGCTTGCTTGTTTACGTTAAATTCACTTTGCATCGTTAGCGATCCACATCAGACATAACAAAATCGATACTGCCCAGATAGACGATAAGGTCAGAAACCAGACTACCGCGGATCACCGATGGAATTTGCTGCAAATGAGCAAAACTTGGTGTACGGATACGGGTACGGTAGCTCATGGTGCTACCATCGCTGGTCAAGTAATAACTGTTGATACCTTTAGTCGCTTCGATCATCTGGAATGATTCATTGGCAGGCATGACCGGCCCCCATGACACTTGTAGGAAGTGGTTAATCATGGTTTCGATGTGCTGCAAAGTCCGTTCTCTCGGTGGCGGAGTGGTCAGTGGATGATCAGCCTTGAATGGTCCTTCCGGCATATTTTTCAGGCACTGCTCAAGGATGCGTATACTCTGACGGATTTCTTCCACTTTCAGCATTACCCGGTCATAGCAATCACCGTTGTAGCCTGTTGGTACTTCAAAATCGAAATTTTCATAGCCAGAATAAGGGCGCCATTTACGTACATCAAAACCAATGCCAGTGGCACGCAGCCCTGCACCGGTAACCCCCCAGTCCAAAGCCTGTTTGGCATTGTAGGCCGCAACCCCAACAGAGCGCCCTTTCAGGACACTGTTTTTCAACGCGGCTTTGACATAGGAATCCAAACGTTTCGGTAGCCAGTCCAGCAATTCACGTAAGAGTTTGTCCCAACCACGCGGTAAATCATGCGCAACACCACCGATGCGGAACCATGCCGGATGCATACGGAATCCCGTAATCGCCTCGACGACATCGTAAACTTTCTGTCGGTCAGTAAAGGCAAAGAAGACGGGCGTCATCGCACCAACGTCCTGGATAAATGTACTGATATAAAGCAGATGGCTATTAATGCGGAACAGTTCGGACAACATGACACGAATTGTTTTCACCCGATCGGGAACTTCAATACCGGCCAGCTTTTCAACCGCCAGCACATACGGCATTTCGTTAACGCATCCTCCCAAATATTCGATGCGATCGGTATAAGGGATATAGCTGTGCCATGACTGACGTTCCCCCATTTTTTCGGCACCCCGATGGTGGTAGCCGATATCAGGAACACAATCGACGATTTCTTCGCCGTCAAGTTGCAGAATAATGCGGAATGCACCGTGGGCAGAAGGATGGTTAGGACCGAGATTAAGGAACATGAAGTCTTCATTATCTGTACCGCGCTTCATACCCCATTCTTCGGGTTTGAAAGTCAGCGCTTCCATTTCCAGATCTTCTTTCTGCTTAGTCAAGACGAAAGGATCAAATTCCGTGGCGCGGGCAGAATATTCCTTGCGCAACGGGTGACCTTCCCATGTCGGAGGCATCAAGATACGACGCAAATTGGGATGGCCATTGAAGGTGATGCCAAACATTTCCCACGTTTCACGTTCATACCAGTTGGCATTTGGAAAAATTGACGTGATAGTCGGAATATTCAGGTCTTGTTCAGCGAGCGCGACTTTCAGCATGATGTCGCGATTACGCTCAATAGAAAGGAGATGATAAAACACCGAAAAGTCAGCTGCCGGCAAGCCTTCTCGGTGAGACGCTGACGCTCATCGACACCATGCAAGTCAAACAACATAACATAAGGTTTGGGCAATTTTTTCAGGAACGTTATTACCTTCAGGAACTGTTCCCGCTTGACCCAAACAACTGGCATACCCGTGCGGGTCGGCTGGATGGTAAAGGCATCCGGGCCAAATTGACGATTAAGCTCGCTGACAACTGGATCATCAAGATGATCTCGTGTTGCCCAAGCAGGCCGGGCGCTTTCTTGCGCTATCTGATCTGTCATCATTCTTCACCACAACGCTTGATCAGGGTTTTTGTGATCGCAACACATTGCTCTGGTTACGCTATATGGCTAAAAGCCTTAAATTTCGTCTGGCGTACGCAGATTTTTCACTGCAATACGTTCACCGCGTTTCCTTTCTCTTTCTGATTGCATATTGGCGCGGTAAACCCCTTGATCGCCAACCACCCATGACAGTGGGCGTCGTTCTTTACCTATGGACTCTTGCAACAGCAGCAGAGCCTGCATATAGGCTTCAGGGCGAGGAGGGCAGCCAGGAATATAAACATCGACAGGGATAAATTTATCAACCCCTTGAACTACGGAGTAAATGTCGTACATACCACCAGAATTTGCGCAGGCTCCCATTGAGATAACCCATTTCGGCTCCAGTAATTGGTCGTACAGGCGTTGAATGACGGGTGCCATTTTGACGAAACAGGTCCCGGAAATCACCATGAAATCAGCCTGACGGGGAGATGCTCGCAATACTTCGGCACCAAAACGTGCAACATCGTGGACAGCGGTAAATGACGTCACCATTTCCACGTAGCAGCAAGAAAGCCCGAAGTTATAAGGCCACAGGGAGTTTTTCCGTCCCCAATTCACCATATTATGCAGAGCATGTTCCAGTTTCCCCATATAGACACTTCGGTGAACATGTTGCTCCAAGGGGTCGCTGACAGTTTCCTGTTTTTGCAGGGGATAACGGTCATTCTCACCGTTAGGATCTATGCGGGTGAGCGTATAATCCATCTTTATGCCTCGCTATTACTGCATGTGACTGTTGTTGGTATGATTGCCAGTAGTGTTGATATAAGTATCAGCACTCGGTTTACTAACCTGACGTTTTGAACGCGCTGGTGTCCAATCCAATGCCCCAATACGCGCCAGATAAACCAAACCTGCCAATAACACCAAAATGAAAATGCTTGCTTCGGCAAAGCCTAGCCAACCGCTCTCTTTGATTGAGACGGCCCATGCATACAGGTAAAGGACTTCAATGTCGAAGATAACAAAGAACATGGCAACCAGATAAAACTTCGCCGACAGACGCAAACGTGCACTGCCAACAGAATCGATACCTGATTCATAAGGGACGTGTTTTGCCCTGGCTTTCGCCCTGCCCCCCATGAAGTACCCACCCAATAGCATGAATGCGCACAAACCAAGAGCACCTATTAGAAAAACCGCGAATGCCCAGTGATGGGCTAAAATTCCAGTGGATGTAGACATACTCGTTGCTTACTCATCAAAAGTGGTGTCAAAGTGTCTGCTCTTTTTGCCGGCAGTGTTGCACCACATCGATTCACGGGAAGGGATAACAACCAAATCTGAAACAACGCTAATCAATGTATCTTATAGCTTGAATCGTCTTGGTTTTTATTCCTCTCAACAAAATTTGCCCTAACGGCAAAAACATCTGCACATTTATTTACAAATCACAAACCATTAATTAACGGATTGTGCTGCGATATCGCTAAAACGTGTCAGTCGTACAAAAAAGCATCCTTCAACATGACTAGTTTAACCGATAACTCGACTTTACTACATCATTATCGCAGGAAAAACCTGTCTTTCCACTGCACTGATTGGGGTATTTTTATGATCAAGTGCACAGTTTCATTGAAAAACATTCAATACTTGAATGTAATTTATTCAACTCTTAATAAATTGTTTCTAAAAAGCACGATTAAAGTGTGATAAGCGAACTATTTCTGAAAACGGTTTTATTTTATCAAGTTAGAAAAATGAAATTTGTTAACAAAGCAACATTCTTTTAACTAAAATTCGAAAGGTATAGGAAAATTAGTAGAGTATATTTCTTATTAGAAATATCAGAAATGGAAATGAAAACTTGGGAGGATTATTAATAAGTAATTAACAACAGGCTAATACTTCCATAAATAAAATGGAAATATTAGCCTATAAAACACATAATACTTATTCGTCTATATTTTCAACGTAATTTTCATCAACTGTTTCAGTTGATTTGATGGGTTCAATAACGTCGATAGATTCATCCATCTCATCGGATTCATCAGATTCAACAGTTGTTACAGTATAAGGTGTTTTCTTATTTTCTATTGCATCAAAAACAGTCAAAACAGATTCGTTCTGTTCGTTACTATTACGATATAAGAAGAATTGGATTTCCGGCAGACGTGGTAATCCTTCAATTTCACCTAAAATTCTCAGATCCGCATTCTGCATTTCCAGAGGGCGAGCAGTAATACCAACTTCCGCATTCACCGCTGCACGAACGGCGGACAAGGAGGCAGCTTCATACGCAATACGCCATGAAATGCCTGCCATATCCAGCGTTTCCTGAGCTATCTGGCGAAAAGGATTAGTTTCATCCATCACAACCAACGGCACAGGCTCATTTGTCTGCAATTGGAAATCAGGTGCACAATGCCATAAAACAGGTGAAGAACGTAAGAGCGTTTTAGGATGATGGTTGATTTTCGCTGTGGTGACGGCCAAATCAATCTCATGGTTATCCAACATGCTTTCGATAAACTGAGCGCGCTTAATGCGTACATCAACAGCCACACGTGGATAGACAGAGGCAATACGGTTCAATAAGAAAGGAAGCAGTGTATCAACAGCGTCGTCTGATACACCTATTCTCAATTCACCGTCTGCATCATTGTAGGTTAACGATGCTGTTGCATCGTCATTGGCACGCAGAATTTGGCGTGCATAACCAAGAAGTTGAAGCCCATGTTCGGTCAGAAGCTTATTGCGACCGTGACGAGCAAACAACTCTCTCCCCACGAGGTGTTCCAACCGCTGCATTTGCTGACTCACAGCTGACTGCGTTCTAGAAACAGCTGCCGCTGCTGCTGCAAAAGTATTTAAGTCAGCAACAGCAACAAAAGTTCTTAGCAGATCGAGATCGAGGTTTATTATCTGACGATTTGCATTTATCATTGTTTATTCATCACTTTTTTTTGATTTTAATTACTAACTAACCTGGTGTTTTTACTTCAGCAGTATCAAATAAAATAATACCGATTGTGACATTACTCTACTCTATTAAATAGGGCAAAGGTTTACTGCATTTTTTTACTAATTAAATCATCATGAGGTTTATTTTCTCCTTTCTTAACAAAATTTATGCAATCCCAAAATAAGTCAGAGATAAAATCCTATTTACATCACATAATCGCCAATTTCCAGTACAAATACCCTTTTTCTGACTTGCTTCAAAGAATAACCTAATCTGAATTAGGAACACTTAACATTATCAGATAGTATTAGCATTTTTAATAAATTAACCTTCTTATTGAATAGTCCTGAAAATATCATGGGTAAAAACTCAAAAAAATTGTCAAAGTATATGTGATAAAAACCTAAATTAACTTTAGGTCGGTAAAGATAAATTATAAGAATACATTATACAAATCTTCTTACTTTTATTGACAATTTGGGATCCCTGAAAAAAACGACAAATGAACCCAAAAACCTCGTCAAAATCTCATCTCCTGCCTCTCCTGCCAACTAAAAACCCGCCATTATGCAAAATTAAATTCCAATTTATCAAATACATTCAAAACAATACGCCAACAAAAGGCAATAATTCAGAGAGCAACCTTGTTCATTTATTCTTAAAACAACCATTTTAACCAAAGATATCAAAGCCTCTTCAAAATACAGATTGAGAAGAGTACATTGATCATCACACTTTTTATGCCGGGTAGTATCCATTTTGCCAAAGAGGTCAAGGCACCCTATGTTTTCCATTAATAAATCCAGTAAATTAGATAATGTCTGCTATGACATTCGAGGGAATACCCTCAAAGAAGCCAAGCGACTCGAAGAAGAAGGTAATAAGATACTGAAATTAAACATTGGTAATCCGGCACCATTCGGATTTGAAGCGCCTGATGAAATTTTAGTCGATGTTATCCGAAATCTGCCAACAGCCCAGGGTTACTCTGATTCAAAAGGGTTGTATTCAGCACGTAAGGCAATCATGCAGCATTATCAGGCCAGAAATATGCTGGATGTTACCGTTGAAGATATCTTTATTGGGAATGGTGTTTCTGAACTTATCGTTCAATCCATGCAGGCTCTGTTGAATACCGGGGACGAAATGTTGGTTCCTGCGCCTGATTATCCTCTTTGGACTGCGGCAGTATCACTTTCCAGCGGCAATGCCGTCCACTACCTATGTGATGAGCAACAAGGTTGGTTTCCTGACTTAGATGACATACGCCGTAAAATTACCCCACGTACCCGTGGTATCGTTATTATCAACCCGAATAACCCAACCGGCGCGGTATATAGCAAAGAGTTGTTGCTGGAAATCGTAGAAATCGCCCGCCAACATAATCTAATTATCTTTGCTGACGAAATCTATGACAAGATCCTGTACGATGATGCCCAGCACCACTCCATTGCAGCATTAGCGCCTGATCTCTTTACTATAACTTTTAATGGGCTGTCCAAAACCTATCGCGTTGCTGGTTTCCGTCAAGGCTGGATGGTCCTCAACGGCCCTAAAAAACAGGCTAAGGATTATATTGAAGGATTAGAAATGCTGGCATCAATGCGCCTTTGTGCCAATGTGCCAATGCAACACGCAATCCAAACAGCATTAGGTGGTTATCAAAGCATCAGTGAATTTATTTTCCCAGGTGGCAGGCTCTATGAACAACGCAACCATGCATGGGAACTGATTAACCAGATCCCTGGAGTTTCCTGTGTGAAACCGATGGGTGCCCTCTATATGTTCCCGAAAATAGACACCAAACGTTTCAATGTTTACGATGACCAAAAAATGGTACTCGATCTCTTACTACAGGAAAAAGTCTTACTGGTTCAAGGCACCGCATTTAACTGGCCAGATCCTGACCATTTCCGCATTGTTACATTGCCACATGTCACTGACTTACAAATGGCAATTGAAAAATTTGCCCGGTTTATCGGTAACTATCGCCAATAACCATAATCTTTGTCATTAAGGCCAATCCCATTAAATATTAATAAATTAATGGGATGGCTCTTCGCTGAGGTAAATATTTGTTTCTTACTTACCGCTATTTTTTCCATAAATGAATTTTCCGCACGTAAATATTCCCGCCATTTTTCAAGTTATCGATACCCCGCTCACAATTAATCATGTTATTCCGCTACAATTTTGCTACAAATTAATCGGCTACCAGAGGAAATTATGAGTCATTTTTTCGCCCAATTATCCCGCCTAAAATTAATTAGCCGTTGGCCTCTTATGCGAAATGTGCGTACAGAAAATGTTTCAGAGCACAGTTTACAGGTTGCTTTTGTCGCTCACGCTTTGGCAATCATCAAAAACCGTAAATTTAACGGCAATGTCAATCCTGAACGGATCGCCCTGTTGGCAATGTATCACGATGCCAGCGAAGTCATTACCGGTGATTTGCCAACACCCATTAAGTACTACAATCCCCAAATTGCCCATGAATATAAGAAAATAGAAAAAATAGCCCAACAAAAATTATTGGCTATGTTGCCGACTGAATTACAGGATGATTTTCGCACCATCCTGGATGAGCATCACCATAGTGAAGAAGAAATCAGTATTATCAAGCAAGCTGATGCATTATGCGCTTACTTGAAATGCCTGGAAGAACTCTCAGCAGGCAATACTGAATTCAATCAAGCTAAAAATCGATTGGATAAGACACTGGCAGAACGTCGTAGTGAAGAAATGGCGTATTTTATGGATGTATTTGTACCGAGTTTCAATCTCTCGCTCGATGAAATCAGCTTATAGATAATGCACTACTACAGCTATTCGATTACTGATATCTGATCGCAATTATCCGGTTATAATCATTAAGATTTGTAACTATTTTTTATAAAATTATTCAATAATATTAAACTATAATCATAACGCAGCTCCCTTTCATACGGAGCTGCCTGATAAAAATATTAGAATGGGAAAAGTATTGGGATCACCGCGACACTAATCCCCATCACAATTAACGTAAAAGGTACGCCAAGTTTCACGAAATCGGCAAACTGATATCCCCCCGGCCCCAGTACTAATGTATTAACAGGAGATGAAACGGGTGTCATAAATGCTGCCGAAGCCGCCACACCAATAATCATCGCAAAGGGCAAAGGAGAAACAGCCATCTCATTCGCCGCCGCAATCGCAATCGGAGCCATTAGCACAGCCGTCGCCGTGTTGGAAATAAACAATCCTATCATGGCGCAAAGCACAAACAGGCACACCAACATCACCCGTGGCCCCATATTACCTGCGATATCCATCAATCCCTTGACAATGAGATCAATGCCTCCCGTCTTCTGCAATGCCAGCGCAAAAGGCATCATACCAACAATCAAAATAATGCTTGGCCAGTGAATGGAACGATAAGCACTTTCCATATCAATACAGCGGAACTTCCCCATTAACAGGCAGGCGATTAACGCGGCAATAAAATTGGGAATTTCATTGGTCAGCATCATAGCAACCATCAGGGCAAGGCAGAATAAGGCATGGGGAGCTTGTGAGGCAGCAGGAGCCGCGCTTTCCACCTCAACAGGCAGATTTAGTACAATAAAATCCGGCGTTTTTGTTTTTAACGCGTGGATCAATTTCCAATCGCCAATCAACAGCAGGGTATCACCAAGCAACACAGGTTCATCCACTAACTTCCCTTCTAACGCTTTTCCCCCGCGACGTATCCCCACTACATTGAGACCATAGCGTGTACGAAATTTCATATCACGTAATGATTGCCCCAAAAGTTCAGATTCAGGGAGCACCGAAACCTCAGCCATACCCACATTACGCGAGTGATCGGAAAAATATTCCCCACGCAATACCATCGGTTCTAGCTGCTGCTCACGGCAAAACTCCCGCAAATCAATATCACTATCCGACATATCCACCAGCAAGACATCCTGCCTCTGCAATTCCATATCCCCAGTGGCAGCCACCATCACTCGACGGAATTTACGCCAACGTTCAATACCAATAACATTGGCACCATAACGGGCGCGCAGCCCTAATTCATCCAATGTGTGCCCAACCAAAGGTGAACCTGGACGGATAGTCAGACGGCGAGCACGGCCCGACAATTTATAATCGCGTATCAAACCACGAAATGTTCGATGATAACGCTCGTCCGCTGTCTGATGGTTTATTCCCCCTAGCCAACGACGAGCAACGAGCATGTAAATTACGCCCGCCATCAACACTAATATGCCGATCGGTGTAATGGAGAAGAAATTAAAACCCCGCAGACCTTCGCGCACCAGCTCACTATTGACGACCATATTAGGTGGCGTTGCGACCAAGGTCATCATGCCGCTGATCAAACCGGCAAATCCTAATGGCATCATCAATCGCCCCGGAGAGGTTTTCATTCTGGCAGCCACGCTCAGGACAACAGGTATAAATATTGCCACGACTCCCGTAGAACTCATGAAAGCCCCCAATCCGGCAACAGATAACATTAACCAAACCAACATCTTGGTTTCATTGTTACCCGCGACACGGACCAACCAGTCTCCCATCTGATAAGCAACCCCAGTTCTCACCAACCCTTCGCCAATGACAAATAGGGCGGCAATCAACAACACATTGGGATCACTAAAACCGACAGTGGCTTCACTTAACGTCAGTGTGCCACTCAAGACAAATGCGATGATCAGCAATAAAGCCACAACATCCATTCTGACTTTATTGGTGGTGAAAAGCACAATGGCTATCAATAGCAGGGTTAATACCCACAACAGTTCGCTACTCAATTTGGCCTCTATCAACGATACCTTTCAAATATGACTATCCGCACGACCAATCTGCCAATTAGCAGATTGGCTATATATCAAAAGCCTACAGGTACATACGTTAACAAAGTCAGTAGACCATGTTTCTTAGAGAAAATCCCTCGTTATGATCAAGGAACCTTCTGATTTGGGATGCGTCAATCGGTATAAATCGATACGTAACTGCCAGATTTGACAATCTCAATATCTTCCAGATTATTAATCGTCAAATGAATCTCATTGCGGCGTGGAATATCCGGTGAATCGTGGACAACAACAACCTGACAACCCGCATCCAAGCCAGCATTTATTCCCGCAGCAGCATCTTCAAACACGACACACTCCTCCGGCAATAATCCCAGCTTTTTAGCCCCCAATAAATAGGGTTCAGGGTTTGGTTTTCCATTTGTTACCGACTCGGCCGTCACCCAATGAGCAGGTTCCGGTAATTCCGCCACTTTATGACGTGCAGAAGCGAGAGGAACCGTTCCTGATGTCACAATGGCCCACGGAATATCCAGTGCATTCAACTTATCAATCAAGGCGATGGCACCAGGCAAAGCTGTAATGCCTTCCGTATCTTCTGTTTCAATTTTTTCAATCCATTTGAAAGTATCGGCGATCTCTTCTTCACTCGCATCTGGCATAAAATGCCGGAGCGATAATATCGCCGGCGTGCCATGAACATAGTTCAGAACTTCATCCCTATCGATACCCATCTTATCGGCAAATTGAATCCATGCTCGCTCAACCGCAGGCAATGAATCAATTAGCGTACCATCCAAATCGAATAAAAAACCTCTACATTTCAAAACCAAACCCGACTCCTTCAAATGTCATTATGTGTTAATCAGATACTTATTCCCTATACCAATCGCCTTTCAAGATGCGTCTTCTATCTCCCCCTCTTCGTGGGGAGACGCATCTTGAAGTTGATTGGTATAACACCTGGGATTAAATATCATCAAGAAAAGCATCGTCTAATTGCTTAAAAGCCCGTTTAAGCAATTCAGCCAATGAAAAGTAGGTCGGGACATTTTCTACTGGTGCCATTGCAATGCCGGCCTGGGCAAATTTTTCCCGAATGTCATAAAACCAATGCAATAATTTTTCCGGTAATGGCGTCGCCGCACGTTTTCCCAACCACCATAATCCCTGCAACGGCAAACTACAGGCAAACAGTGCTGTTGCTACCGATGGCCCCAATTGACCACCCAGCGCGATTTGCCATGTCAAAGTGAAAATGGCCAATGGCGGCATAAACCGAATACCAAAGCGAGTCGCCTTAATTACACGATTTTCAGGAAAAACAGGCGCAAGTTGCTTCTCCAGTGGCCAGGTTTTCAAATATTGCTGTCCTAATTGCATACGCTTGAACCAACCTTGGCTAACAGGCGGTGTCGTGTTCATCATGACCTCAATCAATTAAAGGTATAGTTTTTAAAAAATCTCTACAAAAGATAAAATCTTTTTTGTAGTATTAATGCTATTAAGTATATTTTGTCTTTATTGCTAGCAAACGGTATCCTACACAGACTTTTATGTTGTTGCAGTAGCAAAACAGGAATTTTGCCCTTTTTCGCAACAATTGGGTTCGGTTTGTTAATAAATTGTTTTATTTTTAACATTATTCTTATTTAAGATTAGATCACAACAAGATAATAGGTATTTCCATGTCAAGTAAGCTGGTACTGGTTCTTAATTGCGGTAGCTCCTCCCTGAAATTCGCTATCATCGATCCTGCCAATGGTGAAGAATATCTTTCTGGTTTAGCAGAGTGCTTTGGCCTGCCAGAAGCCCGTATTAAATGGAAAATGGATGGCGCGAAAAACGAAGCTGCTTTAGGTGCCGGCGCAGCACACAGCGAAGCACTGAACTTCATTGTTAATACTATCCTAGCTGAAAAGCCAGAACTTTCTGCACAAATCTCAGCCATCGGTCACCGCATTGTTCATGGTGGTGAGGAGTTCACTTCTTCCGTGGTTATCACCGATGAAGTTATCGCAGGCATTGAAGCGGCTATTCCATTCGCCCCTCTGCACAACCCGGCTCACCTGATCGGTATTGCTGAAGCGAAAAAAGCCTTCCCTCATCTGCTTGAGAAAAACATTGCCGTATTTGACACCGCATTCCACCAGACTATGCCTGAAGAAGCATACCTGTACGCACTGCCTTACAACCTGTACAAAGAGCATGGCATCCGTCGTTATGGTGCACATGGTACCAGCCATTTCTATGTTTCCCGTGAAGCAGCCAAGATGCTGAACAAACCCGTTGAAGAACTGAATGTCATCACTTGCCACCTGGGCAACGGTGGTTCTGTTTCTGCCATTGTCAACGGTCAGTGTGTTGATACTTCCATGGGCCTGACTCCACTGGAAGGCCTGGTCATGGGAACCCGCAGTGGTGATATCGATCCCGCTATCGTATTCCATCTGCACGATGCAATGGGTATGGGCATTGCTCAGATCAACACCCTGCTGACTAAAGAGTCTGGTTTCTTAGGTTTGACCGAAGTCACCAGCGATTGCCGTTATGTAGAAGACAACTACGAAACTAAAGCTGACGCTAAACGGGCTATGGATGTTTACTGCCACCGTCTGGCTAAATACATCGGCGCATACAGCGCATTGATGGAAGGCCGTCTGGACGCCATTATTTTCACTGGTGGCATTGGTGAAAATTCCGCCCTGGTTCGTGAACTGACCATGAAGAAAGTGGCTCTGCTGGGCTTTGAATATGATCATGAGCGTAACCTTGCTGCTCGCTTCGGCAAATCAGGCGTTATCACGACAGATAATAGCCGCCCAGCTCTGGTTATTCCAACCAATGAAGAATTGGTTATTGCTCAGGATTCAGCACGTCTGACCGCATAATCAGCATGATTTTATAACCGCCAGCAATGCTGGCGGTTTTCACGAAGATATCGAACTGAGTCACATTTATTGACTGACGAGCAACCGTTAAAGAGGTTTCCGTGTCCCGTACAATTATGTTAATCCCTACTGACACTAGCGTTGGTTTAACCAGTGTCAGCCTAGGTGTTATTCGCTCTATGGAGCAAAAAGGCGTTCGCCTGAGCGTTTTTAAACCTATCGCACAACCACGTCACACTGGTTCTCAGGATCAAATCACTTCCATTATCCGTTCACACTCCAGCATCCATGCTGCTGAACCTCTGGATATGGCGTATGTGGAGTCACTGTTAAGTACTAACAAAAAAGACGTATTAATGGAAGAGATCGTGGCGCGTTACCACGAAAACACCAAAGATGCGGAAGTGGTTCTGCTCGAAGGTTTGGTTCCGACTCGCAAGCATCCGTTTGCTCAGTCCCTGAACTATGAAATCGCCAAGACACTGAACGCTGAAATCGTGTTCGTGACAGCCCTGGGTACCAATACTCCAGAGCAACTGAAAGAAAGAATTGAACTGAGCCGGGCTGAATACGGTGGCAGCAAGAACCAAAACATTATCGGTGTTATCGTCAATAAACTGAATGCCCCTGTTGATGACCAAGGCCGTACTCGCCCTGATTTATCCGAGATCTTTGACGAATCAACCAAAGCGACGATCACCAACGTCGATCCAAAAACTATCTTCAAAAACAGCCCACTGCCTATTCTCGGTTGTATCCCGTGGAGTTTTGACCTGATCGCTACCCGTGCAATTGATATGGCTAAGCACCTGAAAGCTAGCATTATCAATGAAGGTGCTATCGAAAGCCGTCGCATCAAGTCCGTGACTTTCTGTGCTCGCAGTATTCCTAATATGCTGGAATACTTCCGCCCGGGTTCTCTGCTGGTGACTTCGGCGGACCGCCCTGACGTACTGATCACGGCATGTCTGGCAGCCATGAATGGTGTTGAAATTGGTGCCGTATTGCTGACCGGTGGTTACTCAATTGACGATTCTATCCGTGAACTGTGCGAACGTGCATTCAACACCGGCCTGCCCGTTTTCACTGTGAAGACCAACACATGGCAGACTTCACTGAACCTGCAAAGTTTCAGTCTGGAAGTGCCGGCCGATGACCATGAGCGCATCGAAAAAGTACAAAACTACGTTGCACAACACATCAGCAGCGAGTGGATCGATTCTCTGGCAGCTGCATCAGAGCGTCCAAACCTGCTGTCTCCACCTGCATTCCGTTACCAGTTAACCGAACTGGCTCGTCAAGCTGGCAAGCGTATCGTTCTGCCGGAAGGCGACGAACCACGTACCGTCAAAGCAGCGGCTATCTGTGCTGAGCGTGGCATTGCAGAATGTATCCTGCTGGGCGATCCAGAAGAAATTCGTCGTGTAGCAGCGGCTCAAGGCGTTGAACTGGGCGCAGGTATTGAACTTGTTAACCCTGCATCCGTACGTGAACGCTATGTACCACGTCTGGTTGAACTGCGCAAGAACAAAGGCATGACCGAAGTTGTTGCCCGCGAACAACTGGAAGACAACGTCGTTCTGGGCACCATGATGCTGGAACAAAACGAAGTTGATGGTCTGGTTTCCGGTGCAGTACATACCACAGCGAACACCATCCGCCCGCCATTGCAGTTAATTAAAACGGCACCAAACAGCTCTCTGGTTTCTTCGGTCTTCTTTATGTTGCTGCCAGAACAAGTGCTGGTTTACGGAGACTGTGCGATTAACCCAGATCCGACCGCAGAACAACTGTCCGAAATTGCAATCCAATCGGCGGATTCTGCGAAAGCATTTGGTATTGAGCCTCGCGTTGCGATGATCTCTTACTCCACCGGTAACTCTGGTGCAGGCAGCGACGTTGAAAAAGTGCGTGAAGCCACCCGTTTGGCACAGGGAAAACGCCCAGATCTGATCATCGACGGCCCATTGCAGTACGACGCGGCTATCATGGCAGATGTAGCGAAATCCAAGGCGCCAAACTCGCCGGTTGCAGGCCAGGCCACCGTGTTCATCTTCCCGGATCTGAACACCGGTAATACCACTTACAAAGCGGTACAACGTTCAGCAGATCTGGTTTCTATCGGACCAATGCTGCAAGGTATGCGTAAACCCGTTAACGACCTGTCCCGTGGCGCACTGGTTGATGATATCGTTTACACTGTTGCACTGACTGCCATTCAGGCAACCCAGCAAGAAAATGCATAATTTTTTGGCTGCATAAACATGGCATAGCCCTATGCTGTTAGCGTGGGGCTATTTCTCATAACGCCTAATTTACCATTTCATCCTGAATGCCCTGCCGTTCACGATTTTTCCGCAGACGCCACAAAATTTCCAATATCACAAACCACACCGGCGTACCATATAGTGCAATACGGGTGTCATAATCAAACACCATGATCACCACCGTAAAGACAAAAAATAGCAAGGTACACCATGTCATAGGAATGCCCATTGGCATTTTATAGATAGATTTTTTATGCAGGTCAGGACGTTTCTTGCGGTAAGCCAGATAAGCAATCAGTATCATGCACCAGCTATAAATCACCATAATGGCGGCCACAGTCGTAACAATAGTAAATAATTTCATGACATTGGGGATAATAAATAGCAAGAATACGCCACTTGCCATGCAAAGCACCGAAAATATCAAGCTAAATATAGGAACGGCACTGTTGATTGAAAGTCGCCCAAATTTGCTGTGCGCCAGCTTTTCCGTGGACAAACCATAAAGCATACGAGTACAGGCATATAACCCACTGTTGGCCGAGGACATCGCCGAAGTCAGGGCAACAAAATTAATCACCGCTGCTGCTGCTGGCAACCCTGCTAATGCAAACAACGTCACAAAGGGACTTACTTCCGGTGAAATCTGTGGCCATGAGGTAACAGCAATAATGCACATCATGGAAAGCACGTAAAAGATAATGATCCTGATCGGAATACTGTTGATCGCTTTGGGTAAGATTTTCTCTGGCTCTTTGGTTTCAGCTGTCACGGTGCCAACCAGTTCAATACCGGTAAGAGAAAATGGC
>NZ_JBBMXF010000019.1:0-25309 GCF_037996785.1 Xenorhabdus thailandensis
CCGAAAACAACGGTTTGCGAGCATGGATATTAACTATCTGGACAAGGTATTAGTCGCAGGATTTAAGGTGTTGGGCAAGAAGTGAGCATTCACGCTCTTGCCCTGGTATATTAACGCTTAATTATGAAGACCCTGTTATTGCCCATAAAGTTCCTTTGGATTTTTCAACTTGGCAATCAGCTCAGGCTGATGATTTTATGTATACCTATAGTTCTTATGGTGTCGCAGATGGCATTTGTCAATGTTTTCTGCTAATTAAACTTATAAATCAAGTCACTAATATAACAGTCAGTTTCGATAGCCCTGAAATTAAAATTAATGGCAAAAATAATACATTAAATATACCTAATCCTGATACCACTAAGTTATTAGTATATGAATTAACTTCCCAACAAGCAGTCCGAAGTCAATTTACGATTGATATCGGTGATATGTCGGTTGGTCCGACGACAAATACGATTGTTTTTGTCGACCCACTGACACTTTGAATAGGATAAATACAATGAACGCTTCAATAAAATTTGTTCAAACACCTGAAACTTTCCAAGGCTTGCCAGCAACGAAGATCCAATTTTATCTGTATGATGCAACGATGCAACTACCTAATAAGGACTTGATTTTTGAATGTTCATTAGGGAGTTTTGTGGTCAATGGTCAGGATACCGGTCAAAAAAAATGGTCAGGTAGAACAGGTCAGTTCGGGGAGGCTTCTGTCTTAATCGTGAGCCCAGCGGAAAGAGGAAATGGGCAATTGACGGTTTCTTTTAAGAAGGACGGTAAACAGGTGGGTGTCCAGCCTTACCATTTCAAAGCAACGGTGATTTATAAGCTTAATTTTAATATCATTACTGACTATGCCATCGCGGATGGCATACAGTGTAACGATGTTACCGCAACGCTTTCAGGCATCAATCCCAATAATCGTCAGCTGAATTTACACGTGGACGGCTCTGCTTCTTTTGCACGAGACCAGATATTGCAGACTATGTCGGTTAATACTGATCCATCAGGACATATACACTTTAAACTTTATAACATAAATAAAAAGGGTGAAACTGTCACACTTAAGGGGTTCTTAGAGGGCAATAAAACCACCCACGACATCACACATATCCATTTTCAACTAAATGCCTGAGTCGATAGAGGTCCCGATCATATTCTCGTTTCACTTTGCGATTTTTTCGGCCAGGAATTTGCGCTGCCATGCCTTGTTTTTTTGCTTGTTCAACAACGGTATTACTGTCATAGCCCCGATCCGCTAATAAATAAATGTTCTGCATCTATTCCGTCAATCAAGGCCTCAGCTTGTGAGCAATCCGCTGTGGGACCGCTTGTAATAATCGCTCTGATCGGCATACCATGCGCATCCACGGCCAGATGTATCTTGGTATTGAGCCCCCTTTTGTGCGCCCCATATCCTGATTGCCTCCTGCCGCCCCTGCGGCATGGGGATGAACCTTAATATGACGGGCGTCAATCATCAGCCATTCGAAATCGGGTTCAACGATGAGTTCTTCAAGCAGTCCTTCCCATACGCCTTTGTCCCGCCACCGACAAAAACGGCGATGCGTATTTTTCCAGTCGCCATAATCGGGCGGTAAATCTCGCCAGGGTGCGCCTGTCCGTAAAATCCAGAACACCACATTAATAAATAATCGATTATCATAAGCAACACGCCCCCAGGCTCCCTTACGTCCCGGTAGTCAAGCAAACTCCAAATATGATCAGAGATATCGTGACGACGGTGTGCGGGTGTGCTCATGGTTAAGTCATCCATTCATGTAATATAGGGTGATTATTATATGAATTTATTTATGACGACACTATCTAGTTATTCCCTTAATAATCAAACGTATCTTTTACGTCAACGTCAATGTGACCATCTGGTGACAGTACATAAGTTGGTGACAGGCGGAACGCTAGGGGCGCAAACGTCTACCGGACAAAAATGGGTAAACTTTTATGATGTCATGGTGCCATTTGTACTTGGGGGAGAGCAATATTTTTTTGGATTAGCCAAGCAGTTTATTAATCCGCCACCCAGTTATTACTCTAAAGCCTATTGGATAATTGCAAAATTGGATGAAACAGGAAATAAAGAAATCATAGACTATGATTTTTGGGAGCATGATTATGATGTGGGTTTTGCCTATCAAGCCGATAAACGCCTCTTTATTTATCTACATAGTCAAGAGAGATATAGTAACGGTACATATCAATATGTTATATATGAAGTTCTTCCGAATGGAAAAATGGAGAGAAAACCAACCGACAAAAATAGCTGGCCGGCTTTCTACGGGGCGACCTTCTTTTTCTCAAACGGAAATAAAGAATATATATTTCTCCATACGCCGGAGAATAACATTAACAGTTCAGTTTCCCCCTCTTACACTTATGAATTGAGTAAAGATGGCAGGATAGGTAAACAAATTTCTTCTGTTACCATAAGTCATAATGATCCCATACCCTTTCCTTACTACTTCGCGTCTCCATATACTCTTAATAATCAACAACAATTCGTTATGTTGGTAACTGATCCTTCCTATATTTATTATTATTTTAATACTATAGATAATAACGGAGCCATTATAGGATATGATTATACATGGAATGTGAATGCTAAATTATTAAATATCAATCTTATTGTTCCGATTGAAAATATGACTCCATTTTTTATTGACCAAAAACCCTATATTTTCATACAAGATCAGAATAAAGACCTGTGGTCTATCTTAACTTTGGATTTTTATGGAGACACTCTTTATACTTTAAATGTTACCGATAATAGTAACAACTAAATCCCAAAGTTTTGTATATTATTTCAACTCATTTTGATAAATCACCAACGCAGCCCACAAAGAGGTAATTTGGAAGACTGAGGGAATATAGCCAATCAATTTTGAGTTGCATTATAAAGAAAAATAATAAGTCCCAGTAATATCGTTCGCTATATTACTGGGATTAATAAATACCATCTATTGAGCTTTTATTTTTTTCAACGCTTTATGCTGCTCCCTGCGTTGTTTAAAAAAAGCACTCAACATAGTGGAGCACTCTTCCGACAAAACACCGCCGATAATGCCAATTTGGTGATTCATGCCCGGATGGCGCAAGATATCAATCAATGAGCCTGCCGCTCCCGTTTTCATATCGCTGGCACCATAAACTAACCGTTGTATCCGGCTGTGTACCATCGCACCTGCGCACATGACACAAGGCTCCAAAGTGACATACAGTGTCGTATTCAACAGACGATAATTCTGCAATTGCCTCCCGCCCCGCCGTAACGCAATAATTTCTGCATGGGCGGTAGGATCATGGTCAGTGATTGGGTGATTAAATCCCTCAGCTATCACCTTATTATCAGCTACCAATACAGCACCAACAGGAATTTCTCCCTTGGCCTGTGCTTGCATGGCTAAATCTATTGCCCGACGCATCCAATATTCATCACTAAAATTTTCGGTCACTGTATCTATTTCTGTCACTGCCCATTCTCTTGCTTATAAAAATTCCGCCTATTATACCCAATGACCTCCATCTGCTGATTCAACTTGAATCTCATTAAGAAAGGCATCAAGGAACAATTTCATGCGTTGAGTCCTTTCACTCGCCATTTTTCTACCTGATACCGTCTGAAATTTTGATTCAATTTTAAATAGCTTAGTGAAGAAGTGATCGACAGTATAAGCCTTATCATTATACTCACGTTGCTTTGCCAACGGATCATCAAAGTCATACAATGCAGACCCCATACGACCAGCGGTGTAAAAACAACGTCCAACACCAATCATGCCAATGGAATCCAGCCGGTCTGCATCTTGCACAATTTTTGCCTCCAATGTTTTTGGGGTTAAGCCTGCTGAAAAACTATGCGCTTCAATGGCGTGGCAGACAGCCTGAATGTCCTGCTCACACCACGCCAATTCTTTCAATATCAATGCGGCTTTTTCTGCTGCCATGCGTGAAGCAAGGTGTCGGTTTGGCGCGTTTTTTTCAATACTGACACAATCGTGTAATAGCACAGCGACAAACACTAACCGCAAATTACCCGATTCCGCTTCACAAATTTGTTTCGCATTTCGCCATACCCTATGTAGGTGGGCAATATCATGGGCGCCATCATCACTTTCTATTGCCATCGGTAAAAGCTGTCGAGCCAAATCTTCAAACGGTGGAAAAAATAACATAGCCAAAATTTCTCCTGTTTCCCTAAACCCGTATAGTTCTCTTGCCGGCCGCCTTGAAGTTTTACGAAAAACATCTGGAAAAGAAATTTAATATTAATACCCACTACTGGATTGCTGTTGCCATAAGTGCGCGCCCACCAACGCTTTCCAGGGAGAAAAATCTGCCAACCATTTTTCCGCCTGTTCCAGGCTCACTTTGTTTTCCTGGCTAAGCAAATATTGGAGATTACGCCTAACAGCTACATCACCATGTAGTGAACCATCCAGATAATTGAATCCCCGTAGCAATGCATAATTCACTGTCCACATGCCGATGCCCTTGATAGCAAGCAAACTCTCTGTCAGTTGTTTTATTGCATTTTCTCTTTCTGGGATATTGAGTTCCAAATCCCCTGAGTTAATCAGTTGACAAACATGCAATAAGGCATTGGCCTTACTCACAGAAAAACCACACTGACGGAGATCATGCGGTGAATATTGCATGACCTGATTATAATTCGGGAAACACAGTAACCCAGAAGAGTGCTGACGCCCCACCGCCTGAATAAAACGCCGTCGAATGGAAATTGCTGCGCTTAAACTAATTTGTTGCCCAATAATCGCCCAACTCAATGCTTCAAAAGGTGTCGCGGACTGATAAATGCGTAATCCCGTTTGTCTGTTAACCAATTCTCCAATAACGGGATGAGCTTGATAGATAGATTCAAATATATCAACAGATTGTTTTAAACCAAGCATATGAGAGGCTAACGTCGATAATGCTTCATGTTGTGAAGAACAGTCTTTATCACCATCAATATCAAGCCGTATTTTCGCTCTATTCTTTTCTATTGTGATGGTTAAAAGAGCCGGATTTTCATACCAAATAATCCCTTTTTTAATTTGATTATGTTGTACTATTTCAGAAACGCCCATTTCATCCCGCTGATGAAAGGCTAAAAAATCGCTCGTGTGATAATTATTGGGTAATATAACTTCCGTTAAGCAGCTTGATTTCATTGGGGTCGCTCCAGAAGACACACAAAATTAATTTCACTATCTAACAGACTTTAAGTTTATATCAATCTCACTTCAAGATGCATGTGATTTCTCCCCGCGAAGTGGAGGAGAAATCAGGTTTCATAGAATGATGTAAATTGCAACTTGAAGTTTAATGCGTATAGATAAATAGGTTTTCATAATACTGAGAGTATCAGATGTTGGAGTTCCTTACCCCGCGCGGAGCGCGGGGTAAGGAATACTCCTATCATTTTGAAACGCTATTTATAATAACAATTCAACCAATACCTTCTATAAAGAAACATCATCGATTTTATATTTAATTAATTCCTTATTTAATTTTCGGATTTGATATTTTGACGGGCTTAACATCAATAAATAGATACCAATCGCCATCAGTAAAATCATACTTAACATGACGAAAAAGAAATCTAAAACACTCCCGATAGTATTACTCAAGACATCAACTTTGAATAAAAACACAACTAACACAACAAATGCTAAAGTGAAAAAATAAGTTGAAAATATTTTCTCAAAACAATAAATAAAGTAATAGTAAGAACTGACATTGATTTGAACCACACCAGAGTTTACGACAATATATGTTTTCAACCTCTTAAGAATATCTATATATTCAGGACTCAACCCATTTTGTTTCAACTTAATAAATATATTTCTAAATTTATCAGATTTTATCTTTGTAACATCAAACATTATTTCAGATGCAATTTGATGTTTAATATATTCTTTACTCAAATCATCTAAATAAACGTTATATTCGTTAAGATATTTGATATACTTTATGGCCTTTCTCTCTCTAAACACACACACATCGGCATAAAGCCTCTTTAATACGGACAAAATAATACCAATAAAAGTCCCGATAGATCCCAAGACTTTCACAATATCATTGCCATGTTTTACGATGTATTCAAGCATGTTTTTACTCTAAGGTATTGAAAATATATTTAAGTATATACCATGATAAAAGTATTAGACTGCTTTCTGATCTGTTAATATATGCCTCCAGATAGCTTTTCTTTGCACAATGCATTTAGCTGTAACCATGTTTTTGTAAGATGTATTTTTTGTAAATATATTGTATGGAATAACAAAGGATGGTCTGGAGCAACAAATCAGGAAGAATTAAGTCTGCAACTTAAAAGACTTAATTGATTTAAGAGGTTGAAATGGCACTATTAATTACCAAACGCTGCATTAATTGCGATATGTGTGAACCCGAATGCCCTAATCAGGCCATCACAATGGGTGCAGAGATCTACGAAATTGAGCCTGAACGCTGTACCGAGTGTATCGGGCATTACGAAAAGCCAACTTGCCAATCTGTCTGCCCGATTACGAACACCATTATTCTTGATCCTAATCATCAGGAAACTGAAGAGCAGTTATGGGATAAATTTGTACTCCTGCATCATGCTGATAAGATCTGAATTTAATTTTCCAATATCACTGTCGCACAGGCATAACGCCGTTCATCTGCTAGTGTGACATGCATGGATTTTACCCCCAATTCGTTAGCCAGCACTTCAGCCTCTCCATGAAGTTTCAATGTGGGTTTTCCCAATGGATCATTAATCACTTCAAATTGATTAAAGGCCAATCCATTGCGGATACCTGTTCCAAAAGCTTTAGCGGTCGCTTCCTTGACCGCAAACCGTTTTGCAAGGAAGCGGACAGGCTGGTTATGCTGTTGATATTGCTGCCATTCCCTATCACTCAGAACTCGCCTTGCCAGACGTTCGCCTGAACGCCCGACAATTTCTTCAATGCGGGATATTTCAACAATATCTGTGCCTAATCCAAGAATAGCCATTAACGGCGTGCTTCCCGCAATAAAGTTTTCATATCCGCAACAGCCGCAGATAAGCCACTGAATACAGCACGGCCAATAATGGCATGTCCTATATTCAATTCATAAATTTCAGGTAAGGCTGCAATACGCTGCACATTGTGATAGGTCAAACCGTGGCCTGCATTGACTTTAAGCCCTTTCGCGGCTGCATAGGTTGCGGCTTCTTTGATACGCTGAAACTCTTTTTCCTGCTGTCTCTCATTCTCTGCATCTGCATACGCACCCGTGTGAATTTCAATAAAGGGTGCCCCAACTTCGACAGCAGCATCAATTTGTTGGTGATCCGCATCAATGAACAAAGACACTAAAATCCCTGCTTCTGATAAAGTCTTAACAGCCGCAGCAATGTGCTCTTTTTGCCCAAATACATCCAATCCACCTTCGGTTGTGACCTCTTGACGCTTTTCAGGCACTAAGCAACAGAAAACAGGTTTGATTTGGCAAGCAATCCCCACCATCTCATCTGTCACCGCCATCTCAAGGTTCATCCGGGTTTGGATTGTGTTATTTAATAATTGAACATCTCTGTCAGTAATATGGCGGCGATCTTCACGTAGGTGAACCGTTATACCATCTGCTCCCGCTTGCTCTGCAACAAATGCTGCCTGAACGGGATCGGGATACTGTGTCCCACGGGCATTACGCAAGGTTGCAATGTGATCAATGTTGATACCTAACAATACCTCAGCCATTTTTAGCTCCTGCAATAACATAAGATTCAATAAAGTCTACACTCTTCATCATGCAAAAGTGGTTTACTTTAATTTTCATTTTTCTTGTTGGGGTTATCAGTTTTTTTACGTACGAATTGACGAAATAGCTCACGGCTTTTTAACGGTTTTCCCCCCAGATAAGGTTTCAAGGCAATGCGAGTGAAACGCTTCGCCGCTTTCAAGGTCACCTGATCGGGAAATTCGCTATTTGCCAGTGCCTTGAGTTCATAACCTGTAAAACTGTAGTGATCCACAACCAAACTGGCGATAAACCCTTTTTCTTCACGATAACGGTAAGTCATGGTATCCAATACAGGTTCACCACTTCCTGCACAGTGAAGATAATCTACTCCGTATCCCATATTGGTTAGTAATGCTAATTCAAAACGACGCAATGCACATTCTGGTGTGTATTCACTCACAGCAAGCGCTTGTAAACATTGGAGGTAATCAAAAAAAAGCGCGGGATATGCCGTTCCTTGCTCAAGAAGCCTGGACAAGAGTTCATTCACATATAAACCGCTGTAAAGCACACTTCCCGTTAAAGGGAGAGCCAATGAGATAGGCTCTGCGTCTCTTAATGTCTTGATTTCACCCCGACCACTCCAACGAATAAGCAGCGGGGTGAAAGGTTGCAAACAACCTTTTAGATTGGAGCGACGGCTGCGTGCCCCTTTCGCTAAAACACGTACCCGCCCTTCATGTTCAGTAAAAAAATCCAGCAATAAACTGGTTTCACTGTAAGGGCGCCCGTGAAGCACAAAGGCTCTCTGCCAGCCGTCCACAAATCTGCCTTATAAGTCGTCGACGTAACCGAGGCTACGCAACGCTCGTTCGTCATCAGCCCAACCGGATTTCACTTTTACCCACAATTCCAGGTGGACTTTCATATCAAACAGCTTTTCCATATCTTGACGGGCTTCTATGCCAATCTTCTTGATTTTGCTGCCTTTATTACCAATCACCATTTTCTTCTGACCATCACGCTCTACCAGAATCAAACCGTGGATGGTATAGCCTCCACGCTCATTGGTAACAAATTGCTCAATTTCCACTGTCACAGAATAAGGGAGTTCATCACCCAAAAAACGCATCAGTTTTTCACGGATGATTTCTGACGCCATAAAACGCTGTGAGCGATCAGTAATGTAATCCTCAGGGAAGTGATGATCCGCCTGTGGCATATGATCACGTACTATGTTGGCAATAGTATCAACATTCATGCCTTTTTCGGCGCTTATCGGCACAACATCGAGAAAATTCATCTGTTGGCTAAGAAAACCGATATGTGGCAGAAGAAGGGTTTTATCCGTTACATTGTCCACTTTATTGATAGCCAGTAAGACAGGACAACGCAAATGACGTAACTTATTCACCACCATTTCATCATCGGGTGTCCAGTGCGTACCTTCCACAACAAAAATAACCAGTTCGACATCACCAATAGAGCTACTCGCCGCACGGTTCATCAGGCGGTTGATCGCCCGCTTTTCTTCAATATGCAGACCCGGTGTATCAACATAGATCGTTTGGTATGCCCCTTCCGTATGGATCCCCATGATGCGATGCCGCGTCGTTTGAGGTTTACGGGAGGTAATAGATACTTTTTGGCCCAATAACTGATTCAGTAACGTTGATTTACCAACATTGGGCCGACCGACTATTGCAACGAATCCACAATAGTTTTTTTCTTCGCTCATTCAAGCTCCAGTTGTTTTAATGCTTGTTCCGCAGCCGCCTGCTCTGCCTTGCGGCGACTGGAACCGACTCCTCTGACCGGTTGTTCAAATCCACTGACCTGACAGTGAATTGTAAATTCCTGATCATGGGCTTCCCCACGAACCTGAACAACCAGATATGCAGGCAACGGCAGATGACGCCCTTGCAAATATTCTTGTAAACGGGTTTTAGGATCTTTTTGCTTATCGCCTGGGCTAATTTCATTCAAACGGGTTTCATACCAATTCAGGATAATCTTTTCGACTGCCTGAATATCGCTATCAAGAAAAATAGCGCCGATTAAGGCTTCAATGCTATCCGCTAAAATGGATTCGCGACGATGTCCTCCACTCTTTAACTCACCCGGCCCCAAACGTAGGCATTCGCCTAATTCAAATTCCTTGGCTAGCTCCGCCAGAGTATTACCACGCACCAATGTTGCCCGCATGCGACTCATGTCCCCTTCATCAACACGGGGAAAACGATGGTAAAGGGCATTAGCAATGACAAAACTCAGGATTGAGTCACCAAGAAATTCCAAACGTTCATTATGCTTGCTACTGGCACTGCGGTGAGTTAATGCTTGAAGCAACAAATCGTGCTGTTTAAAGCTATATCCTAGCTTATGTTGTAATCGGTTCGTTATTATGGGGTTCATGTGCTACCAATTCAGTTAGAATTCATCAAATAAAAAGCACACGCAACAGACCTGTGAGGCAACATCAACCAGCAAGTTATCTTGGGGATATTTTTGCGGCATGCCTTACAAAACTGTTGCGTTTGCACTGGCTCCCAAAGTATTCATCCTCTTCAGGAGCCAGTCATCTCGTTTGAAAGAATATTCTACACTGTGAGATAAATTAATGCTGCGCTAATATATAAATATTAGTGAATTCCACCAATTCGACTGAAGCGCACACCAGTAGGCCATTCACCTTCCTGTTTTTCAAAGCTCATCCAAATGGCAGTTGCACGGCCTACCAAATTTTTCTCCGGTACAAAGCCCCATGAACGACTATCATCACTATTGTCACGATTATCACCCATGGCAAAATATTGCCCCTCAGGAACAACCCAAGTCCCTACTGGTAAGCCTTCTTGAGAAAAACCAGGGAAACGTTGTATTACAGGAATGGTCAAAATATGGTGCGACACATTACCTAAAGTTTCGACTCTTTCGTCCTGACGAAGAGCGTTCGGGCCTACTGACTCATCAACCGGAACTTGATAAACACCACTAATACTAACGCCTTCTGGTGTCACAGCCTCTTTTATTGTCCATTCACTTGGGAACACATTCCGATAAGTAACCGGTAAATCGCCCTTACATTGCGCATTCCAGCCACAGCCCGGGTAAACCTGAAGCTCCTTGTTGACATAATCGTAAACGATCTTATCTCCAGGTAAGCCAATAATGCGTTTTACAAAATCTATGCTTGGGTTCTTCGGGAATTTGAAAACTGCAATATCCCCACGCTTAGGCTCGCCAGTTTTAATTAAGGTTGTTTGCGTAATGGGATCTTTTAAACCATAAGCAAATTTTTCAACCAGAATAAAATCCCCGATCAACAATGTTGGCATCATTGAACCAGAAGGGATCTGAAAAGGTTCATAGACGAAAGAGCGCAGAACCAACACAATGGCTAACACTGGAAAGACAGATGCAAGTGTTTCAAACCATGAAGGTTTGTTAAGTCCTTTAGCCAAAGCTTCCTGGGCTTCTTCGCCTGTCGCCTGTTCCTGAATATGAGCAAGTTTTCTCTTACGTTCAGGTGCGAATTTAAATCGCTCTATGCACCAAAGAATACCCGTGATTAACGTTGCTAACGTTAATATCAAGGCAAAAGTGTTAGCCATTTGAACTCCTTACAACCTTGTGTTAATTATCTTTGCCAACATGCAGAATCGCTAAGAAGGCTTCCTGTGGCAGTTCAACATTGCCGACCTGCTTCATGCGTTTTTTACCTTCTTTCTGTTTCTGCAATAACTTTTTCTTACGGCTGACGTCACCACCATAACATTTCGCCAATACGTTTTTACGTAATTGCTTAACGGTAGAACGCGCAATAATGTGAGTTCCTATGGCAGCTTGAATAGCGATGTCAAATTGCTGGCGTGGGATCAGATCTTTCATTTTTTCCACCAGCTCACGTCCACGGTACTGAGAGTTGTCACGGTGAGTAATCAATGCCAGAGCATCAACACGCTCACCATTAATCAAGACATCCACACGAACCATATCCGAATCCTGGAAACGGATAAAATTATAATCCAAAGAGGCGTAACCACGAGATGTTGATTTCAAGCGATCAAAGAAATCCAGAACCACTTCAGCCATTGGAATTTCATAAGTTAGTGCCACCTGATTACCGTGATAAACCATATTTGTCTGCACACCACGTTTTTCTACGCAGAGAGTAATGACGTTGCCAAGGTACTCTTTCGGCAACAACATGTGACATTCGGCAATCGGCTCACGCAATTCATTAATGTTGTTTAATGGTGGCAACTTGGATGGACTATCAACATAGATAATATCACCACTGGTTGCCTCAACTTCATAAACAACTGTTGGAGCCGTTGTGATCAAATCGAGATCATATTCACGTTCCAGACGTTCCTGAATAATTTCCATATGCAGCAAGCCGAGGAAACCACAGCGGAAACCAAAACCCAGCGCAGTCGAACTTTCTGGTTCGTAGAATAATGATGCATCATTTAAGCTCAATTTGCCCAACGCATCACGGAATGCTTCATAGTCATCAGAGCTTACAGGAAACAGACCAGCATAAACTTGCGGTTTGACCTTTTTAAAACCAGGCAAGGCTTTTTCCGCAGGCTGGCGAGCCGTTGTCAGTGTATCCCCAACTGGCGCCCCCAGAATATCTTTGATGGCACAGACCAACCAGCCTACTTCACCACAATTCAACACATCACGATCAATGCGTTTCGGTGTGAAGATACCCAATCGGTCAGCGTTGTATACCTGTCCAGTACTCATTACCTTAATTTTGTCACCCTTACGCAACGTACCGTTTTTAATACGAACAAGTGACACAACACCAAGGTAATTATCAAACCATGAGTCAATAATCAGGGCCTGTAATGGAACATCAGGATCGCCTTCTGGTGGCGGTATCTCTTTCACCAGACGTTCAATAACATCCTGTACACCCACGCCCGTTTTTGCAGAACAACGAACAGCATTGGTCGCATCAATACCAACAATGTCTTCGATTTCTTCAGCGACACGCTCTGGTTCAGCAGCAGGAAGGTCAATTTTATTCAGAACTGGAACGACTTCCAGATCCATTTCAATGGCGGTATAGCAGTTAGCCAATGTCTGGGCTTCAACCCCCTGCCCTGCATCAACAACCAGCAAAGCACCTTCACACGCAGCCAGTGAACGGGAAACTTCGTAAGAGAAGTCAACATGCCCTGGCGTATCGATAAAGTTTAATTGGTAAACTTGCCCGTCATTTGCCTTGTAATCAAGGGTTACACTTTGTGCTTTGATCGTGATCCCGCGTTCACGTTCAAGATCCATTGAATCCAGTACTTGCGCTGCCATTTCGCGATCAGACAAACCACCACAAATTTGAATAATCCGGTCAGAGAGCGTGGATTTACCGTGGTCAATGTGGGCGATAATGGAGAAATTTCTTATTTGCTTCATTATTAAATCTTTTTTGCCTTAATATTTCTGAATCATTCGCCTATGGACACATTGATGGACATAAAGCGACAGTTTATTGGTTCGGCCACTGGCCTGAGGAGCTGTATTCTACATGCCAAACCCGTGAAAACCAAACCCGTGAAAACTTAGCCATGCCTGTCGTTTTCAGTATGACCCAGTTGTTTTCAGTAATGATAAATTAAAGTTGAAGCTCGTACGGTAAAACAGATTATTCTTTCTGTAGAATTTTAATCGACTCAGGCGGTAAACCAATTTGTAACACAACAGGCTGGTATGCTTGCAAATTATCCCAATACGCCGCGATCTTGCGAGCAATGAAAAAACCAGCGACTCCACCGCCAATCCCTCCTAAGCAAACCCACAATTGGACAGTCGTCCAAAATTGGAAAAATGCGGCTCCCAAAAACAAACCCAATAAGGGTGTCAAATAAACCAGCATGGCTGAGCGTAACAAACTGCTTTCAGGAATGCCTACTTCAACCTTCTGACCCGGTTGAAGTGGTTGAGAAATTTCCAGTTCCAACTGATGGATGCTTTCTGGTCCTATCTTTTCCAACAAATAAGAACCACAGGCTGCTTTGGTTTGACAGCTACCGCAGCCTGAAGATGAGCCATAACGTAATAATGCTCGCCCTTTGTGCCAACGAACAACAGTTGCCCACTCTTTAACCATCAGTTTTCTCCCGTAAACGTCACACTTGCTGCAATTTGTTCGGCTGTTGCAAAAGGCAGCTCACCAATGACTGTTATGCTGTTTTTGTTTCTGGCCAAAGTATAAACCGTTCTTCTGCCCTGTCGAAATGGTTGTTCATCGACAATTTTTTTATCTGAGTTCACCACATTTACAGAAAAATTAAACAATCCATCACCATACATGATGGACTCTAACCATTCTGTCTCTGATAATTTTCGGCTGTTACGTGAAATTTCTTTGAAACCGTCAGGCATTTTTCCAACCAGCCAATTGAATTTCAATTTATCAGCAGGAGGAATGAGCAGCATAGGTGGTAATTTCAAATTAGTAATCACATTCAATTCCGTTTTAATCGAGTCATTCACAGTTGATGACACGACACGGAATTGTTCAATGACTGTTTTATTATCCTTATCTAATAGGTCTATCAAAAGAGGAAGATGATTTTTCTCATCAATCAGCAGGTTATAGTTATAACGGGATTTATCTTTCGCTATGATACGTACAAAACTCACAGGATAATCGCCAAAATTCGTGCTGCCTGCATCAATAAAACGGTAAAATTTTTGTAATTGGGCAAAATCGGCAAAGATGATTGGTGGAAGATAATCGACGATATGAGAACCACGGATACTAAATGAGTCTAATCCAGGTTCGTAATAGCTGATTTGGTCACCGCGCTGAATAATTTCCCTACGTGAACCATCCATTTGGATGACTTGAGCAATAATCTGTCCATCAATAATGGCATGACGGTAACGCAAGGGAACAAGAAATTGCTGTTCTAAGATGATGAAACCAAGTTCATAATTCAGCGTTTTCACTGCCTTACTCATATCCTGTAACAAAGCCTCAGCGTTGCTTTGTTGCGCTGAGGCTTTTAGAGGATTTATCAGGCTACTCGCCAATAAAAAAACGACAACCCAAATACGTTTCATCACTGTTGTTGTGGCGCTTGCTCTTCAGGAACCTGATTAGTTTGAGTGATCCCATGATTTTTCTCAGAGTGAATACGCCGGGCGAGCTCATATTGCTGTAACATTGCATCAATTCGTTTATTGCTTTCTCGCACTTGCATACTCAAATCACCACCGAAAGTTTCTTCTTCAGCTGGGGTTGCTAAGCCAACTGTTGAAGCGGTACCCATCATAGGCAATGTGTTAAAAGCCGGTGCCTCAAATTGGTTATCTGTTTCAACACTGTTATCACTATTATACTGCTGGACACCGATAATCACGGACAGCGATACACAGGCTGCCACACCAATTTGTGCAATTTGACTCTTCCATGCACGAATTCTATCCCAGAATGGCATGTTAGCCCATGTTGCAGGTTTTGGCTGAGATTCCAAAACAGCCGCTGAATTAATTTGAATGGGTTCTTTTTCAAGTGCCAATGCGACTTGACTTGCAATATCCAAATGCAATACATCCCCCACATCGCCACGCAGCACATCACGCACCAGGTGATAGCGTTCCCACTGTTTCTGCATGACCGCATCTTCAGAGACCAAATGAACTACTTCACTATCAAGAGCTTCTCCATCCATTAATGCGGAAAGTTTCTCTCTTTGCATGCCAAAGTACCCTTCAATATTGTTTTATTCCACTGTTTCCACTATTTATTCTTGGATCAGTGGTTGAACTTTATTATCAATTGCTTCCCTTGCCCGAAAAATTCGTGAACGCACAGTGCCTACAGGACACTCCATGATGTCGGCTATCTCTTCATAGCTCAACCCATCCAACTCCCTCAACGTAATCGCGACCCTCAAATCTTCTGGAAGCGATTCAATCGTGCGGAAAACGACTTCCTTTAATTCTTCAGACAACATTAAGTTCTCAGGGTTCGAAATTTCTTTTAATGAACTTGACGTATCATAATTTTCTGCATCGTTGGCATCCAGATCATTGGATGGTGGACGGCGCCCCTGGGCAACTAAATAATTTTTCGCAGTATTAACGGCAATACGGTACAACCATGTATAAAATGCACTATCACCTCGGAAAGAAGAAAGTGCCCGATAAGTCTTAATGAAAACCTCCTGAGCAACATCAGGAACGTCACCTTGAGGTACGTAACGAGCAATCAGGCTCGCTACTTTGTGCTGGTATCTCATCACCAGCAAATTAAATGCTTTTTGGTCGCCCTTCTGGACGCGTTCAATCAGCATTTGATCCGTTAACTGCTCGCTCATCCGAGGTTCACTCTCCTGAGGTAAAACTCCACATTTATACTTAAATTAAACTAATATGATGTTCTGATTTCCCGAACAAGCATGACTTTGAGTATCAGTTCACTGTGAAGTTCAACTTTAGTTGTAATTTTGATTACAGCCACCTGTTATTTTCGTATTGCACTTTTCTAAATCATAGCTGCTATTTCACAGGATACGCGATTTTAAACTGAGAAAAAGAAAACCTTTGTTTTATTATACCGAAAAATCTCATTCACCATCTCAATAGTGCTAACATCATCAATAATAAAAATAAAAATCCGTCACTAACTGGCGAAAGTCGTCTGAATATGTGCCATCCGAAGCACGGATTGTTAATTCACTCACTTGGACATCTTGTTCTTGTCGTGACAATCCCAGTAATAGACGATGCAACGGCTTATCTTGCCTGTCACGAACGTTGACACGGAAATGAGTAAACCATCCCAAATCTGATGCCATTTTTTCAAATTGTTCACCAATTTCATAAGGGAGTACCAGACAAAATAACCCTGTTGGTGTAATCAATGCCCGTACACACGCCAATAACCCCTGATGCGTCAATGATTCCGTATAGCGCGCCTGATTACGAGCTTCGTTTCGACATGCAATAGCTGGCTCAAAGTAAGGAGGATTGCTCACAATCAAATCATATTGCGCGTTAATTTTCCGCAACGCATTCTGTCGCACGAAATCATGAATATCCTGCTGATATACCGTAATACGGGAAGGCCACGGTGATTGCCGTACATTATCCACTGCCTGCATTGCAGCAAGTTCATCCAGCTCCACCGCATCAATAAAGGTATCTTCTTTGGTACGTTGAGCTATCATCAATGCAATCAAACCACTACCACATCCAATATCCAGACACCTTTTCCTGTTATATATTGGTGCCCAGGCCCCCAACAACACCCCATCCGTCCCGACTTTCATCGCACATTTATCATGTCCAACAAAAAACTGTTTAAATGTAAAACCCCCGCGGCGAAAAACGGGTTTCTGTATCGATGCCATAACCTATTCTGCTGAAATTAGAATTTGTCATAGCATAAATCTTATAGCCGACGGATAAAAGCAACCTACTTATTGGATGCTTTTATAGGATGAAGAATACGCTTAACCTGTTTATAATCGGCGACCCAAACAGAGGTATATGATGACTGCGACAAACTTTTCCGAATTCCAACTTGATGAATCCTTGCTTGAAGCACTGAACGACAAAGGCTACGAACGCCCAACCGCTATTCAGGCGGCAGCCATTCCTGCGGCGATGGACGGACGCGATGTATTAGGCTCAGCGCCAACCGGTACTGGTAAAACTGCCGCTTACCTGCTACCGGCTCTACAGCATTTATTGGATTTTCCTCGCAAAAAATCAGGACCTCCACGCATCCTGATTTTGACACCAACCCGTGAACTGGCAATGCAGGTGGCAGAACAGGCAAAAGAGCTGGCGGCCCATACACATTTGGACATTGCCACAATTACAGGTGGTGTTGCCTACATGAATCATGCGGAAGTATTCAGTGAGAATCAGGATATTGTTGTCGCAACGACAGGGCGTCTGCTGCAATACATCAAAGAGGAAAATTTCGACTGCCGTGCAGTGGAAACGCTGATCCTTGATGAAGCGGATCGCATGTTGGATATGGGATTTGCCAATGATGTCGAAACGATTGCAGGCGAAACCCGCTGGCGTAAACAAACATTGTTATTCTCCGCGACGCTGGAAGGAGAATCCATCCGTGATTTTGCCGAGCGTCTGTTAACGGATCCGGTTGAGATCGATGCCGAACCTTCTCGCCGTGAGCGCAAGAAAATTCAGCAATTTTACTATCGGGCTGATTCGTTAGAGCATAAAACAGCCCTGCTGTGCCACCTTCTCCAGCAGCCTGAAGTGACGAAATCCATTGTTTTCGTGCGCAAACGAGAGCGTGTACGTGAGCTTGTCGATTGGCTAAACCAAGCAGGCATTCAAGCGTGTTTTCTTGAAGGTGAAATGGTGCAAGCCAAGCGTACAGATGCTGTCAGACGCTTGAATGAGGGTAAAGTCAAGGTCTTGGTCGCAACCGATGTTGCTTCCCGTGGCTTGGATATCGAGAATATCAGCCACGTCTTTAACTTCGATTTGCCTCGTACCGCGGATGTTTACTTACACCGAATTGGTCGTACTGCTCGCGCAGGCCGTAAAGGAACTGCCATTGCTCTGGTTGAAGCACACGATCACCTGCTTTTGGGCAAAATCAGCCGTTATCTCAAAGAGCCTTTGAAAATACGAGTGGTTGATGAACTTCGCCCACAAACCAAAGCGCCAAGCGAGAAAAAGAGCAATAAGCCATCCAAAAAAGTACTGGCAAAACGCAAAGAGAAGAAGAAAACAGAAGAGACAAAGAAAAACCGCGTAAAAGTTCGTCATCGCGATAGCAAAAATATCGGGAAACGCCGCGCTCCTTCTGGCAATCCCAGACCAGAATTAACTGAATCTAAATAGCGTTCCAAAATGATAGGAGTATGCCTTATCCCGTGCTCCGTACAGGGTAAGGAACTCCAACATCTGATACTCTCAGTATGAGAAAAACCTATTTAGCAACGATTAATTAATCACCGATTGTAAAACATGGGCGAAGACATACAATGAATTCGCCCCATGCTCCGGCAGACTGAGGGCTAAATATTACACGGCATAATGCTGCTCACCTTGTTGCAAGGTGATATCTGTATCTGTAATTTCCGTTGACGCCAACATGGTGTCGCCATTATTCAACCAAGGCTTCTGTTCCGCCATTAATTCGAGGACAGCTTCCAAAAAATGCGCCTTAAAAGTATGGAGACCATATCGATTAGGCAAAATGACATCCCATATGCTTTCTAATTCATATTCATACTTAAGCTCTACTTCGTGCCCCATAGGTTGAGGAATTGGCAATGTTTTTTGCAGGTTCCCCAGCCAATCATGTTGGACGGTATAATGGCGTATCAAACCGCTGTCAGCCATTTCACGAGCAACTTCAGGTGATACGCCCATATATTTCAATGTAGCGTCAGAAACACTCACAGAATTGTAAATAACTGCTGGTTTTCCTGTTGCCAATGCTGCCACTGTTGCTAATCCGCCCCCCAATGAATGCCCTGTAAAAATGACATTTTCACCAAATACTTCTAACGATTTATGTGCCAATTCCACAGCTTGAGTATACTGTTTTTCATTGTAACCAAGCCCTTGACGAATACTTACCATAAAATCCTGTAATTCATTCGATCCTGTGAAAGAGACAATATATAGTCCCTTATTATGGTAAACACCGGCCTGAAACCCTGTTGAATAATCATTTAGAGTGTCGGGATCAATCCCTAATTTTGATAAATCTTCATCAGACAGGCGCACATAATCGCCAATCCCTAAACTCGTTTGTCGATAAACATCACGGGTAACCAACGTCAAGTTATAATCGACCAGTTTAGATTGTTTTCCCGCAATATCATTAGCTTTCAATTCAGGAGCTGCCATCGTGCTGGCATTTAAATTATTAACCAATGATTGATAGAGCGCATTCACCTGCTTGGTATTTTCTGAAAATGAAATGCTTGGGGAAGAAGTGTGTTCAACTTTGTCAGGTGGTGATTGAGCTGAAGAATTCGGTTGAGGTTGTAACGCATTTCCTTGTAATGAATCGATCCCTAGTCCTCTGAAAAAATCGGTATTAACTGATAAAGTCATAAAATTCTCCTACAGATTATTTAAATTTGGTGGGGGTTAAAATCCCAAATTCTCTATCGGCAGAATTATTAACAACTTTAAAACAAATTTAATTTTCAATTAACAAAATTAACACCTGTAACTAAAATATGGAAATAAAAAAGGGAGTATTAATTCTCCCTTTAAACTTTTTGCTTGATACAAAAATTACAGGCTTTCTGTAAACGTACGCGCAATAACATCACGTTGCTGTTCTGGAGTCAGTGAGTTAAAACGCACAGCATAACCAGATACACGAATAGTGAGTTGAGGATACTTTTCAGGGTGTTTTACTGCATCTTCCAACGTTTCACGACGTAAAACATTAACATTTAGATGTTGCCCGCCTTCTACACGTACAGCCGGCTTGACCTCCAGCGGGATCTCGCGATATTCAAATTGCCCCAGCTCCTCTTTAGCAACAATCTGGCCTTCATCGTAATCTGCTTTGGCACAGATGCAACGCGCTTCATTTTTTTCATCATCCAATAGCCAAAAAGAATTCATCAATGCAGCATTATCAGATTGGGTAATTTGAATTCCAGTAATCATTTATACCTCCAGAATCATCATCTTAGTTATTCAGTCAATCCATAATTTAATCAACCATCGTTCTTGATTTCCTGTATACCAGCACAAATGAGAAGATTCTTTGATTGTAATCAACTAATTTCATAAGGTTATTGATAAAAAATTCATAACATTATGTTTTAAATCATCTTTTACAGTAGAATTGAATGAAATTATTTTCATATTTTTTCAAAAAAATTTATAAAAATAGATTTTCATCCTGAGAATTAAACTTAGATTGGGATCTGAGGGTTTCCCTATCCCAAGGGAATCGGTAAGCTTTAGTCATCTGATAATCATTTAGAAAGGGATTGGCTATGTCCACACCTCTCACATGGCACGATGTCATCGGCAATGAAAAGAAACAGCCTTATTTTATTGATACATTGGCTTATGTTGCCAATGAACGTCAGGCTGGAAAAACCATTTATCCGCCTCAAGCCGATGTTTTTAATGCCTTTCGCTATACTGAATTGGCTGATGTAAAAGTCGTCATTTTAGGGCAAGATCCTTACCACGGTCCGAATCAGGCCCACGGTTTGGCTTTCTCTGTACAGCCTGGTATTCCTGCACCGCCCTCTCTCGTCAATATGTACAAAGAACTGGAATCGGATATTGCTGGATTTACTCGTCCAAATCACGGTTGCTTGATAAGCTGGGCAAAACAGGGCGTGTTATTACTCAATACCGTACTCACCGTTGAGCGCGGTAACGCACATTCTCATGCGCATTTGGGCTGGGAAACGTTCACTGACAAAGTTATTGCAGCAATCAATGAACATCGCAACGGAGTCATTTTCTTACTTTGGGGATCTCATGCCCAGAAAAAAGGCCACTTCATTGATATCCAACGCCACCATGTATTAAAAGCCCCCCATCCTTCACCTCTGTCCGCCCATCGAGGTTTCTTAGGCTGCAAACATTTTTCACAGGCCAATAACTTATTGGAAGCTCAAGGATTATCTCCAATAGATTGGGAGCCTCAATTACCCCAATAACCGATCTCTGCCTACAAAAATGCCGCCTTTCTAATGGCGGCATTGCATCACGAGAGACCGTAACCTTTATTTAGAAACCGCAACCATTGCAGGACGCAATAGACGGCCATTCAAAGTATAACCTTTCTGCATCACCAACATAACCTGATTAGGTTCATGCTGATCTGATTCCATCATGGTCATCGCCTGATGCACTTCTGGATTGAAAGGTACATTAATGTCACTGACCACTTCAACACCAAACTTACCCACTGAATCGATAAAAGATTTCAGTGTCAGTTCAATACCTTCAATCATTGGCAGTAAGGCTTCATTGGTACGATCAGCCGCATCTAATGCACGTTCCAGATTATCGATAACGGGCAAAAGTTCATTGGCGAATTTTTCCAATGCAAATTTATGTGCCTTTTCTATATCCTGCTCAGTACGACGGCGAATGTTTTCGATTTCAGCACGCGCACGCAACATAGCATCACGTTCATTAGCCTGAGCCTGTTTCAGTTGTTCTTCCAACTCAGCAACACGCGGATTAACAACGTTTTCAGTCTCTGGCGCATCTGCCTGTTCCGCATTCATTTGTTGCTCTAATACATTTTCTGTATTTTCTGCGACTTGCTCGTCAGGTACTTTTTGGTCTTTACTACTCATGAATATCTCCGCGTATTTTGTATTATCTTCGCCATTTGAGCTTATTATGGGGATCAATACGCGGGATTCAAGGGAACAATCATTATTGTGAGGGCAAAACCATATGCTGAAGGAAATAACAGCAATGAATAATGAATTCAAATGCATCGGTATTGTCGGTCGTCCACGTCACCCGGAAGCGCTGGCCACCCACGAAATGCTGTACCACTGGCTGGTATCTAAAGGTTATTGCGTCATTGTGGATAGACAGGTCGCGAAAGACATTAATTTAAAAGGCGCTCAAACTGGAGGATTGACAGAAATTGGTAAAATTGCCGATCTTGTGATTGTCGTCGGTGGTGATGGCAATATGCTCGGCGCAACCAGAGTATTATCACGTTATAACATCAAAGTTATTGGTATCAACCGAGGCAATTTGGGCTTTTTGACGGATTTGGATCCCGATAATGCCTTACAACAACTATCCGAAGTTTTGGATGGCAAATATCGAGACGAAAAACGTTTTCTACTTGAAGCACAAGTGACAAAAACGGGACATAAATCCCGCCGTAGCACTGCATTAAATGAAGTCGTACTTCATCCAGGCAAAGTTGCTCATATGATTGAATTCGAAGTATATATTGATGAACGTTTTGCTTTTTCTCAACGTTCAGATGGATTAATCATAGCAACTCCCACTGGCTCTACGGCCTATTCACTGTCTGCAGGAGGACCTATATTAACCCCAAACTTAGACGCTATCGTGCTAGTGCCGATGTTTCCACATACGCTCTCGGCTCGCCCTCTCGTTATCAGCAGCGAAAGCAGCATTCGCCTGAAATTTGCCCAGAATAGCAATGACTACGAAGTCAGTTGTGACAGCCAGATCGTCCTGCCAATCCAAGATGGTGAAGAAGTGATCATCAAACGCAGTGACTATAATCTGCATTTAATTCACCCAAAAGATTACAACTACTTTAATACACTGAGCACAAAACTGGGTTGGTCGAAAAAAATGTTCTAAAAATAGATCTTCCTACTTTACTGTATAAAAAACCAGTTTATACTGTATGAAAGCACAGACATGTTTTTATGCACAGGAACGTGTTTATACACAGTAAAAAAGAAGGAGGAGCACGATGCTGACTCAATTGACCATCAGTAACTTTGCTATCGTTCGCGAACTTGAAATTGATTTCCGCACAGGCATGACGGCAATCACAGGTGAAACCGGAGCCGGTAAATCCATCGCGATTGATGCATTAGGTTTATGTCTTGGCAATCGTGGCGAAGCTAACATGGTTCGTCCAGGTGCTCCGCGTACCGATCTTTGTGCCCGTTTTTCACTAACTGATGCTCCTTCTGCCCGCAAATGGCTTATAGACCACCAGCTAGATGGAAGTTTTGATGATGATAATGAGTGCCTACTGCGTCGTACAATTACCGCTGATGGGCGCTCTCGCGGTTTTATCAATGGCACCGCTGTACCACTTTCTCAATTACGTGAATTAGGCTCTCATCTAATACAAATTCACGGGCAACATGCTCACCAATTATTGTTAGAAAATCGTCACCAAAGGCGCTTACTGGATATTTATACAGGCGATTTCGAACTTCAGCAAGAAATGAAACAGGCTTACCAGCAATGGCGCCAAAGCTGCCAGGCTCTCTCCCAATTCCAACAACAAGCTCTTGAGCGTCGTTCACGTCAGCAATTGCTGGAATATCACCTGAAAGAACTGGATGAACTGTCACCACAACCAGGCCATTATCAAGAACAGGATAGTGAATATAAACGGCTGGCAAATTGCGGGCAATTCTTGTCCGTCAGTCAAAATATCCTCCAGATTTTAAGTGATAATGATGAACAGAACATTACCAGTCTTCTTAGCTATGCCCGCAGTGAACTAACAGAGCTTGCCAGCATGGATCACAAACTCAGTGGCCTGCTTAACATGCTGGAAGAGGCGGCTATTCAAATCAATGAAGTGAGTGACGAGCTACGTCATTACAGCGACCAACTGGAACTGGACCCCAATCGTTTATTTGAACTGGAACAGAAAATCTCCCAACAAATTAGTATGGCCCGTAAACACCATGTTGCGCCAGAAGAATTACCTGCATTACATCAGCAATTGTTGGAAGAGCAATATCAGTTATCCCAGCAGGAAAATGATTGCGCCCATCTTAGTGAACTTGTCAGCTTGCATTATCAGCAAGCGCTGACTGTGGCAGAAAAATTGCATCATGTTCGCCAGAAATATGCCGCGGAATTAAGCCAACTGATAACAAACAGTATGCACCAACTTTCTATGCCTCACGGACGTTTTACCATTGATGTTACCTTTGAAGCGGAGCATTTAAATATTGATGGCGCCAGCAAAGTTGAATTCAATGTCACAACCAACCCCGGCCAACCCCACCAACCGTTAGCAAAAGTGGCATCAGGTGGTGAACTTTCCCGTATTGCATTGGCAATTCAAGTTATTACAGCGAAAAAAATGGAAACCCCTGCACTGATTTTCGATGAAGTTGATGTAGGTATCAGTGGTCCAACAGCGGCCATTGTTGGGCGTTTGCTACGTGAATTGGGAGAATCGACCCAAGTTATGTGCGTCACCCACCTACCCCAAGTCGCAGGATGCGGGCATCAGCATTTTTATGTCAGCAAACAGACAGACGGTGAAGAAACAGAAACCCAAATGCAGCTATTGGATAAAAAAGCACGACTTCAAGAACTGGCACGGCTTTTGGCGGGAAGTGAGGTTACAAAAAATACTTTGGCTAACGCAAAAGAACTGTTAGCGGCATAAATTGGAACAACTTTCTTGTATAATTGCAGTCATAGGTAAATGCATAGAGGTTTTCAACCTCTTCAATGTTTATTATTATCGACGGCCTAACGCCTAAAGGAATGTAATTACTATGCGCTGTAAATTGTTGACTGCCGCTACTGTATCACTTGTTATGCTGACTGCGGGTTGCTCTATGTTTGAGCGAATTGTTTATCGTCCTGATATTAATCAAGGGAACTACCTTACGCCGGCTGCGGTATCAAAAATCCATAAAGGAATGACTCAGCAGCAAGTTTCTTACACTTTGGGAACACCAATGCTGACCGATCCATTTGGGAGTCAAACTTGGTATTACGTATTCCGCCAACAACCAGGCCATGGGAAAACAACTCAGGAAACACTGACACTTACCTTTGATAGCAAAGGCGTGTTAACTGATATCAAGGATGAAAAATCACTGCCAGAGAATCAGTGAAATGT
>NZ_JBBMXF010000020.1:0-31115 GCF_037996785.1 Xenorhabdus thailandensis
ATCTTCTGTTGAAGTTGCCCCTGAGCTATGTTGATGAGCGCGGATAATACTCCCATCAATGAATAACCATTCGGTGTCTGTATTTTCAGATAACAATTTGAATAATAATTCAAAAACACCTTTCTTTGACCAGGCGTTAAAGCGCTTAAAAAGCGTATTCCATTTGCCAAATTCATCGGGTAAATCCCGCCACGGACATCCCGTTCTCATTCGATAAAGGATCCCTTCGAAAGTCAGGTAATGCGCGTCTTTGTGGTAAATACATCCATGTTGTTGCATTAATACAGCTAGCGTATTCCATAAAGATTTTGATAACATTGTTCTTGGCATGATGAGCTGGGGTAATGGTTTTTTCGCGAAGACAATGATACCAGATCATCATGCTGTTCAAACTTCCCTCCACGAAACGTCAACACGCCCTAATGCTAAATAAGGCCGAAGAATTTGGGGGTTTTCCCACCCCAACGAGGCAGCTTGCGAAAATATCCATTTATAGCTGGTGAGATCAGCACGGGAAGTAGCCCAAGTTGCTTCAAAATGTTCAGCATCAAATGTCGCTCCACCAGCCTCAGACCATTCCAACGCCAATTGATACGCATTGTCTTCATAGGGTGTGTTTTTCAAACTACCAAGAGCAGCGATCACCCTTTGCCAATTTTGTCTACCCCCCTCTGATATTGCCAACATCGCGGGGGAAAACAAAGCAACCTGTAAATCAGCTAATGTATGCTCGTCCACCTCAAACCAGCGTTCTAAATCAGTGTCACTATCATAATGCTGTACAGACCCGGGAGTTGTCTTCGACACAAGCGGAGCCATTGCAAGATAGTTCTCTACGTCTGCCAATTCGCCGTCTAAACGGTGAATAATCGCATCAGTCACATCCTCACCGCTTTTCGTTTTCCGGCGTACAGCATTCACTATTGGCAAATAGCATTGTTGCTCGGCACGATAGACAGACTCATCCCACCCAATAGCAGGAGTCCATTCGCTGATCAAATCCTCTTCCGCGATTTGCTGTATCGCCGTTTCTATTTCATGGGCTATCATCTGGCAAACATGAATGCCTTCAGTGCGATCTACCTCAGAATCCAAGATAATAACAAAACGACAACGCGGAGCATCTGCGGTATAATTGAAAGTCGTATAGAGTACACCTTTAAACGTCTTTTTTAAGTAACTGACTAACGCATTAAACGTCTTGGGGCTGTCAAAACTATCGCAGTCAAACGATGCAAAGCGGCGTTTAGCCGCTAATGCTGAACGCCTCCAACTCTTTACACCCTGAAACTTATCAGGGTGTTTTTCTTTCGGGTCATTACCTCTTGGGTGTTCCCCCTGTTCCATCGCTGCACAAAAATATTGTTTCTTCTTGGCAGTCGCCGTATCAGTTATTAATTGCTCAATGAACTGATCTGTATTTTCGGCGCATCGTTGCTCAGGGGTAATATCGTATACATCCCGTCCACGGGAATAGTAAATTTTATCTGCCATTATTACTGTTCCCTTTTTTTCTATTCTCCCGGCGTTCTATGGCAGCAGCACGACGACATACAGCACGGTTAACATAATTCTCAGCAACAAACACCAACTCATTGTAATTTCGCGGATTAGCTAAATCGGGGATACGCGTGTTGATTTTCATTGAATAACTCCGTTGCATAATTGCAACACGATCATTTTTAGAGCACGGTTGTCTATTGTTAGCCATGTGATTTATCCTCCTGTCCACGGGTATTAAGACGGGATGCTATATATTCATTAACTTCACTTGCAGCCCATCCCACACGCCTTAACCCCAATTTCACAGACTTTGGAAATTCAGGTGTTCTTTTTAAAAACTCATGAAAGCCACTATCAGATTTATAGTGCAGTGCCGCTTTTACTTCTTTTTTAGTCAGCATCGATTCACTAATACTCATTCCATATTCTCCTGCGTTAAACGGTCATAAACGGATATAAACGCAAGCAACATAATCACTAAGGAAATAACAAATAAGCCCTTTACATGTGCAGGCTGTAATAAGAAATACACTCTGCACATGCAGGCTGTAACAACAAAACACAGAGCGCCAATATGTAATCTTCTACGTATTGGCTATTATTCCGTGGAGGGGGTAAGTGTTTATTTCGCTCTAAATTTGTAATGAGCTTCTTTTAGCGTTCGCGTTTATAACCGGTATGACTCAGCTACCGATTTCCTTTCTTCTTATTCTTCCCTTGCTTACGCTTACATTTTTTAGACTTGGTTCCGGTATCAGGGTGAGAGCGTGAATTTTTTGTTAACAAAATTTAGGGTTGACGGATAAGAAAAAACATCATCTCATCCTTCTTTTTTTAGGAAGTATTCTCATGAGCATCGATGCCTTTTCTCAATATTTCAGTACGTTAACAGACCCTCGCCAGTCGTCTAAGATCAGTTATCCTTTGTTTGATATCCTTTTTCTGGCAATTACATCCATCATCGCCGGCGCGGAAGGATGGGAAGATATTGAAGATTTCGGCGAAACGTATCTGGACTGGTATCAAAAAAAATCACTTTTCCCGAATGGAATACCGGGACATGATTCTATCGCTCGACTTATTTCTCGTCTCAATTCTGTTGAGTTTCAGCACTGTTTTATCCAGTGGGTTCAAGGGATTAATGAACGTTCTGAAGGGGAAATTATCGCCATTGACGGGAAAACATTGCGGGGAACTTATCACGGCAAGGATCGGCAGTCGATGTAAGTGCGTTTGCCACCCAGAATGGCGTTGTGATGGGGCAATTGAAGACAGACAAAAAGTCCAATGAAATCACTGCGATCCCTAAATTACTCCGTTTGCTGGATATCAAAGGCTGCCTGATAACGATTGATGCGATGGGATGTCAAACGAAGATTGCGGAACAAATTGTGCAGCAAGAAGGTGACTATCTTCTGGCGGTGAAAGGCAATCAGGAAACGCTGTATCACGCCGTCAAGAAGGCGTTGTCTGCGCAAGTCTCAGCAGTGAGTCATGCCGAAAATATCACGATAGAACAAGGGCATGGTCGTATAGAAGCGCGTGAATATCATGTATTGTCTGCACAAGCGTTATCTCAACCATTTCCTGAATGGAAAAACTTAAAAAGCATCGGCGTAGCAATCGGGTATCGAATTAATAATAAAGGAAAAGAGTCGCTCGATTATCGTTATTACATCAGTTCAGCGGAGCTAAACACGGATAAATTTGCGACCGCTGTCAGGAGCCATTGGGGGATCGAAACACGATTACATTGGGTTCTTGATGTCACTATGGGAGAAGATGCTTGCCTTATCCATCGGGGAGAATCGGCTGAAATATTGGGATGTATGCGTCATATCAGTGTCAATATGTTGCGGGTAGAAACAACCAAAAAAGTGAGTATTCGCCGAAAACAACGGCTTGCGAGCATGGATATTAACTATCTGGACAAGGTATTAGTCGCAGGATTTACGGTATTGGGCAAGAAGTGAGCATTCACGCTCTTGCCCTGGTCTGAGGCGCGCCCTTGCACACCGCCTAATGGTTGGTGGATCATAAAACGGGTATTTGGTAGGGAGTAGCGATTTTCTTTATTGGCAGCAAGGAAAATGGTAATGCCGGCACTTGCAACCCAACCAGTACCAATCATCATGACCTTGGGTTTGATAAATTTGATCATGTCATGCAGGGTATCACCCGCTTCAACGTGTCCACCTTGGCTATTGATAAATATTTTTATTGGGTCATCACTGATTTCCTGCAAAATTATCAGTTGTGTCATTATATTTTCGGCAAGCGCCTGATTGATTTCCCCAGCAATAATAATAGATCGTGATTTGATGAGTTGATTTTGAGTATATGAGATTGCTGTTGTTTCTTTTTTTGAGCTATTTATAAATTCGCAATGCATTATTTTTCTCTCCTGTAATAAATAATATTGGATATATAAATAATATAGCTTTAAAAAATAATATTTTCTAAAAACTTTGAACTTTATTTCAGTTTTGTAACATCATCAAAAAAATTGAATTATTTTTTTAAAAAAATTTAGTTTATTTGTGAAACTATAATGATATATATTTATATGTATGATTTTTTAGCATTTTATAGAATGCGTAATAAAATAAGATAAGATAAAAAACCCAGTATATTTATAGTTGGATTTGGTTGTATATTGTAACTTGCACGTTGTAAGTTTTGTTTCGAATTTTTATATATTAAAAAGCATGTGAGTTAATGTTTTTATACTCAGCAATATCTACATATTGCTAACTGTATTAATTGGCTGTGATGTAAATGTAATAAATTAGGAATGAATTATGGAACGTCTTGACATAGAAGAAGTGTCTAACAAAATTCTACATGAATTATTGCAGTATCGACGTCGTTTCCCTGAGTCTGAACATACACTTCAATATGAAGAAAAAAAGGTTTCTGAGGTTCAACTACCACGTATCCGTGCATTTGTGGAGCAAGGAAAACCTATTGAGTGTATTTTACCTGCATTTCCAACGAAATCCCCAAATCCTAGAAAAGTATTGGGTAAAATGCCGGATATGGCAGAAAAATTATCACTGATTTTTCTAAATTCCCTTTGTCAGCGTATTCAACTTTATTATCCACCTGGGGCAAATATTGTTATTTGTTCTGATGGGCATGTGTTTAGTGATCTTATTCATGTCGATGATGACACAATTACTCATTATCAATTAGAAATTGAAAAGTTGCTACATGAATTAGGCGCGACTCATCTTTCAGTTTTTAATCTTGGTAACGTTGAATCACTAACACAATATACCAATGATTACGATCAACTACGTGAATTATTGGTCAGTCATTATGCTTCTTCAATTGAAGAAATCAAAGATGAACTCAAAAAAACCGAAGAGGGTGTTCAATTATATCGGGCAATTACTCGTTTTCTTTATGAAGATAGCTTATTACCAGAATATGCAGGTTCGAAAAATGCTTTGCAAAAAGATGCCCGTCAGCGCTCGGTAGGGGTTATCCAACGTAGTTGGGCATGGGGAATTTGCTCAGCAGAACAATTCCCATTAGCAATCCGACTTTCTATTCACCCGCAGCCTGTGGATAGTATCAAAATTGGTATTCATATGATGCCGACTCGGGATGATTGGTTGACACCGTGGCACGGTGTGGCAGCCAACATTAATGGCCAGTTTGTACTGATGAAAAGTGATGAAGTGAAAAAGATGAATGGAAAACTGATCGAAATTAGAGGAGTTCCAAGCCATTACTTGATTGAAACGTTCTCCGAAGAAATTCAGCAAACAAAATCCCAGACGGCGACAGCATAAGCAGAATAACTGAATAATAACTGCATTTTGGAGAAAAAAATCATGAATACCTATGAACTTGATTGTCACATTGAGGTAATGACACCTTTTGGCGTGTGTATTACTCCCAGTTACCCTGATCAGGATATTACTACACTGTCAATTGATGCTCTGCGTAAACTGGCTCGTACTCATCTGCTAGTTGTGTTGCGTGGCTTTCAATCTGGTTTTACGAATAAAGAGAAATTGGCAGAATATTCTAGCCGCTGGGGTGAAATCATGATGTGGCCATTCGGTGCTGTATTGGATGTTATGGAGTCTCCGAAACCCTCTGACCATGTTCTGGACAGCAGTAGTGTACCGTTGCATTGGGATGGAATGTATAGGGAGACGATCCCTGAATTTCAGATATTTCATTGTGTATCTGCTCCAAAAGCAGCTCAAGGAGGGCGTACTACGTTTGTCAATACTGAACAATTAATTATCGATGCTAGTGATGATGAGCGTAATGCATGGAAAAATACCACTATTACTTACCGCACAAGTCGAGTGACACATTATGGTGGTGAAGTGAGTTCACCGTTGGTTTGTCTTCATCCCGACGGTAAAAAATGGGTGATGCGTTATAATGAGCCGATGGGAAAAGACGATGTCAAGTACGCTGATCATCACTCTTTGGCGATAGATGGAATGTCATACGAAGAGCAACAATCCTTTGAGGAAGCATTGTATAATAGATTGTATGATCCGCGTTATTTCTACGCCCACCAATGGCAGTCTGGTGATATTGCGATTTGCGATAACTTCACTTTATTACATGGACGTGAAGCTTTTATTTCCCGTTCTCCTCGCCATATTCAACGGGTACATATCCACAGCACGCCTGTGTGTAACAATCACAGCTTCCGTACTATTTCTGTTTCCGGTTCTGTTTCCAGTGCTGATTAAGTAGAAATTGTTTTGAAGGAGGTTTATTAATGTCGCGTATTGCCTTAGCAGCTATTGCAACTCCTGGCCATGTTTTTCCAATATTCACTATTGCGGAACATTTAATAGGACAGGGACATGATGTCACAATATTTAGTGGTTCTTTGTTTCAACAGCAAGCGGAAGCATTGGGAGCCACTTTTGTTCCCTTTGATAAACAAGTGGATGTTGATTATCGCTATCTGGAAAATTATTTTCCTGAACGGGCAAAACATCCACCGGGAAATATTCAGATGGCGCTATCGTTAGGGAGATTTTTTGCCGAACCCATTCCTGTATTGTCGAAGCAATTGCTGCAAATCATCGACGAGGGGAAAGCTGACCTGTTGATTATTGATAATACCTTTTATGCCGCGTTGCCGTTATTACAGAAACCAACTGAAAAACGCATTCCCGTTATTGCGATTGGCGTTACTCCGTTGCCATGGTCATCAAAGGATTCCATATTCTGGGGGGCTAGGATACCCCCTGAATTATTGCCTGCTGATTTGACTCGCGAGCAATTGGTGGATGAGGAAACGTACCAATTAATTGAGCAGGTTAGGGAAACATTTAATCAATCACTTGCTGCTGTAGATTGTCTTCCACTAACAGGGGATCATAATGATGTTTTGATGAGCGGAGTTGATCGTTTCTTGCAACTGGCAACGCAATCATTTGAATTTTCACGTGATGATTTACCTGAGACAGTGGAGTTTATCGGAGCGCTGCCGGTAAAAGTGGAAGATGATAAAACGCAAATCAGTTGGCCGGATGAAAGCCTGCCGTTGATCCTGGTGACTCAAGGTACACTGGCTAATATTGATTTTAACCAATTGATATTACCTACATTGCGGGGATTGGCAACGTTACCGGTTCGGGTATTGGCGATTACAGGCGGTCGTTCTATTGATGCCTTGGGAGAAGATCTTCCAGAAAATGCCAGGGTGGTCGAGTATCTCAATTTTGAACACTGGCTCCCCAGAGCATCCATTTTTATTACTAATGGTGGTTATGGTTCTCTGAATTCAGCCATTCGTCATGGAGTACCTTTAGTGGTCGCGGGAACAGGAGATGGAAAATTAGAAGCTGTCGCTCGTGTTATCTGGTCACGTTGTGGTATCAGCTTGCACACTGATACACCAACTGAACAGCAGTTATATCAGGCAGTGACAAGGATATTATCTTCCCCGATATGGCGCCAGCAGTCACAGATCATTAAGGCAGATTATGATGCCCACAATGCTTTGGCTCTAATAACGCGTCACGTTAATGAACTGATTGCCCAATAGATATGGAATTTGTCTAAAACAGGATAAATGGAACGCGGTACGTTTTTCTTACCGCGTTCTTTTATGATTAGGTTTTTTCTCGCACGCCTTCAACGGAAATGATTAGTTCGACTTCCTGAGATTTTGGTCCCAGATCTTCTTTGATATTAAAGTCTTTTAATTTGAGTTTGCCTGTCGCCTCAAAACCAGCACGGTATCCACCCCACGGATCGTTTCCTGCATTGATCAATTTTGCGTCCAGTATGACAGGCTTGGTCACACCATTTAATGTGAGATCTCCGGTAATAAGATAATGTTCACCTTCTTTCTTAACATTTGTTGATGTGAAATTAGCTTCAGGATATTTATTACTGTTCAAAAAATCAGGACCACGTAAGTGCTTATCTCGTTCAACATGTTTGGTGTCTACACTATCGGTTTTGATAACGACATTCACTTTATCATTTGCCGGATTTTCGGGATCAAAAGTAAAGTTACCATCGAAATCCCTAAAACCACCATAAAGCCAGCTAAATCCCAAATGTTGAATACGAAATTCAATAAAGGCATGTTGGCCTATTTTATCGAATTTATAATTAGCAGCGAGAGTATTTCCTGTACTCATGAGCCATCCCCCTACGGTTAGGGCTACTAACGTTTTTTTCAGCATCATAATTCTCCAAAAGTCATTTTAATTTGGTTTGTAACCAAATATTCTTTTTAGGGTAATATCACGATCAATAAAGTGGTGTTTCAGTGCAGTAAGCCCGTGTAATAGGGAAAGCACAACAACAATCCAGGCAAGATAAAGATGAATAACCCCCGCCGTATCAGCCTGTATTCCTTGTTCTGTTAAAGTGGCGGGAATTTCAAACCAATCAAAAATTCTGATAGATTGCCCATCGGCTGTGGAAATGAGATATCCACTAAATAGAATACCAAATAAGGCGATATAGAGAGTGAGTTGCATTAGTTGTGAACTGATGCGTATAAAAAGACTGTAGCTTGCCAAAGGTTTTGGTGGTGGCGAAATAAATCGCCACATTACCCGAATAATCATGACAATAAATAATAAACTACCTATACTTTTATGTAGTTCAGGAGCACGATGATACCAGTTATCGTAATAACTTAATGTGACCATCCATAATCCAAGTGCAAACATTCCATAAACGGAAAATGCCACTAGCCAATGAATAAAAATAGAAATATGACCAAAGCTAATGGCAGTATTTTTGAGTGGCATATTATACCTTATTTTTAATATAGAGATGTTTCTACAATATATACCAATTTAACTTCAATATGCATGTGATTTCTCCCCGCTTCGCGGGGAGAAATCAGGTTTCATGGAGTGTTGTAAATTGCAACTTGAAGTTTAATGCGTATAGATGAGGGTTTTTAAAGTACATAGTGAATTCATTTTTTTATTTTGTGGATTATTTGTTTTTTTATTGAGTGCTATTCTAATAGCGTGATATTTTATAATGGAATTACTGTTTTTATGGGGAAATATAATGTTTATTTATAATCACGTAATTTTATTATAGTAGAGAAAAATACGATGTATACATTGTGGATAGCCAATAAAAATTATTCTTCTTGGTCACTGCGTCCGTGGATTTTGCTCAGGGCGTTGGATATTCCTTTTAAGGAGAGGCTAAGTTATTTTGAAGATGGTAAAAGCAGTCGTGAGAAATTTCAGGCATTTTCACCTACTGGTTTGGTTCCTTGTCTGATTGATGGAGAAATTACGGTTTGGGATTCTCTGGCAATTATCGAATATATTGCTGAAGAATATATACAAGTTTGGCCATCAGATAAAATAGCCAGGGCATGGGCGAGAAGTGCTGCGGCAGAAATGCATTCTGGTTTTGCAACATTACGTCAGCTTTGCACGATGAATTGTTCTATTCGTAATGAGCTTAATGAAATAACCCCCGAATTACAGTGCGATATTGAACGAATAGATGCACTTTGGACAGAAGGGTTAACTCAATTTGGGGGTGAATGGCTGGCGGGAGATAAATTCACTGCTGTCGATGCTTTCTATGCTCCAGTTGCTTTCCGTGCCCAAACTTATGGATTGAAACTTTCTGCAATCAGCCAGAAGTGGGTTAATCATATGTTAAAACATCCAGCAATGATGGAATGGGCAGAGTCTGCGCTAAAAGAACCTAAGATAGCGCATTAATTCACGTCTTATAAGATAGAAATTATGATTCGGGGTGCTTTGTGTACCCTGATTTAATATTTCACTTTAAAAATTAACGAACGAAAAAGTGAATCTATTTATCAGGCGCGGTTTTCCGACTAACCTGGTGTTTTCTGCTGCTCGATGTATTGCCGGATGATCGAGATCGGCGCACCTCCGCAACTACTTGCAAAATAGCTCGGTGTCCACAAAACGCCTTTGTAGTAATAGCGTAGAGCAATATCTGGACGGTCACGCCGAAGCAGCCTGCTGGAAACGCCTTTAAGACTGTTGACCAGATTCGATACTGCGAGCTTTGGCGGGTAGTTGATCAGCAAATGCACGTGGTCGTATTCGCCGTCCATTTCAACCAGTTCAACCCCAAAATCAGCACATACGCTGCTAAAGTAGCTGCGTAGCTTTTCGATGGCATCAAGATCGAATATCTTTCGTCGATACTTGGCGACGAATACCAAGTGGACGTGCATCAGGAAAACACCGTGTCTTCCGCGTCGAATATCAGTTTCTTTTGTCATAGACCAAAGTATAATGATAGTCATGATACGACTTCAAGCCTTCAAATTCCAGTTAAGACCAAATGGTCAGCAGGAGCGCGATATGCGACGCTTCGCAGGGGCTTGTCGCTTCGTTTTTAACCGTGCACTGGCACTCCAGAATGAGAACCATGCAGCAGGGAATAAATATCTCCCCTACACCAAAATGGCTTCATGGCTGATTGAGTGGAAATCCGTACCTGAAACACAATGGCTGAAAGAATCTCCCTCGCAACCGTTGCAGCAGTCACTGAAAGATCTGGAGCGCGGCTACAAAAATTTCTTCCAGAAGCGTGCTGCATTCCCCCGCTTCAAAAAACGTGGTCAACATGACTCATTCCGCTACCCGCAGGGCGTGAAGCTCGATCAGCCCAACAGTCGAATCTCGTTGCCAAAGTTAGGGTGGATACGCTATCGCAACAGCCGTGAAGTCATTGGCGAAGTGAAAAACGTCACGGTCAGCCAGTCATGCGGCAAATGGTACGTCAGTATCCAGACTGAATACGAAGTGACTGACCCTGCTCACAATGCAGAATCAATGCAGAATCAATGGTCGGACTGGATGCCGGAGTAACAAAACTTGCCACGCTTTCAGATGGCACGGTATATCAGCCAGTAAGCAGCTTCAAAGCAAACCAACGTAAGCTGGCAACACTCCAGCGGCAGTTGAGTCGCAAAGTAAAATTCAGCGCAAACTGGCAGAAACAAAAACGGAAAATCCAGTGTTTGCACTCGCACATTGCCAATATCCGGCGCGACTACCTTCACAAAGTCACCCGTGAAATCAGCAAAAACCACGCGATGATCGTCATTGAAGACTTGAAGGTCAGCAACATGTCGAAATCGGCAAAAGGCACGGCAGAGAAGCACGGAAGAAACGTCAGAGGCAAATCAGGCTTGAACCGCTCGATACGGGATCAAGGCTGGCATGAAATGCGCCGTCAGCTTGAGTACAAGCAGCTCTGGCGCGGTGGTCAGGTAGTGGCGATACCTCCGGCATACACCAGCCAGCGGTGTGCCTGCTGTGGTCATACGGCGAAAGAAAACCGTCAGACGCAAAGTCAATTCGTGTGTCAGGTATGCGGCTACACCGCGAACGCGGATGTAAACGCCGCACGTAATATTTTAGCGGCAGGACATGCCGTGCTTGCCTGTGGAGGGAGGGTGCAGTCAGACCGCCCGTTGAAGCAGGAACCCACCGAGGTGAGTCAGGCTTCGGTCTGAACGCTGTAGGAATCCCCGTCCTTTAGGGCGGGGAGGATGTCAACTAGATAAAAAAAGCTCCGTGTAGGAACGGAGCGAGAAATAGGTAAAAGTAGCTGAGAGAAATGTAGTACGAAGTCATAGTAACTCAGCGGCATTAAATGAAGATTAAACAAAAAAGAGATGAGTATATGTTCCTGAGTACGAATACTTGGTATGGCTGATACTTGCTTAATGGGAAATCGCATCCCGAATGGCTTCCAATGAAGCGGGATTCTCAATCAGGGCAATATCGCTTGGTTCACGTCCTTCACAAATAGCCTGCATGGTGCGGCGCAACATTTTTCCTGAACGGGTTTTCGGTAATTGCGTCACAAAATAGACGCGTGTCGGACGTCCAACGCTGCCGATTTTCTTATCCACCAACGCCATTAATGCCTTCTCCAAGGTGGCAAAATGGTCAGCACTCTGGATTTCTCGTCCTTCTTTGAGGACAGCAAACGCCACGGCGGTTTGTCCTTTCACTTCATCCTTGATACCAATGACGGCAACTTCTGCGACATCTTCGTGACTGGCGATGCACTCTTCAATCTCCCGCGTTCCCAAACGGTGGCCGGAAACGTTAATCACATCATCCGAACGCCCCAGAATAAAATAATAACCTTCGCTGTCACGTATTCCCCAATCAAATGTCGAATAGACTTGCTGATCAAAGTGACGCCAGTAAGTATTAATGAAACGGCGATCATCACCATAGATAGTCTGGATGCAACCTGGCGGCAAAGGGCCTTTGATAACCAGCATTCCTTTTTCATTATCACCACATTCCTGACCAGTCAGTTCGTTGAGTAGCTTGACGTTAAAACCGTACATGGGAAAACCGGTGCTACCAAAACGGCTTGGCCTGTTATCCAGACTGCGGGCAATCGCCATAATGGGCCAGCCCGTTTCAGTTTGCCAGTAGTTATCAATGACAGGCACATTAATGGTTTCGGCAATCCAACGGGCGGTATGTTCATCAAGTGGCTCTCCCGCTAAATAGAGTGTTTCAAGCGATGAGATATCATATTTGGCGATACAATCCGTCGGGTATTTTTTCAAAACGCGGATTGCCGTAGGAGCAGAAAACATTCTGGTGACACGATATTTTTCGACAATTTGCCACCAAATGCCCGCATCCGGTCGTATCGGGAGACCTTCATACATAATCGTTGCCATGCCGGCGATTAAGGGAGCATAGACAATATAAGAGTGCCCAACAACCCAGCCAATATCCGATGTGCAGAAAAAAACGCCGCCTGCCTGACCACCAAAAATAACGTCCATTGATGTCGCCAGCGCCACGGCATAACCGCCGACATCGCGTTGAACCCCTTTCGGGGTTCCGGTTGTGCCTGATGTATAGAGCACACAAGACGTTTCATTGGATTCGAGCCATGTGACAGGCACTTCTGCATCAAGATGCTTCTGCCGTAATGTGGCAAAATCGACATCCCTGCCGTTCACCCAATGAATATTGGACAGTCCGCGATCTACCATCAAAACATGGCGTGGCGTGTGCCTGGCTAATTCAATGGCCTCATCAAGCAGAGGCTTATAAGGAATGATTTTTCCCCCACGTGAACCCGCATCCGCTGAGACGACTAAAACGGGTTCAGCGTTATCTAATCGGGTAGCGAGACTGTGAGAAGCAAAACCCCCAAATACGACTGAATGGATTGCCCCAATACGGGCACAGGCCAGTAAAATAAACAGGGCTTCAGCCACCATTGGCATGTAAACAACGACACGATCACCTTTTTTCACGCCGAGCGACAACATGATAGCAGCGGCACGATTCACTTCCCGATGCAGTTCTTTATAGGTGAAAACTCGCTCGCTATTGGTTTTAGTTTCCGTTGAAATGGCAATCAGTGCCCTGGCATCGGGTTGGCTTTCCAGCCAGCGGTCTAGCGCATTGTAGCAGAGATTGGTTTTTCCCCCACAAAACCAACGGGCAAAAGGGGGATGGCTATGATCCAGGGGCTGTTCAAAAGGCTGTTGCCAGTGTATGCGTTTGGCCTGTTCTGCCCAAAAAGTATCAGGATCATCAATTGAATGCTGATAGAAATCTTGGAATGACATAATCTCTCCTACATTCATCTCTCAAGGGTATACAAATTATATGACATACAAATCAAGGTATTCGTTTACCGGAATATCTCTCAATGCCATCAGATCAAGAGATATCGCTAAAATTTTTTGTTGCTGCTCTTGCGGGAAGCGACGCGCCAGATTGGTTTTGAATTTCTCCTCTAATAGCGGAATGCCATCTTTACGGCGACGGGCGTGTCCAATCGGGAATTCGATTTTAACTTCGTCCAATTGAGTGCCATCGGTGAATGTCAACGTCAGTGCATTGGCAATGGAGCGTTTTTCGGGATAATGATAGTCACGGGTGAAATCAAGGTCTTCAACGCAGACTATTTTTTCCCGCAAGGTGTCAATGCGTGGATCGGCAGCGATATCATCTTCATAATCCGCAGCCGTCAGACGCCCAAAAATCAGCGGGACGGCAACCATATATTGAATACAGTGATCCCTGTCGGCGGGATTGTTCAATGGTCCCTGTTTATCAATGATTCTGATACAGGCTTCGTGGGTACGGATAGTGATTTGTGCAATATCTTCAATGCGTTTGTTGTGCTCTTTCAGTTGCTGATGCAAGATCATTGCTGCTTCTACGGCAGTTTGTGAATGGAATTCTGCTGGAAAAGCGATTTTAAACAGCACATTTTCCATGACATAAGAACCATAAGGGCGCTGGAATGTGAATGGCTGACCATTGAACAGAACGTCATAAAATCCCCAGGTTTTGGCAGATAATACAGAGGGATAACCCATTTCACCGGTTTGGGCTATCAGAGCCAGACGCACGGCACGGGAAGTTGCATCTCCCGCAGCCCAGGATTTGCGCGAGCCGGTATTGGGGGCATGGCGATAAGTTCTCAAAGATTGTCCGTCAACCCAGGCCAATGAAACCGCACTTAATATTTCCTCACGTTGCAGCCCTAACAGTTGAGCGACAACCGCCGTGGAAGCCACTTTGACTAAAATAACATGATCCAACCCGACTTTATTGAAAGCATTTTCTAATGCCAGGCAGCCTTGAATTTCATGCGCCTTAATCATCGCTGTCAGAACATCCCATATGGTGAGTGGTTTTTCTCCGCGGGCAATCGCATTTCTGGACAACCAGTCGGCGGTGGCAAGTATTCCGCCAAGATTATCAGAAGGATGTCCCCATTCGGCCGCCAGCCAGGTGTCATTGAAATCGAGCCAGCGGATCATTGCACCAATGTTAAAGGCGGCCTGAACAGGATCGAGCTGGAATTGGGTTCCTGGTACGCGTGCACCGTTAAGTACCGTTGTTCCCGGCACAATTGGCCCTAATAGTTTTGTGCAGGCGGGATATTCCAGCGCCTCTAATCCACAACCCAAGGTATCTATCAGGCAGTGGTGGGCTGTGGCGTAAGCAATTGGGGATGTTATGGTGTAGTCCATGACATAATCCACAATATCTACAATCACCTGATCGTAATCAGGTCGGTTGTTAACAACAGAGGTAGACATAATTTAATCCTTAAATCGAATTATTAACGTTGTTCAAGCGGTATAAATGCCAAATTTTCAGGGCCAATATAGTGAGCTGATGGGCGGATGATTTTGTTATCAATACGTTGCTCAATAATGTGAGCGGCCCAACCAGAAGTGCGGGCCATCACAAATAGCGGGGTAAACATGGCAGTAGGAACCCCCATCATGTGATAGGAAACCGCTGAGAACCAATCAAGATTCGGGAACATTTTTTTGTTATCCCACATCACGGATTCAATCCGATCAGCAATGTCATACATCTGGGTTGTCCTTGCTTCCTGGGAAAGTTGCAGGGCAATTTCTTTAATGACTTTATGGCGAGGATCGGAGACGGTATAAACCGGATGGCCGAAACCGATGATAACGTCTTTTCTCGCCAGACGGGCCAGAATATCGGTTTCGGCTTGCGCGGGAGTGTCATAGCGTTGCTGAATTTCGAATGAAACTTCATTGGCCCCACCATGCTTCGATCCACGCAGGGCACCGATTCCCCCGATAATGGCAGAGTAAATATCTGATCCCGTGCCCGCAATGACTCGGCTGGTAAAGGTAGACGCATTAAATTCATGTTCAGCGTACAAGATCAGGGAGGTGTGCATCGCTTTTTCCCATGATCCCCGTGGCTTTTGGCCATGCAGGAGATGGAGAAAGTGTCCGCCAATGGAATCATCATCGGTTTCAACTTCGATGCGACGGCCATTATGACTATAGTGATACCAATACAGCAGTATTGAACCGAGAGAGGCGAGTAAGCGATCAGCAATATCGCGGGCACCAGCCAGGTTGTGATCTTCTTTTTCTGGCAAAGTACAACCCAGTACAGAAACGCCGGTACGCATGACATCCATAGGATGGGCTACCGCAGGCAGTGCTTCCAATGCGGCTTTGACATTGCTTGGCAGGCCACGTAAGGATTTCAATTTGTTTTTGTAGGATGTCAATTCTGCGTGGGAGGGAAGTTTGCCGTGGATGAGAAGATAAGCGACCTCTTCAAATTCACAATGGGCGGCCAAATCGAGAATATCATAACCACGGTAATGTAAATCATTGCCATTTTTGCCAACGGTACAGAGCGCTGTATTGCCTGCTGTGACACCGGACAGTGCAACTGATTTTTTGGGCTTAAATGGTGTAGATTCAGAGAGTTCCGTTGCCGTATTCTGCTTACTCATGAGTATCACCTCTGCTATTTTTCTGGGAAAACAGGGCATCCAGTTTTGTTCAAAATCGTAGTAGTTGATGCTTTCATAAAGTTCATTGCGGGTTTGCATCATATTGATGACGTTTTTCTGTGTGCCATCTCGACGCAAAGTGGTATAGACCTGTTCGGCGGCTTTATTCATCGCCCGAAATGCTGATAGCGGGTAAAGGGCAATGGCGACGTTGACGCGCCTTAATTCTTCGATTGTAAAGAGTGGTGTCGCACCGAATTCGGTAATGTTCGCTAAAACAGGGACCTGCGTCTTGGACGCGAATTCCTGATACATATGCAGCTCGGTGATGGCTTCAGGGAACAGCATATCGGCGCCCGCTTCGATATAAGCTGTGGCTCTGTCCAGTGCGGCCTCTAACCCTTCTACTGCCAGTGCATCCGTGCGGGCCATAATGACAAAATTTTCATCGGTACGGGCATCAACGGCAGCCTTGATACGGTCTACCATCTCCTGTTTGGAAACAATTTCTTTATTTGGACGATGACCACAACGTTTAGCACCGACCTGATCTTCAATATGCACACCCGCGGCTCCTGCTTTAATAATAGAACGAATTGTGCGGGCGACATTAAACGCCGAGGAACCGAACCCAATATCGGCATCGACAAGCAGCGGTAAGTCACAGACATCAGTAATACGGCGGACATCAATCAACACGTCGTCCAGCGTAGAGATCCCCAAATCTGGCAGCCCCAGTGAACCCGCAGAAACACCACCACCTGAAAGGTAAATCGCCTTGTAGCCTGCCTGTTTTGCCAGTAATGCATGGTTTGCATTGATGGTTCCGACGACTTGTAACGGAGATTCGTCCTCTATTGCCTGACGAAAAGCTAAACCAGCGGAAGAAAGTGCCATACATAACCCCATTGTTACCAAAATGAAACTAATTTGTATTTTGTTGTTACTATGAAAGGTTTTGAGCAAAGTCTATGCCAATATTTAAAAAATGGGCAGATGGGCTAATGGTGATTTTTTAACTATATGTTTTAATTATAAAAATTAATTTGGTGGATAGATTTTGGTTGATAAGTAGCTACTGTTTAGCTATTGGCTATAATGTATATTTGTTTCATCTTGAATCAATTATGTTTCATTTTTGTTTCATATTTTGGTGGTGAAACAGAACACAAGCAACAGGGGAGGAGATATGGCATCAACACACGCAGAGGAACGTGATAACAATAAACCCGTTATCTGGACCGTCTCTGTTTCCAGACTTTTTGATCTTTTTCGTGATATTACACCGGAATTTGATCACCAAGCGAATATCACGCCGATTCAGTTGGGTTTTGAACGTGCGGTCCAACATATTCGCAAACGACTGGAAACTGAACATTGTGATGCGGTGATTTGCGCAGGATCTAATGGGGCGTATTTAAAAAGCCGTTTATCTGTGCCTGTGATTATAGCTAAAGCCAGCGGATTTGATTTTATGCAGGCATTGGCCCGTGCCCGACAAATCAGTTCCCGAATTGGTGTGATTACCTATCAAAATACGTTGCCTGCATTAGAAGAATTTCAGCAGCATTTCAATTTGCGCATTGAACAACGCAGTTATGTCACAGAGGAAGATGCTAGGGCGCAGGTCAATACGTTGAAGGCGATGGGCATAAAAGTGATTGTCGGGGCCGGATTGATTACCGATCTTGCTTATGAAGCTGAGTTAGTGGGGGTTTTTGTCTATTCAGCGGATTCGATTCGGCAGGCATTTAGGGATGCGTTGGAGATGGCCCGAATGAGCAAACTTAATCAGGCAATGATTTCTCCTTATCCTACAGAAGATAAACTACGCACACGGCACACAATCAACGACATCAGGGGACATTCTGTTGCGGTAGAACATGTGCGCAATACAATTATGCTGTACTCCCGCTCGACGGCAACAGTTTTAATTCAGGGGGAAAGCGGTACAGGAAAAGAGCTGGTGGCGCAGGCTATTCATCATGAATATACCTTGCGGTATGGACAGCTAGCGGGCAAGTATCCGCGGCCATTTGTTGCCGTTAACTGTGGCGCGATTACGGAGTCTTTGCTGGAGGCTGAACTGTTTGGTTATGAGGAAGGTGCTTTCACCGGTTCACGACGTGGCGGGCGTGCGGGGTTATTTGAAATTGCACATAGAGGGACGTTATTTCTGGATGAAATCGGTGAAATGCCATTGCCTTTGCAAACGCGGTTATTAAGGGTATTAGAAGAAAAATCGGTTGTCAGGGTTGGTGGATATCGTCCGATTGCCGTGGATGTGCGGATCATCTGTGCGACGCATTGTGATTTAGATACTTGGGTCAGGGAAGGGCGTTTTCGGGCAGATTTGTTCTACCGTTTGAGTGTATTGCGGATCAACATACCTGCATTAAGGGAGAGGGGGGATGATATTGGTTTGTTGGCGCTAGAATACTTACAACGGGCTTTTGCGGTACTTAACTTACCCGTTACTGCATCGAGGATACAGGCGCTTGCTGGGTGTTATGATGTGTTGCATGACTATCATTGGCCGGGAAATGTGCGTGAACTACGTAACTTAATGGAACGGATAGCGCTTTATTTAAGTGCTCATCCAGAACAGGCGTTAACCCCTGCATTGATATTATCGCTTTCACCTGAACGCCAGACTGGCTCTGATGTTACGCAAGCAGCCCAGATTGAGACAGTTTCTCTTATCGAAAATACGCCTTTAGTACACGATATTGTGGCGCGGTTTTCCGGTAATCGGCGTGCGGCAGCAGAATATCTGGGCATTAGCCGCACGACGTTATGGCGGAAGTTAAAGAAAGAGCAGGAAAAAGTTAAGTAGCAATTTTCTGCCTATTTTTATCATGCTAACGGGTGTTTTCATGATTAAATAATGAATGCTCATGAGATCTTGTTTGCTAACAAATGTGCATATTGTTTTATATCAATATTTCCGCCACTCAAGATAATTCCGATACGTTGCCCTTGCAATTGTTCCCGCATTGCGTTTGCCGCAGCAAACCCCAAACAGCCGGTAGGCTCGACGATGGTTTTCATTCGCTCGGCCAAAAAGTACATAGCATCAATTAATTGATCATCTGACGCAGTAAGAATGTCTTTAACAAGGTGGCGAATGATAGCAAAAGTGTGTTGTCCCAAGTGTTGTGTTTGAGCACCATCTGCAATGGTTTTTGGGGTATCTATATGGACTATTTCACCTTTTTTAAAAGATTGCTGACCATCATTACCGGTTGCTGGTTCGACACCAAAAACCTGACATGTAGGGGATAAGTGAGCAGCGGCAAGCGCAGAGCCAGACAATAAACCCCCACCGCCAAGAGGTATAAACAGGGCATCCAACTCACCGACTTCTTCAAATAGCTCCTTAGCTGCGGTGCCTTGACCTGCAATGATATGTGGATGATCGAAAGGTGGGATGAGTGTCATGCCGTGTTTTTCTGCCAGTTGCCGACCGATTTCTTCGCGATCTTCAGTATATCGGTCATAAAAAACGATTTTACCACCATAACCTTTTGTTGCCGTTATCTTAGCTTGGGGAGCATCGTGTGGCATGACAATGGTGGCAGAAATATTCAGTAACTTAGCTGCCAGCGCAATTGCTTGTGCATGATTGCCTGATGAAAAAGCAATAACGCCTGCGTTTTTCTGTTCATCACTAAACTGGGATAGGGCATTCATGGCTCCGCGGAATTTGAATGCCCCCATTTTTTGATAGTTTTCACATTTGAAATAGACTTGAGCGTTAAAGAGTTCATTGACAGTTGTTGATGTTAATACAGAGGTTTTATTGATATAGGATTTAATACGAGAATGCGCTGCATGAATATGATTATAATCGGGAACAAACTTCATTACTTTGTCTCCTTTGTCCGGTAATGTATCCCATCAATGTTATTGAATACCTTGATAAATAAGAGGGCAGTATAGTCACAATATTGTGGTTAATACTGGGATGGCTGTATCAATATGGCATCTTAGAATTTAATATATTCCAGAGGAATCCGGCCTACTTCTCCTGAGTCTTTATATGCCCAGTACCAACCATTTAATGCTCGGTTAAGATACAGATATTCTCCCACTTTTACTGTTATACCAATCTAACTTCAAGATGCATGTGATTTCTCCCCGCGAGGCGGGGAGAAATCAAGTTTCATAGCGTGTTGTAAATTGCAACTTGAAGTTTAATGCGTATAACTCGTGAGCCGTGTAATAATAATACTGCGGCGCATATTAGTAAGCATTGTTGAGAATATTAATTAAAACTACTAGGGAAAAGTTTATTGCTTTCATGCTGAATTATTAATGTTGAGTTTTTACACATAATAACCTTTTGGGGATGATGTTTATTCTTATTGGTTTATATTCTTAGGGTGCTTATGTTTCTGATTGATATTGAGTGTAATTTTTCTGTTTTTTTGTGAGAGCGATATAAATCAAATTAGAGTTTAATTAATTAAATTTTGAATTTTGACTGTTGCTTGTTTGTGCAAAAAACCACACAAATCTAACAAATTAAAATGGCGTTCAGTATTTGTTAATATATTTCAACTGTCTGACAGTGAACGGAATATAAATTTTATTTTTTCTTGAAATTACCTATAAATATAAGGAATTAGTATGTCTAACGTTATTAAGCCTGAATGTGAATGCCCATTCGATCCAGGGCAAGAGCGTGAATGCTCACTTCTTGCCCAACACCGTAAATCCTGCGACTAATACCTTGTCCAGATAGTTAATATCCATGCTCGCAAGCCGTTGTTTTCGGCGAATACTCGCTTTTTTGGTTGTTTCTGCCCGCAACATATTGACACTGATATGACGCATACATCCCAATATTTCAGCCGATTCTCCCCGATGGATAAGGCAAGCATCTTCTCCCATAGTGACATCAAGAACCCAATGTAATCGTGTTTCGATCCCCCAATGGCTCCTGACAGCGGTCGCAAATTTATCCGTGTTTAGCTCCGCTGAACTGATGTAATAACGATAATCGAGCGACTCTTTTCCTTTATTATTAATTCGATACCCGATTGCTACGCCGATGCTTTTTAAGTTTTTCCATTCAGGAAATGGTTGAGATAACGCTTGTGCAGACAATACATGATATTCACGCGCTTCTATACGACCATGCCCTTGTTCTATCGTGATATTTTCGGCATGACTCACTGCTGAGACTTGCGCAGACAACGCCTTCTTGACGGCGTGATACAGCGTTTCCTGATTGCCTTTCACCGCCAGAAGATAGTCACCTTCTTGCTGCACAATTTGTTCCGCAATCTTCGTTTGACATCCCATCGCATCAATCGTTATCAGGCAGCCTTTGATATCCAGCAAACGGAGGTTTTTCACAATCTCTGGATCCTTATGAACCTAACTAAGATCCAATCTCCTATTCCCTGAAAATCAATATAAATAGAGGTGAAAAAGTCCCAATTTAGTTTGTCAAAAAGTAACCAAAAACCAGAATTACTTGAAACAATACTAAATGGAATGAATTTTGAACTAATTTTGAGTTAACAATAAGCCAAAAGGGTTCGTTATTTGATCAGTAAAAGGCCACTCTCACCAAAAGCTATTAATTTCTCTCTACCCTGCCAAAAAATAAATCAAATATAAAATTAATATATTGATTATTAATGAAAATATCAATCTAGTTTTGTACCTTCCCCCACACACCGCCAATCGAATGATTTCTCCCATCCAATCCGCCAATATATCAGCACACCTTAACAGGAGAGAACGCTAATATGGCACAAGATTATCATCACGGGGTTCGTGTTCAGGAAATTAACGAAGGTACGCGCACCATCACTACCGTTAGCACCGCTATCGTGGGTATGGTCTGTACTGCACCTGACGCAGACGAAAAAACATTTCCATTAAACACACCGGTATTACTGACTGACGTTATGAGCGCCATTGGTAAAGCTGGTGAAAAAGGCACTTTGGCCACATCACTGAAAGCAATTGCAGCACAGGCACAACCTATCACTGTCGTGGTTCGTGTGGCTGAGGGTGAAACTCTAGAAGAAACCTTTACTAACATCATCGGTGACGTTACGCCAGAAGGTAAGAAAACGGGTATGAAGGCACTGCTCGCTGCGCAAAGCCAGCTCGGTGTTAAACCTCGCATTCTGGGTGTTCCGGGGCTGGATTCAAAAGCTGTAGCTACTGAACTGGCCATTATTGCTAAGCAACTGAAAGCAATGGCATATGTAAGCGCTTATAGCTGCAAAACTGTTCCTGAAGTCATCAAGTATTGCGAGTCCTTCAGCCAGCGTGAACTGATGGTGATTTGGCCTGATTTCCTAAGATGGGATAAGGGGGAAGTTATCGCACCTGCGACGGCTTATGCACTGGGCTTGCGCGCTAAAATCGACGAAGAGATCGGTTGGCACAAAACTCTGTCCAATGTGGGCGTTAACGGCGTAACGGGTCTGTCTGCCGATGTTTTCTGGGATCTGCAAGATACTGGAACGGACTCTGATCTGTTGAACCAGAATCACATCACAACACTGATCCGCAAAAACGGTTTTCGTTTCTGGGGTTCACGCACTTGTGCTGGTCCTGATTCTGATGAGTCACTGTTCCAGTTCGAAAGCTACACCCGTACTGCTCAGGTTCTGGCTGACACCATGGCTGACGCGCATATGTGGGCAATCGACAAGCCGCTGACTCCATCGCTGGTTCGCGACATTATCGAAGGTATCAATGCCAAGTTCCGCGAACTGAAAGCCGGTGGTTACATCATTGATGGTCGTTGCTGGTATGACGACAAAATCAACGACAAAGACACCCTGAAAGCCGGAAAACTGACCATCGATTATAACTATACCCCTGTACCGCCACTGGAAAACATGATGTTACGCCAGCGCTTTACAGATAGTTACCTGATGGATTTTGCGAAAAATATCAATAAATAAGGGGCTAACTGATGGCATTACCTCGCAAACTTAAATACCTGAACTTGTTCAATGATGGCAACAACTATCAGGGACTCGTGGAAGAGCTAACGCTTCCTAAGTTAAGTCGTAAGCTGGAAGCCTATCGTGGTGCTGGTATGAATGGCAGCGCAATGGTGGATTTAGGTCTGGATGAAGGCGCACTGGATGCTGAATTCACTCTGGGTGGCGTTGAAGATCAACTGTACAAACAATGGGGTATCGCGAAAGCCGACGGTGTCATGCTGCGCTTTGCTGGTTCTTTTGAGAGTGAAGATAACGGTGAAGTGGTTGCAGTCGAAGTTGTAATGCGTGGTCGTTTTCAGGAGTTTGATCACGGTACTTATAAACAAGGTGATAACACCCAGACAAAAATCACGGCCAAAAATACTTATTTCAAACTGACATGGAATGGTGAAGAACTGATTGAAATCGACACCATCAATATGGTTGAAAAAGTAGGTGGGGAAGATCGTCTGGAGCAGCATCGCCGCGCTATCGGTCTTTTTTAATCGCTTCTTTTAGCAATTAACTTTTTTAAAACTTATTTCCTGTCTCATCAGTGTATTAATCGTGCTTGTTGAGACAGGTTTCTAATCGGATAAACAAGGTTGAACCATGACAGAAACACTAAATACTCAAAATGACGATCTGCGCACCATTGAATTGGAAGTACCACTGGCGCGAGGCAACGGCGAAATTACGGAAGTGATGGTACGCAAACCTAACAGCGGTGCGTTGCGCGGTGTACGTTTACAGGCATTGCTGGAAATGGATGTGGATTCTATGCTGCTTGTCTTGCCGCGTGTTACCACCCCTGCATTGACCAAAAATGACCTGATGATGATGTCACCTGGTGATCTGATTAATCTCAGTGTGGAGGTGGTAAATTTTTTGTTGCCGAAGTCGGTCAAGTCCGATTCCCAGAACGATTAACCGTTGATGAATTGGTGGCAGATATCGCCACCGTTTTTCACTGGACTCCGGCAGACACAGATACAATGTCACTGTCGGAATTATTGAGCTGGCGACATCGGGCCATTTTAAGAAGTGGTGCAGAAAATGAGTAATATACAGTCACAGCTAAACAAGGTACTGAGTACCGTTGGAAAGCTGACCAGTTCCTTTAAATCTTTTCAACAGCATCAGAAAAAACTGGTAGGTTCAGTTGATGAAATTTATAACCAGTTTAAAAAACTCGATAAGACTGTTGAAGGATTAAAACCTATTGTAGGTTATGCGCAGGAAACTGCGCGTATGCGCGCCGATATTAAGGCTTATAATCAAACCATTAAACAGTCTTTGGCTGTGCAGAAAAACTCCACTAAAGTAGTACAAGTTAACACTGCTAGCCAATCAGCCAATATTATCCAAACTACGCAGAATATTAGACAAGAAAATTCATCCAGTAAGAAAAATAAATTTAACCTTGGTGTATCTGGAAATATAACTAACAATTTTACATTGCTAGATAAGTTGATTATTAATATTAATCCAAAGATAACAATTTTATTTGGCACGTTGAAAAAAATTAAAGCAGTTTTGAAATTTCCCTCTAGTTTAGTGAAAGCATCGTTTCAAGTTCTGATTAATTCTATAAAAATTTTTGGCAGTGTTGGTATAAGAATTTTTGGTTCTCTGAGAGTTAGTCTCCGTATCTTTGGGATTTTATCTATTCAGATTTTTGGAGCATTAAAAATTCGGCTAAATCTTTTTGGAAAGATAGGCATTAGAGTTTTTCGTTTATTGCGTATTGGATTGAATATCTTTGGGCAATTAGGTGTCCGAATATTTGGTTCATTGAAAATTAGTTTGAATATTTTTGCTCAGTTGGGGATACGAATTTTTGGCTCTTTAAGAATTAGCTTAAGTATATTTGGTCAATTAGGTGTAAGAGTATTTAGTTACTTGGGAAGCAGCTTCAATATATTGGGTAGTGTTGGAGGGAAAGTTTTTGGTTTTCTCAGAAATTCATTAAATACACTATTCAGTAGCAGTAATAAAATTGGTATTTTTATAAGGTTAAGAAAAGGTATAGGAAGATTAGGAAATATTGGACAGCAAGTATTTAGCTTTTTAGGTAATGGTATAAATATTCTGGCAAGTGTTGGTGTAAAAGGCTTGTCCTTTTTAAGTCGTGCTTTTAGTGTATTAGGTAAAGCAATGCTGTTTATTGGCCGAGCTATGATGGCAAACCCTATTCTTGCCATTATTGGTGTTATCGCAATGGCTGCTATTTATATTTGGCAGAGTTGGGAAACATTAGGCCCCAAATTCACTGCTTTGTGGGAAAACATCAAAAATGTTTGTAGCAATGCATGGCAGGGAATTAAAGACCGAGTTGGTGCTGCTTGGGAAGGTATTAAAAGTTATTTCATGGATGGTGGATTAATCGGACTTATTTACCAAAATTGGGACACGATTAAACAAAGTGCCTCAGAAACTTGGGGATCAGTTAAAGCTAAAATAGGTGAAGTTTGGGGCTCCGTTAAACAGAATACTTTAGAAATTTGGGAGAGCGTTAAAAAATCAATTTCAGATAAATGGAGTGAAATTGTTGCTGATGCTCAATCTATTCCTGAAAAATTAAAAGCGGCTGGCTCAGCAATGATCGATAGTTTACTAATTGGTATTCAAGAAAAATGGGAAAACCTGAAAAGTAAATTCGCTTCTATTACTGATTGGTTTAAATCGTGGTGGTCTGGTGATGATAAAGAGGAAATTACCGTAAAAACATCACAGGAAATCACCAAGAGTGACGCATCTCAGCAGGCAAAACAGATTACTCAACATGATAAAGGAGGATTTATTCCAGCCGGGAAACTAGGTCTTGTAGGGGAATATGGCCCTGAAATTATCAATGGCCCAGTTAACGTTACCAGCCGGAAAAATACTGCGAAACTCGCTGCTTTGGGTCTTGGTGTTAGTTTAATGTCACTGCCGGTTGCGGCACAGGATGCACCATTACACGCCCAGAGTTTACCTGCTCATGCTTATGAGGAAGTGCAGGCGAAACGGGAGCGAAGTCAGCCACAGCAATACAGTGGCGTAGCACCGCAATATAACATCTATGTTTATAGCACTCAGGGACAATCCGCGCAGGATATTGCCCGTGTGGTCAGGCAGGAATTGGAACAAAAGGAACGTATGCACCAAGCGCGTATGCGTAGCTCACTTTCAGACAGAGGAGAAGATTTCTCATGATGGCTGCACTTGGTTTGTTTGTTTTTATGCTGAAAACAACGCCTTATCAGACTTTTCAATATAAACAGAGTTGGCGACATACCTTCAACAGCCGCGTGGGAGCGCGGCCTGCCTGGCAGTTCGTCGGTTCAGACAATGATACTATTACGTTATCAGGGGAGCTTTATCCTGAACTGACAGGTGGCTCACTTTCATTAACTGCATTGAAATTGATGGCTGATAGTGGCAAGGCGTGGTCTTTTATTGATGGCAGTGGTGCCATTTACGGTATGTTCGTTATCGAAAGTATTGATGAAACAAAAACAGAATTTATGTCAGGCGGTGCAGCCAGGAAAATCAGTTTCGCGCTGACTTTGCGACGTGTCGATAATAACTTGCTCGAAATGTTGGGCGATTTGCAGGAGCAACTTTCTGATATCAAAAAAGATTTACCCAATCTGTCAAAGAAACTTTCTGCATTTAAAGATGGTGTTATTGATAAAGTCAATGGAGTGTTCTCATGATCGATTTTGAAAAGTGGATACCCGACACGAATTGGACCCCCCAGTTTGATTTGGTCACTGGAAAAATCAGTGAGCCTGCTTTTCGTCTGGAAATCAACAACAAGGATATCAGTGGGAAGATCCAATCACGCCTGATGTCATTAACATTGACGGATAATCGTGGTTTGGAATCAGACCAGCTCGATATTGAGTTGGATGATGCGGATGGCATGCTGATGCTGCCTCGTCGTGGCGATATTCTTACATTAGAGCTGGGGTGGCATGGTCATTCCTTAACGCCGAAAGGAAAATTTGTGATTGATGAAATTGAACATGTTGGTGCGCCAGATCGATTAACCATTCGTGCCCGTAGTGCAGATTTTCGTGGTGATCTGAATGTGAAACGGGAAGCATCTTACCATAAATGCACTTTAGGCAATATTGTCAGCACCATTGCGGCCAGAAATAAATTGGCGTTTAAGATAAGCTCAGAGTTAGAAAACATCTCTATGCATGTCGATCAAACAAATGAATCTGACGTCAGCTTTTTGACTCGATTGGCAAAACAGGAAGGCGCAATCGCTTCAGTCAAAAATGGCGAATTATTGTTTGTTCAGCAGGGGCAGAATAAAACGGTGAGTGGTCAGCGTATTCCACCTGTGCTGATTACGCGTAACTCAGGGGATAGCCATAGATTTTCTCTGTCCGATCGTGAGGCCTATACTGGTGTAGTTGCCCAATGGTTGGATACACGTACAGCGTCTAAACAGACGGTTAAACTGAGGCGAAAGGAAACAAAAGAAGGAAAAGCTGAAATTATCTTTGAATATGCAAGCAGTAGTAGTCAATCATCAGGCAAAGAGCCAGCTCAAAAAGATAAAAATGCTACTAAAAAAGAGGGGGAAATTTCCAGGCAAAAGCAACCACAATCCACTAAACAGGGCAAAGATCTTAAATCTAAATCACCTGTACCTGGCCAAGTTAATTTGGCGAAGAAAAACCCAAAAGCTAAAGGTCGTGGAAAGCCAACTTATATTCAAAAGGGGAATAACAAGAAAAGCAAAGATAACGGCAGTATTGAGATAGAAGCAAGTTCATCTTATAAAGAACAACGTGAATCAACAGTAGAAAACCATCAAACAACTACGGTACAGCAAGAATCTGCAAGCTATTTGGTAGGAACTGAGGAAAATATTCTGACGCTTTCGCACATTTATTCTAACAAAGAAAGTGCAGAGCGTGCCGCTATCGCTGTTTGGAAAAAAATGCAACGAGGAGCTGCACAGTTCTCTATTACATTAGCATTGGGGCGTGCTGATATTTATCCTGAAACTCCCATCCAGTTAGAGGGTTTTAAGCCAGAAATTGATGGAACTGACTGGACCTTGGTCAAAGTCACTCACACACTCAATGACAGTGGTTTTACGACATCATTAGATCTCGAAATAAAAATAGACGAAATTGAAATGAGTTCTTGATCTCATTGTGAGATCTTTGGTATATTATTCACCAGACGAGATGGTGTTTTTTCAAGACAGTTATTTCAAGATAACGATTTCAGAAAGGTAAACAATATGATCAAGTGTCCTCTGTGTGGTCAATCAGCGCATACTCGTAGCAGCTTTGAGCATTCAAGCCAAACAAAGGAGCGCTATAACCAGTGTCAGAATATCAATTGTGGAGCAACGTTCGTCAGCCATGAAACCTTTGTTCGTTTCATTTCTAAGCCAGGTGAAATCCAAAATGTGACGCCACATCCAAGGGCAAAAACCAAGAGACCACCTCGCCAGAAAGCGGCTGCCGTACAATAAATAACGAAAAAATTATTGCTCCAGTTTTTGCCACCGCTATGGTGGCTTTTTTTGGGATGTTAGATTGAATGGGTTCTCTATTAGAGAACTTTTTGTGACGCCCGCTCGTCTACAAAGCAGGCGTCAAAACCATTTGGCTGATTTACTTCTGGTTCTGATATTGTTCCTGCAAAATCCTTTGCATTTCATCTTTTATGTGTAGTTTTTCTTTTTTCAGGCGCACAACTTTATCGTTATAACCTGCACCATTTGGGCCTTCAAGTTGGGTTATCTCGTGGTCAAGTCGGTTATGTTTTTCAAACAGGGATTGGAAGCGGGGATGAGATTCTTTCAGATTGGATACTAAATCACGATATTCTGGAAACATAAGACCTCCTATACGAAATTCACTATCACACTCAATGAGTGTAGCAGGCCATTTTAATATCAGATTTGAGAAATATCACATAAAAAAGATCTGGTAGAACCTGTTAGTTTGTTGATGATAAATAAAACTTGACATTAATGATGAGTGAATAGATTTTCCTTATCCAATACCTTTAAGAATCAGTACCTTGCCAAAAAACATAATTTACCCCTGTCTTTTTGTTGTTATTATTTAGTCTCCTTTTTAAACATATTTAGAGGTGATATATGAAAAAATATCTATTTCCTTTCGCTGCATTGATGGTATCAACTTCGGTTTTTGCCGATAAAAAACTTGAAGATATCGCCCCTTATCCAGCACCTTCTGAGAAAATGGCTCGTAGCGTCATTGAATTACCTCAGAAAGAACATGAAAACGGCTATATGGTTGAGTTGGTGATTGGCAAGGATATGAAAGTGGATTGTAATCATCACTGGTTTGGCGGTAAGTTGGAGACTAAAACCCTGGAAGGGTGGGGATATGATTATTACGTGCTAAATAATGTAACTGGTCCCGCTTCAACAAAAATGGCTTGTCCAAATGAAGAACAAACAGTGCGTTTTGTTCAGGTGCAGTTAGGTAAGGATGCTTTCATCCGTTATAACAGCAAATTACCTATCGTGGTATATACGCCAAAATCGTTGACAGTTAAATATCGTATTTGGCAAGCCTCGGATAAGGTAAAGCAAGCAGTCATTAAATAACTTGTTGATTAACTAAATAAACAACCTGAGTTGTTATATTAAACTCGGGTTGTTTAAAAATGAATTTCTTCGTTGCTTATTATTAAGTTAACAATAAAGCAATCTGTAATAAACCAATTTATATCGGTTTTTCTTTATTTTCCTATCTGTGATTTCTTGCCCATAATTAAAAACACTAACTAAACTAGTTTTTGGATTTTTTTGCATTCATGCAAATATTATTGAGGAATCGTCGAATGTTTAAAAAGTTATCGGCAGAGTTTTTAGGTACTTTTTGGTTGGTGTTTGGTGGGTGTGGTAGTGCTGTTTTAGCTGCGGCATTCCCACAGCTAGGAATTGGTTTTGTGGGCGTATCCTTGGCTTTTGGTTTAACTGTGGTAACGATGGCCTATGCGGTAGGGCATATTTCAGGAGGGCATTTTAATCCGGCAGTAACATTGGGGTTGTTTGCGGGCGGGCGTATTTCTGCCAAAGAGGTTATTCCTTATATTATTGCCCAAGTGATTGGAGGAATTGCGGCAGCCGCGGTACTGTACCTTATCGCCAGTGGTAAAAGTGGTTTTGATGCAACGGCAAGTGGTTTTGCATCTAATGGCTATGGTGAACATTCTCCTGGTGGTTTTTCATTAAGAGCTGCAATTATTATTGAATTAGTATTAACCGGATTTTTCTTGATTGTCATTCTTGGAGCAACAGATAAAAATGCACCAGCAGGTTTTGCACCGTTGGCTATCGGTTTAGCATTGACACTTATTCACTTAATCAGTATTCCAGTAACCAATACATCGATTAACCCAGCAAGAAGTACAGCGGTTGCTATTTTCCAGGGAACCTGGGCCTTGGAACAGCTTTGGGTATTTTGGTTGATTCCATTAATTGGTGGGGCTATCGGTGGATTGATATATCGAACACTCTTACAGAAAAATGATTCATTCGTTAATTAACATTTCCCTTATTTTGATAGGCCATGTTATAGCATGGCTTTTTTATGGTGGATTTATTTACATTTCTGAAAATACCTGAAATACCTTAATAAATGCTAAAAAAGCGGGCGGTTATTATTAGTGTTTGGATAATACCGCCTGCACTGTTTATATATATTCATTAGAAATAAAAATTCACACTGAAAATAAATGTCATTATCTATTATCCGTATTATTTTCTTTATATAAGGTGAAAATATCAGGTAATAAAGTCATTAATCCAATGAAAGCCATCAATCCACCAACCAGGGCAAGAGCGTGAATGCTCACTTCTTGCCCAATACCGTAAAT
>NZ_JBBMXF010000021.1:0-14008 GCF_037996785.1 Xenorhabdus thailandensis
TCAGATCGCAAAAATTGGACTGAGTTCCCTTCAAGTGATCTACTATTTTGAAAGCTTATTTATCTAATATTTTTTGTTAATAAATTAGATTATATATTCAAGGTGTTTTTTTATACCAGATCAGTGGGGTAACTTTGTACAAAAATTGAATAATTATATGGAGATTGGTCGTTTTTAGTATTTACCCTGCATATTTATCGAGTCAAAAACTATCCATCCGGGAGCGTTGACGATAGCCAGCTATTAACCATTGTCGAGAAAATGGCTTAATTTATTTATTCATGCCTGTTCCTTAATTAAGAGCAGTTTTTAGTTCAAAAGTTCTGATTTTGGAACAGGCGCTTAGTTCAATTTTTTATCCAGAGTTCAGGTTAGCTAAATAGTCAATTCTAGTCATTGTTTTTCATCCATCTTTTCACTTGTTTTATACGCATTAAACTTCAAGTTGCAATTCACAACACGATATGGAACCTGATTTCTCCCCGCTTCGCGGGGAGAAATCACATGCATCTTGAAGTTAGATTGGTATAGAAAGTAAAAACAGGCAATTCGCCGGATTTATGTATGGTGACGTTCTAGAAGCAGCAGAGGTACCTTCCAACCAGACGTAGACCTGAAAAATACTTTTGACAAGGTTAATCTTTACTATGTTGGTTATATTCATAATGATTTTTTATGAAATTTACTGAATCTGGCAAAAAGATGACATTGTTTTCCACTGAAAAAGGGACGTCTATGATATCAATGATGGATAAAATCAATCACATTTTAAGCCTTCAAGAAATAAGTCAAAGGCAGAAAAAGTTTTTAAAAGTTTAGCTTCTGGATCAACATCATCAGCAATCCATAAAGCTGCTTCAACTAAACTTCCATTTATTAAACAAGCCAAAACTTCTGTATCAACATCTTTTATTTTCTTTTCAAGAACCATTTTTTTCAAAAGGATTCTCATTGATGAAATACAGTGCGCCTGGGATTCTCTAAACCGATCACCTAAAATGATTTTTGAATCTCTTAACACTATTTGTTGAAACTCTGAATTGAGTGACATTGCTAAGTAGGCTCGGCACCTATCGCGAAATCCAGTCCATGAATCAATGGCATTATCAGATATAGACTGGAGATATTGATCCATTTCTGAATCAATTTGCTCAACAACGGCCATTAATAAGCCTTTTTTATCACCGAAATGATGGTACAAAGCCCCACGAGTTAACCCTACTTTGGAAGTAAAATCATCCATTGAGGTATTAGAATAACCTAAAGAGCCAAAGGCATGACGCGCAGTGGCCAATAGTTTAGTGCGAGTCTCTTCAATCATTTCTGTGCGGGTTCGCCGAGTCATTTATCCTCCGTTAGGATTCATTTAATAGTATAGAAGTAACCCTTTGACATACGTTGAGTATGTTGATATGTTGTTTAACATACATAGCGTATGTATATGCGCCGATATCTTAAATTTTGTACAACCAATTATCACAATGAGAAGCAATATGAGCAATCCTTATAGTGAATTATTCAAGGCATCTGGTGCGATGGGATTTTCCTTGGCAGGTTTTGTGGCTCGTATGCCACTTCCAATGACGGGAATTGGTATCATCACTATGATATCACAGCTAAGTGGTAGCTACGGATTAGCAGGAGCAGTATCAGCAACTTTTGTATTAACTTATGCATTGGTAGCTCCACAAATTTCTCGTTTAGTCGATAGTTATGGTCAGCGTCGTGTGTTGCCCCTTGCTACCGTGATAAGTGTTTTAGGTATATTAGCTCTTTTGGCTTGTACGTATTGGAATGCTCCTGTTTGGACATTTTTTTTATGTGCTTTTCTGGCAGGTTTTATGCCTAGTATGTCCGCTATGGTACGTGCCCGTTGGACCGCCATCTATCGTGGACAACCTCAGCTACAAACAGCTTATTCCCTTGAAACAGTATTTGATGAAATTTCGTTTATTGCTGGGCCGCCTATATCAGTTGGTTTAAGTATAGCTGTTTTTCCACAAGCGGGACCACTTGCGTCAGCGCTTCTGTTAGCTGTAGGTGTGTGTTTGTTTGTTATGTTTCGAAGTACAGAACCGCCTGTAGAGACTCAGAAAGTTACACAGGAAATAAAAGGTTCAGTTATTAGAATTTCTGGCGTATGGATTCTGGCATTACTACTTGTCTTTATGGGTATTATTGTTGGTACTGTGGATATAGTTAGTGTTGCTTTTGCTAAGCAATTGGGGCATCCAGCAGCAGCTAGTATCGTGTTATCTGTTTACGCTATAGGTTCTTGTCTTGCTGGATTGATATTTGGTGCACTTAAGCTAAAGACTCCATTGCACCAACTCCTTCTTATAGGGGGATTGGCTACCGCTTTGACTACTCTTCCTTTTTTAATTGCTAACAGCATTTTCAGTTTATCTCTATCTGTCTTCATAGCAGGTTTATTCTTTGCACCAACAATGATCATATCCATGGCATTGGTTGAAAGAATGGTTCCAGAAAGGAGATTAACGGAAGGACTAACCTGGTTACTTTCTGGTCTTAATATAGGAGCGGCTTTTGGAGCCGCAGCGGCGGGGCAATTTGTTGATATATATGGTGCTAGTGGTGGATTTATTGTTTCTTTGGTTGCTGGATTGGGGGTGGTTTTAGTTACATTGTATGGTTTTATGCGCATACGTACACATCGTGCTATATCTTGATTAACGTAAAACTTGTGCACCCTCTGTCAGATTAGTTGGCAGAGGGTTTTTTGTAGTGTGGCATGATAATTCTGGACACCTTGGAAGCCTATTAATTCACACCTATACGTATTAAACTTCAAGTTGCAATTTACAACACGATATGAAACCTGATATCTCCCCGCTTTCGCGGGGAGATATCACACGCATCTTGAAGTTAGATTGGTATAGATGTCTGGTTTGTTTTTTAATGAATATTTATTGATTCGAAACAGAGCCATGTTTATTCTTCCTATTTTAGGTGGATTAATCATAGTGGTTTATTTCCATGTGTATGACTATTTTATTAAATATTTCTTTAGAGCATCCTCAAGTATAATTGGGGTTTGATTTTAATATATGTACATGTCCAAGCAACAAATATCACATATACGCATTAAACTTCAAGCTGCAATTTATAACACGATATGAAACCTGATTTCTCCCCGCAAAGCGGGGAGAAATCACATGAATCTTGAAGTGAGATTGTATATTTGAGTCAGTTTTCTATCAGATCTGATGATTCTATTTTTCATGTTTATGAGTTTTTTATCTGGAATATAATGGTTGTTATAACTGTTTTTGATGCTAATATAGATAGGAAAATATCTATGATGTCTTTCTTTTTGTCGTAAATGTCTACAGTTTTTGTCTTTGAAAATCTCTTATGAGTAAAAAATTCTTGATTACACCTTGTATTCAAGCAATTGATCTTTATCTGATACATAATTAATTCCACCTATATTAAACCTTTCTAATATTAACAGGATACCTCTGATTGTGTTGGTATAACTAATTTCAGTAATACAAATATAAATATTACTGAAAGTTGAAGTAAAAATTACATTCATGTTTAATCAAAGTTATTTAACACTGCCAGTTTTTTGTTTGCTACTCTAATTATCTTGATTTATATTATGGCAAGGATTTATTTTTCCTTAATTTGTGTTGTTTTTTAGTAGGCGGTATATAATATTTATTTATTGTCTAAGGCTCGAAGGTGAACTTTTCATAAACAAATTTGGTTCAAAAAAAGACCCATAAGTAAATCTGTTGTTTTCAAAGTAACAGCAAAGCCTATTAGTGCTCTCTGTTAATGCTTTAGGTTATAAGGAGATAATATTTTTATATAACCTCCAATGAATTAGGCATTACAGTCCAATCCAAGAGGGATAAAATCTTCTTAGAGCTGACAGAGTCCCACAGGGTATGACTCCATTAATCTGTTAGAGTGTTGTGTGGGATGGGTTGGATTTGTGCACTTATCCAAAAGGTTCACATGAAGTAACAGGGGAGGTGTTGGTGCATGTCTTTTAGCACTTAAAAGGTTTATTTGGGGTAAGTTATTGGCGATTCTAGCTGTTATTACCACTATCGTTCTGTATCTTGCGAGTATCAGTGAATATGATGTTTATCACTGATTGTTAAATCAGAATCCAGTTTCGCCCTTGGAAATTCAAATAGTTGTGATAGTTACTATTACATATGAAATTTTTTTTACAACAATAAGTTAACAATTATTATGACATACCGTTTATCATCTAAAGATCTTTGGGTATTAAGCTTTATGACTTTTGCCCTATTCGTCGGGGCAGGAAATATCCTTTTCCCACCTATGGTTGGCCTACAGGCAGGTGAGCATGATACATGTGCTGATACTGTATCTATTCGGGGGTTAGCATGAGTCAACAATGGACATCCCGTCTGGGGCACATATTAGCAGCAACCGGATCTGCCGTTGGCATTGGTGCTATCTGGAAATTCTCGTATGTTTCAGCAACGAATGGTGGTGGAGCATTTTTGGTTGTATTTTTATTGTTTAGTTTTGTCATTGGATTAGCAGTTCTGTTAGCTGAAAACATGCTGGGAAGCAGTACGGGTGAAGTGGCCGTTAATGCGTTTAAAAAATTACTTGGTAAACATTGGGGATGGGTTGGCCTTATAGGTGTATTCAGTTCATGGTGTATATATAGCTTCTACAGTGTTGTCGGTGGTTGGACCATAGGCTACACAGTGATGGCAAGTACAGGAGAACTGAATATTACAGATGTTTCTCAACTGACATCTATTTTCACCAATTTTATCAGCAATCCATGGTGGCCGATAATTGCACATTTGGCATTTTCAGGGTTAACCTGCTTCGTGGTATTATCTGGTGTGCAAAAAGGCTTGGAAAAATCAGTTAAGGTCATGATGCCACTGTTATTCTTGATCATGATAGTGTTAATTATTGTTGGCATCCGTTTACCGGGTTCGTCAGAAGGGCTAAAACTATTCTTATATCCAGACTTCAATAGCTTGACCGGAAAAGGTGTTCTAGATGCATTGGGATTGGCATTTTTTTCCCTGTCTATCGGGTTAGGGATCCACATTACGTACAGCTCCTATTTGCCTAATAACAAAGGTATCGGTAAATCGAGTATTTGGGTTGTCATCCTTTCCTGTCTGGTTTGTATATTGGCTGGTCTGATGATTTTTCCTGCTTTGGCTGCTGCTGGTTTAAAACCAAATGCGGGTCCTGGATTAACATTTATGACGATGCCAATTTATTTCGCTAGTCTTCCAGGTGGTTCAATCTTAGCAGTCACTTTCTTTTTATTGTTATTAATGGCTGCACTGACCTCAGCAATTTCATTACTTGAGCACATTGTTGCTTATGTTCAGACGCGTTTTCATTGGTCACGTCGTAAAACCAGCTTAATAGTTACGGCATCGATTATGTTGATGGGGATCCCTGTTTCCTTATCTTTTGGTCCGTTAAGTCACGTCACATTAGGTGGAAAATCCATCTTCGACATGTTGGACTTTATTACTTCCAATGTTCTCATGCCATTATTCGGAATTATTATTTGCCTCGTATTTGGCTGGTCACGTAAGGTCAATGCATTAATACCGGATAATATGTCATTGCGGAAGCGTCAGTGTTTACGGTTTATATGGCGATATGTTGGACCTTTATGTATCGGGGTAATTTTGGTACACGGTCTTATTTGATTATGTTAAGTATCATTTTTCATTCATTTTTATTTGATAGAGAATGATGCTGCAATGTTGTAACACTGCTACAACTTAGGTAAAAATTTAAACGGGCGAGTTTATCCACCAAAACCGCCCGTTGGCCATCATCAAAACTATGTTTAGTATCAATCAACGAATTGAATGTGTGATCAAATAGATCAATGTATTTTCACTTTCTTCATGCAACAGAACCTTTTTTATTTCTCTAGAACAACACTATCCGCTTGTCGCATCGGTAACGCCATGACGAGCTCAAGAAAGGCTATCGCAGCGAGTGTAGTGATAAATAAAGATTTCCCAGCTTCAACTAATATCCAGCCACCTATTATCGGAAACCCGAATATCCCAATAAAGTAGGAAACAACGAACCAAGTAAGAGCTGCATGGCGATGCTCTAGAGCAGATTCGTTTATCGCCCAAGTTTGGATAACAGGATATACTAATCCATATCCAAGACCTGTTAAAATAGCTGCTGTAATTTGAAAGATTGAATGAACAGGTATACCTAACAAAGATACTATGCCCAGAACTAAAAATGACATAAGTGTGATGACAAGAGGAATACGAGGCACAGTTGATAAATAACGAGCCAACAGAAGCCGTGATATAACTACAGTCACTACATGAACAGCAAAAAATGTATTGGCGCTTGAGTTTGTTCCTTCTACTATTGAACTCTGGAACGACATCATGCCAAAGAATACGCAGCCTCCTAACCCTACCATAATAATCGGACGGATTGCACTCGTGGCCGCAATCTTCGATATATTCTTTACCCAAGGTCTTAATGATAATTCTTGTTGATCGTGTGGCTCTCTAAATCCAAATGTCATTAAAAATAGAGATGCAAAAATAGCAATAATACCAACAAGGAGAAATGCTGTTAGGATAGGTATTTTTACTTGTTCAACAATGATAGAGAGTATAATTGGGCTACCACAAATTCCTGCCATCTGGAAAGCACTGAAACGTGTAAACCAGTATCCCCTATCTGCATCAGAAATACGTTCAGACAAAGCCATTGGCCCGCTGATATAGAACATACCCCAACCGAGGCCAATCAAAAAAGCCCCTATACGTGGTATGTAACTCAGATCACCAGCGGAACAACTGAGAAGAAAATAACCACACGATACAGATAAAGCAGCTAAGGCTGCGAAACGCGATGATTCCAGCCTCCCAGCAAACCATCCAACTAAAGGAACACCAATCAACGTGCCGATTAAAGCCACACTCAGTGTCATTCCTGCGTCAATATCACTCCCTCCCTGTGCCCGAAAAAATTCAGAAATTAAGAAAGTTGCTCCATATCCACCTGCAGTAAAAGTCGTGCCGAAGAGGAGAAAAAGTGCTGATGTCGTTCGCATAAATCAAATCCTATCCTATATATACCCAATATCACTAAGAATTGAATGCTCTTGGGACCATAGACCTTAGTTTATTGTAGTGGCATGATAATTCCGGACACCTCAAAAAATTGCTAATGTTAATTACATGACAATGAGGTGTGACAATGAAAGTGAAGCTTACCAAACGCCACTATTCCGCTGAATTTAAGCTGGAAGCAGTTCAACAGGTTGTTCTCCATCAACAACGGGTTGTTGATGTCGCCCGTTCATTGGGCGTCAATACCAGTACGCTGGGAAAATGGGTTCGCCAGTATCACGCCGAAATACAGGGGATAACGCCGGTCAGTAAGGCACTGACACCCGAACAACGCCAGATACAAGCCTTAGAAAAACAGGTGAAACGCCTGGAAATGGAAAAAGAAATCCTAAAGCAGGCGGCCGTGCTGATGAGCGAGATGCGCAGTGGCGCTATGCGTTGATCACACGGCTGAGCCCCCGATGGCCGGTGACGGAATTGTGTCAGATGCTGCAGGTGTCACGCAGTGGCTATTATGACTGGCGACAGCGGCCGGTCGACACGGAGCGTCTGCAGTTGCGTATCCGGGTGCGTGAACTGTACAACCAAAGCCGGGGAGCGATAGGCAGTCGCACCTTGAGCCACCTGCTGACCAATGAAGGTAGGCCGGTGGGCCGGTGGAAGGCCAGACGCTTAATGCAGGAATGTGGCCTGCAAAGCCGTCAACCGGGGGCTCACCGTTATCGCCCGGCAGGCGAAGATTCTCTCGCCAGCCCGAATCTCTTGCGGCAGTGCTTTGCTCCGGCTTGCCCGAATACCCAATGGTGCGGAGACATCACGTATATTCGCACCAAAGTGGGCTGGAGTTATCTGGCGGTGGTAACCGACTTATTTTCCCGCCGGGTGGTGGGGATGGCCATCGCTTCTTCGCCGGATGCGGAGCTGATCTGCCGGGCATTGAATAATGCATTGGAAACGCGTCATATCGAAGGGCGGCTGGTTTTTCATTCAGACCAAGGCAGCCAATACAGGAGTAAAAAGTTTCGTCGCTTACTCTGGCAGCATAAAACGACTGCATGCAAATCCTGTCATCGGCCAGCCATTTCGCATCCATCGGTCTGTTTCTGCCCGAAAACGCCCATTTCGCCTGATGCTCTGCTGAACCTGAGCTGGCCGCCAGATAATCCGTTGATGTCACGTAAAATTCCCGCGCCCAACCATCATAAAGATAGAAGTTCCCCATTCCTCATAGAGCCGTTCCAGGGCATATTTGGTGGCAATCCGGCTGCCGAGTGATTGGCAAAGCTGTTTCGCATGAGAATAAAAGTCTTTTGTCAGGCCGGAGCGCTCAAACCAGGTGTGAACCGTCAAGGTCAGTGCGACCTGTTGCCCGGTCTCATCAGTGCCGGTGAGCCTGACTCCGTCAGGATTTTGTTGCACCGTCACCCCATCCCCCGATACCGTCACCGAGGGTGAATCACTCTGCCAGCTTACTCTGCCTGTATTGCCGGCCGTGATAAGGCGAAATTTTGCGCCACGCCAGAGTACGGAAGGTCCCCGGAGACCAAACGATTTCTGGTTGGCATTGCCACCCTGGCGGTCAACGGCAACGGTATCAACCAGGCGTAACGGCAGGATAAATTCCACAGAAGAAGCGACTTGCTGCGCACCCACTTCAGCAGTGACCGAAGCCTGTCCAGCATGACGACTGACAAAGGTTGCCGTTGCATTTCCCTGACGGTCTGTCCTGTCTTCTGCAAAAATCATCTCGCCAAGGTTGCCAGACCAATCAACCGCTTTATCCGCAAGCCCCTGCCCATGAATATCGGTAACGGTGACAGTAAAAGTCACCCGATCTTCGCCATCCGCCGCAGCACGGGTTTTATTGACCCGAATGGTGGATAACAGCACTTCATCAAAGGTGACAATAGGGGCAGCCACTTTATGATCGCCGACCTGGATCTGAACCTGGTGCTCCCCTGCAAACGTACTACTCAGCTGAACCTGTGCTTGTCCCTGAGGGTCGGTTTGTGTCCGTTCTGAGGACAGCACACCGTGATCTGCTTGCCAACTCACCGACTGATTTGCCACAGGTGATCCCAGTGAATCTTTCACCGTGGCCGTCAACACCACAATATCCTGCCCATCACCTTTAGCCCGGACTTTGTCCACCGTGATCGCGGGTCTTAGCCGGCGTTCAAACGTCACCGGAGCAGCATCAAGGGTTTTCCCCGCCACCTCGGCTTTCACCGTTGCCTGCCCTGCGATGTGGCTGATTAACCGGGCTGTCGCTTCTCCCTGACTGTTTGTCTGTTCCTGCCTGTCCAGCAGTTGCCCGTTATCCGCAGACCATTGCACTTTGCTGTGGGCAACGGGGTGATCTGCTGCATCGAGCACGTTCACCGTATAAAGGATGCTGTCCTGACCATCGGCCATCGCGGTTTGTTTGTCCGCCTGAAGTGTGTGCGTTAGCGAGGCAATAAAGCGGATCGGAGAAGCCATCACCGTTTCACTGCCAACCGCCACAGCTACTTCTGCATTTCCTGATACTTTGCTGGTTAAATAGGCGGTGGCCTGCCCCTTCGCATCAGTCATCAATGAAAATAAGGAGAACTGGCCGAGCGGGGTCTGCCAGCCAACGGCCTGATTGGGCACAGGTTGACCATCGGCGTTTTTAACCGTGACCGTCAAGGTTGCCCTCGATTGCCCATCCGCCTGAACGCTGTGCTTATCAATGGTGATTTCGGGTATCAGCACCGCATCAAACTGGACTGAAGGTGCAACAGCAACCTCTTCATCCACGGAAACACGTACTGTGTGCCGCTCCTGCTGACGACTGTGCAGCACGACCGATGTCTGCCCCTGCGCATCTGTGTCCTGCCGGGTTTGGGATAATTCGCCTTTATCACTTGACCAGATAACAGCCTGATGAGCGACAGGAGCGCTTTCCTGATCGGTAACCATTACGGTATAGATCACCCTGTCATGACCATCGGCTTTGGCCTGCGTTTTATTCGCTGTCACCTGCCATCGCTTTTCGGTCGGCAGGCTTACCACCAGGATTTCTGCCCGGTTGGAGCGGTTACCCCGGCTGTCGATAGCTATTCCCGAAAGCCGGACGGATTTTCCCGTGGTTTTCGGCAACCGTAATGTCACTTTTTCCGGTTGTTGATCAAGTACTTTCCCGCCTGCCTGCTGTAATTCAGCCGTGTCCAGCGCTAAACGTACCAACGGATATTTGGTGTGGATAACGGGAAAAAGGTCACTTCCTTGCCTTCATAGCCTTTAACCAAAGTCGGAAAGGCCAGCGTCAGCAGCGTTTGCTTCTGATAATCCAGTACCATATCACTGCGCCGGTTCACAAAATCAAATTGGCTGGATCTCAGGCTGCGCAGGGGAGCGACCGCGTTCGGGTCGAGCTGGATCGCTCAACGGGACACCCAACCGATAATTGAGGTTCAGGGTAAAACGGTTCTCACTGGTCGCTTGTTTACCCTGCCGAAAATCGGCACCCAATGTGGGGCTTAAGGGGACTGGCGTGTAAGTCAGCCCAGCGGTGACGCTGTACGGATTTTTCTGGCGTTCGGATCCACCGAATAAGGCAACCTGCTGCCCGTCATAGTGTTCATACTTCAACTGTCCGCCCCAGTGAGGAAAAGCCGGCAAATACGCTTCGGCCTGAATATCCCAGCCGTTTGCCGGTCTTGCATCGAAATCCGTGAGCCTCGCGGCTTTCCAGTGAGATAAGCGTCGGTAAATATTCGCAGACAGTTTGACGTTATCATGCCAGGCTTCTAACCCAAGACTGTAACGGTGATGCTGCTCCGGCCATAACGCATCCCAGAAGATATTGGCACCCCAGAGCCAGTTATCGGCGACATAGCGATAGCCGAATCCCAGTGTGGTTGTTGTCTGGCCGTGGTGAGTTTTACCCCTGACTGGCTGAATGCGGTACCCGAAACCGAGTTGATAAAAAGGCAGCAACCCATCCAATGCAACGTCTTTTAACGCAAAATGGCTGTCGAAAGGCAGTGTGAGGCGGGCATTGCCGTATTGGTTCAACCACGGTGTCAGTGTTGATGTCACCGCAGACGATAATTGCTGGGCAGCCAGTGTTTTTGCCGCTTCGCTGGGTCGCTACGGATCTGCGTTCAGTTGCCCCCACTGGGTGGTGATTTCGGCCAGTTTTTGCCGGCAGATCTTGGTTTTGATCTTCTGGCCTGGCCTGACCGGGAAAACTCAGCGACAGACTTAACCCGCTAATAATCAGCCATTTTTGTTCTATTGTGCCAAGTGGATTGTTTTTTTTTGCACCACGGATTGTGACCCTTTTCATTCATACTGAAAGGGGTAACATGCAGAAAAAGGGCGTTAAATACTGCGGTTAATTCTTTTTCTCATGGTGAAAATTACCTGGATCAGCGATGAATAGGAACCCCGTTAAATGTATGCGTACAGCACTGACACTGGACAGGAATATCATTTACTGACAGATTTGGATTCACCTTCCTTAAAAAACCGGATCCATCGACGAACAACCCGTTGTAATAACTGGATTCACCACAGCGGATATACTCTCTTTGTTCATGCTCATGTAACGCCACTAGCCAAAATAAAGGTTCTGGACTGTCCAGTCGCTGAATGGCTTCACTGTGGACCGCATCCCATTTTTCACCGACTTTGCTCAATAAAAACATAAAAAGTGGCGTGTAATCTAAGCCGCGTCGTTGCTTGCTTTTCATGGGCAAGAAGTGTGACATATCCTCCCTGATTAACCCGAGCTTCGTATATGATCTGCCCCATTTCTCTCTCAATCCTCCTTCAAAGGGAGAATTTAGTTAATAGCTGCAAATACATTTACACCTGTAAGATTAGCTGTGAAATTCCACAATCTTAAGGCTTCTACCGGATCAACAGCATATTCACAAACACCAACAAAGGGTTCTTCATAATCTGATGCGAGTCCTGTAATGTTACGATCTTCACAATAAAGTCCTCCCAGTCCAATCAACGCTGAGCTTGTTGCAGCCCATACCTCAGTCGCAGCACCTTGTGCCGGAGATTTAAAGGCTGGGTCAATTGGATTACCATCCTTATCCATCCATCCCTCATTCGCCATTTCTTCATAAGACAGATATCGCTGGAGTGGGGTGAAGATTTTACCCGGATGCAAAGAAAATGCCCTGATATTTCTGTTTTTCCCATATGTGTCCAATTGCAATGCAAAAAGTACATTAGCAGTTTTAGACTGTGCATATGCCACCCACTTGTCATAACCGCTGGTAAATTGAATATCATCCCATCTGATTGGTGAATTGTGATGCCCAGCAGATGAAACGCATACAATTCTCCCTCCAGATCGGATATTGTTCCATATAAGATTCACCAGTATATAATGGCCAATATGATTTGTAGCAAACTGCGATTCCCATCCTGGACCAACCCGTTTTTCTGGAGAAGCCATGATGCCAGCATTACAAATCACATAATCAAAGATATATCTATTCGCATTGACATAAGCCGCCAATGTCCTGACAGAATTTATATCCGAAAGATCAAGTGGAAGAATGGTAATATTGGTTAACTCACTTAAAGCATTAGATGCTCTCTTCATATCCCTTACTCCCACTACCACATGAGCACCTGCTTCTGATAGCGCTTTAGTAGTCTCATATCCCAATCCAGAATGTCCACCTGTGATAAAAGCGGTCTTACCTTTAATATCAATACCTTTAAGTACATCCGAGGCTGTTGATGACGCGCTAAATCCTGAATTGATCGGTTTTTGGACTCGCATAAATCCCCCAATAACTATTTTAGGATAACTCGGCTCTCATATGTGGAGTATAGAACTCCTCCAGTGCAGCAATTTCATCATTACTAAGAGATACATTCATACAACAAGTATTGTCTATAAGTTGCTCTACTGATGTCACACCAACAATTGGTGAAGCGATTGATGGTTTAGATAACAACCAAGCTAAAGCTACATGTGCAGGCTTACATGCTTTACTTGCTGCGAGGTCATTTAGAACAGAAATTATTTTTTCATCACTCTGCTTTGCGGATTCATATAGCCATGACAATACCTTGTCAGATTGTGTACGAGTAGTACCAGCCTTCTTTGCAAGTTTACCTCTAGCCAATGGACTCCATGGTGTAACCCCAATCCCTTCGGAAACACAATAAGGAATCATTTCTCTTTCCTCTTCACGATTGATGAGATTGTAATGATTTTGCATACTAATGAACTGAGTCCATCCGTTCATTCTGGCGACGAATTGTGCTTTAATGAATTGCCAAGTTCTCATTGACGAAGCTCCGATATACCGAACCTTGCCTGACTGAATCAAGTCATTCAGAGCAAGCATTGTTTCTTCAATCGGCGTGTTATCATCCCATCGATGAATTATATAAAGGTCAATATAATCGGTCTGAAGTCTTTTTAGGCTAGTATTAGAGTCTGTTGACGTTTTGTGTTCATCATTTATTCTGACCACATGGGTAGCCAGACGATGATAAATGCCAGTGCCACCATACTGGCATAATTCCGTGCTAATTTATCGTATCTTGTTGCGATTGCACGAAAATGCTTGATTCTGGCAAACGCATTTTCCACTAAATGACGATAACGATATAAACCCTTATCAATCTTTTTATCCGATTTTCGGCTATTGTTCCGGTAGGGAATGACCGGTGTCGCGCCTTTTCGTTTGACGATTTCCCTGAAAGCTTCACTATCGTATCCTTTATCCGCAATAACAAAATCTGAAGTTGGAGATTGTGCAAGGAGACTTTAGCATGAACGATATCATGTGTTTGTCCCTCGGAAAGCTCAAAATGGACAGGAAAACCGTAACTGTCTACGGCTAAATGGATTTTGGTTGAGAGTCCGCCACAACTTTTACCTATGGCCT